>NZ_JBWMBB010000008.1:0-306091 GCF_056521305.1 Rhodoferax sp. RT4P68
TCATCACCCCGCTGGCCGACAAGCTGGGCGCGGCGATTGGCGCCAGCCGTGCGGCGGTCGATGCCGGCTACGCGCCCAATGATCTGCAGGTCGGCCAGACCGGCAAGATCGTGGCGCGGCAGCTCTACATCGCCGCCGGCATCTCGGGGGCGATCCAGCACCTGGCCGGCATGAAGGACAGCAAGGTCATCGTGGCAATCAACAAAGACCCGGAAGCGCCGATCTTCTCGGTGGCCGACTACGGGCTGGAGGCCGACCTGTTCGCGGCCGTGCCGGAGCTGGTCAAGGCGCTGTGAGACAGGCGTCGGTGCCATGATGGCGGCCATGCAACCCTTGGATTCCCAGGACGAGCGCCTGCAGCGCTATGCCTCGCTGCAGGCGGCGCTGGACCTGATCGACCAGGGTTTCTCGCTGATCGACGACAAGCTGCAGCTGGTGGCCTGGAACCGCGCCTTCACCGAGCTGCTGGAGCTGCCACCCGCCATGGCGCACGCGGGCGCGTCGTTCGAGAGCTTCATCCGCTACAACGCGCTGCGCGGCGACTACGGCCCTGGCGACCCCGAGGCCCAGGTGTCCGAGCGCGTGGCCACGGCACGCGCCCTGACCGCGCACGATTTCGAGCGCACGCGACCGAACGGCCAGGTGCTGCGCGTGCGCGGCATGCCGGTGCCGGGCGTGGGCTTCATCACGCTGTACTCGGACATCACCGCCTACAAGCGTGCCGAGCAGCGCGTGCTGGAGCAGACGCTGGAGCTGGAGCAGCGCGTGGCCGAGCGCACGCGCGAGCTGTTGCGCAGCGAGCAGCAGATGCGCCTGGTGACCGACTCGATCCCCGCGCTGATTGCCTACTTCGACCAGCACAAGCGCTACCGCTACATCAACCGCGGCTACCAGGAATGGTTCGGCCTGGACCCGGCGCACCCCGAGCAGGTCAGCGCCCGCGCCTACCTGGGCGACGCGACCTACGCCAGCATCCGGCCCAACGTGGCACTCGCGCTGGCCGGCCAGCCGGTGAGCTATGAGTACGAGACGCTGACCGTGGGCGACCTGGTGCGCACGGCGCACACCACGCTGATCCCCGAGCGCTCGCCGCAGGGCGAGGTGGTGGGCTGCTTCGAGCTGACGTTCGATGTGTCGGAACTGCGCCGTGCGCAGGAGCGCCTGGCCCATGCCGACAAGATGGAGGCGCTGGGCCAGCTGACCGGCGGCATCGCGCACGACTTCAACAACATGCTCACGGTGATCATGGGCAACCTGGGCGCGCTGCGCGAGTCGTCCGTCGGCCCGGCGGCGGCCGGCTTTGTCGACCCGGCGCTGAGCGCGGCGCGGCGTGGCGCCGAGCTGATCCGCACCTTGCTCGGCTTCTCGCGCAGCGAACCCTTGATGCCGCAGGCCACCGAGGTCGGCCCGCTGGCGGCGCTGGTCGTCAAGCTGCTGCGCCGTTCGCTGCCGCCGGCCACGCTGCTGCAGCTGGACGCGCCGCCCGAGCCGCTGTGGGCCTGGATCGACGCCAGCCACCTGCAGGACGCGCTGGTCAACCTGATCCTGAACGCACGCGATGCCGGTGCTGGCGCCATCACCGTGCGTGCCAGCTCCGCGCAGGTGGACGCGGCCACCGCCCGCGCGCTGCAGGCCACGCCCGGTCGCCATGTGCGGCTGGACGTGGTGGACGACGGCCATGGCATGGACGCGGCCACGCAGGCGCGCGTGTTCGAGCCCTTCTTCACCACCAAGCGCACGGGCGCCGGTTCGGGGCTGGGCATGTCCATGGTCTACGGCTTTGTGCGGCAGTCGCAGGGCGGCATCGACATCGCCAGTGCGCCCGGCCGGGGGACGACGGTCTCGCTGTGGCTGCCGGTGGCTGAGGCGGCCCCGCCCGAGCCGGCCGAGCCGTCCGTGCCGGCGCTGGCCCAGGCGCGGCCGCAGTGGCTGGTGCTGCTGGTGGATGACGAGGCCGAGGTGCGCCATGTCGTGCGCCGCCATCTGCTGGACCTGGGTCACGCCGTGATCGAGGCCGAAGATGGAGACGAGGCCTTGCAGATCCTGGACGCCGCCGAGGGCATCGCCTTGGTGCTGTCGGACATCGTCATGCCCGGGCAGGTCGACGGCCGGGGCGTGGCCCGCCATGCGCTGGCCCGGCGGGTGCCACGCGTCGCGCTGATGAGCGCCGCACCGGGCCGCCCCAGGCAAGTGCACGCCGAGGCCGCGGCCGAAGGTGCCGCGTCCACGCTGCCTGGGGCCGCCGCGGAGCCCGTCGAGCCGCTTGCAGGCGTGCCGCTGCTGGACAAGCCCTTCGACAAGCCCGCGCTGGCGGCCTTCCTGGAGCGCCATTTCGATGTCTGAGCCGCACGGCGCGCTGGTCTACGTGGTCGAGGACGAGCCGGCCGTGTGCGAGCTGGTGGTGGCCGCGCTGCAGGCCTACGGCTTTCAGACCATGGCCTTCGGCACTGGTGCCGCACTGCTGGCGCAACTGGCGCAGCAGCCGCCCGCGCTGTGCGTGATCGACCTGGGCCTGCCCGACATGGATGGCATCGGCCTGGTGCGCCAGGTGGCCAGCCAGTGCGATTGCGGGCTGTTGATCCTGACCGGCCGCAGCCACCCGATCGACCGCGTGATGGGGCTGGAGCTGGGCGCCGACGACTACGTGGTCAAGCCCTTCGAGTCGCGCGAACTGGTGGCACGGGTGCGCAGCATCCTGCGCCGCCGCCGCGCCGCGCCGGTGGCCGAGCCTGTGGCCGCGCCGCGTCGCCATGCGCAGTTCGCCGGCTGGCGCTTCGACACGGCCTCGCAGATGTTGACCGCACCCGGTGGCAACGCGCAGGCCCTGGGCGTGGCTGAGGCCCAGGTGCTGCGCGTGCTGCTGGACAAGCCGCGCCAGGTGCTCACGCGTGAGCAGCTGATGGGCAGCCGCGACCTGCCATCGCAGGACCACGGCGTCGAGGTCCGCATCTCACGCCTGCGCCGCCGCCTGGAGGCCGCGCCGGGTGGCGGGCGGCTGATCAAGAACGTGTACGGGCTGGGGTATATGTTGGTGTGCGGGGTGGAGTGGGAGTGAGGGCGGGCTGGCAATGTCGAACACTCGCTGTGTATTTCCCGGAGCCGGCATGCATGTCATGACCCTCAGGTTGCCTGACGACCTGCACGCTGCGCTGAAAGAGGTCAGCCGCAAGCGCGGGCTTTCGATATCAGCTCTGGTGCGCGAGTCGTTGGAGCAGTCGCTGTTGGCGCAGGGCGTCGTTGCCGGCGCAGCCGAACGCTGGGTCGCCGAATGGCAGGGCCGTTTGAAGCTGCCTGAAGCGGGTGACGTGGAGGCCAACGACGCACGGCTTGCACATCTGCTGGCCAAGCACGTGCGCTGATCCGTCAGGCGCTTGCTGATCGACATCAACGAGGACGCGCTGCAGGTGGCCGCTGCCATGGCCTGCGCAGCGCAATGCATCGTCACGCGCAATGAGCGCGACTTCAGGGCGTCGCCCGTGCCGGCGCTGAGCCCGGAGGCGTTCTTGCGCAAGTACCCTGGGCCGCAGCTTCCGGCGGACTCCTGACGCTTCCTGGCTGCCGCATGTGGGCCGGCGGCGGCTCGCGCTAGTCCCTGCGCCGCAAGTAAAACTTCTGTAGCAGCCGCTGCAGCGTCGCACGCTCGCGCGCCGTGAGCCGGCCGGCCAGTTCGTTCTCCATCTCGACGACGATCTTCTCGGTCTCTTGCGCCAGCGCATGGCCGGCCGGCGTCAGGTGCAGGCCCACGGCGCGGCCGTCACGCGGATGCGGGCGGCGCTCGATCAGGCCGCGGCGGTCCAGCGCGGCGATCAGGCTGACGAAGTTGGGGGGCAGGATGTCCAGCGTGGCGCACAGCTGGCGGGAGGTGGCACCGGGGTTGTGGGCCAGCAGCGCCAGCACCGAGAAATCGGCCTGCTTCAGCCCATAGGGCGCCATGCGCTCGAAGAACTCGGCGCCGATGGCGATCGAGGCGCGTCGGGCGTTGTAGCCGACGAGCTCTTCGAGCACGCTGGTGTCCAGCTGTTCGGGCGCCGGTGGGGTGGCAGGGGCGGATGCGGCGGGCTTGGGGGTGATCTTTGTTGCACGTGGCATGGGCCGATTGTGGGTGCTCGGCCGGGGCCGCCCTGGGCCTTGGCCCCTGTCTGCCGTTCAGCCCGCTGCGGCCAGCGCCACCGCTTCGGCCGCGCGCTTGACCATGGCCAGGCGCATGTCGAACTCGGGCAGCACCCAGCGGCGAAAGGCGGCGGCCGGCTCCGTCCAGCGCGGGTCGTCACCGGCCGTGGCCTCGATGCGCGCCCAGGACCAGGCCAGCAGCGCCAGCGCCGTCACGCGCAGGAAATCGTCTGCCACCTCGTAAGCCAGGCGCGGCTGGGCCTTGGCCGCCAGCGCCACGCTGGTGGCCAGGTAGCGCAGCTGGGCCAGCCGGCGCTGCGCGTCGGCATCCGGGTCGCGCGATGCGTCCAGCGTGCCGCGCAGTTCGACCAGCATGGCGCTGAAATCGGCGCCGCCGTCGGGCAGCACCTTGCGCACCAGGAGGTCGATGGCCTGGATCTCATTCGTGCCCTCGTAGATCATGGCCACGCGCACGTCGCGCACATGCTGCTCGACGCCCCACTCGCGCACATAGCCGTGGCCACCGAAGACTTGCAGGCAGGCGCTGGCGCCGTCGAAGCCCTGCTGCGTGCAGGTCGACTTGAGCACGGGCGTGACCAGCGTGCACCAGCGTTGCGCGTTGGCGCGGGCCTTGGCGTCGGCATCGTGGCGGGCCACGTCCAGCAGCACGCCGGTGCGGTAGGCGAGCAGGCGCGCGCCGTCGATCCAGGCGCGCTGCGTGGCCAGGATGCGGGCGATGGCGGGGTGGTCGGCGATGAGGCTGGGCGCGGTGCCGGTCGCTCCGGGCGCGCGCATCTGCGTGCGTTCGTGCGCGTAGGCATCGGCCTTTTGCCAGGCCGCGTCCAGCAGGCCGATGCCCGTCAGCGCCACGTGCAGGCGCGCCGAGTTCATCATCACGAACATGGCGTTGAGGCCACGGCCGGCCTCGCCCACCAGCCAGCCCGTGGCCTCGTCGAATCGCAGCTGGCAGGTGGGGCTGCCGTGCAGGCCCATCTTCTCTTCGATGCGTTCGCAGACGATGGCGTTGCGCGTGCCGTCGGGCAAAAATTTGGGAGCGAGCACCAGCGACAGGCCCTTGGGCCCGGGCGGCGCATCGGGCAGGCGGCACAGCACGAGGTGGACGATGTTGTCCGTCATGTCGTGCTCGCCGCCGGAGATGAAGATCTTGTTGCCCGCCAGGCGCACGCTGCCATCGGCCTGCGGGACGGCGCGGGTGCGCACCAGGCCCAGGTCGCTGCCGGCATGGGCCTCGGTCAACGCCATCGTGGCCAGCCACTCGCCGCTGGCGATCTTGCCAAGATACCGTTCCTTCAGCTCCACGCTGCCGTGGTGCTTGAGGCATTCATAGGCGCCGTGCAGCAGGCCGGGCGCCATCGTGAAGCCCTGGTTGGCGGCCGACAGCCACTCGTTCAGCACCGCGTCCAGCACCGCCGGCAGGCCTTGGCCACCGTGGCCGGGGTCGGCCGACAGCGAGGGCCAGCCGCCCTTCCAGAACGCCTGGTACGCGTCGCGAGAGCCCGGCGGCACGGTGACCGCGCCGGCTTCGAAACGGCAGCCGATCTCGTCACCACTGCGGTTCAGCGGCGCGATCACGTCGCCGACAAAGCGGGCAGCCTCTTCGAGCACCTGGGCCATCAGTGCCTCGTCGACTTCGGCGAAGGCCGGCAGCTGGCGCAGGCGCGGGCCTGCGCCCAGCACTGTGTCGAGCAGGAATCGGATGTCGTCGGGGCGGGGGCGGTAGTCCATGGTGCGGGGCCGGTGGCGGTCGGTGGTTCGTCAAGCTGGGTGCCCAAAGCGTACGGCGATAGCACGCACGATCAAGGCCCCGAAGGCCGCGGAGCAGGCCATGCCAGGGCACCCGCGGAACTGGCACTGCCAGGCCGCTGGGTGCGCCCCCCTCGCGCAGCAGAGGGGGTTGGCGAAGCGCGCAGCGCGGAGACTGGGAGTGCAACTATCGGCAGCTGAAGCTGGCTGCCGCTTCGATGTCACCCGTGCCGTTGTAGCGCGCCACCTGGGGGTAGGGGCACAGCGGGCGGGTGCGGGTGGGCGACCAGCCGGCGGGCACGTCGGCGTTGACGCCGCCGGCATTGCCGGCGCCGCGGGCGCTGGCGATCACGCGGTCGGGCGATTCGCCCTTCTCGACCCAGTTGACCAGCGAGGTCAGCATGTCGAACTGTTCCGTGGCCGGGCCACCCGAGCAGTGCAGCATGCCGGGCACGCGGTAGAAGCGGGCGAAGTCGCTGGTGCCACCACCGTGGGCCGCGCGCAGCGTCTCATACCAGGCGGTCGAATCGTCGCTGGAGAAGATCGGGTCGGCCGTGCCGTGGTAGACCATCATCTTGGCGCCGCGGTTCTTCAGCGTCGACAGGTTGTTGGCGTTGGGTGCCACCATGAACGACAGCGCGTTCTCGGTGTAGGTGGCATCGGTGGCGTTGATCTTGGTCAACATGGTGTCCACGTTGCCGGTCAGCGTGAAGTTCGGGCCGTTGAAGCCGGTGCGCGTCTCTGGCGGCACTTGCCAGATGAAGGCCACGGCGCCTGAATCCAGGTTCAGCGAGTTGTTGAACTTCCAGGCTGCCCAGCCGCCGCCGGCCAGGCCGTTGTCGTAGGGGAAGCTGTTGTAGATCTTCGCGCCCGCGCTGGTCGTCGCGCCGCTGAACAGCTTGGCGATCTCGGTCTTTTGCGCGCTGCTCAGGCAGCTGCCATCACGCGTGCCGCTGCAGGTGGGCACGTCGCGCGCCAGGTCGAATGCAGCCTGGCAGGCGGTGGTGTCCTGCACCAGGCCGTCGGCCGTGCCGTCCAGCGCATCGCACTTGCCCAGTACGGCAGTGGAGACCAGCGCGCGCTCGGCGGCCGTGAATCCCGTGCCCAGGTCGCCCGGTGTGGTGGCCAGGCGGTTGTAGGCCTGGGCACCGGCGATGTTGGCAATGGCGGCCAGCGGCAGGCGGTAGCCGGGGTTGCCTGCCAGCACGCCGTCGTACTGCTCGGCGTAGCGCGACGCGGCGATCATGGCATGGCGCCCGCCGTTGGAGCAGCCGCCGATGTAGGAGCGATCGGGCGCCTTGCCGTAGGCACCCTGGATCGCGCTCTTGGCCATGGGCGTGAGTTTGCCGACGGCCTGGTAGCCGTAGTCCAGCCGGGCCTGCGGGTCCAGGCCGAAGAACGGGGTCGGCGACGGGTGGCCGGCGTCCGAGCTCAGCACGGCAAAGCCCATGTTCAGCGCGTTGTTGAGCACGCCACCGCCGCCGGTGCTGCCCGTGGCCGTGACCACGCTGCCGTCGACGCCGCCGTTGGCCTGGTAGAAGAAGCGCCCGTTCCAGGCCTTGGGCAGGCGCATCTGGAAACCGATGGCGTAGCTGGCACCGTCCACCGGGCTGACGCGGTCGAACATGCGGCCCGTCAGAAGGCAGTGCTCACGCACGGGTTGGCCGGCCACCATCAAGGTACCGGCGGCAATGTCGGTCGCCGCGGTCAGCGTGGTGTTGGGCAGGGACAGCTTGGTGGCCAGGTCAGTGCACGACAGCAGGGTGGCAGGCGTCGCCTCGGTCAGGCGCGGCAGGTCATCGTCCGATCCTCCGCAGGCGGTCAGCAGCAACACAGGCGCCAGCGTGGCCGCAGCGGCCAGGATGGTGCGGGAACGGGGCTTCTTCATGGTCATGGGGTTGTCTCCTCCAGGTGGATCTTCAGGACATCAGGACTCTGCGGTGAAACCGATCTGTTTGACGAGAGGGCCCCAGCGTTCGAACTCGGCCTTCTGGTCGGCCGCCATTTCCTGCGCGGTGCTGCCGTGCGCGACCAGTCCCACGATGGCCAGCGCGTCGATCACGGTCTTATCCTTCAGCGCAGCGTTGATCGCGGCATTGGCGGCGGCCAGCGTGGCCGGGGGCGTCTTGGCCGGCGCGTAGAAGCCGAACCATTCCTCGGACGTCACATCCGGGTAGCCCAGCTCGGTGAAGGTGGGCACGTCCGGCAGGAAGGGCGAGCGCTTCTTGCCCGAGGTGGCCAGCACGCGCACGCGGCCGGTCTTCATGTATTGCAGGTAGTCGCCGCTGGGGTTCATGGCGGCGGCAATCTGGCCGCCCACCAGGTCGGTGATGCTGGGCACGGTGCCACGGTAGGGCACGTGCTTCAATTCCACGCCGGCGCGGATGCCGAGCAGCGCGCCCAGCAGGTGCGGCATGGAGCCTGCGCCCGGCGAACCGTAGCTGGCCTTGTCCGGATTGGCCTTGGCCCAGGCCAGGAAGTCCTTCAGCGTCTTGACCTCGGCCGGCACCGCTGGCCCCACGGCCAGGCCGTGGAACATGATGGCGCCGATGGAGACCTGGGTGACCTCTTCGGGCTTGTAGCTCAGCTTGGGGTAGATGTACGGGTACACGGCGAGTGCCGAGACCGGCGCCAGCGTCAGCACCGAGCCGTCGGCCGGCGACGCCTTCAGCGTCTCGACGGCGATCCGGCCACCGGCACCGGGCTTGTTCTCCACGAAGCCGGGGTTCTTGCTGTAGGGCGTGCCGCCCAGCTTTTCGGCCACGCGGCGGGCCACGCTGTCGCCAGCGCTGCCTGCGGGAAAGCCATACATGATCTTGACCTGGTCCAACGCCTGCGCGAGGGCGGTCAAGGGCGACAGGGCGCCCAGCGCAGCGACGCTGCCCAGGGCCTGCATGAAGTGGCGACGGTGTTGCATCGAGAGTCTCCTTGGGGTGAACAGGGGGCAGTGGGGTTCAGCGCGGCGCCATGCGCAGCGCGCCGTCCAGGCGAATGACTTCGCCGTTCAGGTGGTTGTTGGTGACGATGTGGCAGGCCAGCTCGGCGAACTCCGAAGGCTTGCCCAGGCGGGACGGGAACGGGATGGACGCGGCCAGCGACTGCTGCACCGGCTCAGGCAGTTGCAGCAGCAGCGGCGTGGCGAAGATGCCGGGCGCCACGGTGCACACGCGGATGCCGTGCTGCGCCAGGTCGCGCGCCATCGGCAGCGTCATGCCGACCAGCCCGCCCTTGGACGCGCTGTAGGCCTGCTGGCCCACCTGGCCATCGAAGGCCGCGACCGAGGCGGTGAACATCATCACGCCACGGGCGCCGTCTTCCAGGCCTTCGAGCTTGGCGCAGCGCGCGGCGAACAAGCGGCTGATGTTGTAGCTGCCGATCAGGTTGACCTGGATGACCTTGGCGAAGTCTTCCAGCGGCGCGGCGCTGCCGTCCTTGCCGACGATGCGCCTGGCGCCGCCGATGCCGGCCACGTTCATGAGGATGCGCGCCGGTCCGTGGGCTGCGGCGGCTGCCTCCAGCGCGGCTTCGACGCTGGCGGTGTCCGTGATGTCGCAGGCGTGGGCGGTGCCGCCGATGTCGGCCGCGACTTTGTGCGCCAGTTCGATGTTGCGGTCGAGCACCGCGACCTTGGCGCCCAGGCGGGCCAGCTCGCGGGCGACGGCCTCGCCCAGGCCCGATGCGCCGCCGGTGACGAGCGCGGCTTGTCCTTCGATCTTCATGGTGTGTCTCCGTTCGTTACTGTGGCTTGAGCGTGAAGGGCAGGGTGCCGCCGTGCAGCGCCTGCACGGCCGCGTCGCGGTGCTTCAGCACGGCGCGCTGGTTGATCGAGCCCTTGTCGGTGACCTCGCCCTTGTCGATGGACGGCAGCTCGGCCACCAGCACGGCGCGGGCAATGCGGTTGGCGCTGCCGGTCGCGTCCGCCGCCAGCTTGTTCAGCACCTGCTGAAAGTGCGACTGCACGGCCGCGCTTTCCAGCACCTGCTGCCAGGGCGCGTCGGCCGGCAAGCGGGCCAGTTCGCGCACGGCCTGGGTGCAGAAGATCAGCGCGCCGACTTCCTTCAGGTTGATGCCGGTCAGCACTGCGTCCTGCACATACGGCGCGCCGTAGGCTGTGATCTTGGCGCGCATCGGCCCCACACTCACGAAGGTGCCGGTGGCCAGCTTGAAGTCTTCGGCAATGCGGCCGTCAAAGCGCAGGCCCAGGTGGATGTTGTCCGGGTCGATCCAGTCGACCGCGTCGCCGCTGCAGAAGAAGCCTTCCTCATCAAACGCCTCGTGCGTTTCGGCCGGCAGGCGCCAGTAGCCCGGCGTGATGTTGGGGCCGCGGTAGCGCACCTCGGTCTTGCCGTCGGCCGGCACCAGCTTGACTTCCATGCCCAGCGCGGGCAGGCCCAACTCGCCATCCACCACCTCGGCGCGCGTGACGCACAGCGCGAACGGCGCGGACTCGGTCATGCCCAGGCCGGTGCCCATGACAATGCGCTCGCCGGCCTCGGCCTCGGCCACGCGGTACAGCTTGTCCCACACGGCCTTGGGCAGCGCGGCACCAGCGTAGTAGAAGAGCTTGCAGCGCGACAGCAGGTTCTTGCGCAGCACGGCGTCGGTCTCCATCGCGTCGGCGATGGCCTCGAAGCCGGTGGGCACGTTGAAGTAGATGGTCGGCGCGATCTCGCGCAGGTTGCGCAGCGTCTCGGCGATGCCGGCCGGCGTGGGCTTGCCCTCGTCGATGTACAGCGTGCCGCCGTTGTCCAGCACGATGCCCACGTTGTGGTTGCCGCCGAAGGTGTGGTTCCAGGGCAGCCAGTCGACCAGCACCGGGCCGCAGCCGTCTTCCAGTGCCTCGCCGATCGCCGGGATGCCCAGGCGCAACTGCTGCTGGTTGGCGCACCACATGCGGTGCGTGTTGATCACGGCCTTGGGGTTTTTGGTCGAGCCCGAGGTAAACAGAAACTTGGTGATGGTGCCGGGGTGCACATGGTGCATGGCCTCGTCCACGGCAGGCGTGGGCACGGTGGCCAGCAGATCGACCAGCAGCGTGCTGGCGCGGTCGTCCAGCGTGCCGCTGCCCAGCACCACCGGCACATCGGCCGCCACCGTGGCGGCGATGGCCGGGCCGAAGCGGGCGTCGGCCGCGAAGACCAGGCCCGGCGTCAGCGTGGCCATCACGTGGCGCAGCTTTTCGTAGTCCTTGCTGACCAGCGCATACGGCGTGGAGACAGGGCAGTGCGGCACGCCGATCAAGAGGCAGCCAAAGGCCATCAGCGCGTGGTCCAGGCTGTTCTCGGCCAGGATCGCGACGGGCCGCTCGTCGGACAGCCCGTGCTGCAGCAGCGCCTGGCCGATGGCGCGGGCCTTGGCCAGCACCTCGCGGTAGCTCAGGCGGATCCAGTCGCCGCGGCTGCCGTCGGGCAGCCTCGCGCGCTGGGCGATGAAGGTGCGGTCGGGTGCGACCTCGGCCCAGTGCAGCAGGCGGTCGGTCATGCGGTGGGCGTAGGGCGGCAGCGGCCGGTCGGCCGTCAGGTAGCGCACGCCGCCCTCGCCCTCGCGCAGCACGCCACGCGTGACGCCATAGCCCATGGGGCGGAACTTGGGCGCAGCAGTGCCCTGGCGGCCTGTGGCCGCAGTGCTGGTCTCTGTCATGGTTGTGCTCCTGTGGGGGGGCTTCAGTCGCGGGACACCTTGGCGGCGCGGCCTTCGAGGAAGGCGCGCACGCGCTCCTTGGCTTCTGGCGAGTCCTGCGCGATGCCGGCCATCAGCGCCTCGGTGAACAGGCCATGGTCGGTCGTTTGCTCGGCGATGCGCGGCAGCGCGTGCATCAGCGCGTAGTTGGTCAGCGGCGCGTTGGCGGCGATGCGCTTGGCCAGTTCCACAGCCTTGGCGAGCGCCTGGCCCTGCGGCACCAGATACTGGGCGAAGCCGGCGCGCTCGCCTTCTTCGGCCTTGTAGACGCGGCCGGTCATCATCATGTCCGTCATGCGGGCCACGCCGATCAGCTTGGGGATGCGCACCGAGCCGCCGCCGCCGACGAAGATGCCGCGCGAGCCCTCGGGCAGGGCGTAGAAGGTGCTCTCGTCGGCCACGCGGATGTGGCAGGCGCTGGCCAGTTCCAGACCGCCGCCGACCACCGCGCCGTGCAGTGCTGCAATCACCGGCACCGGGCCGGACTGCACGCAATCGAGCGCCTGGTGCCACATGCGCGAATGCATCACGCCCTGGCCGGCGTTGCGCTCCTTCAGCTCCGACAGATCGAGGCCGGCGCAGAAGTGGTCGCCCGCGCCGTCGATGACCACGGCGCCCACGCCCTCGGGCAGGTTCTGGAAGGCGTCGCGCAGCGCCAGGATGAGGCCATCGTTCAACGCATTGCGCTTGGCGGCACGTTCCAGCCGCACGATGGCGATGTCGTCCTGGCGTTCGAAGGAGAGGTCGGGGTGGTTCATGATTGCGTCCTTGGTGTGAATCGATTATGGTTATGAAAAATAACCAAATCAAGACCGCTCAAGCCCCAAATTCTTAAGTAGTTACCCTAGGAAAAAAAGGAGACCCCATGGACTGCACCAACCTGATCGCCATCGACACCCACACCCATGCCGAGGTGAGTTGCTGGAACCCGTTCGACAGCTACGGCGAGGAGTACGACCGCGCAGCCGACAAGTACTTCCGCTCCAGCCGCCGGCCGACGATTCAGGAGAGCATCGACTACTACCGCGAGCGCAAGATCGGCTTCGTGATGTTCGGTGTGGATGCCGAGTCACAACTGGGCCGCAGGCGCATCCCGAACGAAGAGATCGCCGAGGCGGCGCAGAAGAATTCGGACATCATGATTGCGTTCGCCAGCATCGACCCGCACAAGGGCAAGATGGGTGCGCGCGAGGCGCGCCGGCTGGTCGAAGAGCATGGCGTGAAGGGTTTCAAGTTCCACCCGACGGTGCAGGGCTTCCACCCCTACGACAAGATGGCCTGGCCGATCTACGAGGTCATCAACGAGCACAAGCTGCCGGCCATCTTCCACACCGGGCACAGCGGCATCGGCTCGGGCATGCGCTGCGGCGGCGGGCTGCGGCTGGAGTACAGCAACCCGATGCACCTGGACGACGTGGCCATCGATTTCCCGGACATGCAGATCGTCATGGCGCACCCCAGCTTTCCATGGCAGGACGAGGCGCTGTCGGTGGCCACGCACAAGCCCAACGTGTGGATCGACCTGTCGGGCTGGAGCCCCAAGTATTTTCCGAAGCAGCTGATCCAGTACGCCAACACCATGCTCAAAGACCGCGTGCTGTTCGCCAGCGACTGGCCGCTGATTTCGCCCGACCGCTGGATGAAGGATGCGGAGGATGCCGGCTTCAAGCCCGAGGTGATGCCTGGCATCCTGAAGGGCAACGCGATGCGGCTGCTGGGTCTGGCATGACACCCGCGACGCTGCTCGCGCACTACGACAGCGCCGCGCTGTGGCCCGCCGACCACGGTGTGCCACCGGACCTGGCCGCCGCCTACCAGAGTGCATTGGCGGTGCGCGCCCTGCGCAGCGCGCGCGGCGAGAAGCCGGTCGGCTACAAGATCGGCTTCACGAACCGCACGATCTGGCCGCGCTACGGCATCTACGCGCCGATCTGGGGCACGGTGTGGAGCAGCACGCTGCAGTTCTGCGACGGCCATGGCGAGGTCGACCTGGCCGGCACCGTGCAGCCGCGCATCGAGCCCGAGATGGCCTTCGGCTTGCGTGCCACGCCGCCTGAGGCCGTGACGCTTGCGCAGCTGTTCGACTGTGTGAACTGGCTCGCACCCAGCTTCGAGGTCGTGCAGTCGCACCTGCCGCAATGGAAGTTCGCCAGCGCCGCCGAGCCCGTGGCCGACAGCGGCCTGCATGCGCGCCTGCTGGTGGGCCGCAAGACCGCGGTAGGCAGCATCGCCGCCAGCGGCGCAGCGCTGGACGAACGCCTGGGCGCCGTGCAGTTGCAGCTGCTGCAGGGCGACACCGTGATCGACCAGGGCCAGGGCCGCAACGTGCTGGACGGCCCGCTGCACGCGCTGCTGCATTTCGTGCACGAGCTGCAGGCCTGCCCCGGTGCGCCGGCCTTGCAGGCGGGTGACGTGGTCACCACCGGCACCTGGACGGACGCCTGGCCGATCGCGCCCGGCCAAACCTGGAGGACGCGCATCGACGCACCGTTCGAAGCGCTGCAGATCACGCTGCGGTAGGCCCCGGGCTGCATATGCAAAACGTATGCACGCCCCACATTCCAGATATTTGATCTGCGGGCGCGCAGTGCCTAGCATCGACGCTCCCACGATTGTTCTGGAGACAAGATGACCCGTCCTCTTCTGCGCGCGCTGGCGCTGCCCGCGCTGCTGGCTTGCGCCGCCGCGCACGCCGAGCCTGTCAGCGTGCTGTTCGTCGGCAACAGCTACACCTTCGGTCGCGTCGACCCGGTCATGAGTTACAACACCGCGAACGTGACCGACCTCACGGCCCCCATGGCGGCGGCCAACGGCACCGGCGGCAACACCTTCGAACCGCACCCCTGGGGCGGCGTGGCCGGCATCTTTCAGCAGTTCACCACGCAGGCCGGGCTGAACTACCAGGTCGCGCTGTCCACGCGCAACGCGGCCTCGCTGCGCGGCCACTTCCTGAACAGCAACCCGGCGGGTTGGGATCTGCGCGGCAACATCGCCAGCCAGACCTGGGGCAAGGTGGTGTTGCAGGAGCAGAGTGATGAGCCTTTGCCCAAGCAGCCCGGCCTGGCGTCCAACCCCGCGTACTTCAGCACTTACGTGGACCTGATCGAGGACTACCTGCACCAGGGCCAGGCGCTGGCTTACCGCGAGCGCGAATTGATCGGCACTGGCACCAACGCCAGCTGCGCCGCCATCACCGGCGCAACGGCGGGCACCTGCGGCACGTTGCGCAACATTGCCGCCAACCCGAACGCCAGCGCCGACACCGAGGTCTACCTCTACCAGACCTGGGCGCGCCCGAATCTGGTGAACGCGCCGTTCACCACGGTGACCGATGAAGACACCGGCGCGGTGAGCTTCACCACGACGCCGGCCCCCTCGTTCTACGACACCCTGCAGGACATGCAGGCCGACCTGAGCGCCGCCTACGATGCGGCTGCGGCATCGGCCGGCACCGACGGCAGTGGCGGCATCGTCGATGTGGCGCCGGTGGGCGATGCCTTCATGCTGGCCATCGCGATGGGCGTGGCCACGGCCAACCACTACGCGCCCGATGCCGCCAGCGACGGCCTGGTCGATCTGTGGTGGGACGACGGGACGCACGCCAGCAAGTACGGCTCGTACCTCAGCGCGCTGACCTTGTTCGGCACGCTGACCGGGCTGGACCCGGCCGGCCTGGGTGCCGGCGAGATCGCCGCCCGCGACCTGGGCATCGCCGGGCGCGACGCAGCACTGCTGCAGCGCGTGGCCAGCCTGAACCTGGGCTTCGGCCCGACGCAGGAGGTGCCGGAGCCCTCGACGCTGGCGTTGTGGCTGGCAGCGGCCGGCGCCGGCCTGGCCCTGCGCCGTCGGCGCAACGCGGCGCGCTGACGGCGCCAGGCGGGCCCGCCGCGACAGGGCGGCTGGCACTGCGCGGGGCAGACCCCTGGGGCGGCAAAGGCCATGCGGCGTGCAACATAATTTGTGCCCGCACCCGCCTGACGCCATGCTCTTTCTGATTTCCCCTGCCAAATCCCTGGACTACGACACCCCGATCGGCGCTGTGCCCCACACCACGCCGCTGATGCGCGAACAGACAGCCGAGCTGATCGAAGTGCTGCGCACCCAGACGCCGCAGCAGGTTGCCGAGCTGATGGACCTCTCGGACAGTCTGGCAGCGCTGAACGTGGCGCGCTATGAGGCTTACAGCCCGCGCATGACGGCGCGCAATGCGCGCCAGGCCGTGCTGGCCTTCAACGGCGACGTGTATGGCGGCTTGCAGGCCGCCACGCTGAACGCGGCCGACCTGCGCTGGGCGCAGCGGCACCTGCGCATCCTCTCGGGCTTGTACGGCGTGCTGCGCCCGCTGGACCGCATGCAGCCCTACCGGCTGGAGATGGGCACTGCGCTGGCCACGGCGCGCGGCGACAACCTCTACCAGTTCTGGGGCACACGCATCGCGGAGTATCTGAACGACGAGCAGGGCAAGGTCAAGGCCCCGGTGGTGGTGAACCTGGCCTCGCAGGAGTACTTTCGCGCGGTGGACCGCAAGGCGCTGCGCGCGCGCGTCGTCGAGTGCGTGTTCGAGGACTACAAGAGCGGCGAGTACAAGATCATCAGCTTCTTCGCCAAGCGCGCGCGCGGGTTGATGGCGCGCTTTGCGATCCAGCACCGCATCACGACGCCGGGCGGGCTCAAGGGTTTCGATGCAGAGGGCTACGCCTTCGATGCCAAGCGCTCGGAGCCCGACCGCCTGGTGTTCCGCCGCCGCGTCGATTGACCCCCGCAGATCTGGAAAAAAGCAGCATGTCCGCCAACGCACCGTCCCAGTCCGTCACGCCGCAGTTGCGCGCTTGGATCATCGAGCAGGCCGAAGCCGGCCACGCCACCGACGCCGTGCTCAAGTCCATGCGCGAGGCCGGCTGGGACGAGGACGTCGCCATCGAGGCGCTGGAGACGACGCTGCGCGAGCACCTGGAGCAGGGCGTGCAGGCGGCAGGCCTGCCGCCGGCCGTGCCGGTGCCCGAGCCCGACCTGCGCGACGCAGCGCTGTACCTGGATGCCGGCGACCGGCGCGTGCACATCCTGAGCGTGCACGCCCAGCCGCGCATCGTGGTGTTCGGCAATCTGCTGTCCGACGAGGAATGCCAGGCGCTGATCGACCAGGCCCAGCCGCGCATGGCGCGTTCGCGCACCGTGGCCACCAAAACCGGTGGCGAAGAGGTCAACGTCGACCGCACCAGCGACGGCATGTTCTTCCAGCGCGCCGAGACCGAACTCGTCGCCCGCATCGAGGCGCGCATCGCGCACCTGCTGCGCTGGCCGGTCGAGAACGGCGAGGGCCTGCAGATCCTGCGCTATGGCCCGGGGGCGCAGTACAAGCCGCACTACGACTATTTCGACCCTGGCGAGCCAGGCACGCCCACCATCTTGCGGCGCGGCGGCCAGCGCGTGGGCACGCTGATCATGTACCTGGGCGAACCGGAGCAGGGCGGCGGCACGGTGTTCCCCGACCTGCACATGGAAGTGGCGCCCAAGCGCGGCAATGCCGTGTTCTTCAGCTACGAACGGCCGCATCCGAACACGCGCACGCTGCACGGCGGCTCGCCCGTGCTGCTGGGCGACAAATGGATCGCCACGAAATGGCTGCGAGAGAGAGAGTTCGCCTGATGACATCACCCGACCAGTCGCCGCTGGGCAAGGCCACGCCCTATGCCGACCAGTACGACCCTTCGCTGCTGTACCCGATCGCCCGCGCCGACAAGCGCGCCGAGTTGGGCATCACCGGCGCGCCACCGTTCTTCGGGGCCGACCTGTGGACGGCCTACGAGCTGAGCTGGCTGAACCCGCGCGGCAAGCCGCAGGTGGCGCTGGCGCACTTCACCGTGCCCTGCGAGACGCCGAACATCGTCGAGAGCAAATCGCTCAAGCTGTACCTGGGCAGCTACTCCAATACCGTGTTCGACAGCCCTCAGTCGGTGCAGGCGCGGCTGCGGGCCGACCTGTCGGCCGCGGCCTGGCGCGGCGCACCGGTGCCGGCCACCCTGGGCGTGCGCCTGTTGCTGCCCGAGATGTTCGACCGCGAACCGGTACATGAACTCGATGGTCTGAGCCTGGACCGGCTGGACCTGGACTGCGACCGCTACACGCCCGCGCCCGAGCTGCTGACGGCCCACACCGGCGAAGCCCCGGTGACCGAAGTGCTGACCTCCAACCTGCTCAAAAGCAACTGCCTGGTCACCGGCCAGCCCGATTGGGGCGCGGTACAGATCAGCTACACGGGACCGCAGATCGACCAGGCCGGGCTGTTGCGCTACATCGTCAGCTTTCGCAACCACCACGAGTTCCACGAACAGTGTGTCGAGCGCATGTTCATGGACATCTGGCAGCGTTGCCAGCCGATCAAGCTGACCGTCTACGCCCGCTACACACGACGCGGCGGGCTTGACATCAATCCCTGGCGCACCAGCCATCCGGGCGGACTGCCGGCGAACGTACGCATTGCACGTCAGTAGTTCATTCTGTAGACAGGTTCTTTACAAATCTTGTCTATATCCTGTGTCAAATGACATTGGTAGGGGGGTGGGGCGGGACTAATATTGCGCTGTTACAAAAAGATCCCAGCGTTGTCGTGCATTTTTCCTTGTCACCACGAGAGTTTCAGCTCTTGTCCAGCGTCGACCCCTTGCAGGCGCTGCGCGCTGCAACGCACCCAGCGCATCAGCGCCTCGACGCGGCGCTTCCCCTGGGTCGCGAAGGGGCGGGCACGCCGGAGTACCTGCAGCACGTGCAGGTGGTGCGTGACTGGTTGACCGCGCTGGACCCCCAGCTGCGCCTGACGGGTTGGGGTGCGGAGTATCTGGCGATCGCCGTGTCGGAATTGCCACCCGTGCCGTCGAACGTGGCTGAGCCGACCGCCGCCCCTGCGGCGGAGGCAGGCCTGGCCTTCGCCTGGGGCGTGGCCTATGTGGTGGAAGGCTCGCAACTGGGCGGCCAGGTCCTGGCGCGCCGCCTGCGCCAGGCCGGGGTGGAGCATCCTCTGACCTACCTGCACGGCCGGGGCGCGGGCACGGGCGCGCACTGGCGGGAGTTTCTGGCAGCACTGCGCACCGCGTTGGCCGGCCCCGATCAGATAGCGGCCGGCTGCCGTGGTGCCTGCTGGGCGTTCGACGACCTGATGGCACGGTTTCGCGCGCGGGGGATCGTGACATGACCGGGCAGGTGATGGAGCGCGTGAGCCTTGACAACTGCGCGCACGAACCCATCCACGTTCCGGGGCACGTGCAGTCCCATGGCGTGCTGGTGGCCTTCGACGCGGCGCGCCGTGTCAGCCACCGCAGTGCCAATGCGCAGGACATGCTGGGCGCGCTGGCGCCCTGCATCGGGCAGACGCTGGAGGAGACCTGCTTCGCCGCCGACCCGGAGATGCTGGAGGTGCTGCACGAGTGCCTGGCCGGTGACGGCCTGGATGTGCAGCCCATCGCCATCGAGGTGCGCCTGGCCGACCGCGCATTCGAACTGATTGCCCACTGTCTGGACGAGCGCCTGATGGTGGAGCTGGAACGGCTGGACGGGCCGTCCGAGCGCCGCGCCGACGATGCCTTTCGTGGCCACAAGGCGCTGGCGCGCATCAAGCGCCAGCGTACGGTGCAGGAGCTGCTGGGCGCCGCCGCCGAAGAGGTGCGCGCGCTCACCAGCTTCGACCGTGTCATGGCCTACCGATTTCGGCACGACGACAGCGGCGAGGTGGTGGCCGAGTCCCGCGCAGACGATCTGGAGCCGCTGGTCGGGCGGCGCTACCCGGCCGGCGACATCCCTGCGCAGGCGCGGCGCCTGTACACGCTGAACACCTTGCGCATGATCGTGGACGTGGGCAGCGCGGCCGTGCCGCTGGAGCAGGCCAGTGGCGAGACCGCGCCGCTGGACCTCTCGCACAGCGTGCTGCG
Organism: Rhodoferax sp. RT4P68; assembly: GCF_056521305.1. Taxonomy (NCBI): domain Bacteria; kingdom Pseudomonadati; phylum Pseudomonadota; class Betaproteobacteria; order Burkholderiales; family Comamonadaceae; genus Rhodoferax; species Rhodoferax sp. RT4P68. The sequence continues at coordinate 19,476 of NZ_JBWMBB010000008.1, forward strand.
CAGCGTCTCGCCGGTGCACATCGAGTACCTGGGCAACATGGGCGTTGCCGCTTCGATGAGCATCTCCATCGTCGTGCACGGCCGGCTGTGGGGCATGGTGGCCTGCCACCACCGCACGCCGCGCCATGTGTCTTACCGTGTGCGTTCGGCCTGCGACGTACTGGCCCACATTCTGGCGGCCAACGTGCAGAGCGCGCTGGCCCGCGCCAGCACTTTGCGTCTGGAGGCCGCCACCTCGGTGCGCGCCCGGGCCATCGAGCACGTGCTGCACGCCGAGGACGGCGTGTTCGCGCTGCTGCGCGATACGCAGCCCCTGTGCGAGACGTTCGACTGCCAAAGCCTGGTGCTGGCCGCGCATGGTCGGGTGGCCGCGACGAGTCTGGCGCCCGAAGTCGCGCGCGATCTCGTGCAGTGGCTTGCGACGCAGCCTGTCGGCCCTTCGGGCATGCTCGCGCTGGACAAGCAGGACAGCATGCCGGCTGCGCTGCGGCAAAGTCTGGTCAGCTGGTGTGGCCTGCTGGCCCTTCACTTCTCGCAGGCGGCCGGCGGCTGGCTGGTGCTGATGCGCAAGGAGCAGATCGAGACCATCGCCTGGGGTGGCCAGCCCGACAAGGAATACACCCACGGCCCGCTGGGGCCACGGCTCACGCCGCGCGGCAGCTTCGACGTCTGGAAGCAGACCGTGCGCGGCTGCGCCGTGCCGTGGGACGCCACCGATCTTGAAATCGCCCAAGGCCTCATGGCCGACCTGGTGCGCGCCAGCACGGCGCGCGGTGCGGAGCTGGACCGCGCCCGCGGCCATCTGCTGGACATGCTCGGCGCCCGCGTGGGCGGGCCGGTGGCGGGGCGTGATGGCACAGCGGCCGGCGGTGCGCCGGTGGGTGGCCGCATGCAACGCTTCGTCTCGCAGGTGCTGGATGCGGCGATGGTGCAGCGTGCCAGCGGCCTCGCGCTGGCCAGCGAGACGCTGGACCTGTGCCAGCTGCTGCATGCCGTGCTGGACGCCGAGGCCGCCGAACATCCCGGCCTGCGCTTCATCCGCGAGGCCCCCAGGCACCTGACGCTGCAGGCCGATGCGGCGCGCATGCGCCAGCTGCTGGCCTGCCTGGTGGGCAATGCGCGCCGCCACGGCGTTGCCGACGAGGCCGTCATCGTGCAGTTGCACGCCGATCGGTCGCGCGTGGTGCTGGAGGTGAGCAACGTCGGCGCCGAGATCGCCCCGCACACCGCGCTGGCCATGTTCGATCCGTTCCGCGTGGCGCCCGATGGCCTGCGCAGTGAGGCCGACGGCCTGGGCCTGGGCCTGTACATCGCGCGGCACATTGCGCGGGCCCATGGCGGCGAGCTGGAATACACCTACGCCGAGCCCTACGTGGTCTTCACGCTCAGTCTGCCGGCTGGCTGAGCAGCGCCGCCACGCGCCACCTGGCCGGGGCCGGCGGCGTGTGGGGCATGCGCTCCGTTCAGTTCGGGCCGGTGAACGTCCTGGTGCTGTACAGGTCGGGCGCCAAGCGCGTCAGCTGCGGCATACCGCCCGCATCCCTGGGCTGGCGCTCGATGTAGCGCAGGAAGACGTCGGCATCGAGCACGCCGATGTCCAGCCGCCGCGCCGCCGGCACCGCCGCCAGCGTCCTGTAGCCGTCGCCACCGGTGGCGTTGAAGCTCAGCACGAACAGCTTGTACGTCTTCGCCAGGTCCAGCGCCGCCCAGTTGCCGGTGGCGGCGTCACGCACCTCGATGCCGCTCACGCGGTTGCCGTTGCCGGCCGGCACGTTCACGTCGAAACGCAGGCCGGCGGTGTAGGGGTAGGGGCCCGTGCTGCCGCCCGGGCCGTAGACCGCTTGCAGCCCGTCTTCCAGCATGGCCTTGACCTCCTGGCCGGTCACGTCCAGGCGGAACAGCATGTTGCCGAACGGCACCACCTGGATCGCCTGCGCCGCGGTCACGTTGCCCTGCAACGCGATGCGCACGCCGCCACCGCTTTGCAGCGTGATGTCGGCGCCGCCGTAGTCGGTGTTGGCCACGTCCAGATAAGCCTGCGCCACCAGCTGCTGGATGTCGCCGCCGCGCACGCTGACGCTGCCTTCGGCGTTGCAGGCCGCGCTGGATCGGCTGTAGTCCACCGAGCCGACGCCCCCCGGTACGCGGCGCGCACACAACTCCAGCGGCGCCACCGCCACCTGGGTGGTGTTGAACACGGCAATCCTGTCCTTGAACGGCTGCAGCACGGCCGTGGCGCTGGCCAACGGCGTGGTCACGCGCAGAAAGCCGCTGGCCGCCACGCTGGCGTCGATGGCCGCCTTCTGCTCGGCCGTGGCGGCGGCGTTGCCGACGCGGTAGTCGCTGCCGATCAACACATGCGGCGTGCCGTTGCACTGCGTCACCTCGCCCTGGGCGTCGAAGCTCACCTTCAGCTCGCCCACGATCTGCGCGTATTCCCAGGCCTGCACCACGCAGACGTTCTTGCCGTCCTTGTCGGTGATGCGGGTCGGGTAGGCGCCGCCGGGTGTGCCGACACCGGTGGTCGTCAGGCCGGCCGGGCCGAGCAGCGTGTGCGAATCGCCGCCCACCACCACGTCCACGCCCGACAGCCGGGCTGCAACCTGCTGGTCGTAGGCATAGCCGATGTGGCTCATGACGATGATCTTGTCGATGCCGCGTGCGCGCAGCACGTCGATCTCGCGTTGGGCCGCCAGCGTTTCGTCTTCGAAGGTGGTGTCGGCGTCGGGGCTGGACGAAGCCTTGGTCTTGGCCGCGATCGTCAGGCCCACGATGCCGATCTCCTGGCCACCGCGCACCAGCACGGTGGACTTGTTCACCAGCCCGGGCGCGCGGCTGGCGTTCAGGGCCGAGCCGGCGCCGAACTGCACGTTGGCGCTCAACACCGGCGTCTTGCAGCTGCCGGCGTGCAGGCGGTCCAGGAAGGCCTTCAGCCCCGTGTCGCCCTTGTCGAATTCGTGGTTGCCGAGCGTGAACGCGTCGAAGCAGACGGTGTTCATCAGCGCCGCGTCGGCCTCGCCATCGGCGCCTGCGCGGTTGAAATACAGCGTGCCCGTCAGCGCGTCACCGGCGTGCAGCTTCAGCACGTTTGGCGACGCCGCAGCCAGCTCGGCGATGGCCGCTGTCACGCGCGCAAAACCGCCCGCATCCACCGTCACCGCTTGCGGCGCCGCGCCGCCGGCGGCGAGTTGCAGCGTCTTGCTCCTGCTGTCCAGGCTGGAGTGGTGGTCATTGATGTGCAGGATCGTCAGATCCAGCGGCTGGCCGCTGTCATCCGACCCGCCACACGCGGCCACCAGCGCCGCCACGGCCACGGCCGCCAAACCTTTGCACCACATCGTCATCACAACTCCAGATCGTTCAGGGAATAAACCGCGAATCCTGGCGCGCGCCGGTGACAGAGCCGTGAAAGCGCAGGCGGTATAAACCCTCGATGCCTTCTGCCACCGTGCTCCCCGACCCCATCCCCCGTCTGCAGGCCGCTGCCCAAGCGTTGCAGACCCCCTGCGGCGATGGCCACATCCAATGGCACCGCTGGGGTCCGGCCGACGCCGGGCCGCGCGGCCCGGTTGTGCTGCTGCACGGTGGCAGCGGCAGCTGGACGCACTGGGTGCGCAACGTCGACACGCTGGTCGCCAGCGGCCGCCAGGTGCTGGTGCCGGATCTGCCGGGCTTCGGCGATTCCGCCCCGCCGCCCGGCGGCGGTGATGCGGACGCGGTCGCGCCGGCACTGGAATCAGGCCTGGCCGCGCTGCTGGGCGCCGGCCACTGCGACCTGGTGGGCTTCTCGTTCGGCGGGCTCACGGCCGGCCTGCTGGCTGCCGCCCACCCACAGCGCGCGGCGCGGCTGGTGCTGGTGGGCGCGCCGGCCATGGGCGTGTCCGATGCGGGTGCCATCGTGCTGCGCGGCTGGCGCCACCTGCCCGAGCCTGCTGCCCGCGAAGCCGTGCACCGGCACAACCTGGGCGTGCTGATGCTGCACCGGCTTGAGGCTATCGACGCACTGGCGTTGGCGCTGCATGCGGCCAACGTCGAGCGCGACCGGATGCAGCGGCGCAGACTGGCGCGCACCGAGGCTCTGAAAGAGGCGCTGCAGCAGGTGCGCTGCCCGGTGTGGGCGATCTACGGCGAGGAAGACGTGCTCTACCAGGGCCGCATGCCGGCGCTGGGCGAAGCGTTCAAAGTCGCGCCGGACTTCCGTGGGCTCACCTTGATCGGGGGCGCGGGGCACTGGGTGCAGTTCGAGCGGGCAGAGGCGTTCGATGCGGCGTTGGCTCGGGTGCTGCTGCCTGCCGACGCGCCCCGGCATCTGATGCAGGAAGCGTTGGGTAACTTCGAGTCTGGGTTGGAGTTGCGGCGCAATCGGCCTGACGGTTGACGCCGTGAGGGTCAGCGCCGGCTCTCGCCGTGCGCGGGGTCGCGGTGTTGGTGGCGTACGACCAGAATCCGGACGCCACTTGTGACTTCGCGGTAGATCAGGGAGTACGGAAAGCCATGGAGCGGGAACATGCGCCGACGGTCGTCTGTCGGCGTTCCAAGCCCTGGCTCGCGGGCCAGGAGTGTGGCGACGCGGTCGAACTCGGTGAGAAATCGAAGTGCGACGTTGCGGCCCGCTTCGCGTCGGTAAAAGCGCGCCGCTTCAGTCAAGTCCAGCCCTGCGGCGGGATGCAGCGAAAAGCTCAAGCCAGTTCCGTGCGCAGCTGGGCCAGGAACTCAGGGCCAGAGACTTCGGCGACTGACCCATTCTCAATCTCAGCGTCACGGCGGGCTGCCAGCGCGTCCCAGGCGCGATCGCGGGCTGCGTCGGCGTCCAGGCTCGCCACTACGCGGTCCAGTAGACGCGCACGGTCGGCGGCGGGCAAGCGAAGGACTTCGATCTCGAGAGCTTCTATGGTCAGGGACATGTGGGCCTCGCAGTGGTGGCGGCAGGATGGCAAGCTTGCCACACATGCCCTGCGCTTGCCAATGAAGGCGACGTCCCGCAACTGTCAGCTCACCAGCTGCAGTCGCAAGGTACAGGTGTTGATGACGAATCGCGGGCCGCCCAGCCATTTCAGCGCCTCGGCCGACGGGGCAGGCGGTTGCCGTGCATCAGAACAACCGACCGTTGGGGTCTTCATCCGGCGGCGCGGCTGGCGCGATGGCGTCCGGCTCGCCTGCCCGCCGCAGCGCCCCCACGCGCACGCCCAGCAAGCGCAGTCGCCGCTCCAGCGGCACCCGTTTCAGGCACAGGCCCGCCGTCTGGCGGATGGCGCGCGCATCGTCGGTGGGCGCGGCGATCGTCTGGTCGCGTGTGGCGATCTTGAAATCGTCATAGCGCAGCTTGATGCCGATGGTCTTGCCCACGTAGCCCTTGCGTTGCAGGTCTTCGGCCACCTTCTCGCACAGCCGCGTGAAGATGGCCGACAGCTCGGCGCGGTCGCGCACGGCGTGCAGGTCGCGCTCGAAGGTGGTCTCGCGGCTCATGGAGACGGGCTCGCTCTCGGTGACGACCGGGCGCTCGTCGCGGCCCCAGGCCGCCTCGTGCAGCCAGGCGCCGTAGGCCTTGCCGAAGTGCTGCACCAGCCAGCCACGCTCCTTCGCTGCCAGGTCGCCGATGCTGACGATGCCGTGGCCCGCGAGCTTGGCTTCGGCCTTCGGGCCGATGCCGTTGATCTTGCGCGCCGCCAGGGGCCAGATGCGGGCTTGCAGGTCGGCCTCGTGCACGATGGAGATGCCGTTGGGCTTGTCGAACTCGCTGGCCATTTTGGCCAGCAGCTTGTTCGGCGCCACGCCCAGCGAGCAGGTCAGGCCGGTGCGGTCGAAGATGGCTTTCTGGATCAGCCGCGCCAGCACCCGGCCCCCTTCGCGCTGCCCGCCGGGCACGGCGGTGAAGTCGATGTAGACCTCGTCCACCCCGCGGTCTTCCATCAGCGGCGCGATCTCCAGGATGGTGGCCTTGAACGCACGCGAGAAGCGCCGGTACTCGTCGAAATCGACCGGCAGCAAGATGGCCTGCGGGCACAGCTTGATGGCCTTCATGAGGCCCATGGCAGAGCCCACGCCGAATGCGCGCGCCGCATAGGTCGCGGTGGTGATGACCCCTCGGCCGGTGTAGTCGGCCAGACGCGGGAACTGGTCCAGCGGCAGCCGGTCGCGTTGCACGAGCACCTCGTCCGCAGCGCGCCGCCCGCCGCCGATGACCACCGGCAGGCCCTTGAGCTGCGGGTAGCGCAGCAGCTCGACCGACGCGTAGAACGCGTCCATGTCGAGGTGGGCGATGCGGCGCAGAGGGGGAGAGGCCGGTGCCGTGCTCACGGCGCAATACTCACATCACGGTCCATCAGGTCGCCCGCATCGTGCCAGGGCACCCGCGGAACTGGCTCTGCCAGGCCGCTGGGCGCGCCCCCCCTTCGCGCAGCAGGAGGGGGGAGCGGCGCAGCCGCCGGGGGGAGGATCTCTATGCAGCGTTGATTTTCTCGACCAACTCAGCCTGCACGCGGCTGGCTTCTTCATTGGCCACCTGGCAGGTGCCGGCCGCCTGGTGGCCGCCGCCTCCGTAGGCCAGCATCAGCTCGCCGATGTTGCAGTTGCTGCCCCTGTCGAGGATCGACTTGCCGGTGGCGAACACGGTGTTCTGCTTCTGCACGCCCCACATCGTGTGGATGGACACCTGCGCCTGCGGGAACAGCGCGTAGATCATGAAGCGGTTGGTGGCCCAGATGGTTTCTTCCTCGCGCAGATCCAGCACCACCACACGGCCATGCACGGTGCTGCAGCGCTCGATCTGCGCACGCGCCTTGTCCGCATGCGCGTGGTAGAGCTCGACACGCTCGTGCACGTCCGGCAGTGCCAGGATCTCTTCGATCGTGTGGTCGCGGCAGTACTGGATGAGGTCCATCATCAGTGCGTAGTTGCTGATGCGGAACTCGCGGAACCGCCCCAGCCCGGTGCGCGCATCCATCAGGTAGTTCAGCAGCACCCAGCCCTTGGGCTCCAGGATCTCATCGCGCACGTACTGCGCTGAATCGGCCTTGTCGACAGCGTCCATCATCTCCGCCGAGATGCCGGGAAAGCGCTGTGCCCCGCCGAAATAGTCATACACCACGCGCGCTGCCGACGGCGCAGCGGCATCGATCACATGGTTGCCCAGACCAGCTTTGTTACGAATGGTTTCCGAGAGGTGGTGGTCGAACGCCAGGTAGGCGGCCGGCACGTAGGGCAGGTTGGTCGTGATGTCGCGGTTGGTGATCTCGACCTTGCCGTCCTGCATGTCCTTGGGGTGCACGAACTTGATGTCGTCGATCATGTCCAGCGCGTTCAGCAGAACGGCGCAGACCAGTCCGTCGAAGTCGCTGCGCGTGACGAGTCGGTACTTCTGAGAAGACATGCAAGGCTCCAGGCAGGTCGCGCGCGCCCGGCGGGCGCGCAGCGCAGTTTGGTTGAGGTCAGTTGTTCAGAATTACACCATGTCACCGTGGCATGATTGGTTGGAATGAGCAACATTGGAGACCTGCGCATGCTGCCCGAACAGGAGCCCCTGGAATCGGCGCGCCAGCTGTTGGCGCGCCTGCGGCCGCTGTTCGACGCCACCGTGCTGGCCGTGGCGCGCCGCTGCGGCGAGGCCCATGGGCTGGACAGCGCGCGCTTCGATGCGCGGCAGGTGGCCGCTTACGAATTGGCCTGGGCCAGTGCGGAGTTGCTGGCCTGCGAAACGGTGCTCGGCGGCGAACCGGCTGCGGGCCTGGACCGCGGGCTGGCGCTGTTGTTCACCACCGAGGCCATCGGCTCGGTGCTGGCGCGGCTGGAGGCCGTGGCCATCGACGAGACGCTGGACACACAGCCCCTGCGCGCGCTGGGCGACAGCCCGGCCTGGGCCGGGTTGCGCCGTGCCGCCGCAGGGCCGGCCGCGTTGGCGCAGCTCACCCGTGGGCTGACCGAGGCCGGCGGCCAGGCCGAGATCGGCCCGGTCACGGTGAGCGAAGAAGTGGCCATGGCGCAGCAGTCGTTCCGCCGCTTCGGCGCCGACGTCGTCGCGCCGCTGGCCGCCGACATCCACGCGCAGGACTTGACGGTGCCCGAAAGCATCCTCGGCCCGCTGCGCGAGATGGGCGTGTTCGGCCTGTCGATCCCGCACGAATACGGCGGCAGTGCGCCCGGCCACCACGACGACACGATGATGATGATCGCCGTGACCGAGGCGCTGTCCGAGGCCTCGCTCGGGGCGGCCGGCAGCCTGATCACGCGGCCCGAAATCCTCTCGCGTGCGCTGCTGGCCGGCGGCACCGAAGCGCAGAAGCAGCATTTCCTGCCGCAGATCGCCGCCGGCGAGCCGCTCTGCGCCATCGCCATGACCGAGCCCGACCACGGCTCCGACGTGGCCAGCCTGGCTTTGAGAGCCACGCGCTGCGATGGCGGCTGGAAGCTGGACGGCGCCAAGACCTGGTGCACCTTTGCCGGCAAGGCCGGCCTGTTGATGGTGGTGGCGCGCACCAACCCCGACAAGAGCGCCGGCTACAAGGGCCTGTCGATCCTGCTGGTGGAAAAGCCGCCGACCGAGGCGCACAGCTTCGATGTGCAACCGCAGGGCGGCGGCCGGCTGCGCGGGCGCGCCATCCCGACCATCGGCTACCGCGGCATGCATTCCTACGAGCTGGCGTTCGAGGATTTCTTCGTGCCCGACAGCCACGTGCTGGGCGGCGAGGCCGGCCTGGGCAAGGGCTTTTACTTCAACATGGCCGGCATGGTCGGCGGGCGCATGCAGACGGCCGCGCGCGCGGCCGGCGTGATGCGCGCGGCGCTGAAAGAGGCGCTGCGCTACAGCCAGGACCGCAAGGTGTTCGGCCGCGCGCTGATCGATTTCCCGCTGACGCAGTCCAAGCTGGCACGCATGGCGGCGCGGCTGGCCGCCTGCCGCCAGACCGCTTACGCCGTGGGCGTGCGGCTGGAGGAGGGCGCTGGCCGCACCGAGGCCGCGCAGATCAAGCTCTTGGCCTGCCGTTCGGCCGAGATCATCACGCGCGAGGCGCTGCAACTGCATGGCGGCATGGGCTATGCCGAAGAGACGCCCGTCAGCCGCTATTTCGTGGACGCCCGCGTCCTTTCCATCTTCGAGGGCGCCGAGGAAACTCTGGCGCTCAAGGTCATCGCACGAGGTCTGTTCGAGCGTGCTTTGTCTGCGTGATCGGGGCGGCCTTGCCGCTCTTGGTACGCTTCGCGCATTCCACCCCCTTGTTCAACGTTTGAGGAAGCTCTCATGTCCGCCGGAAAATCCAAGATCATCTACACCCTGACCGACGAGGCGCCGCTGCTGGCCACCCACTCGTTCCTGCCGGTGGTGCGTGCCTTCACGGCCCCGGCCGGGATCGAGATCGACACGGCCGACATCTCGGTGGCGGGCCGCATCCTCGGCCAGTTCGCCGAAGTGCTGACCGAAGACCAGCGTGTGCCCGACGACCTGACGCAGCTGGGCAAGCTGACGCTCAAGCCCGAAGCCAACATCATCAAGCTGCCCAACATCAGCGCCTCGGTCTCCCAGCTCAAAGCCGCCATCAAGGAGCTGCAGGACAAGGGTTACAAGATTCCCGACTATCCCGAGAGCGCCACGACGGACGAAGAAAAGGACATCCGCGCGCGGTACAACAAGTGCACCGGCAGCGCCGTGAACCCCGTGCTGCGCGAGGGCAACTCGGACCGCCGCGCACCCAAGGCCGTCAAGGAATACGCGCGCAAGAACCCGCACAGCATGGCCGACTGGAGCCAGGCCTCGCGCTCGCACGTCTCGCACATGCACGGCGGCGACTTCTACCATGGCGAAAAGTCGCTCACGCTGGACCGCCCGCGCGACGTGAAGATGGAGCTGATCACCAAGACCGGCAAGACCATCGTGCTCAAGCCCAAGGTCTCGCTGCTGGACCGCGAGATCATCGACTCGATGTACATGAGCAAGAAGGCGCTCGTGGAGTTCTACGAGAAGGAGATCGAGGACGCGCACAAGACCGGCGTCATGTTCTCGCTGCACGTCAAGGCCACCATGATGAAGGTCTCGCACCCCATCGTGTTCGGCCACTGCGTGAAGATCTTCTACAAGGACGCGTTCGAGAAGCACGCCAAGCTGTTCGAAGAGCTGGGCGTCAACGTCAACAACGGCATGGTCGATCTGTACAACAAGATCGGCACCTTGCCGCAGAGCAAGCAGGACGAGATCAAGCGCGACCTGCATGCCTGCCATGAAGGCCGGCCCGAACTGGCCATGGTCGATTCGGCCAAGGGCATCACCAACTTCCACTCGCCCAACGACGTGATCGTCGATGCATCGATGCCCGCGATGATCCGCAACGGCGGCAAGATGTGGGGCGCCGATGGCCGCCTGAAGGACGTCAAGGCCGTGATGCCCGAGTCGACCTTCGCCCGCATCTACCAGGAGATCATCAACTTCTGCAAGTGGCATGGCGCGTTCGATCCCAAGACCATGGGCACCGTGCCCAACGTCGGCCTGATGGCCCAGCAGGCCGAGGAATACGGCTCGCACGACAAGACCTTCGAGATCGCCGAGGACGGCGTCGCCAACATCACCGACCTGGCCACCGGCGAGGTGCTGCTCTCCCAGAACGTGGAGCAGGGCGACATCTGGCGCATGTGCCAGGTCAAGGACGCCGCCATCCGCGACTGGGTGAAGCTGGCCGTTACGCGGGCGCGCAATTCCGGCACGCCGGTGGTGTTCTGGCTGGACGCCTACCGCCCGCACGAGGCGCAGATGATCACCAAGGTCAAGATGTATCTGCACGAGCACAACACGGCCGGGCTGGACATCCAGATCATGAGCCAGGTGCGCGCCATGCGCTATACGCTGGAGCGCGTGATCCGCGGGCTGGACACCATCAGCGCCACCGGCAACATCCTGCGCGACTACCTGACCGACCTGTTCCCCATCATGGAGTTGGGCACCTCGGCCAAGATGCTGTCCATCGTGCCGCTGATGGCCGGTGGCGGCATGTACGAGACGGGTGCCGGCGGCTCGGCGCCCAAGCACGTGCAGCAACTGGTGGAAGAAAACCACCTGCGCTGGGATTCGCTGGGCGAGTTCCTGGCGCTGGCCGTGAGCCTGGAAGACCTGGGCCTGAAGACCAACAACCCGCAGGCCAAGCTGCTCGCCAAGACGCTGGACGCGGCCACCGGCAAGCTGCTGGACAACAACAAGAACCCCAGCCCCAAGACCGGCCAGCTGGACAACCGCGGCAGCCAGTTCTACCTGGCGCTGTACTGGGCGCAAGAGCTGGCCGCGCAGTCCGAGGATGCGGCCCTGGCCGCCAAGTTCGCACCGCTGGCCAAGCGCCTGGCCGACCACGAGCAGACCATCGTGCAGGAGATGGCGGACGTGCAAGGCAAGCCGGTGGACATCGGCGGCTACTACAAGCTGGACGAAGCCAAGGTCTCTGCCGTCATGCGCCCCAGCAAGACCTTCAACGACGCACTGTCCAGCGTCGCCTGAGCGTCTGGTCGGTGCCGCCGCAGCGTGGCAGCTCTGACCAGACCGCAGCCTGCAGGCCGGCGCCGTTGCGGCGCAGCCGGCGGTGGCTCACAACTGCGCGGGCATGCTCTCCAGCAGCTCGGCCGCGAGGTCGAGGTCGAAGGCAGCCAGCGCATGTTCCATCTGCACTGCCAGCGTCTCCTGGCCCTGGTGGCGCAGATGCTGCAGCAGCCGTGGCATGGAGGGGTCGGTGACCTCGCCGCTGCGCAGCGCCTGGACCAGCTGGGACACGGAATCGCGCCAGGGTGGGGGTAGCTGCGTGGCCGGCGCAGGCGCATGCGCCGCCCCGAGGGTGGGGCAGGGCGACTGTGCTTCGCCCGGCACCGCCGACGCGGCCGGGCGACTGGCGCTGGCCAGCGGCAGGCGCACGGTGAAACTGCTGCCTTCGCCGGGCGTGCTCTGCAAGCGCAACGTGCCGCCCATGTGCTCGACCAGCTGCAGCGCGATCGTGGCGCCCAGGCCGGTGCCGCCATGACGCCGGCTCATCGAGGCGTCGGCCTGCGTGAATGCCTCGAAGATCCGCTCCTGCCATTGCGGCGCGATGCCCACGCCGGTGTCGTGCACCGCCAGCAACAGCTGCTCGCCTTCCTGGCCGATCTCCAGGCGCACGGAGCCCTCGTCCGTGAACTTGACCGCGTTGTCGAGCAGGCGGTCCAGCACCTGGCGCAGCCGCCGCGCGTCGCCGCAGACCATGTCGCCCAGCGTCGGATCGACCTGCAGCCGCAGCGCCAGCCCCTTCTTGCGCGCTGCGCTCTGGTGGGCCTGCAGCGCGGCATGGGCCAGCGCTTGCAGCGAGAACTCTTCGGACTCCAGCAACAGCGTGCCACGCTCCAACCGGGCCATGTCCAGGATGTCGTTGACGATCTGGAGCAGCGCATTGGCGGCCTGCTGCACCTTCTTCATGTGCTCGCGCTGCGTGTCGTCCAGTGAGCGCGCCATCACGATGCCGGAGAAGCCGATGATCGCGTTCAGCGGCGTGCGCACCTCGTGCCCCATGTTGGCCAGGAACATAGTCTTGGCCGCCGCCGCGACCTCGGCCTCTTCCTTGGCTTGCTGCAAGGCCAGCTCCGTGGCCTTGCGTTCGCTGATGTCCATGATCACGCCGTCCAGCCACAGCACCTCGCCGTTCTCGCCACGCACGGCGCTGCCCTGTTCCCAGACCCAAAACTCGCGCCCGCTGCGGTGCACGCCCCGGTATTCGACGGTGAAGGGACGGTCTTCGTCGATGGCCAGCTGGATCTGCAGCCGCACGCCGGGCTGGTCGTCCACGTGCACGAACTCACGCAGCAGCGTCGGCGAGGCGTGGTAGTCCGAAGGCGACCAGCCGGACAGCCGCTCCATCACGTCACTGATGAAGATCACCGTCCAGTTGTCGTCGTGCGTGCAGCGGTAGGCGGCGCCGGGTATGTTGGCCAGCAGTGAGCTGTAGAGCTGCTCGCGCTCGCGCAGCGCCTGCTGCAGCTGCAGCTGCAGTGTGCTGACCTTGGCGTGGGTGGTCCGCCATGCCCGGCGCTGCTGCGCCCAGCACAAGGCAACGGCCAGCAGCACGACGGCGGCAGCGGCCCAGGCAGTGCCATCCAGGTGGTTGAGCATGGCCTGCGGCATGGGTCTCAGCGCCCGGCCGGCTCGGCGGCGCCGGATGCCGCACGGCGCGGCGTTGCGCCTGTCCCATCCCCCGGCGCGCCGGGCGCGTGGTGCATCGGGTGCGGCAAGCTGGTCCTGGATGGCATCTTGTGGTTCTGATTTGCATCGAGTCAACGCCCAGATTGGGCGTCGATTGGTGCAGACCACTATATGAATCAACGATCTTGGCGCCTAGTGGCATCCCTGTCAGGGGGCGACAACTAGTTCACGCCCGACGCGCTTATTTGTCCGCTTTGCGTGCGATTGTTCGCCAGTTCACGCGAGAAGTGCGCTCGGCGAGCGCTCGGCAGCGCGCTAATCGCCTTGACTTCGCCTGCGCCGCGCGCCTCTGCGGAAGGCCGGGCGCGGCCTCAGACTTCGCGCCGTGCCAGCGCCAGGAAGGCGCCCAGGCCGACCATGGTGCAGCCAGAGGCCAGCGTCATGCGCCGCGCCCGCGCAGCGCGCGCCGGGCCCGAGCGCAGCAGCCGGTCTGCTGCGAACACCGCCACCACGTCGACCAGCGTGTTGAGCGCCACGCAGATGCTGCCGAGCAACACGAGCTGCGCCATGAGCGGCTCGGTGGGCGCCACGAACTGAGGCAGAAAGGCGAGGAAGAACAGCGCCGTTTTCACGTTCAGCGCCTCCACGACGACGCCCTCGCGCAAGGCACGCCGCACACCCTGCGCCGTCACCGGCGTGGCGTGGGCGGGCTGGTCCTTGCGCAGCAGCAGCCGCACGCCCAGGTAGACCAGGTAGGCCGCGCCCACGTACTTCAAGAGACTGAACGCGATCGCCGATTGCGCGATCAGCAGGGACAGGCCCAGCGCTGCGGCGGCCACGTGGAGCATGCCGCCCAGGCCGGTGCCCAGGCACGACGCCAGCCCCTCGGAGCGGCCCCCTGCCACGGTGCGGGCGACCACGTAGGCCAGGCCCGGGCCAGGGGTGATGGCCAGGACCAGGGCCGTGACCAGGAAGGTGAGGAAGGTCATGGCGTCTGCATCGTTCCATCGGCAGGCCGCATCCGCTCGCCCAGTTCGTCATGGCCGCGCGCCTGCAGCGCATCGGCGGCACCGCTGCGGTCCCGCGCGTCCTTGTTCTGGCTCAGCTTGGATTTTCCGACCAGGGACGTGAGTGCGATCTCGATGCCCACGATGTTCTGCAGCAGGCTGTCGATGAACGCGGGGGCGGAGTCGCCCATCTTCCAGGGCTTGGGCTCGGCCGCCTCGTGCTGGCGCGTCAGCCGCGCTACCAGGCGGCGCACGAAGCGCTCATCGTCGTGCACGTTCAGCACGCCGTGCGCGTGCACCACCTCGTAGTTCCAGGTCGGCACCTGGCGGTGCGCCTCGTGCTTGCTGGGGTACCAGCTGGGCGAGATGTACGCCTGCGCGCCGTGGAAGATCACCAGCACCGGCGAGCCGCTGGGGCAACGCTGCCATACCGGGTTGGCGCGCGCCACATGGGCCGACAACAGGCCGTGCGGGCCGACATCCGGGTCGAACTCGAACGGCACGTGGTCGGCGTCCAGGCCTGCGGGGCCGTGCGTGACGAGCGTGCCGAGCGGGTGGTCGCGCACGGTGCGCTGCAGCCGGGCGGGGCTGGTCTCGGCGAAATGAGGGGGTAGGTACATCGGGGGCTCTCGGGTCGGCGCGAAAGCGTGGACTGTCGCTGCAAACCGGCACAATGAGAAGAGCCAGTTTTGATGAAACCCGATGGGCCAGTTTTCTAACGCTGCCGGCGCCGGCACCGGGCGCCGCATCTACGACCTGCTGCGCGCGCAGATGGCCGACGGCACGCTGCCGGCCGGTGCGCGGCTGCCGTCCACGCGTGCTGTCGCGGCCGATCTCGGCGTTTCACGCACGACGGTGACCGCCGCCTACGAGCAGCTCGCGGCCGAAGGCTTCGTCGTGACCTCCGTCGGCCGGGCCGCACGCGTGGCCGGTGCGCCGGCCGGGGCGGTTGCGGCGCGTGCGCTACGTGCGCCCGCGCCCCGACGCGGCAGGTCGGCCATGGCACTGTCCGCTTTCGGCCGGCGTGTGGCGGCCATGGCGATGCCGGCCCTGCCGCTGACGACACCAGCGCGCATCGATTTCGTCTACGGCGCGGTCGCTGCGCGCGACTTCCCCACGCTGGCCTGGCGCCGCGCCTACCAGGCCGAGCTGTTGCGCCAGCAGCACAGCCTGTACTACGTGCCGCCCGAGGGCGACGCGCGCCTGCGCCGCGCGCTGCAGGGCTATCTGCGCCGCGCGCGCGGCTTGGCCTGCGATGCGGAGCAGATCGTCGTCGTGCATGGCTCGCAGCAGGGCATCGACCTGTGCGCGCGGCTGCTGCTGGATGCAGGCGACGCCTTCGTCATCGAAGAGCCGGGCTACCTGATGGCGCGCCGCTGCTTCGAGGCCACGGGCGCCACGCCATGGCCGGTGCCGGTGGACGCCCACGGCCTGGACACCGCGCGCCTGCCGCAGGACGCGCGTGTGCGCCTGGCGTATGTGACGCCTTCGCACCAGTTCCCGCTGGGCGGTGTGCTGCCGGTCGGTCGGCGCGTGGAGCTGCTGCAGTGGGCGCACCGCCAGCGCGCCTGGATTGTGGAGGACGACTACGACGGCGAGTTTCGCTACGGCCAGCGCCCGATCGACGCGCTGCAGGCCATGGATGCCGATGGCCGTGTGGTCTACCTGGGCACCTTTTCCAAGGCGCTGTCGCCGCAGATGCGGCTGGGCTACCTGGTGCTGCCGGTCGAACTGGTGGCGGTGTTTCGCCAGGCCAAGCGCCTGGCCGACCGCCACGCGCCGGTGCTGGAGCAGCGCGTGCTGGCCGCGCTGATCGACAGCGGTGCCTACGAGCGCCACGTGCGCCGCATCCGCCGCGAGAACGAACGTCGCCGCGCCGCACTGCTCGGTGCCGTGGCGCGCCACCTGCCGCCCGACGCGCAGGTCGCGGGCACGGCGGCCGGGCTGCATGTCGTGCTGTGGCTGCCCGCGCTGAAGTCGG
This sequence comes from Rhodoferax sp. RT4P68, assembly GCF_056521305.1. Lineage (NCBI taxonomy): Bacteria > Pseudomonadati > Pseudomonadota > Betaproteobacteria > Burkholderiales > Comamonadaceae > Rhodoferax > Rhodoferax sp. RT4P68. The sequence goes on from NZ_JBWMBB010000008.1 coordinate 35,596, forward strand.
GCGACGAGGCTGCGCTGGTGGCTGCGGCCCGCGCCAAGGGGGTGGGCGTCTACCCGGTGTCGCCGCTGTTCGCCAGCGCGCCGTCGCGCGGGCGGGGGCGGGCGGCGGGGCTGGTGCTGGGCTATGCGAGCCTCACGGTGGAGCAGATCGATGAAGGGGTGCGCACGTTGGCCGGCGTCATGCGCTCCGCCACCTGGCGTCGTTCACATGGAGCGGCAGGAGCCCGGTGAGCACCTGGCGGCCGCCGCCCAGGCCGTCACGCCGCCTGGTGGTTCAACGCCCCTTCACCCCCGCGCCGCGCACCTCGATGCGGATGCTGTCCAGCACCGTGCCGCGCGCGTCCACCAGCTCCACCTGGTGCCGCCCAGGCCAGGGCAGCCAGGCGATCTCGGCGCCGCGCCCCAGCGGCTTGCCGTCCATGCGCCAACGCGCGTCGGCCCCCTGTGCGCGGAACTGCAGCCGCTGGCGCGCGGGCGGAATGTCCGGGTCCAACGCAACGATGCTGCCGTCGGCGGGCGAGAGGATGCGGGGCGTGGCGGCGTCGTCCAGCGGGCCCGCCAGCGCGAACACCGGCTGCGCCGTGCCGGCCAGGAACCATTCGCTGCGCGCGGCCTCCAGGTCGTCGCCGAAGCGCACGTCCAACTGTTGCAGGCCCGCTGGCGCCACGGGCGCCCGGCTGGGCAATTGCCGGTGCAGGTGGTGCATCAGCGCCGCCCAGATGGGCGCCGCGCCGCTGGTGCCGCTGACCTCGTGCATGGGCGCGCCGCCCGCATTGCCGACCCACACGCCGACCGTATAGCGCTGCGACCAGCCGATGGCCCAGTTGTCGCGCATGTCCTTGCTGGTGCCGGTCTTCACGGCCGTCCAGATGCGCGTGGCCAGCACGCTGTCGGTGCCGAAGGTGGGCGCGCGGGCGTTCGTGTCAGACAGGATGTCGCCGACGATGAAGGCGGCGCGCGGGTCGATGGCGGGTGTGCTGCTGCGGCGCTGTGACGTGCCCGCTGGGGTGGTGGTTTCAGTGGGCGCTGCGGGAGCCGTGGCTTGTGTGATGGCCTGGTGGGGTGCGGGCGCTGCGGCCGCTGCTGGCGCCGCGGCGCGCAGCGTGGTCGGGCTGTACCGGCCGCCGTTGGCCAGCGTGCGGTAGGCGTTGGTCAGCGCCAGCAGCGAAACCTCGGCGCTGCCCAGTGCCAGGCTGTAGCCGTAGTGGTCGCCGGCCTGTGCCAGCGGCAGGCCGAGCGCACCGAGTTGGCGTGCGAAGGCGTCGGGCGACACCATCACCAGCGCGCGCACGGCTGGCACGTTGAGCGAGGCCGCCAGCGCCGTGCGCACCGACACCTGGCCCTTGAAGCGCCGGTCGTAGTTCTGCGGGATGTACAAGCCGCTGGCCGTGGGAATGTGCGTGGGCGCATCGTCCAGCAGCGATGCGGCGGTCAGCCGCTGTTCGGCAATTGCCTGGGCATACAGGAAGGGCTTGAGCGTGCTGCCGGGCTGGCGCCGCGCCAGCACGCCGTCGACCTCGGCTGCGCGGCTCAGTGCGCCGGAAGAGCCGACCCAGGCCAGCACCTCGCCGCTGGCGTTGTCCAGCACGACGAGTGCGCCGTCTTCCACGTGGCGGCCGCGCAGCTCGCGCAGGTGCTGCGACAGCGTCTGCACCGCGAAGCGCTGCAGGGCGGCGTCCAGGCTGCTGGTGACGCTGGGGACAGTGGTGACGGTGGCGTCCTTCAACACCTGCCGCGCGGCGTGTGGCGCGATACCTTCGCTGGCGGCATGCGCACGGCGCTGCAGTGCGCCCAGCGTGAACAGCTCCAGGCCCTGGCAGTCACGGGCCTCGGTGCTGGCGCGCAAGACCTCGCACGCCCGGCGGGCGACCACGCCGGGCGCTGCGTTCGGCCCGCGCACCAGGGCTGCGGCAACGGCGGCTTCGCGCGCGTCCAGCCCATGGGCGGCTTTGCCGAACAGCGTGCGCGACAGCGCATCCAGCCCCACGATCTCGCCGCGAAACGGCACCAGGTTCAGGTAGGCCTCCAGGATCTGGTCCTTGCGCCAGGTGCGTTCCAGCCGCTGTGCCGCGACGGCCTGGCCGAGCTTTTGCGTGACGCTGCGCCCGCCGGCCGTGTGGCGCCAGTCCTCGTCCAGCAGGCCGGCCAGCTGCATGGTCAGTGTGGACGCGCCGCGCGTCTTGCTGTTCCACAGGTTGCCCCAAGCTGCCGCCGAGACGGCACGCCAGTCCACCCCGCTGTGCTGCCAGAACAGCCGGTCCTCGCTCATGACCATGGCCGTGCGCAGGGCCGGCGAGATGTCGGCCAGCGGCACCCAGGGGCCGCGCCGCACGGTCGGGTCGGTGCGCACGCGCTGCAGCAGTTGGCCATTGCGGGCGAGGACCAGGGTGTCGGAGGTGCGGTGGTTGGCGCGGACCTGGTCGTAGGAGGGCAGGGCGGCGGCGTGGGCGGCTGCGGCGCAGAGCATGGGCACGAGCCAAAATAAACGCTTGCGCAGCGCCATGCGGCCTGCCATGTTGGACTGAGGATGCGTCATGCACCAGACCGCCAAGATATTTGTGATCGGCCGCAGCCAGGCCGTGCGTCTTGCACACCAGTTTCGGTTCTCGGAATCCGAAAGGTTCATTCGGCGAGACCTGCTGACGGGCAACGTCGGGTTGTCACGCAAGCCTGCCAAGCCTGCCGATGGGCAGGATTTCTGGATGCCGTGGCGCAGACTTCGGATGTGGAGGATGTCCTGACCAAACGCCAGCAGACCCGCACGCAACGTCACCCCTTCGAGGGCTGGATCGACTGAGCGTCGCCTCTGCGCATGGGCGGCAATCGCTTGCGCGACGACATCTGGGTCGGTGCGCCTTGACCTGGCGTTTCAACATGTGCCGGATCGGCTGACCCTCGAAGTCTGGTAGCGCACCCAGCCGGTTCATCACACCCCACCCGCCATGTGATATCGCAGCCCGTGCGCATCCAGCAACTGCTGCACCACCCGGGCCTGCAACAAGTCCTTGCGCCGCTTCAACGGGTCGCGGTCTTCGCGTTGGCCCAGCGCGCGCTTGATGCGCACGAAGCTGTCGGGCGAGGGCGCATGCATGGTGGCCATCTGACCGTTCAGCGCCACCACACTCTGCGTGAAGCGACCGCCACCCAACAGGGCCTGGCCGGTGGACACCTGCACAGCCCAGAAGTCGTCCTCGAATGCCGAGACACGTAGCGGGTGCGGGTCGTCTGCGGCACTGCCTTGCGCAGCACGGCGAATCACGTCGATCTCGAAGCCCGCCGCGTTGACGGCGGTGTACTTCTGGTCGCCGCGCAGTGCAAAGGTCTTGTCCGCCTTCTGGAAGATCCCCAGCAGCGATGTGTCCAGGCGCCGCATGGTGGTCACGAACTTGAGGTACTTGCGGGTGTCCAGCAGCAGATCGATGTCCTGCGTGGCGGTCGCCTCGGTGCGTACGCGCACACCGCACGCCGTCTCGTAAGCGTAGAGCGCATGCGTGCCGACGGTCAGAAAGTGCTCCTGCAGGCCTGCCTTGGCCAGTGCGTTGAGCGTGTCCACCACCACGCCTGGCACGCGGCCGACACGCAGCGCGCGGTTCACGCGCACGTGCTGCTGCACGGTCTCACGCAAGGCTTTCAGGCGCGCTTCCACGCTCTGCTTGCGGGCCATGAACCGGTCAAAGATCTGCACGTTTTCGTCCGACGCCGGGCCCAGTGAGGTCTGCGCGCCTGTGGCCGACACGCGCACCAAGTAGCGCCGGCCGGACTGCGTGCGCCACAGCATGGAGCCCCGGACTTCGAGCGCGGCCTGTTGTGCTTCTTCGAGCGCGCGCCATGCGGATTCCGCGTCGATGTACTGGCGCGTCTGCGCCTCGCTCAGCGCGCTGAAGTCAGCGTTTTCATCATTAATCACAGTTTTATCAATTTACTATGAAAAACTTTTAAAAACAGCTATCTGTCTATCGTGAATCGACCTTCAACCGCCCGTTCGGCAGCGCCCCGAACACCTCCGGCGCGTACATCGCTTCCACCCGCGTCGGCGGCAGCGCGAAGTCGCCCACGTTGTTCAGCCGCACGGTGTAGACGGCCCGGGTCGTGCCCTTGGGCATGAACGCGTAGTAGCTGCGGTAGGTCTCGAAGCTGCGCTCCTCGAAGGCCGGTGACGCGCCGCCGCCCTGCTGCCGCTCGCCGGCAGTTGCGATCTGCGAATCACGCCCCAGGCCACTGCCCAGAATCGTGGCACCGCCGGGGATCGGGTCGCTCAGCACGACCCAGGTCATGTCGGATGCGGCCGTCACCTCCAGCGTGATGCGCAGCACATCGCCCCGGCTGTACTTGCCGGCGACGGCCTGCTCGACGGGCGTGATGGCCTTGGTGACGCGGTAGCCCGCATCGACAGGCGCTTTCAAGGGCACGGCCGCCAGCGACTGCAGCGTGAGCCAGGGCTTGCCCGTGCCAAGCTGAGCGGCCTCGACCGTGCCGGCGCCGTCGGGCCAAGCCAGGTGCCTGGCGTGCGGCGCGGGCTGTTCCCAATCCACGCTGGCCTTGGCCTCGCCCAACCGGACGCTGGTGCTGCCGGTGACGGGTGTGCTTTCGAACTTGGCCGAGAACTTCGTCAGCGCCAGGCTGCCCCACAGGTTGGCCGTGGTCGTCTGCCAGGCGCCGCGCTGCTGGCGGGCGATGAAGCCGGCCGCCAGGCGGCCCATGTCGTCCTGCCACGCCGGGTCGTCCATCACGGCCAACAGCAAGCGCGCGGCGTTCACGTCGCCGTTGACCATCAGCCACCACCATTGGTCGTCGCGCTCGGTGCTGAAGACGATCTTCGTGCCGATGGTGGCGAGGCGCGCGCGCAGCACCTGCTGGGCTTCGGCCAGGCGCTGCTCGCGCTGCGGTGCGTCGGCCACGCGCTGCAGGATGTTCAGCCAGTCGATCACCGCATGCGTGGGCCATTGGTTCGGCGCGACGGTGATGCTGGCCAGCAGGCGACCGGGCGCGCGGCCCGTGCGCGACAGGGCCTCGAGCGCGGTCAGCTTGCGCACGTCCAGGTCGGCGCGCGGGCTCCAGAACTCGCGCTGCAGCCGGCCCTCGACGAAGGCGACGAGGCCGTCCTCCATCTGCGTGCGCAGCGCCTGGGGCAGGGCCAAGGCGCTGTCCAGCGTCGCCGCCTCGTGCGTGGCGGCCAGCAGGTAGGCGGTCAGCGTGTCGCTGCCCCGGTGGGCGCTGCCGGCCTGCGGCGGGAAGTAGTGCGCCAGGCCGTCTGCGTCCAGGTAGGCCGGCAATTGCGTGACCACGCTCTGCCAGCGCTTGGCGTCGCGCAGGCCGATGGCCTGGCTGGCCTTTTGTTCCAGGCACGCGAACGGGTAGGCCGCGAACCAGTCGCGCACGCCCGGCAGGCCGCCTTCGGCACTGGCCAGGCGTGGCTGCAGGGCCACTTGCAGACCGCCGCGCGGGCGGCCGTAGTCGCTGATGGCATCGGCCGGCGCCTGCACCGGCAGGCTGAATGCCCCGTCCAGCTGCACCAGCGTGGCCTGCTGCACGGCCAGCGGCACGGCGGGCACGATGCGCTGGCTGAGCTTGAGCGCATCGCGCGCGCCGCTGGCCGTGTCGCGGGCCTCGATCTCCCACACCAGGGCCTCGGTGCGCGCGGGCGTCAGTTGCGTCGGCGCTGTCACCTCCCAGGCCACTTCGCGCGCTTCACCGGGCGCAATGTCGATGGTGCGTGGCGTCAGCGTGACCCCCGCGCTGCCTACATCGCGTGCTGCGCTGTCGCCCGACGGGGGGCTCGCCTGCGTCGCGCGGCCCGGCGCGGCGCTGGGGTCCGGCAGCGTCGCGCGCGGCGTGACCTCCACCCGCATGGCCTTGGCCGTGCCGTTGCGCAAGGTGATCTGCGCGCGGAACTGGTCGCCCTCGCGCACCAGCGGCGGCAGGCCGCTGATGATCTGCAGGTCCTGCATGGTGCGGATGCTGGCCTGACCGGTGCCGAACAGCGCCGCGCCGGCATCGGCCACGGCGACGATGCGAAAGGTGGTCAGCGCGTCGTTCAGCGGCACCGTCAGCTGGGCCTGGCCATTCGCGTCCAGCGCCACGCGCGGGTTCCACAGCAGCAAGGTGTCCAGCAACTCGCGCGTGGCACCACGCCCGCCGCCGCCGCCGGCCGGCACGGCTTTGCGGCCGTAGTGGCGCCGGCCGATGATTTCCATCTGCGCGGTCGACGTTTCCACGCCCCAGGCGCGGCGCTGCAGCATCGCGCCGAGCAGGTTCCAGCTGTCGTTGGGCATCAGCTCCAGCAGCGCCTGGTCGACGGCGGCCAGCGCCACCTCGGCATGCGCGGCGGGCTTGCCGTCGGGCAGCGTGGCGCGAATGGTCACGCGCGCCTGGCCGCGCACGGGGTAGGTCGGCTGGTCAGACGTGACGTTCACATCGATCTGGTGCGCGCGCGTGCCCACGCGCAGCTCGGCCACGCCCAGGCGGAACGCGGGCTTGGACAAGTCGACCAGCGCGCTGGGGGCCACGTATTGCTTGCCGTCATGCCAGAAGGCCGACCACCATTCGCGCGGTGCTTTGAACCCCCAGGTGAAGAACGAATACCACGGCACATCGCGCAGGCGGCCCCGCAGCACCAGCGCGCTGACGTAGACGTTCGGGCCCCAGCCTTCCTCCACCTGCACCTCCAGCGTCGGGTCTTGCCCGTTCAACTGCACGACGCGCTGAGAGAGCACGCCTTCGCGCTCCACCGTCACCAGCGCGGTCGCGTAGCGAAACGGCATGCGCAGCTGCAGCCGCGCGGTCTCGCCCGGCGCGTAGTCCCGCTTCTCGGGCAGAAGGTCGATGCGGTCGTGGTTCTCGCCGCCGAACCACAGCTCGCCCTGGCGCGTGACCCAGACCGAGCTGGCCGCCTGCACGGCGCGGCCCGCGTCGTCGGTCGACGTCACGACCAGTTCCACCTCGCCCGCTTGAGTGAGCTTGGCCTCGCACAGCAGCAGGCCGCGCGCATCGCTCTTGCCGCTGCAGACGCTGCCTAGCGCCTTGTCCGCCGTCTGGTTGTCGTACGTGTAGAAGCCGCCGACCATGCGCTTGCGGCTGGTCGTCACGATGCGGGCAAAGGCTTGCACGTCCAGCGCCACGCCGGCCCGTGGCTTGCCCGCCAGGTCCAGCGCCAGCGCCTGGAAGCGGATGGTCTGCGCGGCCGAGACCCAGCCCTCGGTCTTGATGCCGGCCACCACGCCGGCCGGCCACACGGTCGAGGTGCTGCGCAGCGTCTGCACCTCGCCATTCGGGTCGTCGTAGGTGGCCTCCAGCAGCAGCTCCTGTGCGCGCGGCGCGGTGGGGATCTTGTCGATCACGAGCTTGCCAGCGCCGCTTGCGTCCAGGCTCAGGGCCAGCTTGTCGGCGATCACGCGCGGGCCGGCGGCAGCGTCGGGCTCCTCCTCGTCTTCGTTCGAGGGGTTGGCCTTGCGGTCGCGTGGCGGCGCAAAGCTGAAGGCGTCGAAGCCATCGAACTTCAGCGACTTGTCACGCAGCAGTGCCGACACCCGCACCGGCAGGTTCGCCGCGCCGCCGCCGGCCACGTAGTTCACCTGTACGTCAGTCGGCACGCTGGCCGGTTGCACCAGCGGCTTGGCGTCGGCCGGTGCGATGCGGCCCTGCAGCACCGGCAGGCGGAACTCTTCGACGCGGAACTGGCCGGACGGCAGGCTGCGCTCCTCCTGGCCAGTGCCCTGCAGCAGTGCCACCTCGTAGGCGCCCAGCTTGGCGGCCGGTGGCAGCGTGAACCGGCTCTCGGCGCTCTGCCCGCCGGTGTCGGTGCGGAACCAGGCCAGCGGCTGCGTGAACTGCTGGCCGCTGCCCACGTGGGTGATGCGCAAATTGGCGGGGAACTGCGTGGGCAGGGCCAGGCCCTTGGTTGTCTCGGTGCGCAGCAGGTGCTTCATCGCCAGCGTTTCGCCGGCGCGTAGCAGCGTGCGGTCGAAGATGGTGTGGGCGCGCAGGTCGGGGGCCGGGTCCTGGCTGGTCGGCAGGTTGAAGCGCCAGGGTTCGATGCCGCGATTCCAGTCGCTGAAGGTGAAGGCCATGTCCTCCACGCCCTGTGCGTCGCGCGCGCGGGCGGTGACGAACCACGACGGCGCGGCGCCGTCGCCACCCCCATCGCCCCCGTCGTTGCAGCTCGGCGGCTGGGGCGACAGGCCCGCGAGCTGCACCACGCCCTGGGCGTCCGTCGTGCCGCTGACGACGGGCTTGCCACGGCAGTCCGACACCGCCACGCGCGCGCCGGCCACAGGCTTGCCCTTGTCCAGCGTCGTCACCCAGGCCAATGCGTTCTCGCGGCCCAGCTTGAAGTGCACGCCCAGGTTGGTCACCAGGGCCGAGGTGCGCACGACCATCGTGCGGTCCGGGCCGTAGCGCTCGTCCAGCAGGGCGGCGCCCAGGCGTCTGGAGCTGATCTCCAGCACATGGAAGCCGGGCGTCAGTGGGATGCCCACGACCTCGAACGGGCGCGGGTCGTCGGTGCTCGGCCGGGGCAGCTCCACCGCGCGCACGCCGCTCTGGCCGGCCAGCAGCGCCAGCATGCGCGACTGCACCCAGTCTTTCTGGTCGTCGTCGACGACGCGCGGCAGGGGCGCTTTCAGGTCGGCCGCTGCGCGCTTGCGCTCGACCGTGAAACTGTCGTAGCGCTGCACCTTGCGGAACCAGGCCAGGATGTCGGCGTCGCTTTCGGGCCGCAGATCGGCCACGCGCGCATCGGGGGCAACAGCTTTGACCGCCAGCGGCAACTGCGCTTCGACATTGCGCAGCGTCACCGGCAGCAGGGGCGGGCCATCGGGCTCGGCAAAGCGCTCCACGATGCCGAACGGTGCGGCGGCGAACTTGGCCAGCGGCGGGATCGGGCCGGTCGCGACCGGCAGTGGGAAGTTGTCTGCATTGCGCAGCGGTCGGTCGGCGTCGTCCTTGAAATCGGGCGGCAACTCGAGCGTGTAGGCCGCGCGCTCGGCGAACGGCGCGGCGAACTGCACGCTGCTGACGTGCGAGGTCTGGTCCTGCTCGTCCAGGCTGGGCGCGCGGGATTGGCCGGCCGACTTCAGCCGAATCGCCGCCGCCAGTGCCCTGGACACGGGCGCGTTGAATTCCAGCCGCATCGGGCGGATCGGCAGGCAGGCGGCGTTCGCGTTCTCGCGTTCGCACGCAAAGCTGGCCGCAAACGGCTCACGCACCTGGAACGCAAAGCGCTTCTCCACGCTGCTGCCGATGCCGCTGGGTGTCGCCAGGCCCTTGCCGATCACCAGCTGCATGGGCGACGCCGGTGGCAGGCGCCGGTTGCAGGCCACCGTCTGCACGGCCAGCGGCGCCTTGGCGGCGTCTTCCTCCAGGCGCCGGGCCTTGAGCAAGGCCGCGCGCTCGGCACCTTCGATCAGGCGCACCGGCACGCGCTCGCCCAGCCCTTCGACCTTGCACCAGACGCTGGCCTGCACGCTCTGCAACGTGACCGGGCCGTTCAGCCGCAGCACGAAATGCTGGTCTTCGTCGATGGTGCCGCCGTAGGGCCGCGTGTTGCGCACGAACGGCCCGCCGGTGTGAAAGGCGAAGCTGGCCAGGCCCGTCAGCCCCTGCCCTTGCGGGGACTTGAAGTCAGCGGCGGTGGCGACGCTGCAGCGCACGCCGGGCGGCAGGTCGTCCTGGAACTGCCAGACCCATTCGCGCGCGTTGTTCCAGCGGCCGGTGCCGCGCCCGGCCTGGGTGTCGCTGCAGCTGACGGTGGCGGGGGCTCGCGCGCTGGCATCGCCGAAACGCACGGCGTCGGCGTCGAAGCGCAGCACCACCTGGCGCACCTGGGCGACCTCGCCTTGCGGGCTGGCGGTGGTGATCTGCAGGGCGTGGGCGGCCAGACTGGTGCAAGCCAGGATGGCGGCGACGAAGAAGGTCTTGGTGTCCACGCGGTGGTCCTTGGGAGGGGGGGCAGCGTCGCGCACTCGCCGACAACGTGGGGGCGGGCTCGGTGCGAGGGCTTGTACGTGACGGCGGGAGAGGCGATCGATCGGGCGCCTCTCACGCTGCTAGTCCTTCGATCCGCTCTTGCGCGCCGCCAGCGTCTTCTCCCACGCCCGCAGTTCCTTGTCCCACACCCGCAGCCGATCGCTCGACCCCGCGCCTGCGGCTTTGGACGTGGTGGCGATCAGCTGGTCCAGCAGGATCTCCTGGTCGGTGCTCAGCTGCGCCGGGAACACGGGCACCAGCGTCACCAGTTGGTCACCGCGCGCGCCGCGCCGGTCGGTGGGGTAGCCCAGGCCGGGCAGGGTGTAGGCCAGGCGGTCGCGGTCCAGCTGCATCAGGTGCCAGCCGTACAGCGTGGGCACCTGCGCCATGCGGTTGGCAACCCAGGCAAAGCCGTTGACGGGGATCTCGCAGCGCAGCGAACCGTCGGCCTCGTCGAGCCGGAAGAAGGCGTGCGGCTCGATCTGCACCTGGATCTCCAGGTCGGCCGGCGCGCCGGCCTTGCCGCCGCGGCGCGCATCCACGTGCAGCACGTCGCCGTCGCGCACGCCGTGGGGGATGCGCACCTGCACCTTGTAGGCGGTGTCCAGCTTGCCACTGGCGGCGCAGGCCGGGCAGGCGCGCCGTGCAAAGCCACCGCCCAGGCAGGCCTCGCATTCGATGCTGACGCTGGGCCAGCCGAACCAGGCCGAGCGCTGCTGGATGGCGCCGGAGCCGCCGCAGCTGGCGCAGTGGCCGCCCAGCATCTGGTGGCCGGCGCCATCGCAGGTGGTGCAGGTCTCGGTGAGCTTGCCGCGCAGTGTCTTGATGCAGCCGGCGGCGGCCTCTTCCAGCGTCAGCTTGAGCTTGCGGCGGATCGGCGGGCGGCGGGGGCTGTCGTCGGCGGGGGCCTCGGGTGCGGGCGGTGCGGCTTCGGCTGCGGGTTCGGGCGCAGGCGGCGCCGCTTCGGCGGCAGGCCGATGGCTGTCAGCGGTGAAGTCTGGCGCGGTGTCGACCATGCCCTGCGCGCGTGCGCGCCGGATCGACTCGAAGGCCTGGTTGATGCGCTGGATCTTGGCCACCGCCTGAGCGCTGTCGTTGCGGTCCGGGTGCCACTGCGAGACCAGGCGCCGCCAGGCGGACTTGACTTGCTGATCGCTCGCATCGTGCTGCAAGCCCAACTCGGCGTAAGCGTGGTCGGTACTCAAAAGGTCGCTCCCTGGTGCGCAGCCAGGCCGAGCGGGATGGCATCCCTATTTTTGTACGCGGCAGGCTGGTGTCCGGGATGGTAGCCGAGAGGTGGGGCGTCGCCGTGTCGCAGCTGCACGCCAAAGCACCCCCTATGAGCCCACCCGCTCCCAGAACCACCATGCCGACAGCAGCACCAGCGCCCACGAGCCACCGCGCACCACGACGCTGCTGTACCAAGGCCGCCGCACCACGGCCTGCGACAGCAAGACCCAGCCGGCCACCGCGACCAGCTGGCCGCATTCCACGCCCAGGTTGAAGCCGCCCAGCGCCCAGGGCAGCAGCCCGCTGGGGGCGGCGGCCTCGGTCAGCAGGCCGGCGAAGCCGTAGCCGTGCACCAGGCCGAACAACAGCGCCAGCACATCGCTGCGCACGCGCGCCACCGGGAACAGGTTCAGCAGCGCCGTCACGCCGATCGACAGCGCGATGACCGGCTCGACCCAGTCCGGCGAAGCCTGCGTCCAGCCCAGCGTGGCCAGCACCAGCGTGATGGAGTGGCCGATGGTGAAGGCCGTGACCGTGCGCAGCAGCGCCCACCAGGTCGACGGGTGGGGCGCGGCACCGCCCGCCGGTGCGGTTGCCGGCGCCGTTGCCGTGCGGCCCAGCGCCAGCCGCAGCGGCAGCACCAGCGCCAGCAGGAAGGCCAGGTGGTCATAGCCCTCCAGCAGATGGTGCATACCCAGCTTCAGGTAGCTCCACAGTGTGGCCGGGCCGCTGTGCAGGGCGGCGGCGCCCGCCACCGGTGAGCGCAGCGCGAGGGCGCCGGGCTGCTGTGGCGACCAGGTGGACAGCAGGTCTTGCCCGTCCAGCCGGCCCGTCACCAGCAGGCGGTGCGTGGCGTCCTGTGCGCGCAGCAGCGTGTAGCGCACGGCCTGTGCACCGGCGCAATCGGCGGTGCTGGTCCAGCGCAGATAGGCGCCATCGCTGCGCCGCTCCAGCCCGGCAAAGCGCCACTGCAGCGGGCAGGGGGCGGTGCCCTGCAGGCCGGTGCTGTCCTGCAGCAGCTGCTGCACGGCCGGGTTGGCCGCCTGGATCTCGCCCCAGGTCACGTTGCCGTCGGCATTGGCGTCCAGCGGCAGCACCAGATCCAGGTCCTGGATGGCGACGGACAGCGTCAGCTGCAGCGCGCTGCCGGCAGCTGCGTCGCCACGCAGATCCAGATAGGCGTCGCTGCCCTTGTGCGCCCAGGCGGCGGGGTGCAGGGCCAGCAGCATCGGCAAGAGCAGCAAGGCGCGCCAGAGTGACGACATGCTCATTGCACACGCTCTGCGGTCAATCGGGCGTCTTGCAAACCCGTGGTCTGCAACTGCTCGCGCAGCGCGCCTGTGGCGGCGGTGTCGCCGGCCTGGCGCGCGGCCTGCAGGGCGATCCACCAGTCCAGCGGCTCGCGCTGCAGCTTCAGATTGGATTGGCCCAGCGTCAGCGCGCGGGCTGGCGCATCGTCCAGCCACAGCGCCAGCAGCGCGCGCTCTCGGTCGTGCAGGGCCAGGTCTTCGCCGCGCCGGCCCAACGCCAGCTCACGCTCGCGCAGCTCGTCGCGCAGTCCCTGCCAGCGCGCATCGTGCAGGCGGCGCAGGGCCAGGGCCTGGCGCAGCACCACGGCGTCGGTGCGGGGCAATGGCGCCAGCAGCCGCTGGGCGGCGGCGGGTTGCTCCGTGCGCAAGAGCAGGTCGCTGAAGGCGATGGCGGTGTACAGATCAGGCTCGGCCGCCAGACTCTGGGTGTAGTGGGCGCGGGCGGCGGTGTCGTCGCCGGCGCGTTCTGCGGCTTCGGCCAAGAGCGAGAGCACCCAGGCGCGCCGCGGCGCGTCGGCTCTGGCCGACAGCGGGGCCAGCAAAGCTTCCAGGCCAGCGCGCGCCTGTGCATGTTGGCCTTGCAGCGAGGCCGTCTCCAGTCGGCAGGCCTGCGCGTACCAGGCCTGCCCGGCTTGCGCCACGGCTTCGCAGGCCTGCAGTGATGCGGGGTAGCGGCCTTCCACCCGCTCCAGCGCGGCCAGGTTCAGCCAGCCCTGGGCATGGCCCGGTGTGCGGGCCAGCGCCGCCTGCAGCACCGCGCGGGCCGGTGCGAAGGCATGGCGGCCCTGCTGTACCGTGGCCTGCAGCACGGCCAGGTCGACCGGCGCTGCGGGCTGGTCCCACCACGGGGCGATGGCAGCCTGCGCACGGCCCCAGTAACGGGCGTCGCCGGTCTGGCGCGCCACGGCAATGGCGTCGCGCGCCAGCGCCGCGGCCGCCGTCGGGTCAGCCGTAGCGGCCGGCGCCGCCTGCACCGGCCGGCTGCGGGTGATGGCCGGCAGCACTTCGACCACCTCGTCGTCCCGCGTGGGTTGCGGCAGCAGCGTCGCCGCGCCGCAGGCCGCGCCCAGCATCAAGCCCGCGACGGCCAGCGTCGCGGCGCGCTGCTTGCAACCCATGCCTACAGGTCCGCCGGCTCGGCCGTGTCGTTGGTGGCCAGTTGCGCGTTGCCCAGCACCACCGGCTCGCTGCTCTCGCTGGTGCCGGCAATCAGCCGCTTGGCAAAGGCGATCACGTCGTCGATGCTTTGCTCCACGCCGACCGGCACGTCGGTGCCGTCGACGACCGCGCCGCCACCTGCGCCGTTGTCGTCACTGCCGCCGCCGCAGCCGCCCAGCGCGAGCAGCCCGGCCAGGGCCAGCGTGCCGGCCGTTGTCTTGATCGAAATGGTCATGTCTGTCTTCCTCGTCGATCAATATGCTGCAGAGCCGGAATTCGGCGTGTTCAGGTACGGAAAGCGCGCCAGGAACGGCACCGTTGCCTGGTCCACCGCGTCGTGGATGCCAGCGGACCCGGCACCCAACGGCACGCTTGCGGCCCTGCAAGCCGAGGTCAGGCTCGGCACGCCCGGCACGCCGTTCAGCCCCAGCGCATTGCCGTCGCCGTTGATCACGCACAGCCCGCCCAGCACGGCCACCAGCGCGATGTCGACCACGTCGTCCTTGGGCCGGCGGCCATTCGGAAAGCCCGCCAGGTCCACCGCCTGCGCCAGGTTGGCCGGGCCGCCCACGCGCAGCACCTCGCCAGCCACGCCCAGACGGTTCTGCATCGCGAACATCACCGGCGCGACGGCCGTGTTCAGCCGCAGCATTTCCGACGGTGTGGCGCTGGCCGGCTTGTTGACACCGGTGATGCCGGTCAGGAAGACCGTGGCCAGGTCGGTGCGCGGCAGGTTGGTGGGTGCCACGGCAGCCGGGTTGCCGGCCAGCGCGATGCCCAGCAGCGCGGGCAGGCTGGGGTTGGTCACGTAGTTCAGGAACTGCGTGTCGTCCTGCGGCCGCGATGCGTTGAACTTGTCCTTGTCCGGCAGGCCGATCACCAGCTCGTTGACCAGCGGATTGCCCAGGCGCGAGACCTGCACCCAGGCACCGCCGGCCTTCTCGCTGGCCTGGTGGCCCGAGCCCGGCTTGCCGTTCAGCAGCCGCGCCTGACGCAGGCTGGCGCTGGTCCAGCCGCCGATCACCGGGTCGCTGCCGGCGGTCAGGCAGCTCTTGTGCACTTCCAGCGCGATCGAGGTCACGTTGGCCTTCTGGATCACGTGTTGGCCGCCGCGTCCTGCAGCGTCCTTGTTGGCAGGATCAAGCAAGAAGGAAGCCGGCGCGTTGACCAGGTCGAACACCGTGCCCAGGTTGACGGCAAAGCCCTCCTGGCGCTGGCCGACGAACACCTTGCCGGGCATCGTGCAGCCGGGGATGCTGACGGTCTGGATGTGCTGCTGCGCATAGGCCTCGTAGGCGGCCGGGTCGCCCAGCGTCTTGCCGCCGATGTAGTCCACCGGCTTGTCGAAGACGCGGTTGCCGTCGGCCCGCGTCACGGCCTGCACAGCGCCCTTGCGCCGGTCGCCGCGCACCACGTTCACGGTGTAGGTTTCGTTGACGTTCAAGTTGGCGTCGCCGGGGGCGGTCACGGCACCGGCCTGGATCAGCGGGATCGGCACGCTGGCGCCGCCGATGGACAGCGGGATACCCTTCAACGCGTTGTTGAAGCGGAACTGGAACGTGATGTCTTCCTTGGCGTCGCCGTTGTTGTCCAGGTGGATCTCGTACAGCGCGTTCGGGTCCAACTGAAAGTAGTTCGGGCCGCCATACGGGGCTTGCAGCGGCTGGTAGTTGGCGATCATGGTCACGTAGTCGGAGCGGCCGCCGCTGCCGTTGGCGGCGATGTCCTCGTAGCTGCGGAACATGTAGAAATCAGTGCCATCGACCTTCGGGCTGGTCGTGATGAAAGGTGCCTCGCGATGGCTGGACGCCAGTGCTGCCCCGGCGCATACCAGCAGGGCGCAGCCCTGTGCGATCTTGCTCAAGCTGTGAATCATGTAGTTCTCCTCGTCGACCGTGGTGGATGGTTGTCTGTGATGGATAGATGTCATGTGACACCGGTACTGGTACGCCCGCCGGGTGCCGCCGGATTCATAAATCCCGCGCTCGCCAGGGTTTGGATGGCCGGTCGCATCGTGCTGTAGGCTGGCGGCGCGCCCGCTTGCAGGCGGATCACTTTTTTTCGTGATGGCCCACAATTTCTGAATCCAAGCGCGCGCGCCTCGCGTACACCTGCGAGCCGCCCCGATTGCGCCGTGACAAGAACCGAGGAAATCGCTGCATGTCTGCTGCCGCTGCCCGTGCCATCCATTGGGTCGAACAAGGCCTGGTCCCTGACCGTGTCGTGCGTGTCGGCATCCGCCGCTTGCTCAAGGAACGCCTGCACGAGATGCATGGCGAGGACACCGAGGCCCAGGCCGAGCTCACGCGCCACTTCGTCACCGCCATGGCTGAGGCTGATCTGGCCCCGCTGCCCGACAAGGCCAACGAGCAGCACTACGAGCTACCGCCCGCCTTCTTCGCGGCGGTGCTGGGGCCGCACCGCAAGTACAGCAGCTGCTATTGGCCCGACGGCATCACCAGCCTGCAGGACGCCGAAGCCGGCGCGCTGGCGCTGACCTGCGAGCGCGCCGGCCTGGCCGACGGCCAGCAGGTGCTGGAACTGGGCTGCGGCTGGGGCTCGCTCTCGTTGTGGATGGCCGAGCGCTACCCGGCCAGCCGCATCACCGCGCTGTCGAACTCGCACGCCCAGCGCGGCTTCATCGAGGCCGAGGCCCGCGCGCGCGGCCTGGCCAACCTGCAGGTGATCACGCACGACGTCAACACCTTCGACACCGAGGCGCGTTTCGACCGCGTGGTCTCCGTCGAGATGTTCGAACACCTGCGCAACTGGCCGCGTGCGTTTGCCAACGTGGCGCGCTGGCTGCGGCCGCAGGGGCGCTTTTTCATGCACGTGTTCGCCACGCGCGGCGCGCCCTATGCATTCGAGGAGCGCGACGCCAGCGACTGGATGAGCCGGCACTTCTTCTCCGGCGGCATGATGCCCAGCGACGATCTGCCCCTGTGGTGCCAGGACGACCTGCGCGTGCTGCGCCGCTGGCGCTGGGACGGCCGGCACTACCAGCGCACGGCCGAGGCCTGGTTGGCCAACATGGACGCCGCCCGCGATGCGCTATGGCCCGTGATGGAGGCCACCTACGGGGGCGACGCCGGCCTGTGGTGGTCGCGCTGGCGGCTGTTCTTCCTCTCGGTGTCCGAGCTGTTCGGCCATGCCGATGGCCAGCAATGGTGGGTCAGCCACACGCTGTTCGAACCCCGTCAGGCGGGGCCGGCGCGTTGACCGGGGCGATCGGCCTGTCGCCCTGGGGCGTGGCCGCAGCGGGCCTGGCCACCACCGCCACGCTGGCGCTGCTGACCTGGGCCGTGAGCCTGGCGCGCCGCGACGTCAGCCTGGTCGACCGCGTGTGGTCGCTGATGATCGTGGCCGCCGGCCTCGTCTACGCGGCGCTGCTGCCGGCGCAGGCGGGCTGGCGCGGTGCGGCCATGCTGGCGGTGGCCGGCGTGTGGGCGCTGCGCTTGTCGGCCTACATCAGCTGGCGCAACTGGGGCCACGGCGAAGACCGCCGCTACCAGGTGATCCGCGCGCGCAACCAGCCGCATTTCGGGTGGAAGAGCCTGTACCTGGTGTTCGCGCTGCAGGCGGTGCTGGCCTGGGTCGTCGCCACACCGTTCCTGGCGGCGCTGCAGGGCACGAAGCCGGCCGGCTGGCTGGATGTCGCAGGCCTGGCGCTGGCCGTGTTCGGCGTGGTGTTCGAGGCCGTGGGCGACTGGCAAATGGCGCGCTTCAAGGCCGACCCGACGCACCGTGGCCAGGTGATGGACCGCGGCCTGTGGCGCTTCACCCGGCACCCCAACTACTTCGGCGAGGCCTGTGTCTGGTGGGGTCTGTGGCTGATGGCCCTGTCGGCCGGCGGCTGGGGCGGGGTGGCCGCCGTCGTCTCGCCGCTGCTGATGACCGTGCTGCTGCTGAAAGTCTCGGGCGTGCGCCTGCTGGAGCAGGACCTGCGCGAGCGCAGCCCCGGCTATCGCGACTACATTGCGCGCACCAACGCATTTGTGCCCGGCCCGCCGCGCGCGGGTGGCCGGTAGGCCGCCACCCGCAAGCCCGTCGCCCATCCACTGGTTGCCCACTTTTTTCCACTTCGAGCCTGCCCCATGTCCATTCGCCAGTTCTTCGTCGCCTACGGCAGCGCCGCCCTGATCTTTCTTGCGCTCGACGCGGTCTGGCTCACCACCATGGCCGAGCGTCTGTACCGCCCGGCCATCGGGCATCTGATGATGGACAAGCCCTCCTTCGGGCCGGCGATCGTGTTCTATGCGATGTACCTGGTCGGCGTGGTGGTGTTCGCGGTGGGGCCGGCCCTGGCCAGCCAGCGCTGGCAGACCGCGCTGGGCCTGGGCGCGTTGCTGGGCCTGATCTGCTATGCCACCTACGACCTGACCAACCAGGCCACGCTGCGTGACTGGCCGCTGCGCGTGACGCTGATCGACCTGGCCTGGGGCACGTTTGTCACGGCTGCGGCGGCCTGGGCGGGCTGGCGCGGGGCGATGGCGTTCGGCGGTGGTGGGCGCTGAATCCGGGCGCCGGCATCGTGCGTAACGTCAGCACCATGCGCTTCCCACCCCACAGCGGCGCCGGTTCCGGCGCGTCCCCGCAGCTGCACACGCAGGCGCCATCGCAGTCGCAGTCGCAGCAGTCATCACACCCGCAGTCGATCGCGGTCGTCGGCAGCGGCATCGCGGGCCTGTCGGCCGCCTGGCTGCTGGCCCAGCGCCACAGCGTCACGCTGTTCGAGGCCGACGCCCGGCCCGGCGGCCACAGCAACACCGTGCAGGTGGCCACGCCGCAAGGCAAGGTGGCGGTGGACACGGGGTTCATCGTCTACAACGAGTCGGCCTATCCGAACCTCACGGCCCTGTTCTCCTACCTGGGCGTGGTGACCCAGCCATCGGACATGTCGTTCGCCGTCTGCCTGGACGGGGGCGCGCTGGAATATGCGGGCACCGACCTGCGCGGCGTGTTCGCCCAGCCGCGCAACCTCGTCAGCCCGCGCTTTTGGTCGATGCTGCGCGACCTGCTGCGGTTCTACCGCCAGGCGCCCGGCCATGCGGCCACCCTGGGCCTGATGCCGCTGGACGCATACCTGGACTTGCATGGCTATGGCCGCGCTTTCCGCGAAGACCACCTGTACCCCATGGCGGCGGCCATCTGGTCCACGCCGGCTGCGCAGGTCGGCCAGTACCCCACGGCCGCCTTCGTGCGTTTTTGCGAGAACCACCAGCTGCTGCAGCTGGCCGATCGGCCGCGCTGGCGCACGGTGAGTGGCGGCAGCCGGCGCTATGTGGAGCGCTTGACGCAGGCGTTGGGCAGCGGCCTGCGCCTGGCCAGCGCTGCGGTGCGGGTGGAGCGCAGTGCCGAGGGCGTGCGCGTGCACACGGCCGCCGGTGCCCAGTCGTTCGACCAGGTCGTGCTGGCCACGCATGCCGACCAGGCGCTGCGTCTGCTGCCGGACGCCAGCGCGGCCGAGCAACAGGTGCTGGGCGCCTTTCGCTACAGCCAAAACCGCGCCGTGTTGCACAGCGACCCGCAGCTCATGCCGCAGCGCCGGTCGGTCTGGTGCAGCTGGAACTACGCCGGCGACCGCCAGCGCCGCGCGCCACCCTGCGTCACCTACTGGATGAACCGGCTGCAGGGCATCGACGACCGCATGCCGATGTTCCTGACGCTGAACCCGACCGTCCATCCACGGCCCGAGCACGTGCTGCACACCGAGCACTACGAACACCCGCTGTTCGACGCCGCCGCCATCGGCGCGCAGGGCGATCTGTGGTCGCTGCAGGGTGTGCGCCGCACCTGGTTCTGCGGTGCGTACTTCGGCGCCGGCTTCCACGAGGACGGACTGCAGGCCGGCCTGGCCGTGGCCGAGGCACTGGGCGGCGTGCGCCGGCCGTGGACGGTGGCCAACGAGTCGGGCCGCATCCGGTTGCCGGCTGCGCGGGTGCATGGCTGAGATGCCGTCCCAGATGCCCCGCGACGCGCCCGCCGACGGCAGCCTGTACACCGGCCGTGTCACGCACCAGCGCCTGCGGCCCATGCGCCACCGGCTGGGCTACCGCATGTTCTCGCTGCTGCTGGATCTGGACCAGCTGCCGGCGCTGGCGGCGCGGCTGCGGCTGTTCTCGCTGGATGGCTTCAACCTGTTCAGCCTGCACCAGCGCGACTACGGTGCCGGCCACGGCGGCCTGCGCGCGCATGTGGAGGCCCAGCTGCATTCCGCCGGCTTCGCACCAGGTGGCCGCGTGCTGCTGCTGGCCATGCCGCGCATCCTGGGCTATGCCTTCAACCCGCTCAGCGTCTATTTCTGCCACGCGCCGGGCGGGGCGCTGCAGGCCATCCTGTACGAAGTCAACAACACCTTCGGCGAGCGCCACAGCTACCTGATCGCGGTCGACCCGGTGCAGCAGCTGGGTGGGCGGGTGGAGCAGCAGTGCCACAAGCAGCTGCATGTCTCGCCCTTTCTGGATCTGGACATGCGCTACACCTTCCGCGTGGCGCCGCCCCACGAGGGCGCCGATCTGTCGATCAGCATCGACGCGGCCGACGCGCAGGGCCCGGTGCTGGTGGCGCACTACGCCGCCGCCGGTCGCCCATTGAGCGACGCGGCGCTGGCGCGCGTGTTCGTCACGCACCCGCTGTTGACGCTGAAAGTCATCCTGGCCATCCACTGGCAGGCGCTGCGGCTGTGGGCCAAGGGCGCGCGCCTGCGCCGCCAGCCCGCCGCGCCCGCCCAACCGATCACCATCGTTCGCACTTCCGACCCTCTATGACCACCTCACCCGCCTCGCCCCCGACCCCGGAGCTGCAACCCGTCGTGCTGCCGGGCTGGTCGCGCCGCCCGTTCTGGCGCTTGTTGGAACGGCTGTTGCGGGGCGTGCGCCGCGGCGCCATCCGCGTGCAGTTGCCCGGTGGCCACTGGGTGGAGGGCCGCGGCGCGGAGCCCGGCCCGCACGCGACCGTCATGCTGCACCGCTGGCGGCCGCTGGCCCGGCTGCTGGTGGCAGGCGACATCGGCCTGGCCCGGTCCTACCGCGACGGCGATTGGGCCACCCCCGACCTCACGGCGCTGCTGGCCTTCGGCATCGCCAACGAGGCGGCCTGGGACGGCGCGCTCGACGCCCGTGGCCCGGCCCACTGGCTGCACCGGCTGGCGCACCTGGCGCGTGACAACACGCGGCGCAACAGCCGGCAGAACATCGCCTTCCACTACGACCTGGGCAACGCGTTCTACGCGCAGTGGCTGGACGCCAGCATGCTGTATTCGAGTGCGCTCTATTCGCCCGACGCCCAGACGCTGGAAGAGGCCCAGGCCGCCAAGCTGGCCCGTGTGCTGGAGCTGCTGCAGATCGCGCCCGGCCAGTCGGTGCTGGAGATCGGCTGCGGCTGGGGCGCGCTGGCGGTGGCGCTGGCGGGCGCCGGCACGCAAGTGACAGGGCTCACGCTGTCGGCCGCGCAGCTGGCGCATGCGCAGGTGCGCGTGGCCGAGGCGGGCCTTTCGCCGCAGGTGGACTTGCGGCTGCAGGATTACCGCGACGTGCAGGGCCGGTTCGACCGCATCGTCTCCATCGAGATGCTGGAGGCCGTGGGCGAGCGCCACTGGCCCTCGTACTTCGACACGCTGCGCGCGCGGCTGGCGCCGGGCGGCGTGGCCGTGGTGCAGGTCATCACGATCGCCGACGCGTACTTCCCGCGCTACCGGCAAAGCGCCGACTTCATCCAGCGCTTCATCTTCCCGGGCGGCATGCTGCCCTCGCCGCGCGTGATGCAGCAGCAGGCCGAACGGGCCGGGCTGTCGATTGAGCTGGCCGAGAGCTTCGGCCCGAGCTACGCCAGGACGCTGGTCGCCTGGCGCTCGCGCTTCCTGGCGGCATGGCCGCAGATTGCGCCGCTGGGCTTTGACGACGCCTTTCGCCGCTTGTGGGAGTACTACCTCAGCTACTGCGAGGCCGGCTTCGACGCCGGCCGGGTGGACGTGCAGCTGTACCGGCTGACGCATCTGCCAGGGACCGCGCCGAACTAGCGGGGTTTTCGCCGGTTGTTCGGCGCATGGTGGGCAGCGGCTTGTTGGCCTAATGACAACTTGTTACAGCCAACAACATCCAGGAACCAGCCATGCGACCGACTGCTGCGCCGCTCAGCGCCACCTTGCCGCCGATCTCACGCGGCCAGCTGATCCGCGAACTCTCGGTGTTCGCCACGCCGCGCGACCGCAGCGGCCTGCTGATGCTGGTGCGTGACTACGCCATCTACTGGGGCCTGTGGGCGGCCGTGCTGTTCGCCCCCGCGCTGGGCTGGAAGGTGCTGGCCAGCGTGCTGATCGGCGTGCGGCTGACCTCCATGTACACGCTCGCGCATGACGCATCGCACCGCACGCTGTGCGCCAGCGCGCGGCTGAACTGGGTGATCGCGCTGCTGCTGGGCGTGCCCTCGGTGCAGAACTACCGCATGTGGACGCACGACCACAACCATGTGCACCACCCGCGCACCAACGGCGACCATTTCGACTTCTACCGCCCGTTCTCCAAAGCCGAGTACGACGCGCTGCCGGCCTTCGACCGCTTTCTGGAGCGGCTGTACCGCGCGCCCAACGTCGTCGGCCTGTTCCTGTACTGGGCGTTCCGCTGGATCCCCACGCGCGTGTGGCCCAACCCGCGCACGCCGGTGGAGCAGCGTGGGCTGTCGATGCGCTACTCGGCCCTTTTGGTTGCCTTCCACGCTGGCATGGTGGGCTTCCTGGCGCTGGTGGCGCCCAGCGTCGCACCGGTGTCGGCCGCCACCGCCGTGGTGCTGGGCTGGGCCGTGCCACTGGCGGTGCATTTCCTCATCAGCAGCGCCTCGCTGTATTTGATGCACACGCACCCCAACATTCCGTGGTTCAAGGGCGACATCGTGCGCAGCGGCGACTACGCGCCCGAGCTGTGCTCCACCGTGTTCATTACGCCGGATTGGTTCAGCAAGATGGTCAACAACGTCTATTGCCACGCCGCCCACCATGCGCACCACGGCATTCCCAGCTACATGCTGCTGCCGGCGCAACAGCGCATGAACGAGCTGCTGGGCAACCGGCTGGTGGTGGAGCGTTTGACGTTGTCGGGTGTGCTGCGCACGCTGCGCAGCTGCAAGCTCTACGACTACGAGCGGCACCAGTGGCTGGATTTCGATGGGCAGCCGACGGCGCAGCCGATCAATCTGTCGGCGCGCAACGCAACGCCGCAGGCGGTGGCGGCCGCGCAGGGGGAGCGGGCGGTCGTGGACGCCGTCTGGCAGCCTCAGCTGCCGGCCTGAGCGACGGGCACCAGCGCCGGCCGGCACAGCCCCAGCAATTCCTCCACGCTCAGAGGCCCCAGGCCTTCGCCCATGCCTTCGGGACGTGGCGACGCGGCCAGCACCGTGAAGTGCCCGCCGGGCATGGCCACCTCGAACACCTGCCGCAGCCAGTCGGCCAGGGCCTGCAGCGCGCTGGCGTGCGGGCTGTCGGGCTGCAGGCGCAGGCAGTGGCGCAGCAGGCTGTCGGCCAGCTCCACGCTTTCCGCGAAGAACGGCAGGCCCCGCTCGCGCAGCGACAACAGCGCCTGGACGATCGACTGCGTCGGGTCGTCCTCGCCGAAGGGCTGCGGCTCGCCGCGCGCCACGGCCTGGCGCAGGGCTTCGGCCCACAGCACGGCGCCATCCGGCAGCCAGGGGAACCAGGTCATCAGGTTGCGCGGCCATTCCTGCACGCGGGCCAGCGCCGCACCCTGGGCCAGCAGCAGCATGCCGGCGGTGGCGGCGGTCTCACCGTTGATCTTGTCGCGGGCCGCACGCTGCAGACGCGCCGGGTCGGCCAGCGCGGCGGCCTGGCGCAGGCTGCCCAACTCGGCCTGGCGCGTCAGCTCCCACAGGTAGGCGTAGTGCGGGTTGTGCTCCGAGGGGCCGAGCCGGGCGTCCAGCTTCTGGATCAGCATGGGCGACTGCGCATCCAGCGCGCCGAAGGTCAGCGTCAGGCGGATCGGCACCTGCCCATGCGCGTCGGTCGGCAGCGCCACGGCCAGGCGTTCGCGCTGCACGTGCGCGGCCCCCTCGAACACCAGCAGCACACCATGCGACATGGCGGCCAGCAGCAGGTCGACCTGCACCAGCGTGCTCTCGGCATTGCGCTGCACCTCGCGCAGTTCCACATTCAGCGGGCTGCCGTCGGCCAGCGACAGCAGCGACGCACCGTAGACCCAGGGGTGGGTGGCATGTTCGTGGCCGAAGATGGCGTGCGCGGCGCCGAAGTCTGCGCGCAGGGCGGACAGCGCCACCGGCGTGCGGAAGGTCAGCGCCGGGTCGAAGCGCGGGTCAGCCTGCAGCACCGGCGGGACCACCGGCACGCTGGGCGCGCTGCGGGTGGCGCGGCGCGTGCCGGGCGACGCGGCGGGCGGTGACGGATGCGTTGGCGGTGCGGTGGGGCGTGCGCCACGCGATCGCCGGGGCGGCGGGCCTGGCATGGCGGGTGGCTGGGGCGTGGCGAATTCGGTCACCACCAGACCGTACTGGCCCCCCACGCTCTGGCGCGCAGTCTGCTCCAGCGGCGTGCCTGAAGCCTGCAGCAAGAGCGCGTTCACGCGGGGCAGTACGTAGTCCACCAGTTCGAGAAACGTGACCTGCGCATCGTCGCTGCCGGCGCGGCCGGTCAGCGCCTCCAGCAACGCCTGGCCGAAGAAGGTGCGCTCTTCGCCCGGCAACTGGTAGGCCACGGCGTTGGGCGATGTAGCGGCCAGGCTGGCGGCCGTGCGGGGTGCGGGCCACTCGGCCGGGTTGGCCTCGAACAGCGGCTGCGCCTTGGCGCCTTTGGAGGCCAGCGGCGTGAACTCGTTCTGGCAGGCGTCCAGCAGGGCCAGGTGCTCAGCCACGGGGTGCGACTCCATCCAGTCGCGCAGGTCGCGCGTGCCGAAGCAGTTCTGCAGGCGCGGCGCACCGGCGTCGCTGTTCAGGTAGTCCGAGGGCAGCAGGATGGGGTTGCGGTTGGACTGCACGCCATGCCCGCTGAAGAAGAACAGCGTGCGGCTCTGCGCGTGGGCCGGCGCCTCGTGCGGCACCTGGCCGGCCCAGGCCTGCAGTGCCTGGTGCATGCCCAGGTAGTCGGGCACGCCGTAGTGCGTGAGGCCGCGCGCGTGCAGCGCGGCGCGCTCCTCGGTGCTGGGCGAGAGCAGCAGCTGGCACCAGACCACCGGCAGCGCCTGCCGCAAATAGTCGCGGCGCAGCCAGTCGAACACGGCCGCCGCCGTGCTGGCCGAGCAGAACAGCTGGCCCAGGCCCAGCGTGTCGTCGGCCGGCGCCTCGCCGCCGGCCAGGTGCGGGTAGGCGCTGACGCCGATCACGACGGCATACAGCCCGGGCATGCCGCGCGTCCATTGCGGGTCGCGCCACAGGCCGGGCTTGCCGGCAACGGGTTCCAGGGGCATGGCGTTCTCCTATCCGAGTCGGGGGGGCAGGGGAGGCGGGCCGGTCAGCGCAGCGGGCGCGGGGCGGCCGGTGGCGGTGGCCCAGGCTTGTGGCGTGCACAGGCGCAAGGGGCATTCGGCCAGGCCGCCTTCTGCACGCAGCTGCAAGAGCAGATCGCGGCCCTGGCCGTCTGCGGCCAGGGTGAGGGGGTGGGCCTGGCTGTCGGCATCGACCAGACCGCTGATCTGAAAGCCCGGCGGCAACGTGAGGGAGGCGGCGTGGCCGGTGGCGGGCTCGCGCACGGCGAGGGCTGCCTGGGGGGCGGCTGTGGCTACGGCTGCGGTGTCGGTGTCGGTGTCGGTGTCGGCGACATCGTCCAGCCAGGCGCCGATCCACAGCGCCTCGCCGGGGGCGCATGGCGCCAGCAGCCGGTCGCCGTCACGGTGCAGCGGCGCGGCGCCCCAGCTGCGCAAGGTGGTGCCGGTGCGCCAGTGGCCGATGCCGATGCGCTGCAGCCGCACGCGCAGGCCGGCAAACGCCAGCACGTCGCCGCGCAGCTCCCAGCCCGGCATGGCAGTGGCCGGCAAATGCTCAGCCGTAGAGCTTGGCGATCGTGGCCGTGTCGCCGGCCGACAGCTTCCACGAGGGCATGAAGCTGCTGCCGTCCAGCGTCCAGTGCTTGGGCACGGTGTAGATCATCACGGAGGCCTTGTCGAAATCGGTCGTCACCACCTTGGAGGCCTCGAAGCGGGCGAACACGTTGTGGTCGATGGTGGCCTGGTCCCAGAAGTTCGGGTCGCCGCTGAGGTCGGCGTTGACGGCGGCCTTGTCCCACTGCACGCGGGCGCCCGGGTGGTTGTGCTCGTGCAGCAGGCCCAGCGCGTGGCCGAATTCGTGGATGACGACGCTGGAGAAATCTTTCTCCGCCGTCTCCAGGTTGGCCCAGCCCAAGTTCATGGTCGGGTCGGCCGGGCGGATGGTGCGGCAGTCGGTGCCCACATACGACCACGAGCCGGACCGGGTGTCGAAGTTGATGCGCAGGTCAGCCGCCTCGCCCGCCTTGGCGGCCACCATCTGCAGCTTCACGCCCGGCACCAGCCAGGACTGCGCGGCCTTCAGCACGCGTTCGTGCAGCGCGGGCGGCCCCTGCAGGAAGCGCACCTTCAACACCGTGCCCTTGGGCCACAGCTTGTCCTTGGCGGCCACGCCCATCGACACGACCTGCGTGGGGCTGCCCACCACGCGCGCGCCACCGTCCACGTCGACAGTGGTGCAGATCCATTGCTTGCGTTCTTCGGTCATGGGGGCCTCCTTGGGGTGTGGGGTGTGGCGGAAGTATCGGCCGTGGGGCCAGGGTCGTCCACCGTGCCGCGCCTGGCTGTCCCCCTTCTTGCGGATGCTTTGCAGAGGCATCGGCGGGCTCAGCAGGACGGTGCGAATCACCCTGCGCGCCGACGCGGGCTGCGTGCGTGGCGCGCTGACGTTCAGTGCACCAGCCTGGCCCGCAAGACGTCCGCTGCCCTGTCGAAATCGTAGGCATCGACCGCTTGGCGCAGGTCATCGAATCCAGCTCCCAGCGCGCGCCGCAACGGCTCGCCCTGGCTGTCGATCAATTCCAGGGCCTCCGAGTCGGCGTCGGCCAGCAGCGTCTGCAGGCGCTTCAGCAGCGCCTGCTCGGCTGCCGGGTCGGCCGCTGGGTTGACTGCCGGGTTGACCGCCTGAGGCTGGCCGGCCCGCGCCGCGTCCGCCGGCGGCAACACGCGGTCCAGGTCTTCGACCAGTTCGCGCAGCACGCTGCCTGCGCCATCGAGCGCGGCCTGCACCACAGCGGCCGGCGCCCCGTTGCGCAACGCTTGCTCCAGCGCACCGGCGCTGTCCTGCAGCAGCCGCGCGCCGATGTTGCCTGCCACACCCTTGAGCGTGTGGGCCAGCCGTTCCGCGCTGGCGTGGTCGCCCTGTGCCAGGGCCGTGCGGGCCGCGGCGACCGTGTTGCGCTGCCCGCTGCGGAACTTGTCCAGCAGCGTCAGGTACAGCGACCGCTTGCCCAGCGCGCGCCGCAGGCCGGCCTCCACGTCCAGGCCGGCCACCGGCTGCGGCAGCACCGGGCTCTCGTGGTTGTCGCCGGCCGGCGCCAGGGCCTGCGGTTCCGCAGGCCCTCCGAGGCCGGGCCGTGGGCGGATCCAGGTGGCCAGCGCACGCCACAGTGCATCGGGGTCGATCGGCTTGGAGACGAAGTCCTGCATGCCGGCTTCCTCGCAGCGCAAGCGATCGTGTTGCATGGCATTGGCCGTCATGGCCAGGATCGGCAACTGTGCGTGGCGCGCGTCGCGCCGGATTTCCCGCGTGGCGGCGACGCCGTCCATCACCGGCATCTGCATGTCCATCAGCACGATGTCGTACGGCGCGGGCGCGTCAGGGCCGCCTTCGGCGCTGGCCTGGAGGCGTTGTACGGCTTGCCGCCCGTCGCCGGCCAGGTCCACCTGGAAACCCGCGTGGCGCAGCAGTTCCAGGGCCACCTGCTGGTTCAGCTCGTTGTCCTCCACCACCAGCACGCGCGCGCCGCGCAGCGGCGCCAAGGCATGCAGCTCGGGCGTGCGCCGGTCCTGGCCGGAGACCGGCGGGTCGGCGCTCGCCACCTGGGCGCCACCCAGCATCCGCATCAGGGTATCGAACAGCACCGAGGTGCTGACCGGCTTGAGCATCAGGTGGTCGATGCCGGCCTCTTGCGCGGCGCGGATCACCTCTTCGCGGCCATAGGCGGTGACCATCACGAGCTGCGGCGCCGGCTCCAGACCCAGCGCGCGGATGCGCGAGGCAGCCTGCAGCCCGTCCATGCCGGGCATCTGCCAGTCCAGCATCACGATGTCGAAGGGCTGGCCGCGCACAGCCGCATCGCGCACCTGGGTCACTGCCTCTGCGCCGCTGTGGACGGTCTGCGCCTCGAACGTCAGGGTGGCCAGCAGTTCGCTGAGCACCTGGGCGGCGTGGGCGTTGTCATCCACGACCAGCACGCGCCGCCCGCGCAGGTCGATCTGCGGCAGCACCGCGGGAGCACGCCGCTCGCCCAGGCCGAACCGGGCCGTGAACCAGAACACAGAGCCCTGCCCGGGCGTGCTCTGCACGCCGACCTCGCCCCCCATCAGTTCGGCCAGCCTCTTGCTGATCGCCAGGCCCAGGCCCGTGCCGCCGTATTGCCGCGTCGTCGAGCTGTCAGCCTGCTCGAAGCTCTTGAACAAGCGCTTGATCTGTTCTTGCGACAGGCCGATGCCCGTATCCCGCACCTCGAAGCGCAGCGACACCTCAGGGTTGGGTGCGGTGCCGCCGGCCCCTGGACTGGGCGGGCCGATGGAATGCACGCGCACCATGATGCCGATCTCGCCCCTTTCGGTGAACTTGATGGCGTTGTTGGCGTAGTTGATCAGGATCTGCCCCAGCCGCAGGGGGTCACCGTACAACTGCTGTGGCACGTCGGTTGCGATGTTGCAGATCAGCTCCAGATTCTTCGCGTTGGCCCGGTTGGCGACGACGCCGACCACGGTGTCCAGCACATGGTCCACATCGAACGGGATGTTCTCCACGAGCAGCTTGCCGGCCTCGACCTTGGAGAAGTCCAGGATGTCGTTGAGGATGCCCAGCAGGTGCTGGCCAGACTGCTGGATCTTGCTCAGGTAGTCCTGCTGCTGGGGCGTGAGTTCGGTGCGCAGCGCCAGATGCGACATGCCGATGATGGCGCTCATGGGCGTGCGGATTTCGTGGCTCATGTTGGCCAGGAAGTCGCTCTTGGCCCGGTTGGCGGCGCCGGCCTCGTCGCGCGCCTGCACCAGCGCCGTCACGTCCATGTGCACCCCCAGAATCCGCGCGGGCTGCCCCTGGGCGTTGCGTTCGACGCGACCGATGCTCTGCAGCCAACGCTCCTCACCGTTGCGATGCAGCGCGCGGAATTCCTGCTTGAAGTTCAGAATCGATGGATCGGCGCTGATCGCGCGCGCCAGCTGGCTGACCGCCTGGCGGTCCTCGGGGTGCACGTAATCCAGCAAGTTGCGCAGATTGCCGTGCAAACCGTCCGGCGGCAACCCGTACAGGCGCTCCAGCCCGACCGTCCAGTAGCCCCTGCCGTGCGGGTCCACGTCGTACATGCCGATGCCGCCCGCTTCCTGTGCCAGCTCCAGCCGCTCGGTGGCTCTGCGCGCTTCCTGCTGGGCATCTTTCAGCTCGGTGATGTCGACCACCACCCCGACCACCCCGGCGCTGCTGCCGTCCGGCATGCGGATCGCGCCGAACGCGTAGAGCGTGGAGTGCATCCGCCCGTCGGTATAAGGGAAATCATCTTGACGGGTGCTGACGCCGCCGCTGGCGATCAGGGCGAGCTGCTCCGCGTGCAGTGACTCGCGCGTGGCCGCGTCGGCGTAGGACAGGTCCAGCACGGTCTTGCCGGCCAGATCTGCAGCAGAGGTGCCAAACGCCTCTTCGTACGCCTTGTTGCAGCCCACGAACGCGCCGTTGTTGTCCTTGTAGAAGATCGGGCTCGGAATGCGGTCGATCAACGCCCGCATGAAGGCGGACTCCCGGGCCGCCGCGCGCAGGCTCTGCCGTACGCCCAGCCCGATCAGCACGAGCCCACCGCCCATCACCAGCAGCGCCACCATCAGGTGCTGGCGCGCGCTGGCGGAGGCCATGGCGTCCAGGGGGCCGACGATGCGTTGCGAGGCCCAGGTCATCAGGAGCGCCACCAACAGCACCCAGACCAGGCCCGCGCCGATGGCCCACCGCAGCGCGGCCCGACGCGTTTGCTCCCGTGGCCCGACCGGTCGGAACGGCGCAAGGATGCGGCGCAGTGCGTTGAACTTCATGGCCATGCCTTGCCCGCAACGACGGCCAGCAAGGCCGCGCTGCGTCAAGCCGCTGCGGACATCAGGCCCGGGGACCGGGGAGGGGACGGCACCCCGGGTAGGTCTTCCGGCGAGCACACGCTGGCCGCCCTGGTCGACGTCTGCTGCGGACCGCCTACCAGTGCTCGCCCGTGCACCGGCATCGACACGCAGACCCCGACGGACCGTTGAAGAGGCCTGACTTGCTGCATTTGCACTCCGTATTGAACAGGTATTGCAAACGATCTTTCACCAATAGAGCGCAAATGTCCAGATGGTCACACCGCATCCTCGCGGGCAAACGGGCCCCTACCTCGGGTTCATCCCAGGTAGAGCTGCTGCAACCACGTCTGCGACACCTTGGAGCCGGACTCCTGCGCGACGATCTCGCCGACACGCAAGGCGTACACGCGGTCCGCCATCTGGATAGCCTCCACCGTGTTCTGCTCGACCAGCAGGATGGGCGTGTTGCGAAGACGGACCTTCTGGATCGTCTCGAGCACCAGGTCGATCATCCTGGGTGACAGGCCCATGGTCGGCTCGTCCAGGATCAGCAGCTTCGGCCTGGACATCAGCGCCCTGGCGATGGCCAGCATCTGCTGCTCGCCACCCGACAGCGTGCCGGCCTGCTGCCGGCGGCGCTGCCTGAGGATGGGAAACAGCGCGTACATGTCCTCGGCGTCCTGCGCGATGGCCTGCGCGTCGCGCCGGACGTAGGCCCCGAGCCGGATGTTTTCCTCGATGGTCAGGTCGGTGAAGACATGGCGGCCCTCGGGCACGTGTGCGATGCCCGCTCTCACGCGCTGGTCCGGCGGCATGGTGGTGATGTCCTTGCCGCCGAACAGAATCTGGCCGGCCTGGCACCGCAGCAGGCCGGAGATGGCGCGCAGCGTCGTGGTCTTGCCGGCGCCGTTGCTGCCGACCAGGCTGACGATCTCCTGGTCGCCCACGGCCAGCGAGATCCCCTTGACGGCCCTGATCCCCCCGTAGGCCACCTCCAGGCCGTGGACTTCGAGCAATCGGCTCATGGTTTCGCCCTGCCCAGGTAGGCGGCCTGCACCTGCTCATGGCGCAGCACGGCGTCGGGGGTGCCATCGACCAGCTTCTGGCCGTGGTGGAGCACGGTGACATGGTCTGCCAGGTTGCGGATCACGTCCATGTCGTGCTCGACCAGCAGGATCGCGACGCCGCGGCCGCTCACCGTGCGGATGAGCGCGCTCAGCGCGTGCTTCTCCGCCGTGTTCATGCCGGCGAGTGGCTCGTCCAGCAACAGGACCTTCGGGTCGGACACGAGGGCGCGCGCGATTTCCACCCGCCGCTGGTGGCCGTAGGGCAGGGCGTTCGCCGGGACTTCGGCGACGTCTGCGGGAAGGCCGACGAACTCGATGAGCTGCCTGGCGTGCGCAACGGCTTGGGCCTCGGCCGCTCGCGCCGCTGCGGTGCGCCCGAGCGCCGCGAAGATCCCGCCGGAGAACCCGGTGTGGCGCCCGACCAGGATCGTCTCCAGCACCGTCATCACACCGAACAGCCGGATCTTCTGGAAGGTGCGCGCCAGGCCTGCCTTCGCGGCCGAATGCGAGGACCAGTGCGCGGACGTCTGCTCACCGATTTGGACCCGGCCCGCGTTCGGGCGCCGGAAGCCCGAGAGCGCGTCCACGGCCGTGCTCTTGCCCGCGCCGTTGGGCCCGATCAAGGCATGGATGCTGTGCTGGCGCACCTGCAGGTCGAGCCGGTCCACGGCCGTGAGACCCCTGAACCTGACCGTGACGCCTTCGGCCCGCAGCGCGACGGGGCCTGGCCGGGGGCGCTGCACCGCGTCAACGTTTGCGCCCGGATCTTGAAATGTCGATGGCATGTCGTCTGGCCGTGGTGCGCGCATGGGTGGCCTCACGGCATGACGAGGCGCGGCCGTGCCCGCGCCGCGATGCCGCTGGGGCGGAACAACATGAGCACGACCAGCGCGACCCCCAGCAGGATGTAGCGCGACTCCGGATAGCTGCTGACGAAAGGAATCTGCGTCGACACCTGCAGGAAGACGATCCAGATCGCCGCGCCGATGAAGGGGCCGATCATCGTGCCCAGCCCCCCCAGCACGATCAGCATCAGGATGACGATGTTCTCGAACAGCGAGAAGCTGGCCGGGCTGATGTAGCGCTGGAAGTGCGCATAGAAGACGCCGACCACGCCGCCGACGAAACCGCTGCACGCATAGGCCAGCAGCTTGTAGCGCGTGGCCCGCACGCCCATGGCCTCGGCCGCGTCCTCGTCCTCGCGCAGCGCGACCCAGGCGCGCCCGACGAACGAGCGGACGATGCGTGCGATGCACAGCAGCAGCACGCAAGCCAGTGCCAGGGCGAGGAAGTACAGCGATCTGGCGTCACCCAGGTCCACGCCGAACAGGGCCGGCGACGGAATGCCGCGGATGCCCATGGGACCGTTGGTCAGCGAGATCCAGTTGGTCGCCACGACGCGGACGATTTCGCCGAAGCCCAACGTCATGATCGCCAGATAGTCACCGCGCACCCTCAGGGTCGGATAGCCCAGCAGGGCGCCGCACGCGGCGGCCAACAAGCCGCCCACGATCAGGTTCAGGTACAGCAGCCACCAGAGCCCCGCCGTGTCCAGCCCGAAGCGGTTCTGCAGCACGTCCACGAAGATGATCGACGTGAAGTACGAGCCCACCGCCCAGAAGGCGACGAAACCCAGGTCCAGCAGTCCGGCATAACCGACGATGATGTTTAACCCGCTGGCGAGCATGCCGTACACCAGCACCAGGACGAGCAGGCTGAGCCAGTAGTCGGACTGGATCGCGAGGCCCGCCGCAACGGCCAGGCCCAGTGCCAGCAGCTTGAACGCCGTGCTGTCGAAGAATGCCGAGGAGAACAGCTGGTCCAGCGCGCGCAAGGGCGCCTGCAGCAGCGAGCCCGCCGTGCGGCCGGGCGAGGCCATGACCAGGCTTCCTGCGGCTGCGGTGTGCATCTCCTTCTTTCCCAGGATGCCCTGCGGGCGGAACAGCAGCAGGACCACGAGCAGCGAAAAGCTCAGCGCGTCCTGGTACAGCGCGCCTTCGGGCAAGTAGCCCGCGCACAGTGATTCCGCCACACCCAGGATGAGGCCCCCGAGTGCTGCGCCGGGGAAACTGCCGATGCCGCCCAGGACGGCTGCGGTCAATGCCTTCAGCCCCGGCGTGAAGCCCATGGTCGGGCTCGCGAACTGGAACGCCTGCGCATAGAGCACACCGGCGAGTGCCGCGAACACCGAGCCGAGCACGAAGGCCACGCCGATGATGCGGTTGACCGGGATGCCGACGAGGTAGGCGGCGGTGCTGTCCTGTGCCGATGCCCGCATGGCGCGGCCTAGCGACGAATAGGACACGAAGAGCTGCAGCCCGACCATGGCCACGAAGGCGGTGCCCAACACGGCCAGGTCCGATCCCGCAATCGTCAACTGGCCGAGCTGGATCGGGGCCATGCCCGACAGGGGCGTGGCCGGAAACCGCAGCGAGCCCGGCCCCCAGACGGTTTGCGCCAGGCTCTGCAGCAGCACGGACACGGCGATGGAGGTGATCAGCGGCGCCAGCCGTGGCCCGTGGCGCAGCGGCCGGTAGGCCACGCGGTCGATCAGGGCGCCCAGGGCGCCGACGGCCAGGATGGCGAGGGTGCTGGCGGTGAAGAAGTTCAGGCCCGGCATCGGGACGACGCGTCCCAGCAGGCTCAGTTCGGGCGACATCAGGGTCAGCGTGAAGAAGGCCCCCAGCATGAACAGTTCGCCAAAGGCAAAGTTCACCAGCTTGACCACGCCGTAGACCAGGGTGTAGGCCACGGCTGCGAGTGCGTAGACAGACCCCAGCATGAGTCCGTTCACGAGCAGCTGCTCCAGGTAGGCGATGGCGGTCTCCTGGTGGTGGGTCGGATGCGGACCGCCCTGCGGTGTCTCGGCGTTCTTACTGCTTGTCGGCAAGCACGAACTTGCCGCCACGCACGGTGAAGTAATACAAGGTGCCGGTCCGGTCGCCGTTGGGCTGGAAGGAGATGTTCCCCGTCGCTCCGGGCAGGTCCTTGATCTCGGACAGGGCGACGTTGAGGCTGTCGCGGTTGACCGCGCCCTTGCCCTGGGCGAGGCTGGCCGCCTGGCCGATGGTCAAGGCCGTGTCGAAGCCCAGGGCGGCCCAGGCGTTCGGCTGCTGCTGGTACTTCGCCGCGTAGGCCGTGGCGAAATCAGCCGCCTGCCGTGAGGGTGCCGAACCCGGGTCGAACATGCCGTACACCGTCATGCCTTCCACCGCGCCGCCGCTCAACTGCATCAGCTGCGGCGACAACGAGCCGTCCGTGCCGATGAATCTGGCCTGGATGCCGAGCGCTCTGGCCTGCTCGGCGAGCATCGCCGCTTCGGTGTAGAAGCCGCCGATGAACACCGCATCGGGATTCAAGGTCTTCAGTCGCGCCAGCACCGTGCGGAAGTTCTTGATGCCCAGCAGGTAGCCGGCCTGGCCGAGCAACTTGCCGCCCGCCGCCGTGTAGGCGCTGCTGAACGCCTTGCTCACGCCGATGCCGTAGTCATCCTGCTGGTACAGGACGTAGACCGATGGCGCCCCCAGCCCTTTGGCGGCGTAGGTCCCCATCATGCTGCCCTGGATGGCGTCGGTCAGGATCACGCGCCGAAAGTACTTGTGGATGCCGCTCAGTGCCGGGCTGGTCACGGCCGTCGCCACCACCGGCATCTTGCACTTCTGCAGGATGGGGGATGCCGCGAGCGCGACGGAACTGAAGCTGTATCCCACCACGGCGCTGATCTTCGGGTTCTCGCAGAACCGACCTGCCGCCAGCACGCCGTCGTTCGCCTGGCCCCGGTCGTCCACGACGGTGGCGGTGATCTGCGGCCCGCCCTTGGATGTGAGCTCGGCGACCCCGAGGTCGAAGCCTTTGCGCATGTCCACGCCGTAAGAAGCGAAGTCGCCCGTGAGCGTGGCGGTGAAGCCGATGGTGACGGGTTCGGCCGACAGGGCGGCGCCAGAACAGGCCAGGGCAGAGCACAGTAGCGATGCGGTGATGAATGGCTTGGACATGGGTTGGCTGCTCGATCGGGTTGCGGGAACTGACTCCGTGGCGCCTAGGCGATTTCCACTGTGACCCAGGTTTCGAAGCAATAGTTGTCGGCCAGCGAGGTCACGCCGATCGTCGCGCGTGGCGCCACACCGATCTGCTCACCGAACACGTCCACGAACAGATCGGTCATGGCGCTGGCGACCAGGTGCGGTTCCTCGAAGTCGACGTCGCACGCGACGAAGTTGAGGACCCGCGCGATGCCGACGACCCGTTCCAGGTCGCCTGCGGCATTGCGGATGGCGGCCAGGCAGTTGATGCCGGTCTGTCGCGCCGCGAGCCTGGCATCGGCCACTGAAATGCTGCGTCCGACGCGGCCGGGAAAGCGGACGCTGCCATCGGCGTTCAGCCCGGCGGTCTGGCCCGAGAGCAGCAGCAGCTTGCCGTAGGCGTAGTGCGGCTTCATCCTGCCGTATTTGCTGCCGTAGTAGTTGGCGCCGACCTCGTCCAGGGGCAGTTGGATGCCCATCTGCTGCAAGCGCGATTCGATGTCTGTCATGGGTGGGACCTCATGAAGTGCGATTCAGGCGTGATGGCCGGCCGGCAGGCGTCGAGCGCTTCTGCCACGTCGTCGACCGCATGTTCCACATGTGCGAGCAGCGTGTCGAGTGCCTTGTGCGTGACGCACAGCAGCGGGCACAGGGCGATCATGTCGCCGATGTTGCGGGTGATCATGTGGCGCCGGGCCAGCGCGGCCGCCGCCAGCGTGGGCAGCTGGCCGAATTCCTGGACGTGGGCCTTGCTTCTTCAGACGCAGCCAGCTCCGCTGCGGCCATCGAGCCGACGCCGCACACTTCTGCGATCAGTGGGTGCTGGCGCAGGAGCGAGAGCCGGAATGCAACTCCCAGCGCCACTGCGCTCGCCCGATCCCCCCCGGGATCGGGAGTTGATGCGCGCGCGCGGGTCAGGCCCAGCGCGCGCAGGGGCTTCAGCGCACCTTGCCAGCCTTCCACGCATTGAGCAGCGTGTCATACGCGATCGTCTCGCCCTTGGGCTTTTCGTTCGCCAGCTTGGCCCAGGGTGCGGCCTTGTCGCTCAGGTACTTCTTCGGGTCGCCCTTGGCGTTCAGCTTGGGTGCGCACTTGGCCATGCCGGCGCGCTCCAGCCGGGCCATGACCTGGTCCATCTCTTCGGCCAGCGTGTCCATGGCCTGCTGCGGCGTCTTCTCGCCCGTCACCGCCACGGCCACGTTCTTCCACCACAGCTGCGCCAGCTTGGGGTAGTCGGGCACGTTGGTGCCGGTGGGCGTCCAGGCCACGCGGGCGGGGCTGCGGTAGAACTCCACCAGGCCACCCAGCTTGGGCGCCAGGTCGGTCATGGCCTTGCTCTGGATGTCGCTTTCGCGGATGGGGGTCAGGCCGACGATGGTCTTCTTCAGGCTGGTGGTCTTGGCCGTGACGAACTGCGCGTACAGCCAGGCGGCCGCCGTCTTGTTGGCGTCATGGCCGCTGAAGAAGCTCCAGGAGCCCACGTCCTGGTAGCCGTTCTGCATGCCCTGCTTCCAGTACGGGCCGTTGGGGCCGGGCGCCATGCGCCACTTGGGCGTGCCGTCGGCATTGACCACCGGCAGGCCGGGCTTGGTCATGTCGGCGGTGAAGGCGGTGTACCAGAAGATCTGTTGCGCGATCTGGCCCTGGGCCGGCACCGGGCCGGCTTCGCCGAAGGTCATGCCAGTGGCCTCTTTGGGGGAGTACTTCTTCATCCAGTCCACGTACTTGGTCAGCGCGTAGACGGCGGCTGGCGAGTTGGTGGCGCCGCCGCGCGAGACCGATGCCCCCTGCGGCGTGCAGCCATCGGCGCTGGTGCGGATGCCCCATTCGTCCACCGGTTTGCCGTTGGGAATGCCCACGTCGGCCGTGCCCGCCATCGACAGCCAGGCATCGGTGAAGCGCCAGCCCAGCGACGGGTCTTTCTTGCCGTAGTCCATGTGGCCGTAGATCGGCTTGCCATCGATGGTCTTCACGTCGTTGGTGAAGAAATCGGCGATGTCTTCATACGCGCTCCAGTTCAGCGGCACGCCCAGGTCATAGCCGTACTTGGCCTTGAACTTGTCCTTGAGGTCCGGCCGCGCGAACAGGTCGGCGCGGAACCAATACAGGTTGGCGAACTGCTGGTCGGGCAGCTGGTAGAGCTTGCCGTCGGGCGCCGTGGTGAAGCTGGTGCCGATGAAGTCCTTGAGGTCCAGCCCGGGGTTGGTGAACTCCTTGCCCGCGCCGGCCATGTAGTCGGTGAGGTTCATCATCTTGCCGTAGCGGTAGTGCGTGCCGATCAGGTCCGAGTCGCTGATCCAGCCGTCGTAGATGCTCTTGCCCGACTGCATGGACGTCTGCAGCTTCTCCACCACGTCGCCTTCCTGGATCAGGTCGTGCTTGACGGTGATGCCGGTGATCTCGGCAAAGGCTTTGGCCAGCGTCTTGCTCTCGTACTCGTGCGTGGTGATGGTCTCGGAGACGACCGAGATCTCCTTGACGCCCTTGGCGATCAGCTTCTGCGCGGCCTCGATGAACCATTTCATCTCGGCCGCCTGCTGGTCCTTGGTCAGCGTGGACGGTTGGAACTCGGCGTCGATCCATTTCTTCGCCTCGGCTTCGCCGGCCCAGGCACTGTGGCCCAGGGCCATCGTGGCGGCGGCGAAGGCGATTGCGTTCAAGCGCAATGTCATGAAAGTCTCCTCGGTGCGTTCCCGTTGCGAAGAAGGGCATGCGGCTGGGAAGCGACCACCGCGCGCCCGGACAAACAAACGGTGGCTCAGCCCTTGCGCATGATGAGTGCCAGCAGGGCCATGGAGGCGATGAAACTGATCCAGATCGAGGGCTCGGCCCCCAGGCCGAACCAGCCGATCATCAGCTCGCTGACGCCGACGAAGGCCAGGTTCACATAGGCGGCGGCCAGGAGGCCGATGAACAGCCGGTCGCCGCGCGTGGTGGCGATGGGCAGCCAGCCCTTGCGCAGCACGGTGGGCGATTTAAGTTCCCACACGGTCATGCCGACCAGCATGAGCACGATGCTGCAGAAGAACACGGCAACGGGCAGCGTCCAGGCCATCCAGTCGAACATCACACTCTCCCCATGGCAAAACCTTTGGCGATGTAGTGCCGCACGAACCAGATCACGATGGC
Source organism: Rhodoferax sp. RT4P68 (assembly GCF_056521305.1). NCBI lineage: Bacteria > Pseudomonadati > Pseudomonadota > Betaproteobacteria > Burkholderiales > Comamonadaceae > Rhodoferax > Rhodoferax sp. RT4P68. The sequence continues at coordinate 73,748 of NZ_JBWMBB010000008.1, forward strand.
ACCGGGCACGATGGTCAGCACGCCGGCGGCGGCGAGCACGCCCCAGTCCATGCCCGATGCCGAGACCGTGCGCGTCATCGTCGCCACGATGGGCTTGGCGTTGACGCTGGTCAGCGTGCGTGCCATCAGCAGCTCGACCCAGCTGAACATGAAGCAGAAGAACGCCGCCACGCCCACGCCGGCCTTGATCAGAGGGATGAAGATGGTGAGGAAGAAGCGCGGAAAGCTGTAGCCGTCGATGTAAGCCGTCTCGTCGATCTCGCGTGGGATGCCGCTCATGAAGCCTTCCAGGATCCACACCGCCAGCGGCACGTTGAACAGCAGGTGCGCCAGGGCCACGGCGATGTGCGTGTCCATCATGCCCAGCGTGGTGTAGAGCTGAAAGAACGGCAGCAGAAACACGGCCGGCGGCGTCATGCGGTTGGTCAGCAGCCAGAAGAACACATGCTTGTCGCCCAGGAACCGGTAGCGTGAGAACGCATAGGCCGCCGGCAGCGCCACGACGAGCGAGATCACCGTGTTGATGGCCACGTAGATCAGCGAGTTGATGTAGCCCGAATACCAGGACACATCGGTGAAGATGGTGCGGTAGTGCGCCAGCGTGAAGTCGCGCGGCCACAGGCTGAAGACCGAGAGGATCTCCGCGTTGGTCTTGAACGACATGTTGACCATCCAGTAGACCGGCAGGATGGCGAACACCAGGTACGCCACCAGGAAGATGACGCGCTTTTTGAACCGGCGCTCAGGCATGTCCGTCTCCCGGTTGCTCTGCAGTGCCCACGCGCTGCATCCAGTTGTACAGGATGAAGCACAGCAGCAGGATGATGAGGAAGTAGATCAGCGAGAACGCCGCCGCTGGCCCCAGGTCGAACTGGCCCACGGCCTTTTGCGTGAGGTACTGGCTGAGGAAAGTGGTGGCGTTGCCGGGGCCGCCGCCGGTCAGCACGAAGGGCTCGGTGTAGATCATGAAGCTGTCCATGAAGCGCAGCAGCACGGCGATCATCAGCACGCCGCGCAGCTTGGGCAGCTGGATGTAGCGGAACACGGCGAACTTGCTGGCGCCGTCGATGCTGGCGGCCTGGTAGTAGGCGTCGGGAATGGCGCGCAGCCCGGCAAAGCACAGCAGCGCGACCAATGGTGTCCAGTGCCATACGTCCATTAGCAGCACCGTGAGCCAGGCGTGCGTGGCGTTGCCGGTGTAGCTGTACTCGATGCCCAGCTTGGCCAATGTCGCACCCATGAGGCCGATGTCAGCCCGGCCGTAAATCTGCCAGATGGTGCCCACGACGTTCCACGGGATCAGCAGCGAGATGGCGATCAGCACCAGCACGGCAGATGACCTCCACCCCGCCGCCGGCATCGACAGCGCCAGCGCGATGCCCAGCGGGATCTCCACCGCCAGCACCGCCAGCGAGAAGCCGATCTGGCGCAGCAGCGCATCGTGCAACTCATCGTCGCGCATGACGGCCTTGAACCATTCGGTGCCGACGAACACGCGGCGCTCGGGCGAGATGATGTCCTGCACCGAGTAGTTCACCACCGTCATCAACGGCAGGATGGCCGAGAAGGCCACGCACAGCACCACGGGCAGGATCAACAGCCAGGCTTTCTGGTTCAGGGGCTTCATGCGGCGACTCCGGTGGGGGCGGTGGCGACCAGCCGATCGTCGCGGTAGAAGCAGCTGTGCGGGCCGACCAGCGCCAGCCACACGTCGGTGCCCGGTTGCGGCACCGTCTGCTGCGGCGCCAGCCGGACGCGCACGGTATGCGCCTCGGCGCCCTGGCCGACCTCGGCAGCCAGCAGCCAGTAGGTGCCGATGTCCTGCGCCTGCGTGACGCGCGCCGGCACGGCACCCGGCGCCTGGGGCGCGGCCAGCCGCACGTATTCGGGCCGCACACCCAGCGTGATGGCGCCGGTATCGGGCAGCGGCAACTGGCCCGCCATGGCGTGGCCGGCCACCATCAGCTGGCGGCCGTCCCACTGCGCCGGCAGAAAGTTCATGCCCGGCGAGCCGATGAAGTGGCCGACGAAGCGGTGCTGCGGCCGCTCGAACAGGTCGGACGCGCTGCCGATCTGCACCGCCCGGCCGCGCGTCATGACGACCACTTGGTCGGCGAAGGTGAGCGCCTCGACCTGGTCGTGCGTGACGTAGACCAGCGTCAGCTTCAACTCATGGTGGATCTGCTTGAGCTTGCGGCGCAGCTGCCATTTCAGGTGCGGGTCGATCACGGTCAGGGGTTCGTCGAACAGCACGGCGCTGACGTCTTCACGTACCAGGCCGCGGCCCAGCGAGATCTTCTGCTTGGCGTCGGCCGCCAGGCCGGCGGCGCGGGTGCCGAGCTGGCCGGAGAGTTCCAGCATCTCGGCGATGCGGCCCACGCGCTCGCGGATGCGGTCGGCCGGCACGCCGCGGTTGCGCAGCGGAAAAGCCAGGTTCTCGGCCACGGTCATGGTGTCGTAGATCACCGGGAACTGGAACACCTGGGCGATGTTGCGCTGCTGCGGCGTGCGGCCGGTTACGTCGGTGCCGTCGAAACGCACGCTGCCTTGTGAGGGCTTCACCAGGCCGGAGATGATGTTGAGCAGGGTCGTCTTGCCGCAGCCCGAAGGGCCCAGCAGCGCGTAGGCGCCGCCATCTTCGAAGCACATGTTCAGCGGCAGCAGCGCGTAGTCTTCGTCGCGCTGCGGGTTGGCCTTGTACGCGTGGGCCAGGTCGAGGTCGATGCGTGCCATATCAGTTGGCGCCCGGCCGCCCGAAGCCACTGAGCGCCCCCTCGGGGGGCAGCGATACGCGAAGCGATGAGCGTGGAGGTTTCATTTCGTGAGCGCCCGGCCGCCCGAAGCCACTGAGCGCCCCCTTTGGGGGCAGCGATACGCGAAGCGATGAGCGTGGGGGTTTCATTTCTAGTTTTCTTGTGGTGCTGCAATCAGGTCGCCGGCCGTGTCGAACAGATAGGCGTGGCGCGGGTCCAGGTGCAGCGTGAGTGCATCACCCAGCCCGAACACATGCACGCCGGTCAGCTGGGCGACCAGTTCGCCAACCGGGGTGGACACATGCACGAAGCTGTCGGAGCCGGAGATCTCGGCCAGCTCGACCTGGCCCGGCAGCGCCAGGTCGCCAGGCCGCGCGTGCACCCGCAATGCGGCAGCGCGCACGCCCACCGTCAGCGGGGCTCCGGCGGGCAGGCGTTGGCACACGCCCTCGGGCAGGGCCAGGTGCACGCCGCCTGCCAGGGTGACGCCACTGCCATCGGCCGTGGCGGCCAGCAGGTTCATCGGCGGGTCGCTGAACGCGCGGGCCACGCGGATCGAGCGCGGGCGGTGGAAGACCTCGGCCGTGGGGCCGTACTGCAGCAGCTCGCCGGCATCCAGCACGGCGGTGTAGCCGCCCAGCAGCAGCGCCTCGGTTGGCTCGGTCGTGGCGTACACGACAGTGGACTGGCCAGCGGCGAAGAGCTGCGTCAGCTCGTCGCGCAGCTCTTCGCGCAGCTTGTAGTCCAGGTTCACCAGTGGCTCATCGAGCAGCATCAGCGGCGCGTTCTTGGCCAGCGCGCGGGCCAGCGCCACGCGCTGTTGCTGGCCGCCGGACAGCTCGGCCGGCAGCCGCTGCAAAAACGGGTCGATGTGCAGCCGCGTGGCCAGTTCGCGCACGCGGGCGTCGATCTCGGCCCGCGGCTGGCCGCGCAGCTTCAGGGGTGAGGCGATGTTCTCGGCCACGGTCAGCGAGGGGTAGTTGATGAATTGCTGGTAGACCATGGCCACATTGCGTTGGCGCACCGGGCGGCCGGTGACGTCTTCGCCATCGGCCAGCAACCGGCCCTGGCTGGGTGCATCCAGCCCGGCCATCACGCGCATCAGGCTGGTCTTGCCGGCCTGCGTGGCGCCCAGCAGCACGGTGACGGCGCGCGGCACCAGCGTCAGGTCCAGCGGGTACAGGTGCGTGGCCGAGCCGAGTTGCTGGCCAATGCCCGTGAGCGTCAATTCCATGGGGTCTCCGTCAAGGGGGCGGGGGCGCTGGGCTCGGACCAGTGCGTGGTGCACCAACCCGCCACGATGGCACGCTGCTCGGGGCTCAGGTGCAGGCCCAGCTTGCTGCGGCGCCACAGCACGTCGTCGGCCGTGGTCGCCCATTCGCTGCGGTGCAGGTAGTGCAGTTCGGCCTCGAACAGGCCGGGCGCGATCTCGGCGCCCAGGCCGTCCTGCAGCAGCAGGTCGATGCGCGAGCCGTAGGCCCGTGCTAGGCGCAGCGCCAGCGCAGGTGCCAGCGCGGGGTAGCGTTCACCCACGGCCTGCACGAAGCGCGCGAAATCGGTATCGGGCCGCTGCGCCGGGCCGATCCAGGTCGACAGGTCGCCGCCGGGCAGGAAGGCGCCACCTGTCCAGGCGCCACGCTGCATGCGCGGTGCCAGTGCGGGCGTCAGCAGGTCGGCGGCTTCTTCGGCCAGCTTGCGGAAGGTGGTGATCTTGCCGCCCCAGACGGTCAGCAGCGGGGCGTGCGTGCTGTCCAGGTCCAGCAGGTAGTCGCGCGTGACGGCAGAGGGGTCGCCCGAGGGGTCGCCCGATTCGTCGTCCAGCAGCGGGCGCACGCCGGCATAGGTCCACACCACATCGGCCGGGGCGACCGGCTTGGCGAAGTAGCGGCTGGCCTGGGCGCACAGGTAGTCGATCTCGCTGGTGTCGATGCGGGCGGTGCCGACGGGACCGAGGTGCTCGACATCGGTAGTGCCGATCAGCGTGAAATCGCGCTCGTAGGGGATGGCGAAGATGATGCGCTTGTCGGGGTTCTGGAAGATGTAGGCATGGTCGTGCGTGAACATGCGCGGCACGACGATGTGGCTGCCCTTGACCAGCCGCAGCGCGCGCGGCTGCGGGATGCGCGCCTGCTCGGCCAGAAACTGCGCGGCCCACGGCCCGGCGGCATTGACCAACACCTGCGCCGTGATCTCGCGCTGCGCCTCGTCTGGCCCCTGCAGGCGCACGCGCCAGTGCCCGGCCTCGCGCACGGCAGCGCTGCAGCGCCAGCGCGTCAGCACCGTGGCGCCGTGGGCGACGGCGTCCAGCGCGTTGAGCACGACGAGCCGCGCATCGTCGACCCAGCCGTCCGAGTACACGAAGCCACGCTTGAAGCGCGGCTGCAGCGCCTCGCCGGCCGGGTGCCGGCGCAGGTTGACCGTGCGTGAGCCGGGCAGCACCTCGCGGCGGGCCAGGTGGTCGTACAGGAACAGGCCGGCGCGGATCATCCAGGCCGGCCGCATGCCGGGGTCGTGCGGCATCACGAAGCGCAGCGGCCACATGATGTGCGGCGCGCTCTTGAGCAAGACCTCGCGTTCCGCCAGGGCCTTGCGCACCAGCGCGAACTCGTAGTACTCCAGGTAGCGCAGGCCGCCGTGGATCAGCTTGGTGGACGACGACGAGGTGTGTGCGGCCAGGTCGTCCTGTTCGCACAGCAGCACGCTGCAGCCACGGCCGGCCAGATCGCGGGCGATGCCGGCCCCGTTGATGCCGCCGCCGACGACGAGCACGTCATAGGCTGCGGGCGGTGGGGCCTGCACGGGTGCGGTGCGGGTGGAATCCAAGCGTTGTCTCCTGGGCTCTGGCGCGTGGTCGGCTGCGATGCTGTGACATACGCAACAGTTGGCGGACCTTGCTTTTTCGTTTTTGTTCGATTGCTCGATTAGTTGCTTCGGTTTTTAGCAAAGCTGTTCGCCAAGTGCAAGAGGGGTTGTCGCAGTGGCTGCCGTGGACAGCTTCGGTACCCTTCGGGCCATGACTCTGAACCCCCGCCAGGCCCAAGTGGTGGACGAGGTGCGCGCGCGTGGCTCGGTCTCGGTCGAGACGCTGGCCGAGCGTTTCGGCGTGACGCTGCAAACGGTGCGGCGCGATGTGAAGCTGCTGGCCGACGCCGGGCTGCTGGCGCGCTTTCACGGCGGCGCGCGCGTGCCCAGTTCGACGACGGAGAACATCGAGTATCTGCAGCGCCAGCTGCTCAACGAGGGCGCCAAGCAGCGCATCGCGCGGGCGGCGGCGGCGGCGGTGCCGCACGGCTGTTCGCTGCTGATCAACATCGGCACCACCACCGAGGCGATTGCGCGCGAGCTGCTGCACCACAAGGGCCTGCGCGTGATCACCAACAACCTGAACGTGGCGGCCATCCTGTCGGGCAACCCCGATTGCGAGGTGATCGTGGCCGGCGGCATCGTGCGCACGCGCGACCGCGGCATCGTCGGCGAGCTCACGGTGGACTTCATCCGCCAGTTCCGCGTGGACATCGGGCTGATCGGCATCTCCGGCATCGAGGACGACGGCAGCCTGCGCGACTACGACTTTCGCGAAGTGAAGGTGGCGCGGGCCATCATCGACCATTCGCGCGAGGTCTGGGTGGCGGCCGACCACAGCAAGTTCAACCGCCCGGCCATGGTCGAGGTGGCGCGGTTGGAGCAGGTCGACAAGCTGTTCACCGACGCGCCGCCGCCGGCGCTATTCCCCACGCTGCTGGACCAGGCCGGGGTCGCCTGTGTGATCGCATGAAAGCCACCGCTGTATGACGACCAAGAACTTTCTACTCGCGCTGGACCAGGGCACCAGCAGCTCGCGCAGCATCGTGTTCGATGCCGGGGGCCGGCTGGTGGCCATCGCCCAGCGCGAGTTCCGCCAGATCTACCCGCAACCGGGCTGGGTGGAGCATGACCCGATGGAGATCTGGCAGAGCCAGCTGGCCACTGCGCACGAGGCGCTGGCCAAGGCCGGCATCGCTCCGACCGACCTGGCCGGCATCGGCATCACCAACCAGCGCGAGACCACGCTGGTGTGGAACCGCAAGACCGGCGTGCCGATCTACAACGCCATCGTCTGGCAAGACCGTCGTGCCGAGCCGACCTGCGCCGCGCTGCGCGAGGCCGGGCACGAGCCGACCTTTCGCGCGCGCACGGGTCTGGTCATCGACGCCTATTTTTCGGGCACCAAGCTGCAGTGGATCCTGGACCACGTGGACGGCGCGCGCGCCGCGGCCGAGCGTGGCGAGCTGGCCTTCGGCACGGTGGATACGTGGTTGATGTGGCAGCTGACCGGCGGCGCCGTGCATGCCACCGATGTCAGCAACGCCGCCCGCACGCTGATGCTGGACGTGCACCGCAACGCGTGGGACGAGGAACTGCTGGCGCTCCTGCGCGTGCCGGCCGCGCTGCTGCCGACGGTGCACCCGTCCAGCCACGTGTTCGGCCACACGCAGGCGGCCGTGTTCGGCGTGCCGGTGCCGATCGGCGGCGTCGCCGGCGACCAGCAGAGCGCGCTGTTCGGCCAGGCCTGCTTTCGGCCCGGGCTGGCGAAGAACACCTATGGCACCGGCTGCTTCATGCTGATGCACACGGGCACGCGCTTTCTGCAGTCGGCCAACGGGCTGATCACCACCTCGGCCGCGCAGCTGCAGGTGCCCGGTGCGGTGCCCGAATTTGCGCTGGAGGGCAGCGTGTTCATCGGCGGGGCCATCGTGCAGTGGCTGCGCGACGGACTGGGCGCCATCGAGTCGAGCAGCCAGGTGCAGGCGTTGGCCGAGAGCGTGCCCGACAGCGGCGGCGTGCTGGTGGTGCCGGCCTTCACCGGGCTGGGCGCGCCGTATTGGAACCCCGACGCGCGCGGCGCCATCGTGGGCCTCACGCGCGGCAGCACGGTGGCGCACATCGCCCGTGCCGCGCTGGAGAGCATTGCGTTTCAGAGCGCCGCGCTATTGCAGGCCATGGGTCGCGACGCTGCGGCCGATGCCGGCTTTGCCGGTGTGACCGAGCTGCGCGTGGACGGCGGCGCCTGCGTCAACGATCTGTTGATGCAGTTTCAGGCCGATCTGCTGGGCATCCCTGTCGTGCGTCCGCGGGTGATCGAGACCACGGCGCTGGGCGCGGCGTATCTCGCGGGCCTGTCGTGCGGCGTCTACGGCGGCCTGGACGAGTTGGCCGCCCAGTGGCAGGTGGAGCGCCGCTTCGAGCCCGCAATGTCGCGCGAGCGTGCGCAGCAGCACATGCAGCAGTGGGAGCGGGCGGTGCGCCAGACGATCGCGACCTGAGCGCAAGCGGCGCGTCCATCCTGCGGATTGAGGATGAGCGTTCCCGCCGAAAGCGGGACGATGCGCTGCGCCGACCCCGGCCCAGGAGACCCGCTCATGCCCGCACCGTTCCAGCGTTTGACCATCGACCAGTTCGCCAGCGTTCTGCAGGCGTTCGCCTTTCGCCGTCGCATCACCAACGTGCACATGCACCACACCTGGCGGCCCAACCACGCGATGTGGAAGAGTCACGATTCCATGGTGGGCATGTGGCGATTTCACACCCAGGACCGCGGCTTTTCCGACATCGCGCAGCACCTGACGATCGACCCCCAAGGCTTCGTGTGGACAGGGCGTAACTGGAACGATGCGCCAGCCAGCGCGATTGGCCACAACGGCAACGGCGTGTCTGGGGCCTTCATGTTCGAGACGGTGGGCGATTTCGACACCGGGCGCGACCAGCTGCAGGGCGCCCAGCGCCGCACCGTGCTGGACGTCATCGCGCTGGTGCAGGCCAGGTTCGGCCTGCCGGCGGAGAACCTGGCCTTTCACAACCAGATGGCGGCCAAGAGCTGCCCTGGCACCGGCATCGACTACGACACCTTTCTCGCCGAGCTGAGAGCGCATCGCACGGCCATGCACGCGGCGGGTGCGCGTGGCCGTGGTGGGGCGCGGGGAGCCGCGCAGCCGCAGTGGCCGGATGCGGCGCGGGCTGACCACGCGCTGGTGCAACGCACCCTGCGCTTGATCGAACCCGGCCCGGCGGGCGCCCGCAGTGCCGCCAGCGATACGCCGATGGAAGAGCTGGACTACCAGCACGCCGACGTGGCTGCGATGCTCGGCGCTGGGCGCGACGGTGCACGCGGCGGCGCCGGCGGCGATGCGCCCACACCGGAGCAGATCGACGCGCTGCGCCCGTATGTACTGAACCTGCGCATGGGCCGGTTCTCGTCCAGCGGGTTGATGACCAGTCGGCCGGAAGATGTCGACATGATCATCCACGAGCACCTGCGCCCGGCGGCGGCCGCTGCCGCAGCGCAGAACCGCAGGTTGCAGGTTGTGCTGTATGCGCATGGCGGGCTGGTGAAGGAATCGGCCGGGCTCGCCACGGCCCAGAACCAGGTCGGCTGGTGGCTTGCCAATGGCATCTATCCGATCCACTTCGTCTGGGAGACCGGCCTGTTCGAGACCATCAAGAGCCTCTTGGAACGGGCCCGATCGCCGTTGCGCCAGCGAGGGTTTGGCGAGAAGTTCAACGACTACGTGAGCGACCCGTTGATCGAGAAGACCGTGCGCGCTTTGCAGGCCGAGCGTATCTGGGGCGGCATGAAGGCTTCTGCGCAGCTGGCCAGTGCCGAAGACGGTGCAGCTCGCCACTTGCTGATCGCGCTCGGCCGCTTCATCGCCGAGGGCGCGCAGGTCGATCTTCACGCGGTCGGCCACAGCGCAGGGGCGATTTTTCATACGCATCTGGTGCGTGCCGCACGTGCGCTCGGCCTGCCCTCGTTCGCCACGCTGCAGCTGATGGCGCCAGCGGTGCGCGTGGATGCGTTTGCCAGCCTGGCCGCGCCCTTGCTCGGCGCCGGCAACGGGGTCGACGCGCTGACCGTCTTCACCATGCGGCGTGATTTCGAGCGTGCCGACAACTGCGCGCGGATCTACCAGAAGTCTCTGCTCTACCTCGTCAGCGAGGCCTGCGAACCCCGCTCTGGCACGCGCCTGCTGGGACTGGAGGATTCGCTGCGCGCGGACCCCGCGATGCGCGCACTGTTCGGGCTCGGCCAGGCGGGCAGCGGGCACGCCGATCTGGTCTGGTCCAAGAGCTCAGAGCTCGATGGGCGCAGCGCCAGCCGGGCGGTGCGGCACGGCGACTTCGACAACGATCCGCCGACGATGAACTCGGTGGCGCGCCGCGTGCTCGGGCTGAGCGATGCGGACCCTCTGCGGGAGAGCTTTCCGGACGATGCTCGGCGCGGAGGGCCGGACACCTGGGCAGACACGGTCGACTGGCCGCCGGAGTGGGATGCGGCCGCTGGCAACACGCCACCCCCGCCAGCACCACCGCCACCGCCACCAACATCGCAGTCACCGTTGGCCAGCCCGGCTGCGCAGGGCAGCGGCCGGCGGCGCGCGCTGTGCGTAGGCATTGATAACTATGCCCTGGACAAAGACAAGCTTTACGGCTGCATCAACGACGCGGCACTGTGGAAAATGACCTTGGAGCGGCTCGGCTTCACCGTGGAGCCCTTGATCGACCCGACGCGCGCCGCCTTGGTCGGCAAGCTGGAACAGTTGATCGACAGCGCGCGGGCGGGCGACGAGATCGTGTTCCAGTACGCCGGCCACGGCATGCAGATCCGCGACCTCAACCGTGACGAGGCGACCAGCGATAGCCCCAGCTTCGACGAGGCTTTGTGCCCGATCGACTACGCAAGCGGTGCGGTGCTGCTCGACGACGACCTGGGCGCGCTGTGTGACCGGCTGGTCGCCGGCGCCCGGCTCACGATCTTTGCGGACTGCTGCAGCTCCGGCACCATCTCGCGCGCTCTCATGCAGGCGTCACCGCGCAATGCGCGCCATGCGGGCAACGTGGGCGGTGCGGGCATTGCGCGCAAACGTGAGATCGCGCCGACGCCAGAGGTCACGGCGGCCATCCGCGCCATGCGTGCGCGCAATGGCGTCCAACTGCCGGCGCCACGCGTGGCCAAGATGGAACTGTTGTTCAGCGCCTGCACGTCCAAGGAGTTTGCTTGGGAGAGCGATGGCCATGGCGAGTTCACACTGCGCGCGACGCGCCTGCTGGCCGCTGGAGCGCTGCCGGAGACGGCGCGTGCGCTGCACCAGCAGGTCGTCGACGCTTTCGGCAACGGCGCGCGCCAGCACCCGCAGATCGAAGGGCCGATCGAGCGGCTGAATGCGCCGCTGTTCGGTGGGGCCTGAGGTGGCCACGTCAGCGCACGGCACGCCGCCGCCAGAGGAACTGCCGGTTCAGTTCCTGGTACACGACCGTCTGCGCCACCCGGTCGCGCAGACGGCCGAGCGCCGCGCCGGCGACCCGCCCTACCGGCGCCTGCGCGTCTTCACCAGTGATCCGGTGGCCAAGCGCTTCGAGGGCCGCTCGGCCGTGGCGCATGTCGACTACGAGCCGCTAACCTTGGAGCCGGCCGATGTGCATGCCGGCTCGCAAAGCCTGTGCGGGCGCATCTTCGAGGTCTGCATGCTCGATGCCGAGGGCGTCGCGCTCGACCCGCCGCACCTCGACGACGCCAGCCAGCTGCTGCAGGACGGGTATGCACCGTCGGAATCGAACCCGCGCTTTCACGCGCAGATGGTCTATGCGGTGGCCAGCCAGGTGCACGCCGCTTTCCGCTTCGCGCTGGGGCGCGAGCCGGGCTGGTCGTTTGGCCGCTCCGGTGCCGCGCCGGCCCGGTTGCGCATGTTTCCGCTGGGCACCGGCGAGCGCAATGCCTGGTATGACGCTGCGCGCGGCGAACTGCGGTTCGGCTACTTCGTAACAGAACGTGCGGGCTGGGTGTTCACGGCGCTCTCGCACGACATCGTGGCCCATGAGATCGCCCACGCGCTGCTGGACAGCCAGCGCCCGCGCTTCATGGAGCCGACCTCCCACGATGTGCCCGGCTTCCACGAAGGCTTTGCCGATCTGGTCGCCCTGTTCCAGCACTTTCAGTATCCGCATGCGCTACGCGACGCATTGCAGGCTTCCAGGTCGGTCGTGGTGCGGCGCGATGACAACGAGACCGCGACCGATTGGCTGTGCTGCATCGCGCGGCAGTTCGGCCAGACGGGAGACCGCGACGCCCTGCGCCGGGCGGACGGCCGACCCGGCCGCCGGCCTGAAAGTCAGGAGCCCACCGGCATCTACCGGCACGACCTGGAAGAGCACGACATGGGCGAGGTGCTGCTGGCGGCGGTGTTCGACGCGTTCGACACGGTGTACCGGCGCCGCACCGCGCGGTTGCGAAGGTTGGCAACCTCGGGCAGCGGCGTGCTGCCGCTGGGCAGCCTGGCGCCGGACTTGCTGGACGCGCTGGCCGAAGAGGCGGCGTTGCTGGCCCGCCAGTTCACCGCCATCGTGGTGCGGGCAATCGACTACTGCCCGCCGGCCGACATCAAGTTGGGCGAGTTTCTGCGCGCCATGATCACCGCCGACACGGAGCTGCGCCCCGATGACCCCTGGGCCATCCGCGAGGCGCTGATCGATGCCTTTCGGGTGCGCGAGATCGTGCCCACCCATGTCATCAGCCTGTCCGAAGATGCGCTGGTGTGGGCGCCACCGCGGCGTGCGCTGCCGCCGGCAGAGGGCCTGAGCTTCGCCCGCACGCAGTTCGCCGGCGCCCCGGGCCGCCCGCTGCCGGTGGACGAGCGCCTGCGGCAGGCGAAGGCGCTGGGCGAATGGCTGACGCTTCCCGGTGTCGCACGGGAGTGCGGGCTGGCGACACCCGAGCAGGCCGTGCCATCAGGTGAGCGGGTCACGTTTGCGCTGCCGTGCATCGACGCGATCGAGGTAACGCGGCGCGTGGCCCCCAACGGCGACGTGCTGTTCGAGACGGTAGCGGTGGTGACGCAGACCGTCAGCGTTGCGGCGCGCGACGCTCTTCCAGGCTTCGGCTTCGTCGGCGGCGGCACGCTGTTGTTTGCGCCGGACGGTACGCTGCGGCTAGCGATCACGAAGAACGTACTGGGCGAAGACCGCATTGCACGGCGGCGCGCGTTCATCACTGGGAAATCGGCGGTCGCCGGGCGTTACTGGGAGGAGCGCGACGGTGCCATGGTGCTGAAGGCGAACTGGAGCCGATCCATGTGCGAGCACGCGACGGCGCAGCCGGCCGGCTCCGGCCCGGCCTGACGAAGGGCTGCGGCGCGCAGTCCTGCGTCGTGCAGGGGTCGTCGTCGAGCGGTGCGCGTGGGTAGGATGCGGCCTCGCCCGGCCCTCCTTCTGCGCAGCCCCCATGTCCCCAACCATCTCCTCGCGCGGCCTGCGCGCCCTGGTCTTCGCGTTCTCGCTGAGCCAGTTCTTCCGTTCCTGCCTGGCCGTGATGGCGCCTGAGCTGCAGCACGACCTGGCGCTGTCGCCGGCCGACTTCGGGCTGCTGTCGTCGTGTTTCTTCCTGGCTTTCGCCGTGGCGCAGATCCCCGTGGGCATTGCGTTCGACCGGCATGGCGTGGGCGCGCCGACGCGTTGGCTGCTGGCCGTGGGCGTGGTCTCGGCCGTGCTCTTCGCGCTGGCGCCGAATGGGCCCACGGCCATGCTGGCGCAGGTCGGCCTGGGCCTGGCCTGCGCGCCGGTGTTCATGGGGCTGATGCACTACGCGGCCGAGAACCTGCCGCCAGACCGGCACGTTCCCTTCATGGGCCGCTCCAACGCCATCGGCATGTTGGGCGCACTGTGCGCCACCTGGCCGCTGGGCTGGGTGGCGCACCAGCTGGGCTGGCGCGTGGCCATCGGCGTGGCCGCGCTGTGCATGCTGGCGGCCTGTGTCGGCGTGTGGCGTTATGTGCGCGATGCCGGCCATGCCGAGGCGCGGCGCGAGGCGCCCACGGCCATGCTGGCGGCCAGTGCGCGCTTGCTGGCGGTGCCGGCGCTGTGGACGCTGATTCCGATGTGCGTGGGCATGGCGGCGGGCACCACGTTTCGCAACGCCTGGGGTGGGCCGTACTTCTCGTCCGTGTTCGGGCTGGACGCCGATGCGCGCGGCCTGGCGCTGACAGGCATCACGTTGGGCAGCTTCGCCACGGCGCTGCTGCTGCCGCGCCTGGTGCGCCGCAGTTCGCTGCGGGCCACGGTGATCGGGGTGTCGGTGGCATCGGGCAGCGCAGCGCTGGTGCTGGCGGGGTGGCCTGGGGGAGAGGTGCTGTCGCATGTCGTGATGCTGACGCTGGTGGTCATCATCGGCATGCTGCACCCGCTGGTCATGACGCATGGCCGCCAGCTGCTGGCACCGGCCGTGCGCGGGCGCGGCCTGGGGCTGCTGAACAGCTTTGTGTTTCTGGGCTCGGCGTTTGCCGCCTGGGCGTTCGGCCAGATCGCCGATGCCGGGCAGCGGGCCGGCTGGTCGCCGGGCAGCACGTGGACCGCCATCTTCGGCAGTGCCGCGGCGCTGGTACTGCTCGGGCTGCTGCCCTATCTGCTGAGCCCGCGCGACGCGACCACCGCGCAGCGTTGAGCGATCAGGGCGCGCTCGCGGGCACGGTCGTGTTGCGCAAGGTCACGAAGCTGAACGCCAAGCCGTTGCTGGAGACATGGCGCTCGCGCGCCGTTTCTTGCCAGCCGGCATCGAACACCGGCGCAAACACGTCGCCCTCGAAATCGGCCTCGAGCTCGGTCACCACGGCCGTGCTGGCCAGCGGCATCGCCTGGGCGAAAAGCTCGGCGCCGCCGATGACCCACACTTGGGCTTGCGCCGGGCACAGGCCCAGCGCCTCGTCCACCGACGCCGCGCGCAGCGCGCCATCGGCCTGCCAGGCGGGCTGGCGCGTCAGCACGATGTTCAAACGGCCCGGCAGCGGGCGGAACCTGGGCGGCAGCGATTCCCAGGTGTTGCGGCCCATCAGCACCGGGCAGCCCATCGTGGTGGCCTTGAAGTGCGCCAGGTCTTCCGGCAGCCGCCAGGGCAGGGCGTTGGCCTTGCCGATCACGCCGTTGGCGGCGCGCGCGAGGATCAGGTGCAGCGTGGTCATGTCAAATGGCGACCGGCGCCTTGATGGCGGCGTGGTGCTGGTAGTCCACGACTTCGAAGTCTTCGAACTGGTAGTCGAAGATCGAATCGGGTCGGCGCTTGATGTGGAGCGTCGGGTAAGGGTAGGGCGTGCGGCTCAGCTGCAGTTCCACCTGTTCGCGGTGGTTGCTGTAGATGTGGCAGTCGCCACCGGTCCAGATGAAGTCGCCCACCTGCAGGTTGCACTGCTGCGCCAGCATGTGGGTGAGCAGCGCGTAGCTGGCGATGTTGAAGGGCACGCCCAAGAAGATATCTGCGCTGCGCTGGTAGAGCTGGCAACTCAGCTTGCCGTCTGCGACGTAGAACTGGAAGAACGCGTGGCACGGCATCAGCGCCATCTTCGAAAGATCGGCCACGTTCCATGCGCTCACGATGATGCGGCGTGAATCGGGGTTGCTCTTGAGTTGCTTGACCACTTCGGCGATCTGGTCGATGTGGCCGCCGTCCGGCGTGGGCCACGACCGCCACTGCACACCATAGACGGGCCCCAGGTCGCCATCGGCCTTGGCCCATTCGTCCCAGATGCTGACGCCGCGCTCCTTGAGCCAGTTGTTGTTGGACGAGCCGGTCAGGAACCACAGCAGTTCCTGGATGATGGATTTCAGGTGCACCTTTTTCGTGGTGACCAGCGGGAAGCCTTCGGTGAGATCGAAGCGCATCTGGTGGCCGAACACGCTGGTGGTGCCCGTGCCGGTGCGGTCGGTCTTGGCCACGCCGTGCTGGTGCACGTGGCGCATGAAATCTTCGTATTGGGAGCGGGTGGGGCGGGCGGTCATGTTGGTGTGGATTCAGTAGGCGCCGAAGACAGCGTCCAGCGCGTACTGGATCTCGTGTTGCTGTGGCTTCAGGCTCGCCACGGGCGTGCGCAGCCACTCGCGCGGGAAGGTCGCCATCGTCGGCGTGTCGAGCACGACCTCTCGTGCGTTGACGGTGAAGGCGGGATGGATGCGCTCCAGGCGGCGTCCATGGACGCGGGCATCCCGCAGCGGAATCACGATCCGCGTCTCGACGCCGTTCAGATGGTCATTCTGCACGTCGAGCACGAACGGCGTGTGCTTGTGCTCCGACTTTTCCGGATTGGCGTAGACATCGAACCGGGCCATCTCAAGCGGCCTTCTTCTTGCCGGCATCTTCCTGGCTGCCATCGCCCAGCCCGCGTGCAAACGTGCGGTACTGGGCTCCCCAGATGCCGTCACGGCGGATGCGGGCGTTGTAGTCGTCGATGGCGTCCTGGTTGCGCTCCTGCCAGCCTTCCCAGTAACGGCGCTCGACCTCCTTGGCCAGCAGGGCGTCAACGGTCTCCGAGACATTCATGCCCAACTCGCGGGCCATCTCCAGCACCTTGCTGTTCAAGGACAGGTTGGTGGCCTTCTTCGGGGATTTGTCGAAACGCGCCATGGCGGCTCCTGCGCAACAAGTATGCGCAGATTTTAAGCGCATGAAGTTCAGACCTCCAGCACCCGCCCTGGATTCATCAGGTTCTGCGGGTCCAGCGCGCCCTTGATCGAGCGCATCAGCTGCATGGCCACCGGCGACTTGTAGTGCGGCAGCTTGGCCTGCTTCAGGCTGCCCACGCCGTGCTCGGCCGAGATCGAACCGTCGAACGCGTGGACCGAGTCGAACACCACGGTGTTGACGTGCTCTTCTTGCTCGCGCAGGAACGCATGTGCATCGCCGCCCAGCGGCGCCTGCACGTTGTAGTGCAGGTTGCCATCGCCCAGGTGGCCGAAGTTGACCATGCGCACGCCGGGGATCTTCTCGGCCAGCAGCTGGTCGGTCACGCGCACGAACTCGGGAATGCGTGAGACTGGCACCGAGATGTCGTGCTTGATGTTCAGCCCTTCTTCGACCTGGGCCAGCGGAATGCTTTCGCGGATGTGCCAGAGCTGGTGGGCCTGCGTGAGGTTCTCTGCGACCACGGCATCGGTCACACAGCCGTCTTCGAAGGCTTTCTCCAGCAGCGCCTCGAAGCGCGCGCGGGCGTGCTCTTCCGATTCGTCGTCCGAGTTCTCCAGCAGCACGCACCAGGGCGTCTCGTCCGGCGCCTCGGGCGCGCCGGTGATGAAGGGCACGCGCTGCTGCGGGAAGTGCCGCGCCACCAGGCTCAGTGCGAAGCGGCCCATGACTTCGAAGCCCGTCAACCCCGCGCCCAGGCTGCGGTGGGCCATGCCCAGCAGCTGCACGGCGTGGTCCATCGACGGCACGGCCGCCCAGGCCGTCAGCCGCGCCGCCGGCAGCGGGTACAGCTTGATCGTGGCCGCGGTGATGACACCCAGCGTGCCTTCACTGCCGATGAACAGGTCGCGCAGGTCGTAACCGGTGTTGTCTTTGCGAAGGCCCGTGAGGCCTTGCCAGATCTCGCCCTGGGCCGTGACCACCTCCAGGCCCAGGCACAGCTCGCGCGCGTTGCCGTAGCGCACGACCTGCGTGCCGCCGGCGTTGGTCGACAGGTTGCCGCCGATGGTGCAGCTGCCCTCGGCCGCCAGGCTCAGCGGGAACAGGAAGCCTTCCTTCTCGGCCGTCTCCTGCAGCGACTGCAGGATGCAGCCGGCCTCCACCGTCATCGTGAGGTTGGCCGGGTCCAGCGCGCGCACGGCGTTCATGCGGGTCAGCGCCAGCACGATCTGCGTGCCGCTCTCATCCGGCGTAGAGCCGCACACCAGGCCGGTGTTGCCGCCCTGCGGAACCAGGCTGGTGCCGGCCGCGGCGCAGGCCTTGACGACGGCCGCCACCTCCTGCGTGCTGGCGGGCCGCACCACAGCCAAAGACTTGCCGCGCGAGCGCTTGCGCCAGTCCTGCTCCCAGGCCGATAGATCGCCTTCGGTCAGTACATGCGCAGCGCCGACGGTGGTGCGCAGGGAATCGAGCAAATCGGTCATGTCGTCCATCCTTCAGGCGCCCGTCGCGGCAGCGGCCGCGCGGACATTGCGAAAACGCAGGCGCACATGCAGCGCGCAGGCGGTGAACAGCAGCAGGCACAGCAGCACTTCCGCCATTGCGCACCAGCGGCTGGCGGGCACGGCATCGCCAAAAGCGCGTACCGCGCCCTCGGTGAAGTACAGCCAGATCAAGAGGCTGAGCCAGCGGTAGGTGTACATGCGGTTCTTCAGCAGCCCGGCCAGTGGCAGGCACAGCGGCAGCACTTTGAGGGCCAGCCACGAGCCGCCCGGGCGCAGCGGCGCCAGCCACAGCTCCCAGGCCAGACCGAGCGCGATCAGGCCCAGCAGGCTGGCCACCGCGAGCGTGCGCGTCCACTGGACGGCGGGCCCAGAGGGCTCTGGCAGGGGGGAGGGGGGTGTCATGGCGGTGGCATCATACGGTCATGCTCTCCGTCACCCGCCGGCTGCCGCCGCGCCTGTTGGCGCTGCTGCAGCGACTGGCGCAGTTCCCCTGGCGCAACACTGGCCACACGCTGCGCGAACGCTTCCGCGAAGACCAGTTGGCGCTGACCGCCAGCAGTCTGACTTTCACCACCACGCTGGCGCTGGTGCCGCTGTTCACGGTGGCCCTTGCGGTCTTCACCGTGTTCCCGATGTTCAACACCGTGCAGGGCGGGCTGCAGCGCTGGCTGATCCAAAGCCTGGTGCCCGACAGTATCGCGCGCCAGGTGCTGGGTTACCTCACGCAGTTCGCCAGCCAGGCCAGCCGCCTGGGGGCTGCCGGCCTGGCGGTGGTGCTGGCCACCGCGCTGGCCCTGGTGCTGACGATCGACCACACGCTGAACCGCATCTGGCGCGTGCGGCGCGCGCGGCCATTGGGCCAGCGCGTGCTGATCTACTGGGCCCTGATCACGCTGGGGCCGCTGGCGCTGGGGGCCAGCCTGGCGCTGACGTCGTACGCCATTTCGTCATCGCGCGGCGTGGTCGAGGCCCTGCCCGGCGGTGTGCGGCTGCTGCTCGATGTGGTGGAGTTCATGCTGCTGTCCGGTGGCATGGCCAGCGTGTACCGGCATGTGCCCAACACGCACGTGAAATGGGGCCACGCGCTCGTGGGCGGGGTGTTCGTGGCGGTCGGCATCGAGCTGGCCAAGCGCCTGCTCAGCCTGTACCTGGCCTCGGTGCCCATGTACTCGGCGATGTACGGCGCCTTTGCCACCGCGCCCATCTTGCTGGTGTGGATCTACCTGGCCTGGGTGATCGTGCTACTGGGCGCCGTGACGGTTGCCTACCTGCCCAGCCTGCTCGAAGGTGTGGCCCGGCCTGCCAGCGCGCATGGCTGGCACTTCCATCTGGCGATCGAGGTGCTGCAGAACCTGCACGGAGCGCGGCGAGAGGCCTTGCACGGCCTGGGCGGGGCCGAGCTTGGCCGGCGTCTGGGCACGGGCCCCTTGCAGTTGGAACCGGTGCTGGACGCGCTGGTCGCGCTGGACTGGATCGCCCGGCTCGACGAGGCAGCCCAGCCCGTCACCACCGAAGCGCGTTACGTGCTGCTGGCCGACCCGGATGAGACGCTGCTCGCGCCCTTGCTGGAGCGCCTGCTGGTCGACCGTGGCGCGGCGCTGGCACCACTGTGGGAGCGCGGCCACTGGGACACGCTGCGGCTGCGCGACGCGCTGTAGGCGGCCCTGCCGGGAGGCGCGCTCAGCCGCGCAGGAAATCGCGGATCGCGAACAAGGTGGCGTCCGGCGTTTCGGTCATCTGGTGGTGGCCCACGGGCGGCTGCACCACCGTCACCTTCTGGCCGGCGGCGCGGGCCTTGGCGATCAAGCCCTGGGCGGCCTTGGGCGGTGTCATCTGGTCCTGCGCACCCAGCACGAACAGCACGGGGCAGGTGATCTGCGCAATCGCCACCTCGCCGCTCGCGTAGTCGTTGCAGGCTGCAAAGCCGCGGTGGAACACGTTGGCCGTCGCATTGCTGCGCAGCACGCGCCGGCCCAGCGCCATGCTGGCGCCATAGACCCAGGTGCCCGGCCCCAGGGACGAGGGCGGAGCCGCCAGCGTGGAGCGCGAGAAGACGTTGACCAACTTCAACGCGGCCTCGGGGTCGTGCTGCGAAGCTTCCAGCAGCGCCTGGGAGACCTTCATCGGAAATGCGGTGCCGACGAGGACGAGATGCGATACGCGCTCGCGCAGCCGGCTCGCGGCCTCGAGTGCGATCAGCGAGCCCCAGCTGTGGCCGACCAGCGCAGCTTGGTCGACGCCGGCCGCGTCCAGCAGGGCGCCGATGAACTCGGCGGCTTCTTCGACGGAAGAGGGCGCCTCGCCGGCGCTGCGGCAATGGCCCGGCAGATCGACCGCCAGCACGTTGAAGCCGTGGTGCGCAAGGTAGCGGCTCTGCAGAATCCACACGCTGTGGTCGTTCAGCACGCCGTGGATGAAGACGACCGTGGGCTTGGCCGCATCGAAGGCTTTGCCACCCGTGTAGCAGTAGGAGTCATGGCCGTTGACGACGAGGTTCATGCTGCCCTCCCCGTCGATTTTTCCGCCGCCTTCAACGCATTCTTCAGGTCGTCGATCAGGTCGTCCGCATCCTCCAGCCCGATCGACAGGCGGATCGTGCCCTGGCCGATGCCGCCTGCGGCCAGTGCCTCGTCGCTCATGCGGAAGTGCGTGGTGCTGGCCGGGTGGATCACCAGCGAACGGCAGTCACCCACATTGGCGAGGTGGCTGAAGATCTTCAGTGCCTCGATGAACTTGCGGCCCTGGTCGCGCGAGCCGCGGATGTCGAAGCTGAACACCGAACCCGCACCGCGCGGCAGCAGCTTGTTGGCCAGCGCATGGCTGGGGTGGCTTTCCAGCAGCGGATGTCCCACGCGCGACACGAAGGGCTGCGCCGCCAGAAACTCGACCACCTTGCGCGTGTTGGCCATGTGCCGCTCCATGCGCAGCGGCAGCGTCTCGATGCCCTGCAGGATCAGCCAGGCCGTGTGCGGGCTCATGCAAGCGCCGAAGTCGCGCAGCCCCTCGCGCCGCGCGCGCAGCAAGAAGGCGCCCACCGTGCTTTCTTCGGTGAACACCATGTTGTGAAAGCCGTCGTAGGCCGTTGCCAGCTCCGCGAAGCGGCCGCTCGCCGCATGGGAAGCTGCCCAGTCGAAGCTGCCACCGTCGACCAGCACGCCTCCGATCACCGTGCCGTGGCCCGAGAGAAACTTGGTGGCCGAGTGGTAGATGAGGTCGGCCCCCAGCTCGAACGGCTTGATGAGCCAGGGTGAGGTCAGCGTCGAATCGACCAACAGCGGCACGCCCGCCTCGTGCGCGATGGCCGACACGGTGGGGATGTCCAGCACGTCCAGGCCCGGGTTGCCGACGGTCTCGCCGAACAGCAGCCGCGTCGCAGGTGTGATGGCGTTGCGCCAGCCGTCGATGTCGCCGGGCTTGACGAAGGTCGTGTCGATGCCGAAGCGCCGCATCGTGTAGTGCAGCAGATTCTGCGAGCCGCCATACAGCGCGGTGCTGGCCACGATGTGCCCGCCCGCCCCCATCAGCGTGGCCACCGCCAGATGCAGCGCGGCCTGGCCGCTGGCCGTGGCGATGGCACCGATGCCGCCCTCGAGTGCGGCGACCCGCTGTTCGAGCACGGCATTCGTGGGGTTGCTGATGCGCGAATACACGTGGCCCGCGCGTTCAAGATTAAACAGCGAGGCCGCGTGGTCACTGGACTCGAACACGAACGAAGTCGTGAGGTGGATGGGCACGGCGCGTGCGCCGGTGACAGGGTCTGGTGCTGCGCCCGCATGCAGCGCCAGGGTGTCGAAGCCAGGGTCCGAATAGCCGGCCATGCGGGTCTCCTGCGAAGGCGAAAAGAGGCAGATGCGCGGCGATTGTGGGCTATATTCAATCAACGTTCCGCAGTGCGGATGGTCACGAGGAGAGTCCCATGAAAGTCGCCGATATCCTGCGCGTCAAAGGCAGCACGCTATACACCGTCACACCCGATGAACCCCTGTCGGTCGCGGTCTCCACGATGTCCGAGAAGGACCTGGGCTCGCTGGTGGTGATGGAGCACGGTGACCTGGTGGGCATGCTCACATTCCGCGAAGTCATCAAGACCGTGGTGAAGAACGGCGGCGCATTGGGCACGACGCTGGTGCGCACCGCGATGGATGATGCACCGTTGACATGCACGTCGGAGACCGAACTGGACGAAGTGCGCCGCATGATGCTGGACCGCCACGCCCGCTACATGCCCGTGATGGACAAGCGCATGCTGATGGGTGTGATCAGCTTCTACGACGTGGCCCGTGCCGTGGTGGACAGCCAGAACTTCGAGAACAAGATGCTCAAGGCCTACATCCGCGACTGGCCGGCGGAAGAAGACGCAGACAGGGGCTGAAGCGCTCCTTCGCCATCTTTTTTTGACGGGCCCGCCGCGGGCCCCGGCAGACGTCTTCAGTCCGCCATCGCGTAGATCATGTCGCGCACACGCGGATAAATCTCCTGGTTCCACTTGCGGCCACTGAAGACGCCATAGTGGCCCACACCGGTCTGCACGTGGTGGGTCTTGCGGAACGGGCGCACGCTGGTGCACAGGTCCTGCGCGGCCAGCGTCTGGCCCACCGAGCAGATGTCGTCTCGCTCACCTTCCACCGTCATCAGCGCTGTGCGCCGGATGGCCGCCGGGTTGACGACGCGGCTGCGGAAGGTGAGGGCGCCGCGTGGCAGGTCATAGGTCTGGAATACCTTCTCGACCGTCTCCAGGTAGAACTCCGCCGGCAGGTCGTTGACCGCCAGGTATTCGTCGTAGAACACGCGGATGGTCGTGGCTTTCTCGATATCGCCTTCGAGCAGGTGCTTGTACATGTCCTTGTATTGCTGCTTGTGCCGCTCCAGGTTCATGCTCAGGAAGGCCGCGAGCTGCACGAAGCCGGGGTACACGCGGCGCATGAAACCCGCGTGTGGCATGGGCACGTGGCTGATGAGGTTCTTCTCGAACCAGCCGATGGGCTTGCTGATGGCCAGCGTGTTGACCCCGGTGGGGTTGACGCGGCAGTCCACCGGGCCGGCCATCAGGGTGAGGCTGCGTGGCTGCGCCGGGTGGTCGTCCTCGGCCATCAGTGCCGCAGCGGCCAATGCGGCCACGCAGGGCTGGCACACGGCGATGACATGCGTGCTGGTACCCACGGCGGCGATGAACTCCATCATGTAAGCGATGTAGTCGTCCAGCGTGAACGCGCCGTGCTGGAGCGCCACATCGCGTGCGTTGTGCCAGTCGGTGATGTAGACGTCATGGTCCTGCAGCAGCGTGCGCGCGGTCTCGCGCAGCAGTGTCGCGAAGTGGCCCGACAACGGGGCGACCAGCAGCACACGCGGCTGTGCGGGCAGGTGGTCGGGCAGTTGCCGCTTGAAGTGCAGCAGGCTGCCGAAGGGCAGCTTCAGGCCGACCTCCTCGGTCACCGGCACGCGCTCGCCATTGATCTGGACGCTGTCGATGCCGTAGGCCGGCCGCGAGTGCGTGAGCCGCATGTGCGCCAACACCTGGCTGGCGGACGCGATCTTGCGCAGCGGACTGCGATCGGTGTCGTCGAGCCACAGCGCCGCCCCCAGCGACTGGGCGAGCAACCGCATCGGCGACATCAGGTCGGACTGAAACTGGTAGGCCTGGTAGAGCATGCGGGTGTTCGTGGACGGCTGGAATGCACGCATGCAGGCAAGTTGCGGGCCAGCATGTAACGTTGGCGTAACGCAGCGCGCTGGCACAGCCCTTGCACACAGGTGGCCCACTGGAGGCGATGACGATGAGCGCAGCGACCAAGGCCGTGTTGACGATCAGCAGCAAAAACTACGGTGCGTGGGCACTGCGGGGTTGGCTGATGACCAAGCTTTCCGGACTCGAGTTCACCGAGACCGTGGTCTCGCCCGACGATCCTGCGATGAAGGCAGAGATGCTGTTGCTGTCCTCGTCCATGCGGGTGCCCGCATTGGCGCACCACAAGATCAAGGTGTGGGACACCATGGCCATCGGCGAGTATTTGAACGAGATCAAGCCCAAGGCGGGCCTGCTGCCGGACGACCAGGCTGCGCGCGCGCACTGCCGCTCGATCTGTGGCGAGATGCATTCTGGCTTTTCGGCGCTGCGCTCGTCGCTGCCGATGAACATCAAGGGCCACTTTCCGGGGTTCAAGGTGTGGTCCCGCGCGCAGGCCGACATCGACCGCATTCTGGAGATCTGGGCCGAGTGCCTGGCCCTGTATGGTGGCCCCTTCCTGTTCGGCGAGCAGCCGTGCATGGCCGACGCGATGTACGCGCCGGTGGTGACGCGCTTTCTGACCTACGACGTGCCGCTGGAGCCCGAGTGCGTGGCCTATTGCGAACGCATCATGGCCTTGCCGCCGATGAAGGAGTGGGTCGCAGCGGCCAAGAAGGAGCCGGAAGAGATCGACGAGCTCGACGCAGAATTCTGAGCTACCCCCCGGCCGCTTCGCGGCTCCCCCCTTCTGCTGCGCGAAGGGGGGCACATCCAGCGGTCTGGCGGAGCCAGCCCCGCGGATGTTCTGGCGCATGGCCTGCTTCGCGGCCTTCAGTCCCTGACCGTTTGCCGCGCGCGCTCACCGGCGGTCGCAACGGCACAGTTCGACTTACATCCAGGGCGTGGGGGACGGCACTTCGCAAACAGGTTCCACATCGACGGACTTGAAGTCGGCGGGCGAGACGATCTCCAGGTATTCCATGTCGGGCGAGTAGTCGAACAGGTAGTGGCGCACGCCTGGGCGCTGGTGCACCACGTCGCCTGCTTCGACCAGCGTTTCCTTGTCTTCGTACATGAAGCGTGCCCAGCCCTTGACCATGATCACGATCTGGAAGTCCGCCTCATGGCGGTGCCAGCCGGTGCCCGTTTCAGGTGCCATGTTGGCCTTGACGAGGTGCGCGATCACCTTTCCGTGCGTGGCGTCGGCAATGCCCAGGTCGCGGTACAGAAAGAAATCGCGCAAGCCGCCCGATACGTAGCTGGTGTCTTCGGGCTTGACGTGGGAGAACTTGGTGCTTGTGCGGTCCAGCATGGCGTGCCTTTCAGTCGGTTGTGCTGCGCCCGGGTGGGTGCCGCCTGTGCAAAGCAGGAACCGTTCCCAACATCGCACCGATGGCAGGGGCTCGCGGATAATCCGGCGCATGAGCGGCAACACCTTCGGCACCCTTTTCGCGGTCACCAACTTCGGGGAATCCCACGGTCCGGCCATCGGCTGCGTGATCGATGGTTGCCCGCCGGGCATGGAGTTGTCCGAGGCCGACATCCAGTACGACCTGGACCGCCGACGCCCCGGCACCAGCCGGCATGTGACCCAGCGCAACGAGCCCGATGCGGTGGAGATCCTCTCGGGCGTGTACGAGGGCCGCACCACGGGCACGCCGATCGCGCTGTTGATCCGCAATGCCGATCAGCGCAGCAAGGACTACAGCGCCATCGCGCAGAGCTTTCGGCCCGGGCACGCCGACTACACGTACTGGCACAAGTTCGGCATCCGCGATCCGCGCGGCGGCGGCCGTTCCTCCGCGCGTTTGACGGCGCCCACGGTGGCGGCTGGTGCCGTCGCCAAGAAATGGCTGGCGCAGCAGTACGGTGTGCAGTTTCGCGGCTGCATGACGCAGGTGGGCGACATCGCCATCCCGTTCGAAAGCTGGGAGCATGTGCCGAACAACCCCTTCTACGCGCCGGTGGCCGACGTCTCTGCGCTGGAGGACTACATGGACAGCCTGCGCAAGGCCGGTGACTCCTGCGGTGCACGTGTGCGCGTGGTGGCCAGTGGCATGCCGGTGGGCCTGGGCGAGCCGCTGTACGACAAGCTCGATGCCGACATCGCCTACGCCATGATGGGGCTGAACGCCGTCAAGGGCGTGGAGATCGGCGCCGGCTTCGCCAGCGTGGCCCACCGCGGCAGCATGCATGGCGATTCGATGACGCCAGGGGGCTTTCGCACCAACCACGCTGGCGGCGTGCTGGGCGGCATCAGCACCGGGCAGGACCTGGAAGTCTCGATCGCGATCAAGCCCACCAGCTCGATCATCACGCCGCGCGAATCCATCGATGTGCAGGGCCAACCTGTCGAAGTCGTGACAAAGGGCCGGCATGATCCCTGCGTGGGCATCCGCGCGACCCCGATTGTCGAGTCCTTGCTGGCTCTGGTGGTGATGGAGCATGCGCTGCGCCATCGGGCGCAGTGCGGCGACGTGCGGCAGGCCGTGGCGCCGATTGCTGCGTCGCTTCCTTAGCCTTGCGGGCGACCTCGAACCGGCTTGCGCGCCACGGGGTTTCACCCCTTGGGCGATAATCCGAATCCGGCCTTTCTCTCTCGCGCCGGCCAGCTATCGGTTTGGTAGCGCTTGAATTTTCGTATTGATGATCGACTCCGAACCCGACACCTCCTCCAGCTCCGCGCCTGATTCGTTTTCCCAACTGCAGCTTGCGGAGCCTTTGGCCCGGGCGGTTGCCGAGATGGGCTACACCGCCATGACGCCGATCCAGGCGCAGGCCATTCCGGTGGTGCTGCAAGGCCAGGACGTCATGGGCGCCGCGCAAACAGGCACCGGCAAGACGGCCGCCTTCTCGTTGCCGCTGCTGCAGCGCATGCTGCGCCACGAGAACGCCTCCATGTCGCCCGCGCGGCACCCGGTGCGTGCACTGGTGCTGCTGCCCACGCGCGAATTGGCCGACCAGGTCGCCCAGCAGATCGCGCTGTACGCCAAGTACACGCAGCTGCGCAGCACCGTGGTGTTCGGCGGCATCGACATGAAGCCGCAGACCGCCGAGCTGAAGAAGGGCGTCGAAGTGCTGGTGGCCACGCCCGGCCGGCTGCTGGACCACATCGAGGCCAAGAACGCGGTGCTGAACCAGGTCGAGTACGTGGTGCTGGACGAGGCCGACCGCATGCTGGACATCGGCTTCCTGCCGGACCTGCAACGCATCCTGTCGTACCTGCCCAAGCAACGCACGACGCTTCTGTTCTCGGCCACGTTCTCTCCCGAGATCAAGCGTCTGGCCAGCAGCTACCTGCAGAACCCGACCACGATCGAAGTGGCCCGCTCGAACGCCGCAGCGTCCACCGTCGAGCAGCATTTCTACAGCGTGACGGACGAGAACAAGCGCCGCGCCGTGCGCCAGATCCTGAAGGCCCGCGAGCTGCGCCAGGCCTTTGTGTTCGTCAACAGCAAACTCGGCTGCGCCCGGTTGGCGCGCTCGCTCGAGCGCGAAGGCCTGCGCACGGTGGCGCTGCACGGCGATCGCAGCCAGGACGAGCGCCTCAAAGCGCTCGAGGCGTTCAAGAAGGGCGAAGTCGACTTGCTGGTCTGCACCGACGTGGCCGCCCGCGGGCTGGACATCAAGGATGTGCCGGCTGTCTTCAACTTCGACATCCCATTCAACGCCGAAGACTACGTGCACCGCATTGGCCGTACCGGTCGTGCCGGCGCGTCGGGCCTGGCGGTGAGTTTTGCCGGAGGCGGCAACGATGTGCGCCTCGTCGCCGAGATCGAGAAGCTGATCAAGACCAAGATCGAGATCGAGCCGCTGGAGTTCGAAGAGGACATGCCGCGCATCCGCGAGCAGGGACGCTTCAACGACGGTCGCCGGGCCTGGGGTGGCGACGATCCGCGGGATGTGTTGGAAGACCGCCCGCAACCTGCGCCGCCGCGGCGTGACGTGCCCGACCGGCCGGCACGCCCGCAGCGTGCGGCTGCGTCGCGCGACCCGTTCTTCGATCAGCCGTACGAGGCAACGGCTGCGGCTGAGAAGGGCGCCGCGCCGGGCTGGGAAGCCCATGCGCGTCAGCCGGCGCGCAGCATCTCGGCCAACATCAAGTCCAAGCGCAAGGTCGCCGCGCTATTCAAGTCGCAGCCCCCCGCGCCAGTGGTGCAGGCGCCGCAGCCACAGCCGCAAGAGACCTCCACCACCGCCGACTGATCGGCGCTAGGCCCCGGGCTTCTGAGCCTGTGGGCAGTCGACCTGCACCAGGCCTGCGCGGTCCAGCTGCGGCGACACCCGCAACGCGCTCAGCGGGCCGCCCCAGACACAGCCGGTGTCCATGCAGACGAGGTCGCGCCGGTCCAGCCATCCCAGCGTGGACCAGTGGCCGAACACCACGGTATCGCCGGCCGTCGCGCGCCCCGGCACGTCGAACCAGGGCATATGGCCTGCCGGCGCGGTGCCAGCGCTGTCCTTGCTGTCGAATTCCATACGGCCGTCGGCCGTGCAGAAGCGCAAACGCGTCAGCGCGTTGATGATCACGCGCAGCCGCTCGTGGCCATGCAGATCGTCACTCCAGCGGTCTGGCGTGTTGCCATACATGGCGTGCAGGAAATCGCTCAGCCCCTCGCCGCGCAGCACCTGTTCCAGCTCGTGCGCCAGCGCCACGGTGCGCGCTGCCGTCCACTGCGGCAACACGCCGGCATGCACCATCAACAGCTGCCGACCGTCCACCGTCTCGTGCAGCGCCAGGTGCTGGCGGCGCAGCCAGTCGAGCATGGCGCTGCGGTCCGGGGCCGCCAGCAGGTCATCCAGCGTGTCGCGCTTGTGGGGCTTGCGCACGCCGTGCGCACAGGCCAGCAGATGCATGTCGTGATTGCCCAGCAGGCAGCGCGCGCTGCTGCCCATCGCCATCAGTCGCCGCAGGACGGCAGCCGATGCCGGGCCGCGGTTGACCAGATCGCCCAGCACGAAGAGCGTGTCGCGGCTGGCGGAAAAATCGATCGCCTGCAGCAGCCGCCCGAGCGGGGCGTCGCAGCCTTGAACATCCCCGACCAGATACGCCGCCATGTCTGCTCCCCGCCTTCGTGCTTGTGTGGCCCGGACTCTACACGGCACGCTGTGCTGTAATTTGCGCCTTTCCCACTTGAGCGGCTGACCTGAATCCATGGACTTCCTTCTGATCGCGCTGTTGACCGTGCTCAACGGCGTGTTCGCGATGTCCGAGATGGCGCTGGCGTCCAGCCGCAAGGCCCGCCTCACCGCCATGGCCGAGACTGGTGACAAAGGCGCGGCGGCCGCTCTGGCGCTGCTGGACAACCCGACGCAGTTTCTGTCCTCGGTGCAGGTTGGCATCACCTCGATCGGCATGCTGAACGGCATCATCGGCGAGGCCGCTTTCAGCGGCGAGCTGGCCGGCTGGTTCATCAGCCTGGGCGTGGCGGACGGTGTAGCCGACGTCTCGGCCACGGCGCTGGTGGTGACCATCATCACCTTCATCACCATCGTCTTTGGTGAGCTGGTGCCCAAGCGGATCGCGCAGCTGTACCCGGAAAATGTCGCGCACCTGATCTCGCGGCCCATGACCTGGGTGGCCACGGTGGCCAAGCCGTTCGTGCGGCTGCTCTCGCTCAGCACCCAGGGCGTGCTCGCGTTGCTGCCCATCGACACCGCCGGGGGCCGCTCGGTCACGGAAGAAGAAATCACCGCCAGCCTGGAGGAGGGTGTCGACGCCGGCGTGATCGAGGAGCATGAGCACCAGATGGTGCAGAACGTGTTTCGGCTGGACGAGCGCCCGCTGACCTCGCTGATGGTGCCGCGCACCGACCTGCATTGGCTGGACGCCAGCCTGACGGTGGAGCAAGCGCTGCGCCAGGCGGCGGGCGACGAGGACACCGATTCGCATTCCTGGTACCCGGTGTGCCGCGGTTCGCTGGACGATGTCATCGGCGTCATCAGTGTGGCAAAGCTGCTGGGCGTGGCCGACGGCAACAACGCGCAGATCGAAGCGCATGTGTTGCCCGCCACCTTCGTGCCGGAGACCTTGTCGGGCATGGAGCTGTTGGAGCAGTTCCGTGCGCGCTCGGGCCGCATGGTGTTCGTGGTCGACGAATACGGGGTGGTGCAGGGGCTGATGACGCCGCGCGACCTGCTGGAGGCCATCACCGGCGAACTGCAGCCAGGCGGCGAGTCCGATGCCTGGGCCACGCCGCGCGGCGATGGCTCCTGGCTGCTGGACGGCCTGATGCCGGTGGGCGAGCTGAAGAACCGGCTGGAGATCCGCGAGCTGCCGGACGACGACCGTGGCCGCTACAACACGGTTGCCGGGTTGTTGATGTCGGTCTCGGGACGGCTGCCGGCGACCGGTGAGCGCATCGAATGCGCCGGCTGGGTGTTCGAGGTCGTGGACCTGGACGGCAAGCGCATCGACAAGGTGCTGGCGGCACCGGTGCAGGACGACACGCTGACGTGAGCCGTCACCGCGAGGCCTCCCTGGCCCGGGGCGGCGCCTGCTGCCCGATCAGGCGACCCTGACCGCCTCACCCGCGCCGCGCGCGGCGATCTTGCCGATGGCCTGCACCGTCTCCCCCGCCCCGCTCAGGGTGCTGGCCACGGCTTCAGCGTGCTCCGCCGCCACGACCACCACCATGCCGATGCCGTTGTTGAAAGTGCGGTTCATCTCCACGTCGTCGATGCCGGCCGTCTTCTGCAGCCAGTCGAACAATTCGCTGTGCGGCCAGCTGGCGCGGCTGAGTTCGGCGGCCATGCCATCGGGCAGCACGCGCGGAATGTTTTCCAGCAAGCCGCCACCGGTGATGTGGGCCAGCGCCTTGACCGGGTGCGCCGCCAGCGCTGCCAGCACCGGCTTCACGTAGAGCCGCGTGGGCATCATCACAGCCTCACGAAAGGGCAGGCCGTCCAACGTGGCGGGCAAAGCGGCGCCGGCCCGCTCGATGCACTTGCGCACCAGGCTGAAGCCATTGGAATGAACGCCGCTGGAAGACAGGCCCAGCACCACGTCGCCGGGCGCAACATCCTGGCCCGTGAGGATCTTGGACTTCTCCACCACGCCGACCGCGAAGCCCGCCAGATCGTATTCGCCGGCCGGGTACATGCCGGGCATCTCGGCCGTCTCGCCGCCGATCAGCGCGCAGCCCGACAGCTCACAGCCGCGCGCGATGCCGCCGACCACTGCCGCTGCCGTGTCCACATTCAGCTTGCCGCAGGCGAAATAGTCCAGAAAGAAAAGCGGCTCGGCACCCTGTACCAGCACGTCGTTCACGCTCATGGCCACCAGGTCGATGCCCACGGTGTCGTGCATGCCCCATTCAAAGGCCAGCTTGAGCTTGGTGCCCACGCCGTCCGTGCCGCTGACCAGCACCGGCTCCTTGTAGCGCTTGGGCACTTCGAACAGGGCGCCAAAGCCGCCGATGCCGGCCAGCACGCCTTCGCGCATCGTCTTTTTGGCCAGCGGCTTGATGCGCTCGACCAGGGCGTCGCCCGCAACGATGTCGACGCCGGCGTCCTTGTACGACAGCGGGGCAGGGGAGTTCGGGGTGGTGCTCATGGGGGGGAGGTGCCAGCGACGGCACAGGGGGTACGCCTGGGAGACTAAAATTCGCGCGAATTTTACGTGGGGCTCCCCACGCCACATCCTCTTCATGCAACAGTTGGCCCTCGACATCGGTCTGGCAGCAGGCCCTACGCTGGCGAACTTTTTCGCCGGGCCGAACCAGGCTGCGCTGCAGCACCTGCAGCTGTGGGCCGGCAGCCCGACGCGCTCGCCGGTGCCCACCTACCTGTGGGGACCGCAGGCCAGCGGCAAGACGCACCTGCTCGACGCCGTGCGCGAGGCGCTGCGGGTGCAGGGTGCCGCCGTCGGCTGGCTGGACCCGAGCCTGCACGAGCCGCCCGACTTCGACGACCGCTGGGCGGCCGTGCTGATGGACGACGTGCATCTTTACTCGGCCGAGCAGCAGCACGCCGCCTTCAACTGGTTCGTCAACGCGCAGGGCCTGCAGCGCTGGGTGCTGGGCGCGGGCCGCCTGCCGCCGGCAGACCTGCCGCTGCGCGACGATTTGCGCTCGCGTCTGGGCTGGGGCCATGTCTACCAGCTGCAGCTGCTGTCCGAGCCCGAGCGGCGTGCGGTGCTGCGCCAGCACGCCGACGCGCGCGGCGTGTTTCTGCCCGACGAGGTGATGGACTTCATGCTCACGCGCTTCAGCCGCGACCTGGGCAGCCTGCTGCAACTGCTGGACAAACTGGACGGCTTTGCGCTGCAGACCCAGCGCGCCATCACCATTCCGCTGATCAAGGCCATGCTGGAGCAAATGTGAACCTGGCACTGTTCGATCTGGACCACACCTTGCTGCAGATCGATTCCGACTACGCCTGGGGCGTGCACACCACCCGCATTGGCTGGACCGACCCCGAGGCCTTCGCCCGCCGCAACGACGCGTTCTATGCCGACTACAAGGCCGGCACGCTGGACATCCACGACTACGTGCGTTTCGCCACCGACGCCGTGCGCGCACGTGGGCCGCAAGCCGCAGCGCTGGCGCACGCCGACTTCATGCGCGACATGGTGCTGCCGGCCATCGTGCCGGCCGCGCGCGCGCTGGTCGAGCAGCACCGCGCCCGCGGTGATACGTTGCTGATGGTCACCGCCACCAACGAATTCGTGACCCGCCCGATCGCCGAGGCCTTCGGCATCGAGACCTTGATTGCCGTGGAGCTGGAGCGTGCCCCCTGGCCCGCTGGCGGCGACTGGATCACCGGTGCCATTCGCGGCGTGCCCTCGGCGCGCGAGGGCAAGGTCACGCGGGTCGAGGCCTGGCTGGCGGCACGCGGGCTGGCCTGGGGCGACGTGCGCTGCACCTTCTATTCCGATTCCATCAACGACCTGGCCCTGCTAGAGAAGGTCGACGAGCCGGTCGCGACCAATCCAGACGACCGTCTGCGCGCCATCGCCCTGG
This sequence comes from Rhodoferax sp. RT4P68, assembly GCF_056521305.1. Taxonomy (NCBI): domain Bacteria; kingdom Pseudomonadati; phylum Pseudomonadota; class Betaproteobacteria; order Burkholderiales; family Comamonadaceae; genus Rhodoferax; species Rhodoferax sp. RT4P68. The sequence goes on from NZ_JBWMBB010000008.1 coordinate 106,108, forward strand.
AGCGGGGCTGGCGCATACTGGACCTGTTCAACAAAATCACATGATCAAGAAATTCATCGACAGGCTTCTGGGCAAGACCCCGGCGACCGTAGTAGTGGCGCCACCCAAGTTCGGCAAGCGCGAGGAAATCGCGCTCGATGTCCACGGCATCGACCCCAATCTGGTGGACGAGCGCGCGCTGAACGTCGTCAACACGCTGCAGCAGGGGGGTTTTGAGGCCTACATCGTCGGCGGCGCCGTGCGCGACCTGCTGGTCGGCCTGCGCCCCAAGGATTTCGACGTGGCCACCAGCGCCACGCCCGAGCAGGTCAAAAGCCTGTTCCGCAGGGCGTTCATCATCGGCCGTCGCTTCCGCATCGTGCACGTGGTCTACGGACGTGGCCGCGAGCACGAGGTGATCGAGGTCTCGACCTTTCGCGCCTACCTGGACAACGCGGCAGCCGAGCAGGTGGCCGGCAACGAGCGCACCAGCAAGAGCGAGCTGGCCGGCATGCAGCATGCCGTCGACTCCACCGGCCGCGTGCTGCGCGACAACGTCTGGGGCCCGCAGGAGGAAGATGCCGCGCGCCGCGACTTCAGCATCAACGCCATGTACTACGACCCCAAGCGCCAGGTCGTGGTGGACTACCACGGCGGCTTCAAGGACGTGAAGAAGCGCACCATCCGCATGATCGGCGACGCTGCCGTGCGCTACCGCGAAGACCCGGTGCGCATCATCCGCGCCGTGCGCTTCTCGGCCAAGCTGGGGGCGCTGGGTTTCACGATCGACCCCAAGACCGCGGCGCCGTTGGTCAAATCACAGGAACTGCTGGCCGATGTGCCGCAAAGCCGCTTGTTCGACGAAATGCTCAAGCTGCTGCAGACCGGCCATTCGATCGCCACGATCGAGCAGTTGAAGTCGCTGGGCATGGCCAGTGGCATCTACCCCTTGCTGGATGTGGTCGTGCAGCGGGCCGATCAACCCTTCGTGCGCGCTGCGCTGCAGGACACCGACCGCCGCGTGGGCGAGGGCAAGCCGGTGGCGCCCAGCTTCCTGCTGGCCTGCGTGCTGTGGGCCGACGTGCGCGATGGATGGGCTGCGCGCATCGAAAAGCGCCTGCCCTCGTTCCCGGCTCTGCAAGATGCGATCGAAGACGTGTTCAGCGCGCGCATCGGCGATGTGTCCGGCCGCGGCAAGCTGGCCGGCGACATGCGCGAGACCTGGATGATGCAGCCGCGCTTCGACAAGCGCACCGGCAGCACGCCATATGGCCTGATCGATCAGCCTCGCTTTCGTGCGGCGTTCGATTTCATGCGGCTGCGGGCCGACATCGGCGAGGTCGACGAGGCGTTGGCCGAGTGGTGGCAGGAGTTCACCCAGGCCAGCGACGAGCGTCGCCAGGACTTGCTGGAGCAGGCGCGCGAAGAGCAGCACGGGCGCCAGCGCGCGCGGGTTGTCCGGGTGCCCCGGCACGATCCGGATGGTGCTGCGACCGTCAGCCAACCGGTGGATGATGCAGCGGTTGCGGCCGTTGACGAGGGTGCCGGTGCCCCGCGCAAGCGCCGGCGCCGCCGCAAGCCGGCGAGCGGCGCGGTGGAATCGGCCCCGGTGCCGGGTGACCTCGGCTAGGCCGTTGGTCGTGCCCGCGCACGCCGGGCCCGCCTCGCAGGTGCCAGCGTTCATCGCACTGGGTGCCAACCTGGGCGACGCGAAGGCCGCCTTGCAGGCGGCCTTGCAGGCACTGGGCCAATTGCCGTCGACCCGGCTCATGCGCCACTCGCACTTGTACCGTACTGCGCCTGTCGATGCCGGCGGGCCGGACTACCTGAATGCCGTCGCAGAGCTGTCCACCGCCTTGGCGCCCTTGGATTTGCTGGACGCATTGCAGTCCCTGGAGCGGCAGGCCGGCCGTGAGCGCCCTTATGTGAACGCTCCGCGGACTTTGGACCTGGACTTGCTGCTGTATGGCGATGCGCAGATCGACACCGAGAGGCTGACCATTCCCCATCCTCGCATGTGGGAGCGCGCGTTTGTGCTGGTTCCACTTGCAGAGATTGCGCCACAGCATGTCGCGCTGGCGCAACTACAAGCCGTTTCCGGACAGCAAGTCGCGCGTTTGTCGGACGAATTTTCCAACAACTTGTAACGGTCTCAGGGAAGATCAGGGGGTTGGTCGGTGCACGCGAGCAGGTCCGTTGAGGCCCGCTGTTGGGTGCTCGTGCGATCCACCCAGCCCCGCCTGCGTCACCTGTCCCACATGACTCGCAAACCCAGTCTCAAAAAGAACGTCGTCCTGAATGTTGCCGGGTCTGTGATCCCGCTGTTGGTGGCCATCGTCACAGTGCCGCTCTACCTGAACAGCGTGGGTGCAGCGCGCTACGGCGTTCTGTCGCTGGTGTGGCTGTTCGCTGGCTATTTCAGCCTGCTCGACTTCGGCATCTCACGGGCTACCGTCAATATGGTTGCGCGCACGCCAGACAGCGACAGGATCGGTCAGCAGCGTGTGCTGTGGTCTGCGCTGTGGATCAACGGCGGCTTCGGCCTGGTGGGCATGGCGGTGGTGTATCCGCTGGCGCAATACATTTTCGGGACGGTGCGCTTTGACGAACCGGGCTTGCGCGAAGAATTGGTCGCCAGCTTGCCCTGGCTTTGCCTGACCGTACCGCTGACCCTGGTCAGCGCGGTTTTGCAGGGAGGGCTGGAAGCACGCGAGCGCTTTGGCGTGGTGAATGCCTTGAATGTCGTCGGTGGCCTGGCGGTGCAGTTGGTGCCTGTGGTGTTTGCCTACCAGGTCAGTGTGCGGCTCGATGTGCTGATTCCGGCCATCGTGTGGACGCGGATTGCGCTGTTCGTTGTGATCGTGCTGGTGGCACAGCGCACCTTCCCATTGGGACGGCCCTTGCCCTGGGACCGCGCGGCGGTGCGGCGCCTGGTGTCGTTCGGCAGTTGGGCATCGGTCAGCGGCATCATCAGCCCGGTGCTGGAGGCGCTGGACCGCTTCGTGATCGGTGCAAAACTCAGTGCCAGCGACGTGGCCTTGTACGCCGTGCCGTTCTCGATCGCAGACAAGCTGAGGATTGTGCCGCGCGCGTTGGTGAGAGCGGCGTATCCGCGACTCTCCGGCCTGCCCGACCAAGAGGCGCTGGATCTCTACCGCAAGCTCGTCTCCACGTCGTTGAACCTGATGACGCCGGTCGTGCTGGGTGTCATCGTGACCAGCCGGCACCTGCTCGAACTGTGGATCGGCGCGTCGCGAGACAGCGTGTCGGGCGTGGTTGCGATCGTGCTGCTCGGCGGCGCCTGGCTCAACTCCATGGCTTTGCTGCCCTTCGTCTATATCCAGGCACGAGGCCGACCCAACGTCACGGCCATCATTCACGGCGTGGAGCTGGTGCCGTTCGTGCTGATCCTCCTGTGGCTGACCACGGCTTACGGGGTCGTCGGTGCGGCGCTGGCGTGGGCCAGCCGCATGTTGGTGGACTGCGTGCTGTTGTGCCTGTTCGCTCGCGACGCTGGTGCGGCGACCTACGTGCGGATGGCCGTCCATGGTCTCGTGGTCGGCGTGGTGGGCATTTGGGCGGCACGCACCGTCCCGTCGACGCAGACCGTTGTGGCACTGGCATTCGTCATTGGCGTGGCGTTCCTGGCTTTGAACTACCAAGTCCTGCATCAGATGCTGCAGAAGAAAATCAACCGTTGATCCGTCATGCACACAGCAGGCATTCTGGTCGTCTATTCCGAAGCGTTCGCCGACACGGCCATTCGCCTGTTCGCGTGGATGGTGCGCCGCATCGATCGAGACGCCACCATCGTTGTCATGTCCAACAACACGCAGTTGCAGCTCAAGTCCTACGAGGGCGTCACAGTCCTGCAGACCAGCAACTTCTTGCATGAGTTCGGTGCGTGGCAGTCCGGTCTGGATCACGTTCGCGGCTTGGCTGGGGCACACCTTCTAAAGTCAGTCGTTTTCGCCAACGATACTTTCTGCCACTACCGGCCGATGGGCGTGCTGGAGCAGGCCGCGTTCCTTCAAGGTGCCCGTGACGGCGCCCGTGCTGAAACGCCGGCCGCCTGTGGCGAGCTGGCGTTGCTGCCGGACCGCTCGTTCTACACCTACGGCGGCACGCGGTTGAAGGAGTGGATCGCAACCTACTTCTTTGCCTTGAATCGGCGTGCGCTGGAAGGCATCGGTTGGCGCATGCATCCGCCGATCGAGGACGTGGCGCGCCTGGTGCCGGGTGGCCTGGACGAAGCCGGTTTCTTTGCGCCCGAGTTGGACCCAAAACTCCGCCAGCACTTTGGCGCCTGGCTTTTCGGCAGCAAGCAAATTCCAACGTGGCGCAGGAGCCGCCCGCTCGATGCCGACAATCACGCCATGATGGTCGGCAAGGCGCACATGTTGATTTGCGAGCAGGACCTGACCGCGCGACTGCTGCGCTGCGGCACCAGGATCCGCTCGGTGTTGCACACGCGGTGGATCTACCTGCTGAAGAACTTGTTGGTGAGGGCGTGGCCATGACGACCACGACCATGGTCCGTGTGATCAGTTTGGCGAACGCTGTGCAGCGCAGGGAGCATTTTGCCGCCAGCGCGCAGGGTGTCGAACTGCAATGGGCCTTCTTCGACGCGCTGACAGGTCCACAGCAGCCGCTGGTGTATTCGCCGAAAGCCGCGCTGGTACGCGCTGGCCGTGTTCTGCGCCCGGGCGAGCTCGGTTGCTATGCCAGCCACTACGCGGTGTGGCAGGAGTTCCTGGCCACGTCGGCCGAGCAACTGCTCGTTTTCGAAGACGATGTGCTGGTGGACTGGGTGGCGGTGCAACGCCTCGCTGGCCGAGACTTTGCGTCCCTCGGCGTCCATGTGCTCAAGTTGTTCGCCACCTTTCCCATCCAATCGCGAACGGTGCGCTACAAGTTCTATTCTGACCACAGCCATCTGGTGCGGGTCCAGGGCTACTGCTATGGCACGCAGGCTTATCTGCTCACACGGACGGCTGCGCGGGCCCTGCTCGACAGCTGCGCCGTGGTGGACATGCCGATCGACTGGGCCATATCGCGCTATTGGGCATACGGCCACGCCAACTACGCGGTCGTACCCTACCCGGTGATCGAGCGCCTGGTGCCGTCGTCGATCGGTCATCCGCCAGCAGACCGAGCGGGCCATGCGGCCGCAGCCCGCGGCGGACGGCTGGTGTGGCGGTTGCGCGATCGCGCGCGGCGTCTGGTGGTGGACTGGCGTGCGCGCTGGCGGCCATTGCCCGAGGCCACCCAGTCGATGGAGGGGCCCCATGGCTGATGCTGCACCCGCGGCCATGCCTGCTGACCCGTCCGCCACCGCAGGCGCGCCGGACATATCCCTCGTCATCTGCACCCGCAACCGGGCGACACAACTGGGCGCCTGTCTGCGTGCGGTGGCTGAGCTGCACTACGAGGGGCTGTGGGAGTTCGTCGTGGTCGACAACGGGTCCACCGACGACACAGCGCGCGTCGTCGCCGACTTTGCGGCAACCGCGTCGGTTGCCGTCCAGTATGTGCTGCAGCCCGTCAAGGGGCTCAGCAACGCACGCAACGCGGGCATTGCGCGCGCGCGCGGCCGTGTCATCACGTTTACGGACGACGATTGCTACGTGGCCCCCGACCTGTTGCAAGCGACGGTCGCAACCTTTGCGGACTCGCGCCTGGGCTATGCCAGCGGCCGCGTGTTGCTGCACGATCCAACGGATTTCCCCGCCACCATCAGCCTGTCAACACAGCCGCAAGTGTTCGAGACCGGGCGCTACGTGGTGCCAGGCGTCTTCAAAGGCGCGAACATGGCGTTTCGTCGCGAAGTGCTAGATGCCATCGGTGGCTTTGACCCCTGGTTCGGCAGTGGCGCAGCATTCCCGGCAGAAGACTGCGACGCCGCCGCCCGCGCCAGCTTGGCAGGGTGGGCTGGGCGTTATGAGCCGAACATGGTGGTATCGCACCACCACGGGCGCAAGGCCGACACGATCGGTCTTCTGTACCGCGACTACGACATCGGGCGTGGTGCCTACCACGCCAAGCTGTTGCTCAGTTGCCGCGCGCCGCAACTTGCGTTGCGGGGGTGGGCCGGGCTGTTGCGCCGCATCCGGTGGCGGCCCATGAGCGGGTATTGGGAAACGTACGGCGCACTGCGCTATGCGTGGACATGGTGGAACAACGGCAGGCCGTCGAGCCGTGTGTAAGAACAAAAGAACTTTGATGCCGCACACCTTGCCGATCGGTGAAGCGCTCGATCATCAGCGCTTGAGAGCAGAACTGTCGTCTTGGACCCAGGCGTCGGCGAACGATCTGGCGTCAGGCCGGTTCCAACCCTTGCGAAGGGCGGCGCTGCCAAGCCTTGCTTGAAATCGATACATCTCGTCGTTGATTTTTCGTGGATCGATTTCATCGTTGGCAAATATTGCCCAATATCCGCTTGAGGAAAGAATGGCTTATGGAGTTCGCTATCTGGCAGGATTTTGATCATGGCTGGGCCCGGTTACATGTGGCCGTGCGCCAGATGCTGACATGCCGTGGTCACAGCTTCGACGGCCTGCACCAGCAGCCGGCCCACGGCACCACGTCCGGCTTAGCAGTGCGGCAGGCGTGGCTTGTCGCTGGGCGTGACACAAGGGAACTGTGTTGATGAATGGACCGATGCGCATCGCCTACGTGCCGCACACAGATGTCAACAACGCCTATGTGAGCCGCATGCAGGAAATCCTTCGCGCGTTCGGTTCGGTCGAGCAGTTCATGCGTCCGCGGCAGTTTCTGCGTGAACTAGTGGGAAGGCGATTGCGTCGCTACGACGCGACGTTCTTCAACTGGGTGGAGAATGATTTTTTGGTCAAGCATGGAGGGACCATCTCGGCTGTGAATGTGGCCAAGGTACTGTTCAAGACTTGCATCGCACGCCTGCTGTCGCGCCGCCTGGTGTTCGTGCGCCACAACGTGTATCCGCACACGCTGGCTGCGGGCCAGGAGGCTGCAGCCATGCGGCTGATCGCCTGGTACGAACGCTTCTTCGACATCGTCATCACCCATTCCGGTGCCCACCTTCAGCGCCACTATCGCTACTGCCCGCACCCGCTGTACAGCCATTCCGATGAAGCTGCGCAGAACGCGCCCGATCCCGTGCCCGGCCTGCCGCAAGATTACTTCGTGATGTTCGGCCGCGTAGCGCCGTACAAACGGATCGTCGAGGCCGCCCGTGCCTTTCCCATCGAGCGCAACCTGCTCATCATCGGATCCGTCTCCGATGTGGCGTACGGCCGTGCGGTCGAGGAAGTCGATCGCCCCAACGTGATCTATCGGCCGGGCTACATCGACGACGCCAGCGCGCAACGCCTGATTCGCCGCAGTCAGGGCATCGTGCTGGCGCACGCAGGTGAGAACACTGTGGTCAGCGGGTCGTTTTTCTACGCCATGTCGCTACCTGTGCCCGTGCTGGCGGTGCAGACGCCGTTCCTGTCCTGGGTGCAGCCGCAGGTCGGCCCCGACCTGCTGACCCTTGCGCCGGAATTGGACGAGCTGATGCAACTCGTGCGTAGCTTCCGGCCGCAGAAGGCACCGGTCGACGCGATGCCGCAACTGATTCGGGCGTTCGGGGACGAGGCCATAGCAGCTGCATTGCACCCAATCGTGCAATCAACGTCCTGACCAGAGCAAGCGCTGCTATTTTTTCGTTCGCTTCGAGATCATCTCAATAAGGAACCGTTCGGCTCCATCAGGTCGCCGGGCGAGGAACCACAGACCTACGTGAGTGCCGGCGTACAGCGCCGCGCCCGCTCCGACAAGCAGGGCAAGTTGCGTGACCTGGATTAACGTGCCCTCAGCGGGAGCAACGTTCAGCTTGAGCAGTGCGACACCAACGACCATCACAGCAACGCTAATGAGGCTGCGCCAGATGTTTGAGATTTGTCGCATCACAGAGATCTGGATAAAACGCCGCGCGATCATCAGCGTCATGAGGATGATGACCAAGCCGCCAAGCGAGCGGGCCACAACTGCACCTAGCAGACCGTAGAACCAAGCCCCACCAAGGGTAAGCGGCATGCGCATGGCCAGATTGACAGCCTCGCGCAAAACTAGCACCTTGGGTTGGCCGCGCGCCATGGCAAGCGACAACAGCGGCATATACAACACTTGAAGCGATACCACTGGCGCCAGCCACCAGATGACGGTGACTACAGAGTCCCATTCAGGACCAAGTACCAGGGGCACCAATCTCTCAGCCACGATTGCTAGGCCGAAGCCCAATGGCAGCAGGACGATCACAAGCATCTGCTGGGCCTTCAGGTAAGCCGCACGCATCCGATCATCATCGCCTTGCATCCGTGCAAACCCACCGAACATGGTTTGCATGATCGGCGAGGCGAAGGCATACGTTGCCATGGACGCCATGTCGCTGCCCACCGTGTACTGCCCCAACTGAGATTTGCCAAGGATATGGCCGATCAAGAATCGATCGGACTGCAAGTTCAGCGTGGAAATAAATCGCGACGCGGTCATCCAGCCTGCGAAGTGCAGCAGGCTGCGCGCTCCTTGCAGCCGGAGCCGTGGTCGGTACGGCGCCAGTAGATAACTGTAGATCGTGGAGACCAGCGGGTTGACGACCTGGCCCGCGATCAAGGCCCAGTAAGAACGCGTGGAAAAGGCCAGACTGACCGATACGACCAGACCGGCGATGCGTCCAACCAGTTGCATGCGCGCGCCGGGGCCGTACTGGAGACGGTGCAGGTAGTGCACCATGGCAGGGCTCGTCAAGCTGCCCAGCAGCGGGACCGATGCCATCACCAGCAGAATGGAGCGAAGCCTGGTGTCGTCGTAGATTGCTGCCATCGGAAATGCCGTTGCTACGATGAAGGCAGAGACTAACGCGCCTCGCAGGCAGTTGAGGGTGAACGCCGTATCGACATCGCGCGGGTCGATGTAGCTGCGCTGGACCAACGCGTCACTGACATTCAGTTCGGTCGTGGCCCGAACAATGATGAGCACTGATGCGGCGAGCGCCACCAAGCCGAAGTCTGCTGGTGTCAGCAGGCGGGCCATGATGACCAGCGCGATGATGTCAACGAACCTCATCAACAGCTGCAAGGCTGTCAGAAGCGCGGCGCCGAGCGCAACAGTGCGGCCGAGCATAGACCGCGCGCTCAGCGCCGCAGAGCGGAACGCAGGCGCTGGACGACGCGCTTGACGAGCTTGCGGAGCCGTCCGCCAGCCTCCCGATCACTTGCCTTCCGATAGCGGCGCACCGCAGGTGCAATCTGATGTTCGAACTGCTCAAGACCTTGCGAGCCGAGCCGCACCAGCCCGTACTTCTCTGCGGACGATTGGGCGATCTCAAGCCGCGCGTCGTATATGGCGCGACGATGCGCGGTAGCTGCGAGTCGCGGCTCGACCCGCTTGATCGGCACCCACTGTCCCGAAAGCCTGCGTCTTGCCAGCCGGTGTGCGAGCCCTTCACGGCGGTGGCGCAAGCCGGATGATTGGCTGCGGATCACTGACGCGACATCTGCCGGCCCTACAACCACAGCACCCCGCTCAGCGCCTTCCTTGATGATGCGGTCGAGGTGAGGGTGGCGTGTCACAACGACATTGGTTCCAAGCGGATCATTGATGTACGCCGGCAGCCAGGCATCGCCAATGGCAATGTCTGCACATTCGGCGAGAACATCGTCGCAGAACTCGCATGCGGGATTCTTGAATAGACCTTCGCCCCAGTCACGCCCGCGCACTGAGGCCATCGGCCAAACCTCTTCGGGGGTCTCAGGACCAGCTTGAACTTGCTGGTAGGCGAACCCGTAGTCCGAAGCACGCCGATCCAGCAGCTTGCGGCGGAAATCGAATGACGACAGACTGTCCGGCGCAGCACCCTTTTGTCGGGCCAGGTACTCGGCAAAGTGGCGGCTCTTGAGGTGCCCGCATACCAGACCAAGGCAGAACGGTGTCCGCTCAGTAGGCAGGAGTCCCTCGTGCTGCATCAAGCGGACAGCCTTGATGAAGCACGGCAGGCCGACCACCGCATAGCGCTTGGTGGAGGTGCGCAGCATGGTCAACACGCCTGACATTTCGATTGGGTAGTAGCGCGACTTCGCGCCATCCGCAAAGTCCTGCTCGCTTTCGGAGATGGCATAGTGAAACAGCAGGCCGTCGTTGAATTGGCCTTCGGCGGGTTTGACATGCACGGCGGCGTCGATGTCACCTCGCCTGAACAGGTTGGCCAGTACCCAACTCACGAGCCCGCCAGACCCTCCGCGCGCTCGAAAACCACCTTCAGCCACGTGGGCTGCGAACGTGGCCAGGTGCCTGCCGATGTGCTCGTCGACGGGCAGTTCCGGGTAGAGCAGGTTAGCAATTTCTGTCTCGTTGTTGCCAACACCCGACATGGGACACAGCCGGGCCAGACGCGAATCAGAGTCCACAGCAATTGCTTGGGCTTCGAAATGCCCTGCGGCTGTCATCTTCATGGTGTAAGTGTCCGGACGTGCAAAGGCGCAGGTGCCGCAGCCCACACACATTCCCGATGCGATGACATTCTCAACTTCAGACATGAGTTCGTTGCTTTGAGGGTGTGTGGGGAAGCCGATCTGCGGCTTCACTGCAGCGCCTCTCGCAGAAAGCTGAGCGAGGAACGTCGTAGATCCACAAGCCGCCGGTCGACCTGCTCGTAGTCAATGGGCGTGGCCGTCACTTCTTCCAAAGTCCGGTCCGTAGCGTCGTACACAAGTCGTTGTTCCAGGCCGACTTTGCTCAGCAGAGAGGTGAAGCGGTCAGCGCCCCGATCGTGATTCACGATCGCGATGAAGTTCTTGCGGAAGATGATGGAGAACGCCACTCCATGAAAGGAATCCGTCAGCACGAAGTCTGCGTCGATGAACGCCCTCAGCCATCCAGGCACGTCAAGGGTCATCGATGCGGCGTCCAGCGTAAGCGACCGATGGCTGTAGCCAGGACCGAGTGTTTGTTGAACTCTGCTGCGCAGCGTAGCGCGGTCCGGCCCTTCGTCCAGAACATAGCTGAGCAATGTGGGGCCTGGCTTAGCGCGACGCGGCGCGGCCATGTCGATGTAGACCTGCAAGTCGACGAGCAGTGTCGGGTCGATAGTTTGGAAAGCGTCATGCCGGTCGAGTGCTTTGGCACAGATGTCAACACCGGATATCTCGCGTACGGACACCGCATGAAACTGCGCCAGCAGGGCGCTCGTCTGCGCTGTGTGCGCCGGGTACGTCCACACGCTCTGACCGAAGGAAGCGGCATACGATATTTTGCGGATCGCCGGGGTCGGCGCAAAGCCGAAGAAGAAGTCGCCTTCTGCGCCACGCGGCAGATACTCCAGCCTCCACACTTGATCAGAACCCACAACGAGTGTGTCGAGCCCCAGTCGCTGCACAGCTGCGGCCATCTCTTCAGTGCTTGTCAGCTTGCCAGAGCGCTGCGGCAGATATCGGTCGAGGAAGGGGCGATGCCCAAGCGCCCGGCGGGCCTTCAGCGCAGCGTCAGTCTTGCGGAGTAGCGTTTTCGCCAGCTGAGAGGGGACCAGTCGGGCGATGGCTGCCAGTCCATTCCGCAGGGAAGGTAAAAAAGCTAGAGAGGCCAGGAAGCCAACAGTCGCCTTGTGCAGACGCGATGAGGCTGCTGGCGAGGACGCGCGCTCGAGAAAAATCACCTGCTGGCCCAGCTCCGAATCCAGGATCCGGTAGAGGGCCACGGCCTGCAGGATGCCCCCGTAATTCGTGTGGAGGGGCAGGGTCAGCAATCCGATGCGTTTGGACAAGATAGGAGCGCTCCAGTGATTGCGTGTCCTCAGCGGGTGCCGAGAACTTTCCGTTGAACATGTCTGAGGTAGCGTCTCACGTCACCCGCAAGCGTCCGGGGGCTGACCAGCCCATATCGCCAACGCAGTGCAAGACATCTGAACAATTCACCAGAGTCCGCCAAGTTCACGGCGTCGTCTGTCGCCGTCTTCTGAAGCAGCATCTGGAATGCGCGATGGTGCTGCGGAGCAATGGTCTGCATCAGGTCGAACCCATGAAGTGCGAGTGGCCGCGCACGATCGCGGTAGGTCACGGCGAATCCGAGAGCAGAGTCTTCGACATGGTAGATGACGCGTGGGGTGGGATCCCAGAAAACTGGACCCATGAAAAGCACCTGACCCCAGAGGTAACTGTCCTCGCCCCACAGGCACCGACCCTTGTCGTAGAAGCCGCCAGCGGACTGAAACACTGGCCGCCGCACGATAGTGGCACTTGAATGCAGGCCATCTAGGGCGATCTTCAACCAGTGCGCGCCGGCAGCGATGCTTGGCGGATCAATTGGTCCAGGTGTCGTCGTCAGCTGAGAGACCTTGTCTTTGACGCGAGACGCGAACTCGCCCGTGTCATAGCTGCAGGCATACGCCACGGCTTCGGCGTGTTGTGAGAGCGCAGCCAAGCCTGCCGACAAAAACCCTGGGAGCCACTCATCATCCCCATCCAGAAACGCAAGCAGCTCGGCGCGAGCCGCCCGGGCACCTGCATTGCGCGCATGGCCCGGACCAGCGTTGGCTTGGCGAATGAGTTGCACGCGGGGATCATCGATCACGCATACCTGATCGGCAGAACCGTCGGTGCTACCGTCATCGACAACGACTACCTCGAGCTCGGCAATCCCCTGTGTCAAGACTGAGTCAATGGCACGACGAATGGTGCTCGCCTTGTTGTAGAGCGGGATGACCACCGAGATCTGTGGAAAGGGCGTCAAATAAGGACTCCGTGGGGATGTGATCGTTGTTTGAAGCGCAGATTGCCGAGCTCCCGGCTACTCCGGCAGTGCAAGTATCGATCGCAAGGTGGTGATCGAGCGTCGAAGGCTGACTTCGATGAAATTCCTTGCCAGGCGGCTTTGGTGCTCGCGTTCCTCGTCATTCATCAATAGCGAGGAACAGGTACGGTGGAAATCTGGCGACCCTATGTCCAGGCTGAAGGCACCCTGACCGATTGCCGATTCGATTCCGCTGCACCCCTCGCGAGTCGTCACCACAGGCAACCCGTACGACATCGCCTCCACAGTCTTGATCTTGAGTCCTGTGCCCGTGACGCAGGGATTGATGATGATGGAGCAGCCGCTGTAGAAGTCTTGCCAAAGATCGCTGACTCGCCCTACGCACTCCACCCCGGGAATCGCGGGGTCGATCGACATGCCACCAGCCACGATCAGCTTGGCCGTGGGCACTGCAGCGCGAAGGGCGGGCCACTGGCGCTCAAGAAACACCCGCAGCCCCTCGAGGTTGTGTTGATTCGCGGACCCGATGTAGCCGACCACGCCATTCGAGGGCGTGCCCCGCGCATGGCGTTCGGCGGGCGCACTCAGGATGTCGATCAGCGAAACCTTGGTGGGGGTCCCCGCAAGTAGATCGCGAAAGAAGATGGCCTCGTGCTGCTGAATCGCCAGCGCATGATCGAAGCTGCACAGCAGACGTCGTTCCTGCTTTGGCCGCAGCGACCACCAAGTCCCGCTGCCACCGGACGCCCGAATTCGCTTGTTGCGGTCCGAGAAGCAGTCGTGCGTGTCCACCACCCTAATGCGTCGGTCGGCTTCCAGTTGATCTGCCAATTCGGCGAGCAGCACGTACTCGAAGATCACCACTTGTGGGTCGATGTCCTCGACGATCTGCCGGAACTCCAGCTTGTCGTCTTGCGAGAACCGGCCTGTTGTCCATGTCAAGTCTTGGGCAAACCTCACCTTGCGCATACCGAGCCGCATTAGCACATGCCATGCTTGGTGTAGCCCATTGCCGGCGACCGTGCGACCCTGGTGCAGTTCTCGATAGCGGCCTCCGTAGTGTTCCGTCATCTCGGACTTGCCGCGCCGATCCTGGATGGTGCGGATCGGGCAGAGCAGGAAATGCACTTCGCAGTCCAGCGCAGTCAGGCATCTGACCATCTGTTGGATGCGGGTGCTGTTGCCCGATAGTGCTGGATGGCTGACGACAGGGCTGACGATAAGGATTTTCTTCATGTCCGGAAGTAGGCGCTCAACTGGTGATAGTCATCAGCGTGATCGCGCGAGCGTCCGCTGCGCGCTGGCGTCTCGCTGCCGTGCCAGCAGTGTGGCGGTCGGACTAAACGTGACGGGGGAGGCAAGGGCTCGGATTGTCCGGTGATGTGGGGCCAAGCGCGTGACCCACCGAGCAATCTGGCCAACCTGGGCTGGACATGGCTGGACGCCACGGTCCCCTGCAGATCGACGCGCAGCGCGGGGTCGAGCGTGCAGCCTCGAGTTCTGGCAAGCGCGTCGTGGGAGGGGGATCCAACTCAACCCGACGAGGCCCGACCCCCCGTGTGCTACCTCGATCTCGCGAAGCACTTCAGCGTCCGCGACGCCGCGTCATGTAAAGCTGTGGGGCCGGGTCCGGTCCGTCCCAGGTCCAAGGGCCCCCAAAGTGACCGAGCGGCATTCTGCCTGACGCATGCCCGCCAGCAAGGAGCTGAACTCAATCCCGGCTGCTCCAGCGCCGACGCACCATGACGCCCATGATCGCTAGTGCACCCACCAGCATCAGGGCGGTGTTGGTGCCGTCCAGTTCGTCCGCCTGGGTGGAAGAGTCAGCGCGGTTGCCGCGTCGCATGGCCTGGACGACATCCTGGCGCACAGAGCGCTCGAAGCTGCTGATCTGGGTGGAGAAGGTCGTGGTCTGACGCAGCGCAACGGCTGCATCTTGTACAGTCGGCACCGCCGCATCCGTGATGCAGGCGCCCAACAGAAGCACTGCACACAGCGCCTGCGAGAAGATTTTCTGCATATTGGTCCCTGAAACAAACTTGGCGGCCCGAGGGCCAATGACCAAAGTGTCTGGGAATTTGTGCACTGCAGCAATAGTCCGAAAGCACTAATTCGGTGCTGTGGTGTGTCGGCACAATAGTCACTCGGTGGACGTGCGTCCACGCTATGGAGCTAGCCACATGAGCTTGGCCGATTTCTACATCTCGTTACGCGCCCGCTGGCGCATCGCTCTTCTGGTTTTTCTGGCTGTCGTCGCCGTTGCGGCAGTCTTCACCTTCACACGCAAATCGCAATACACGGCCGTCGGGTCCATCGTGCTGGACGTCAAAACACCGGACCCGATTGCCGGGATGGTGTTGCCCGGCATGACATCCAGCGGCTATATGGCCACGCAGATCAACGTGGTGCAGAGTGAGCGGGTGGCATTGCGTGCCATCGAGACCCTGGGCCTGGCCCAGGACGAGCAGCGCAAAGCCGCATGGCTTGAGGCGACCGAGGGCGTCGGCAGCTTCCAATCGTGGCTGGCCGGCTCGCTGCTCAACCGGCTGGAAGTCATCCCCACGCGGGATTCGAACGTGTTGAGCGTGTCATTCACGTCGCCGGACCCTGAGTTCGCCGCGCGCGTGACCAATGCCTGGATCAAGGCCTTCGTCGACACGACATTGGAGCTGCGAGTGGAGCCGGCCAAGCTGTACAACAACTTTTTCGACGAGCGCAGCAAGCAGCTGCGCGAAGAGCTGGAGAAGGCGCAGTCGCGGCTGTCGGCGTACCAGCGAGAGAAGGGCATCGTCTCCACGGACGAGCGCCTGGACGTCGAGAGTCTGCGGCTGACCGAGCTGTCGTCGCAGCTGGTGCAGCTGCAGGCCGTTGCCAACGAGTCCGGCGGCCGCCAGCGGCAGTCCGCAACCAACGCTGCGCGCATGCAGGAGGTGTTCAACAGTCCGCTGTTGGTCTCCATGACGACCGAGCTGTCGCGCGCGGAGACGCTGCTGAACGAACGACGGGAAAAGCTGGGCCAGAACCACCCGGAAATGGCCGAGCTGCAGGGCAAGATCAGACAGTTGCGCTCGGGCATCGACGCCGAGACGCGGCGCATGGCGAGCAGCCTGCGCATCAGCAATGACATCAACCAGACCCGGCTGGCGCAGACGCAGGCGGCCATCGACGAGCAGCGCGCCAAGCTGCTGCGCCTGAAGGGGCTGCGTGACGAATCCGCCGTGCTGGAGCGTGATGTCGAGAACGCACGGCGCTCCTACGATCTCGCGCTGACGCGGCTGGCCCAGACTTCGGTGGAAAGTCAGAGCACGCAGACGAACGTGTCGGTCTTGCGGGAAGCCTCGACGCCGCCCTATCCGTCGTCGCCGCGGACTCGGCTCAATCTCACCATTGCCATGCTGGTTGGCGCGCTTCTGGCTGCGGCCGCCGCAGTGGCACGCGAAATGATGGACCGCCGCCTGCGGACCGATCAGGACGTGGTGGATGGTCTGGGCCTGCCGCTGCTGGGCGTGTTGCCGAACAAGGCGCTGGGCACCGGCGAGCAATCGTCGCGCCGGCTGCGCCTGACCTTGTCGCCGGCAAGGCCGAGGATTACATGAAACCAGAAGGCGAACCAGACCGCATGAATCTTCCGCAACCCGGGTCGCGCTCCTTGAATGTGCTGGGTGAGCCCACGTTGGCAGCGCCTGGGGGATTGCCTGGCGCTGATGCCCATGCGACGGTCGTCGGCCGCTCCATCGGTGATTTGATTCGTCAGGCGCGCGGCCTGACATCGGCACAGATCGAGCAGATCGTGCAGTACCAGCGCGAACACCGCCTGCCGTTTGGCGAGGCGGCTGTGGCGCTGAAGCTGGCTTCGCGGGACGATGTTCTGTGGGCGTTGTCGCAGCAATTCCACTACCCTTACGCGACGGCGGGTGATTTGCCGGCGCTCAATGAAGAGTTGATCACCGCGATCGACCCGTTCAGCGATGAGTCCGAGCTGTTTCGCGACGTGCGTAGCCAGTTGCTCATGGGCGTCTTCGCTGCAGATCAGCCACGGCGGGCGCTGGCGGTGCTGAGCCCCAACGTGGGAGACGGCAAGAGCTTTTTCACCGCCAACATTGCGATTGCGTTCAGCCAGATGGGCGGGCGCACGCTGCTGGTGGATGCCGACATGCGCACACCGCGGCAGCACGAGCTGTTTGGCGTCAAGGCCACTGCCGGGCTCAGCAGCATCTTGGCGGGGCGTGCCGAAGCCGATGTGATCCATGAAGTCGCGGCTTTGCCTGGGTTGTTCCTGCTGCCTGTCGGCACCGTGCCGCCGAATCCGCTGGAACTGGTCCAGCGGCCGACGTTCACGCTGCTGATGCAGGAGATCTGCAGCAAGTTCGACTACGTGATCGTCGACACGCCCGCGGCCAGCCACGGCGCCGATGCACGGGTGCTCGCGTCCAAGTGTGGTGCGGCGTTGGTGATCGGCCGGCGCGACGCCACGCGCATGGACGGCATCCAGAGCCTGGTCCAACAGATCAACAAGACCCACGCGCGGTTCGCCGGGGTGATCATCAATGAGCATTGAGGCGGCCGGCGCGGGTGCCGGTGGCGTGCTGCTGGTGATTCCGACGCTGAACGAGGCGCACGGCATCGCCGCCGTCATCGATTCCCTGGCCGTGGACCTGCCGACGCAGTTGCCGGTGGTGTTCGTGGTCGCCGATGGCGGCAGCACCGACGCCACGGTGTCGATCGTCGAGAAGATGCAGGCCACTCGCCCGTGGTTGCGCGTGCTTGCCAACCCCAAGCGCATCCAGAGCGCTGCGGTGAATCTGGCGGTGCAGCAGTTCGGCCAAGGCTTGCAGGTGCTGGTTCGCTGCGACGCGCATGCGAGCTACCCGCCCGGCTTTGTGCGCAAGCTGTTGGCGACGCTGGACAGTACGGGTGCAGACGCCGTGGTGGTGCCGATGGATTCTTCCGGCGACACGTGCTTCCAGCGCGCGGTGGCCTGGGTGTCAGATTCGGTGGTCGGCTCCGGTGGGTCTGCGCATCGCGGCGGGCGCCGCAGCGGCTTCGTCGACCATGGCCACCATGCGGCGTTCCGCATGGCGTCGTTTCGGCGCGCCGGTGGCTACGACGAGAGCTTCACGCACAACGAGGACGCCGAGCTCGATTGCCGCCAGCGCCGCCTCGGCAGCCAGGTCTATCTGGACGCCGAGATCCGCCTGGCCTACCAGCCCAGGGCGACGGCGAGCGGCCTGGCGCGCCAGTATTTCAACTACGGGCGAGGGCGCTCCCGCACGGTACGACGTCATCCCGGCTCGATGCGATTGCGCCAGCTGGCGTTGCCGGTTCACCTCGTGCTGTCGGTGCTGTCGGTGGTGCTTGCGCTGGCCTTTGCGTCGGCGGGGTTGTTGGCGTGGCCCGTGATGTACCTGGCCGTTCTGGCGCTCGCCTCGTGCCAGATCGCCTGGCAGCGGCGGTCGCTATGCGGCCTGTTGGCGGGGCCGGCGGCCGCGGTGATGCATTTGGCCTGGGCTTGGGGTTTTCTCGTGGGCTGGGTCTCGATCCGCGAGACACCCTGGGATGCCGAAGGCGCGGTGGCGCTGGGCGCCGGTCGTGGGGGGTAGGCCATGCCACAGCACACGCCATTGACGGCATTGCTCATCGATCCCTCCCTGTTCACTGCCCCTTACGACGCGGCGTTGACCGCCGGCTTGGTGAGCGCGGGTGTCGATGTCATGTGGGCCACGCGGCCCACCCGGCAAGGCGACCGCCAGGAACTACCGATCGAGCGGACCGATCCTTTTTTCTACCGACGCGTCGATGACGCCGGCTGGTTGCCCGGCCGGCTCAAGTCGGTTGCCAAGGGCATCGCGCACCTTGCTGGCCTGGTTACCCTGATGCGCCGCGTGTGGCAGCGCCGGCCTGATGTGGTGCACTTTCAGTGGATCGTGGTGCCGCTGCTGGATGTGCTGGCCATGGCGGTGATCCGCCGCTGGCGCCCGCTGGTGCTGACGGTGCACGACACGGTGCCTTTCAACGGCCAGAAGATGTCCTGGCTGCAGCGCCTGGGCCATGACGGACCGATGCGTTGCGCGCACCGCTTGATCGTGCACACGCGCTCCGGGCGCCAGGCGTTGATCGACCGTGGTGTGCCGGCCGGCAAGATCGCCGTCATCCCGCACGGACCGCTGAGCCTGGCCGTCCCGATGCCCGAGCCGGCCCAACCCCCGGGCGCGGACGGGACATGGACCTTCCTGCTGTTCGGCGAGATCAAGCCCTACAAGGGGTTGGACCTGCTGATCGAGGCGGTTGCGCGTTTGCCGCTAGCGGTGCGCCTGCAGATGCGGGTGGTTGTGGCCGGCCGACCTCGCATGGACATCGCGCCGCTGCTGGCCCGCATTGACGAGTTGGGATTGCAGGCGCAGTTCGACCTGCGGCCGCAGCGGCAGTCCGAAGAAGAAATGGCGCTGTTGTTCGCGCAGACCGATGCTTTCGTTTTTCCTTACCGCCAGATCGATGCCAGCGGGGTCTACTTCCTCGTGAAGTCCTTGGGCAAATGGCTGATTGCGAGCCGCGTCGGCATTTTTGCGGAGGACATCGAGCACGGCGTGCACGGCGCACTCGTCCCGAGCGAAGACGTGGACGCTCTCGCAGCCGCGTTGCACTCTGCAGTCGTGGAGCGACCCCGGCGCGAGCCCCAGACCGTGGCGGACTCCTGGGCGCCGATCGGGGAATCGACCCGGTCGCTGTACCTTGAGGCCATGCGGGCGTTCGACCCGACGGCGCAAGGTCGCGGCCAAGGCGCTGTGGAGTGATGCGGTGACCGTCGCGCGAACCTGGCCATCCAGGGCAGCCCCTGTGGCCGGTGCACCGAATCGACCGACGCACGGCGCGGCCGATGGCGAGCGGAACGTCGTCGCCGAGACGCCGCCGACTGCGCTGAAGTTCGCGTTGCTGGGGGCTCTGCTCGCGTTGACGTTGTTCGACCGGTTCGGCCTGCGGATCAGTTCGAGCTATTCCATCAGCCCCGGCCTGGTCGGCTCTTATGCGCTCGTGGGCGCGATGCTGTGGACGCGCATGGCGTACGTCAATGTCGGGGGCGCCTTGTTGTATGTGGCGATCGTGACGATCGCCAGCGTCAGCCTCGTCGTCAACCTGATGTTCGATCTGCGCGAAGCTGCGTCGATCCCATCGTGGCTGCTGCTGTGCGTGTTGTACGCGCCGTTTGCGATGTGCCTGCGGCCCACGCCCCAGTCCACGGCCATGTGGCACTGGGTGATGCGCTGGTGGATCAACGTGTTCGCGGTCTGCGCGGTGTTCGGCATCCTGCAGTACTTCGCGCAATTCGTGTTCCGCGCGCCCTGGCTGATCGACTTCCGGGAAATGATTCCGGAGATCATCCGCGGCTCGGGCAACTACAACACCTCTAACGCCGTCGGCTCCGCATTCAAGTCCAACGGCTTCTTTCTGCGCGAGGCTTCCGGCTTCTCGTTCTACATGGCGTTCGCGCTGATCTGTGAATGGAGTCTGCAGCGCAGGAAGTGGTTGTTGGCGCTGCTGGGGCTGGGTTTGGCCGTGTCGTATTCCGGGTCGGGCTTGCTGGTGTTGATGGTGGCGGTGCTGGTGCCGTTCGGCTGGAACACGTTTGCCCGGGTGGCGGTGCTGGCGCTGGTGGGCATGCTGGCCTACTTGCTGCTGGGCGATGTGCTGAACCTGAACTACACGGTCGGCCGTGTCCATGAATTCGGCTCGGACCGCAGCAGCGCGTACTGCCGGTTCATCGCCCCGGCGGTGTTGATCGCCAACCAGATCGATTCCAACACCTGGGTGACGCTCGTGGGGCATGGGCCGGGAACGACTCAAAAACTCTCCGGCTCGTGCGAAACCACATTCGGAAAGATGGCGTTCGAATACGGCCTGCTCGGGGCCATGGCGTTCACGGCGCTGATGCTTCACGTGTTCAGCAAACCTTTGATACCGCTGCGCATGCGCGTGGCGCTGGCCGTCTACTGGTACCTGCTTGGCGGCCATCTGCTGGGGCCGGATGCCTTGCTGGCGATTTTCATGTTGTGTGCCATCTGGCCGCCGCGGCCGTTCGGCGAACCCCCGGGTGCCGCGCGGGTGCGTCGGCCCCGCGATTCGGTTGCGGGGCCGCCAGGCACCCGCGCCGCAGGAGAGCTACGTGCTTGAGGTCCACGCGCCCCGGGTGAGCGTCGTCATCACCTGCTACAACTACGAGCGCTACATCGCGCTCTCGGTCGGCAGTGCCTTGGCACAGACCGCGCCGCCAGCGGAAATCGTCGTCGTGAACGACGGGTCGACCGACGGTTCGGCCGAGGTCTTGCGGGGCTTCGGCGACCAGATCACGGTGCTGGACCAGGCCAATGCCGGGCAGATCGCGGCCACCAACCGAGGCTACGCGGCGAGCACGGGCGACATCGTCATGTTCCTGGACGCAGACGATGTGCTGGAGCCGGGCGCCATCGAGGCCGTGCTGCGGGCCTGGACGCCGACGTGCGCCAAGGTGCAGTTCGAGCTGGAGGTCATCAACGGCGCAGGCGAACTGTTGGGCCGGCGCTTTTGCAACTATGTCGAGCCCTACGGGGCGGCCGAGATCCGCGATGAGTTCGCGCGCTTCGGCACCTATGTGTGGCCGGTGCTGACGGGCAACGCCTATGCGCGCTGGTTTCTGCAGCGCGTCATGCCCCTGACGGTCAAGGTCGCCCCCGACGGCGTGCTCAACACCGTCGCGCCGCTGTATGGCGAGGTGCATGTGGTGCCGCAGCCACTGGGCCGCTACCGGCTGCACGACGCGAACCAGAACTACCACGGCACCAGTTCGCGCTCGCTCGGCCCGCGCTTTGCCAAGCAGGTCCAGATCCGCGCTGGCGAGTTGCGCGTCCTGGCGCAGCATGCGCAGGCCTGTGGAGCCCAGTTGCCGGCAGGTCCGCTCATCGACCATGACCTGCCATCTGTCAACTACCGGCTGATGCTGAAGAAGCTGGCTGAACCGTACGAAGGTGATGCCTCGGACAGTGCCGCAAGCCTGTGGCGCGCTGGCATTGCCGTGCTGTCACGACGACCACTGCCATGGCGCCTGAAGCTGGCGCATGTCGGCTGGATGACGGCGCTGTTGCTGAGCCCGCGTTGGCTGGCCAGCAAGCTAATCCTGTTGCGGTTCGAGCGCGCGGCCATCGTGCAGCCGATTCGCCGCCGCATTGCGGCGCTGCGCGGACGCAGCGTCGATGGCGACCCCGTACCTGCGTCCACCGAGACGCGCCGAGAAGGCAAGCCATGAACGAGACCTTGATCTCCGTCGTCATCCCGAACTACAACTACCAGGATTACGTCGGCCCCGCCATCGACAGCGCATTGGCGCTGGACTGGCCCAACGTGGAGGTGATCGTCATCGACGATGGCTCCACCGACAACTCACGCGAGGTGATCGCCCGCTACGGCTCACGCATCAAGACGATCCTGCAGGAGAACTCAGGGCAGTTGGTGGGCTGCAACAAGGGTTTTGCAATGTCGCGCGGCGAGATCGTCATCTTTCTGGATTCGGACGATCTGCTGCACCCCTCATTGGCCAAGGAGCTGATGGCCGTGTGGACGCCGAGGGTGAGCAAAGTGCAGGTGCAGATGCGCACCATCGACGCGCAAGGTGCGCCGACCGGCTCTTACTTTCCGCAGTACCACGTCGTGCCGAGTGCCCAGGACATCCGGGCCTGGAGCACGCAAACCACGGCTTACCCGACGCCACCGGGCTCAGGCAATGCGTACTCGCGCTGGTTCCTGGACAAGATCTTTCCGCTGTACGACACCTGTGGCACGGCCAACGACTCGTATTGCCTGGCGGCGGCCCCTTACCTGGGTGACGTGCTGACGATTCCCAAGCCGCTGTGTGCGTACCGCGTGCATGGCAAGAACCAGGGCGCGTTGTCGACGCTGGACGCACGGCAGTTTGCGCGGCAGATGACGCGCGCGCGGCAACGGCAAGCCTACGCCATGGGGGTTGCCGCCGGCGTGGGCGTGCAGCTTGACGCCAACGCCGTCGACCGCAGTCTCACTTACCTCGGCTACCGGCTCGGTTCGCTGAAATTGGCGCCCGAAGCGCACCCGTTACCCGGCGATTCGACATGGCGCGTACTGAAGGATGTGACCGCTGCATTCGCCGCCCCACAGGGCCTCAGCACCAAGGCGCGTTGGGCGATGTTGCTGTGGGCGTGGGCGGTCGGCGTGTTGCCTGACTCGCTTGGGCGCAAGCTGGTGCTGTGGCGATTTGCGCCTGCGACACGGCCTCAGTCGCTGCGGCGATGGATGACGCGGCTCAAGGTCATCAAGGGCTGAGTGCGTGCGATCCGGCACGCCGGAATTGGACCTGTGCCGGACGTCCACGACTCTCGCACTGGCACGCTTCTTGTACATGGCGTATCGATGCCTCAGGGCGCATTGGACGCAACTCTGCATGTGGGGCCGGCGCCGGCACTGACTCGATGGAGATGAGCGATGAATCAACTAGACAAGCCAAGCGATCCGGATTTTCGAATGTCGAAAAGCCAGGAATTGCTGCTCGATATCGTGCGTGTGTGCATGGCGCAGTTCATCGTGCTGAATCACTTCCTGGGACTCATACATAGCAAGAGTGGCATGGGCCTTGGCGGACTGCGGGTCACCGTATTCTTCATGTTGTCCGGTTTTCTCATATTCGCCACGACGTGGCGGCGCAGAAATTCCGGGTATTGCTTCAAGGATTACATGCTCGACAGGTCGGCGCGGCTGTGGGTATGCCTGATACCGGCGTTGATCTTTTCCGCCTTCGTTGCTGAAATCACGATTCGAATGCCGCAATACCCCGCAGGCAATGCGGTGGGCCCCGTCCAGTTCATTGGAAACCTGATGATGCTGGAGGATTACCCACTGTTCCAGATCCTGAGGCGGCTCGGTATTGATTCTGCGTTTTTCATTCGTCCCTATGCCGCAGCCGAGCCGTACTGGACATTGCCCATCGAGTTTTGGCTCTACGTCGTCTTCGGATTTCTGTTTTTCTTCGTCTTCATGCGCCAGGGGCGCCCCTCGGGCTGGTCGCTGGCCCTGATGGCCGTCGCCCTGCCGGCGGTGCTCTACCACACCGCGACGGGTTATGGCCAATGTCTGGCGCTGGTCTGGGCATTGGGGTGCCTGGGGCCGTGGGCGGTGTCAGCGGACAGGACACTCCAACGCCACCTTGCCATCTCCGACCGGGCGGCACTGGTGTTGGTGGTGGGCTGGACGTTGCTCTGCCTGGCGTTGATCGTGCTGCGGGGGCTGAGTCGTCAGCTCAATTTTTATGAGTTTCAGACCGTGATGTTTCTCGCCGGATTCTTGATGGGGTTGATTTGGCTGACAGGGCGACTGAATATCGACAAAGTGCCAGTCTTTTCCATATTTATTCGTTGGCTCGCTAAGCAATCGTATGCATTGTATTTGACCCACAACGCCGTCCTCACCTTGTATATCACCTACACCGGATATGACTTCAGCGTCAGTGAGGGGCTTTTGCTGATCTTGGGATGTAATGTGGTGGCGATGCCGTTCTATTTTCTATTCGACAGGTATCACAAGAACGTTGCGCGGTGGTTGCGCACGCTGCCGGGCCTGCGCCCGCAGGCGGCCATAGCGTCGCCGCTCCAGTAACCTGTTTTTCCTAGGAGTGTTCATGATCCGATGCCGCATGACGGTTTGTCTTTCCATGCTGGTATCGGTGGGTGTCGTCAGTGCACAGGTGCCGCAGGACCATCATCCTGCGGGGTACAGCCTGGTGTTTGCCGATGAGTTCGAGGGCGATGCGTTGAACCGGCAGCTGTGGTGTACGCGGTACATCTATGCCGGTGGCTCTGCGCCGCAGATTCCCGATCCAGTCTGCCAGGCCGACAAGCGCGGGACGCTTGACCGGTTGAATGACGAGCGTCAACGTTACGTGGACATCAACCGAGAAGGCCGCCGACTGCACGAAGTTGGCGACGGGGCGCTTGCATTGGTGGCGACCAAGACCGGCACCGCAGCCGAGACGCCCTACGAGTCTGCCGTCATCCGAAGCAAACAAACCTTCAAGCCCGACGAGACCCGGTCGCTATACATCACGGCGCGCGTGCGGTTGCCGAAAGTGCGCGGCACCTGGCCGGCGTTTTGGATCAACCCCGGACCGCATGAAGTCACCGGCAAGCTTTCATGGCCGCCCGAGATCGACATCTTCGATTCCCCGCTCAATGAGAAAGAAGATCGCGAGAACATGCTGCACGTCGGCGCTGTGACCAGTTCCACGCCCAAGCAGATTTTGGAATCAGACCCCTTGTTCAACCGTCGCTGGCGCAATTACGTGACGCCGTACAGCTTGCGCGATCGCTGGATTGAAACCGGTGCTGAGTGGACGAACGACAAAGTCTGCTATTTCGTCGATGGCGTTCGCATCATGTGCGAGGCGTATGTCTGGCGGCACCGTGATGGCCGGGAGGCGCCCCCCGGCCACGTGTTGCTCAGTTTTGCCATCGGCGGCTCATGGGCCGGGCGCCACGGGATCGATGACGCCAGCTTCCCGGCGAAATTCTCGATCGACCACGTTCGCGTGTACGAGAAGCGACTGTGAGTGCGCGCGCTCCGCGCGCGATCTCCCACGCCGCTAGCAGGCGTCAGAACAAGCTTTCCCGCACGTAGAGCACGTCGTTGGGCTGCAGCACATCGGCGAACGTCGGCGTCGTCTGCTCGACGGTTCCGGAGGCGGTCGTGCGGTGCAGGCGCAGGCGCGTCTCGCTGCCGCGATTCGTAGGCCCCCCGCCCGCGGCCAGGGCCTGCATCACCGTCATGCCGCGTTCGATGCGGTAAGAGCCGGGCCGCTGCGCTTCCCCGTAGATGTAGAACACCGGCGCACGGGGCACGAAGATCGTGTCGCCACCGGCGACGACAAGGTTGCCGTCACCTGCATTCGGCTGGAAAAGAGCTGGAATGTCGATCAGGCGGCGGAATGGACGGCCATCGCGCACACCTGTCAGCACGACCTGGTCCTCACCAACCGCCGTCGTGCCGCCTGCCATGGCCAACAGATCGGTCACGCGCATGCTGGCGGTGTCCAGCGGGAAGCGGCCGGGCCGGTTGACCTGCCCCAGAACCGAGACCTGGCTGCCGCGAATCTGCACCAGCACGATGTTGACCTGGGGCCGCACCAGGAATCCGCCGGTCCGCAGGGCGTCGGCAATCTTCTTCTCGGCAGCGCTGACGGTCAGCCCGCCCAATTCCACGGTGCCGATCAACGGGTAGGAAATGGTGCCGCTCTCGGCGATGCGTGCCTCGACCGTGAGGTCAGGGCTTTGGAACACCTGCACACGGATGGAGTCGCCAGCGGTGAGGCGGTAGTCCGCATTGCTTTGCGCCTGTGCTTGCGCCGCAAAGGGGAGCAGGGCCAGGCAGGACAGCAGGAACGCGATCACGGCGCGCAGCAAATGCTGGCCGGGCTGGAATCGCTTGGCGCGGGGGTAGGTGAGTGTCATGGTCATCCAGATGGAGGGTGGGGGCGCTTCAGAAGCTGACTTGCGCCGCAAGGCTCGCGCTGTTGTTCTTGTATTGGAAGTTCGAGTAGCTGGAGGAGCGCGTTTCGGTTTGGAGCCAGACGCTGAGCATCATGCTGTCGCGCGGCTGCCAGTTCAGTCCGACGGACGCCGCGCGCGATGTGTCGTGCCGCTCAATGGGAAAAAGGCTGAGCACGCGGCTGCCGTCATAGCTCTGCTCGAATTGGCTGAACCGCAGGCGCAGGCTGGTGTGGGCTGTGGCGCGCCAGACCGGCGTGAGAATGTAGCGGCGGCCCACCCAGTACTTGCTGTAGTCGGTCTGGTAGGACCTGACTTCGCGCGCGACGGTGGCCTCCAGCCCGAGCTTGGCCGTGGGGTTCCAGCGCATGCGCAACTCTCCGATAGGCTCGGAGAAGCCGCCTCGCGCCGGGTCGGATTCCTTGCGTTCCAGGTAGGCCAAACGCGCGCTCAGGCTGGTCTTGCCGCTCACGGCCCACGATGCGCTGAGTTCGTGCTCTGTCTGCACAAAGTCGCCACCTGACACCAGGCCGGTGCCGGCGCCTGGTGCCGCGCTGACGTAGCGGCCCTGGCCGCGGCGCAGCCGGTACGCCACGTTGTTGCCCGAGGGGTAGACGTAGCGCACACCGGCAAACACGCCCTGCGTTCGGCTGTCCCGGTCCTGCAGCAAGGGCTCCTCGTTCGACACGCGGAACTGGTCCAGACCACCCAGCAGGCGGACGGCGGCGCCGAGATCGGCTTCGCCGTCGAAACGCAGCGAGTCGTCTGTCCGGATGTTGCGCTGGGTGGTGTTCAGCACGTCGGAGAAGCTGTTGGACACCTCACGCCGGGTAGCCACCAGAGTGCCGCGCACACGCGGCGTGAACGCCCAGGCCCAGGACGCGTCGTAGTTCAACGCTGTGAAGCTCAGGTAGTCGAAGGTCTGGTAGCGGTAGTTGACCAGCGAGGTGTTGACCCGAAAGCGCTGCAGCGAGTAGGACTTGTCGAGCAGCAGCCCCAGCGTGCCGATGCCGATCAGCTCGGAGCGGGAGCTGCTCCCCTGATACGACGCGCTGTTGCCGTCGGGCAGGCGAAACAGGTTGCTGTCGCGGAACAACTCGTAGCGGGCAAGGACCTTCAACGTGTCGTCGACTTCAGCGCGCGCGGCGGTCATGGGCAGCAACACGGTGGCGACCGTGGCCGTCAAGGACAGGCAAAGGCGCTTCATGCGTTTAGACGAGCGGCCCGAAATTGCTGATTGGCACTTGGCTGGCGCTGTCGCGCCAATGTGCGGTGTTGGCTCGCAAGAGCAGCAGCAGCAGCTTGTTGCCCAATCTGGGGTTGTCCATCAGCAGGTCGTCCAGCGAATCGCGTGTCAGCACGGCGAAGTCGGCCGGTGTGCGCGCCACGCAGCTGGCGTAGCGGCGGTCCCCGTCGACCAGAGACAGCTCACCGACCAGCGCGCCCGGGCCGAGCGTCGCCAGTGCAATCTCGTCCACCGTACCAGCGGACTTGATGATGTCCACGGTACCCGTCAACACGATCAGCATGAAGTTGCCTGCGTCGCCCTCGCGCAGGAGCCACGCACGGCTTGGCACGCCATAGCAATCCAGGTAGATGCACAGCTCGTTGCATTCGGCGCGCGTGAACTGCTTGAAGAAGCGATCCGCGCACACAGCCTCGAAAAAATCGTCCGCGAAGTCCGTCGCGCTGCCGAGGTGCTGCGTTCGCGGGGAGAGCGGTTGGAAGTTGGTGGCCATGTCGTTCTTGCCTGAGCATACGGCAAGCGCGCCTAGGATCTGGTTGCGTTGACGGTGTGTTGTCCTGATGCCCAGACGGGCGGGCGTCGCCAGGAGAGTAGGGCGCCGTGGTAGACGCTGCTTGGGCTTGCGGCAATGTCCGGTGGGTGCTGATCGCCGCGACGCCATCAAAAGGCCCTGCTGTCCTTGAAGACGACACGAACGGTCTTCAAAATGATGTAGAGATCAAGACGCAAAGTCCAGTTGCGCAGGTAGTCAAGGTCGTACTCGATGCGGTGGCGCATCGAGTCCAGGTCATCGCCTCCGCGGTAGCCGTTCACTTGCGCCCAGCCCGTGATGCCGGGCTTGACCTTGTGGCGAATCATGTAGCCGGAAATCAGCTTGCGGTATTGCTCGTTCACCGCGATGGCATGCGGGCGCGGGCCCACCACGCTCATCCGGCCTTGCAGGACGTTGAAGAACTGCGGCAGTTCATCGAGGGAGGTCTTGCGGATGAATGCCCCCAGTCGCGTGACGCGGACATCGTTGCGCGTGACCTGCGTATAGCTCTTCTCTCCATCCTCGGTCACCGTCATGGAGCGGAACTTGTAGACCACGATTTCCTTGCCATCGAGCCCGTAGCGGCGTTGGCGAAAGATCACCGGCCCGGGCGAGCCGAGTTTGATGCCCAGGGCTACCGCCAGCATGATGGGCGAGACGAGCGTCAGGATGACCAGCGCCAAGAGGATGTCCCACAGCCGCTTGACCACGCCGCTGGTGCCGCGGAACGGCGTCTCGCACACGGAGATCACCGGCATGCCGCAGACAGAATCGGTGCGTCCCTGGATCAGATCGGTCACGAACATGTCAGGCACGAAGTAGATCGACGCTGTCGTGTCCTTCAGCGCGTCGAGGATCTGCAAAATGCGCGGCTGCGAGGCCATCGGCAGCGACAGGTAGATGATCTGAACGCCGTTTTGCTTCACATACGCCGGCAGGCCGGCAAGGCGGTCCAGCAGGCTGTAGCCAATCGGTGCGTCCAGCCGATGCAGTTCCCGGTCGTCGAAGAAGCCGGCCACCTCGATGCTGGCGTACGGTGTGTCGCGGATGCGGCGTGCAAGCGCCAACCCCTGCGTGTTCATGCCCACGATGACGGCGCGCTGCGGAGGACCTCGCAAGCTCAGGGCCAGCGGGGCAGCCAGCTTCAACGACCGGTGCGCCACGATCTGAGAGACCGGGGCAATCCAGATCCAGGCCAGCAGTGCGTTCGGCGCGAACTCGCGGATGTAGCCCGTGGCGAAGCCAATGATCAGCAGCAGCGCGGCGATCGCCACCCAGTTGATGACCGTCTGCGCCACGAGCTTGCGCATGGGCGAGTTGAGTTGTGTCGTGCCAGGGAAGGTCATCGCAAACACGATGACCGACAGGATCAGATACGACGGCGGCAAAACACCTTCGAAAAACAGGCCGACGCCCCACAGCGACAGCACCAGCATGCCCGGGTCGATCAGCGACTCCGTCAGTCGCAGTGGATGGTCTCTGCCCAACTTACCGGGGCTTGATTCGTCGGTTGATTTCGGTTCGTGCAACGGAAGCGGAACACTATCCATAAAACATGCTGTCCTTGATTCGGGATACAGCCTGGGCTCTGCTGTAGACGTCTAGCTTCTTGAAGATGCGCTGCAAGTGGTTTTTGACCGTGAACGCGCTGATGTCGAGGATTGTCCCGATTTCTTGGTTGGTCTTGCCCATTTCCACCCACCGCATGATCTCAAGCTCACGATCCGACATGCTCGCATTGAGCATACCGGCCCCGGCGTTCTGGTCTGCCGTGCTCATCTGCCGGCTCGCCAACGCGCGGGGATGCGAGGTGATGTCGGACGAAAGGGCAGAGAGGGGCAGCGGGTGCACTTGACCAAACGCCGTGTCGATGTAGGGCAGAAGAGTGCCCAGTGCCTTGATGGCTGCTTGCTCGTCTGTTCCGGCATCGCACAACAAGGCATAGCAGCAGTACTGGCTGGTGCGCAGATCCCGCAGTGTGTGGACCAGCACGAACCCGGCCTGGGCGTGCAACGCGGGAACAACACCGTTGAGCATGTCGAAATGAAGCACGCAGACCTGGGACGTTGCTGCAGACCAACGGGCGAACAGCTGACGCATGCGTGTCGTCACGGCGCCTGGGTCGGCGGATGCCGTGCGCACGCACTCCACGGAGGAAACGACGTCATAGCGGATCGCGCCTCCGTGCAAATCGCCCCAAGCAGCGATCAGCGCGCGATGGGGGAGCACGCCTTGCATTGCCTCGCCTGTCAGCCATTCAAACAGGCTGCGGTGGGTACGAATCGCACCGGCTTCGGCCATCACGCCAAACAAGCGCTGGCGGTCGTCTTCAAGAAGATCGCTGAAATTTGACATGAAGTCCCTTCCCGTCCGGGTCGGCAGGCGTCCTGTCAGGCATTGCGGCAAGGCTGCCGCGTGGCCACGTCACCATACAACTGCACGCGAGGAGCGACCAGCAATAAACGTCATCGCGCGTGCTTGTTGTCGGTTTTGTAGTTAATTTCACTCTTGTCATAGGACGCAGCAGATGTTAGCCGCTACTCATTGCAAACCGGTTTCTGCTCTGGGCAGACTTGTAACAAGCGTTGTGGGACCAGGACTCCGCGTCGCGCGGGCCCGCTCCTACGGGTCGGTTTTGGCTAGCGCCGGCGGGCTAATTTTGTTGCGCCATGACAACACGGCCTCTGCGATCAGATCCTGGGTCTCGCGGTAGACGCCCTCGTGCTTGAGGTACGGGTCTGCAATCGGGCGGCCGATCCAGTGGCCGAGCAGCTGCACCTTGGTTCCGGCAGAAGGATCGAGCTTCGTCACACGCTGGCCGTGGTGCGGCTCCATGATCAGAATCAGATCGGCCCACCACGTCAGCGTACTGTCGAGTGGACGGGCGCGATGCGCCTGCAGGCAGTGTGTCAGGTCGGCCTCTCGGCGGGTCAGATAGAGCACCGTTTCATCGACTGCTTGTCCGGCCTGGACACGCGTGCCGGCGGACCTGACCTGGGCGACATGGCCCCGCCCATCAGCCGCCAGCTGCCGCCGCAGCAAGGCCTCTGCAAGCGGGCTGCGGCAAATGTTACCTGTGCATACCACGAGGATACGGTTGAACATCGGTGTTAATTCGGCAGGGCATTGGGCCGATAGTGTCGCATCGACATCATCTGGCTGCTGTTGATCGCCACGGGCTATGCCTTTGCCAGTGGCGCACTGCCGTCGGCCTGCCCCTCGTCAGCTGTTGGGTCGCCGTTGCGCTCGGCACGATGTTCGGCGGATAGCGCATCGTCGAGACGGTGGGCCAGGAGATCCCCAAACGCAGGCCGGTCGGGGGCGGCGGTGTGCCGGTGCTGTGCGACAGGCCGTGGCGGGCAACATCCTCTGTGCGTGGATCCTGACCATTCCGGGCAGTGCGGTCGTCGCCGCACTCGCCTACCGAATCAGTCTGAAGGCGTTCAGATCACTGCGAGATCTTGCGCGCTTCCTCGATCTGGTATTCGAAATAGCGTTGAAAGCTGAACGCCAGGCTGGCCAGCAGCACCGAGGTGCCGATCAGCAGGGCTGCCACCACCGCGCCGATCGTGAGCCAGTTGGTGCGGCCAGCGCTCGCATCCACTGCGGCCGGTGGCGTCAGGGCTGCATTCCAGCGTTCCGAGGGTCGCAAACCGTAGACGATCGCAGTTAGTGCGCTGGCGGCGATGCTGCCGCCCAGCAGCGGGATCAGCACCCAACTCAATTGGTCATCGAGCCCGAACTGCTGCACCCGCTCGATGCCGTAGAGCCCCAGCGCGGTGGGCAGGGGGTAGAGCCACCCCCAGGCGTCGCCCCAGCCATGCAGATAAAAGCGGTGGAGCCCCAGTGGCCCGCCCAGCAACGCCAGCCAGGTGGCAGCGGTCTTGTTCTTATCCTTGTGCATCGCGGTCAGCGCGCCTCTTGCACGGGAGGCAAGGCGTCGCCGGCACCGAGCGATTTCTCCATCAGCACGACGTCCAGCCAGCGCCCGAACTTCCACCCGCAAGCTTTGAGCACCCCCACCTGCCCGAAGCCGAGCGCGCGGTGCAAGCCGATGGAGGCTGCGTTGCCCGAATCACCGATCACGGCGATCAGCTTGCGCACACCCTGGCGTTCGGCGCAGTTGGCCAGTTCTGCCAGGAGCAGTCGGCCAAGGCCACGCTCGGCATGGTCAGCGGACAGGTAGATCGAGTCTTCGGCCGAGAACCGGTACGCGGGCCGTGGCTTGAACCAGTTGCAATAGGCAAAGCCGACCACGCGCCCCTGCTGCTCTGCGACCAGATAGGGCAGGCCTTTGCCCAGCACATCCGCCCGGCGGCCGACCATGTCGTCCACGGTGGGCGGTTCGGTCTCGAAGGTGCCGGTGCCGTGGAGCACGTGGTGGGCGTAGATGGCCGTGATGGCGGTGACGTCGGCGTCGATGCTGGGGCGAATGGTGACCATGGAACTGGGTAAAGCTATAATCATGGGCTTTTCAGCGTGTGCTGGCCGGGTGGCCACAGCGCGTGTCTCAACGCTGAACGAGATCGAACCCAAGTTCACGTCGACCCAACCAGGCACTTTTTGCCAGGGTCGACCCCCAGAGGATAAATCATGGTTGTCATCCGGCTTTCTCGCGGCGGTGCAAAAGCACGTCCCTTCTTCAACATCGTCGTGGCCGATAAGCGCACGCGTCGTGATGGCCGCTTCATCGAGCGTATCGGCTTTTACAACCCGATTGCCAAGGCCAACGAAGAAAGCATTCGTCTTGCCCAGGATCGCCTGAGCTACTGGCGTGGCGTGGGCGCACAGGCTTCGCCGACAGTCGAGCGTCTGATTGCGCAAGCCGCTGCCAAGGCCGCTCCCGCTGCTGCCGCAGCCTGATGGCGGGCGCCTGCTGATGCTGCAGGCACTTGATCCGGCGCCCCTGCCGGCCGATGCGATCGAAGTTGCGCGCATCGCTGGTGCCTGGGGCGTCAAAGGCTGGCTCAAGATCCAGTCGTACAGCGCCCAGCCCGAGGCGCTTTTTTCATCCAAGCGTTGGTATCTGCAGCCGCCTGACAAGGGGCCGCAGCCGTTCACCGGCACTTTGCTGCTGCGTGTGCGCGAGGCGCGTGAGCACTCCGGTAGTGTCGTGGCGTCGATCGATGGCATCGACGACAAGGGCACCGCGGATGCGCTGAAGGCTTCGAGACTATTCGTCTCGCGGGCCAGCTTCCCCACAGCCGATCCGGACGAGTACTACTGGGTCGATTTGATCGGACTGGCGGTGGTCAACCGCGAGGGCGTGGCGCTCGGCTCTGTGCGCGAGCTGCTGTCCACCGGGCCGCAGACAGTCCTGGTGCTCCAGGCCAGCGAGAGTGCGGCCGACGGGGCTGCCAAGCTGGTCGAGCGCATGATTCCGTTCGTGTCCGCCTTCGTCGACAACGTCGACGTGCAGGGTCGGCGCATCACCGTGGACTGGCAACCGGACTACTGACGTTGCCGCCCATGCGCTTCGACGTCGTCACCCTGTTCCCTGAGCTGTTCGCGCCCTTTCTTTCGAACGGGGTGACGCGGCGGGCGTTCGAGTCCGGCCAGGTGCAATTGCGATTGTGGAACCCGCGCGACTGGGCCGAGGGCAACTACAAGCGCGTGGACGACCGCGCGTTCGGTGGGGGCCCGGGCATGGTCATGATGGCCGAGCCGCTGGCACGCTGCCTGGACGCCATCGCCGTTGACCGTGGCGAACCCGCTCCCGTGGTGTTGTTCTCGCCCGTGGGGGAGACCTTGCGCCACGATGCCGTCGAACGCTGGTCGGCCAGCGAAGGGGCGACTCTGCTGTGTGGGCGTTATGAAGGCATCGATCAACGCTTGGTAGACCACTACGTGACGCACTGCATCAGCTTGGGCGACTTCGTGCTGTCCGGCGGTGAGATTGCGGCATTGGCGTTGTTGGATGCGGTGGCGCGCTTGCAGCCCGGCGTGCTGAACGACCAGGAAAGCCACCAGTTCGACAGCTTTCACCCCGCGCTTGATGGACTGCTCGACTGCCCGCACTACACGCGCCCTGAAGACTGGCGCGGTGTGCAAGTACCCGATGTGCTGCTTTCGGGTCATCACGGACGCATTGCGCGGTGGAGGCGCGACGCGCAGCTGCGGCTGACGGCCCTCGAGCGCCCGGATCTCGTTGCCTCCGCCAGAGCGGCGGGCCGTCTCGATGCGCTGGATGAGGCCACTTTGCGCGACCTACGGCAAGGGCGCGACGCCTGACCTTCTGTCCGGGCTATAATCGCGGGCTTTTCGATCCTCTGTCTGGCGCCTGCGCAATGTTGCTGCAGGCACTCGCCAAAACCCCTCGTGGCGTCTTTGGCTCCTGGCGTAGACAAGATCGGTCAAGGAAACCATGAACCTCATCCAGACTCTGGAGCAAGAAGAGATTGCTCGCCTCGGGAAGACCATTCCCGCTTTTGCACCCGGCGACACCGTGATCGTCAGCGTCAAGGTGGTCGAAGGCACGCGCAAGCGCGTCCAGGCTTACGAAGGCGTGGTGATTGCCAAGCGCAACCGCGGCCTGAACAGCGCCTTCACCGTGCGCAAGATTTCCAGCGGTGAAGGCGTGGAGCGTACGTTCCAGACCTACAGCCCGCTGATCGCAGGTATCGAAGTCAAGCGCCGTGGCGATGTGCGCCGCGCCAAGCTGTACTACCTGCGCGACCGCAGCGGCAAGTCGGCCCGTATCAAGGAAAAGCTGGTCGCCAAGAGCTCTGCACCCAAGGCTGCTCCCGCCGCTCAGTAAATTTCGACTGACGGCCGCAAGGCACCTGCCGCTACCAGCGATTGCTTGTGGCGGCTTTTTCTTTTGGACTGCCCTTTTCGCATGGACCGCCCGTGTCAGATCTGCCTCTCACACCGCTAACCAAGGTTCCGAACTTCGATGCACGCCACGCGCCCTCTTTGGGCGTGGATGCGCACCTGCCCGCAGTGGTGCAGGCTGCCATGACGGCGGACGCGTTGCGCCAGCGGTTCCGCGCGCCGCCGGTATGGGAGCCCGAGGTGCGCCAGGAGCCGCGCTTCACAGACCGACCCCTGGCGCGCGCCGCAGTGCTGATTCCCATCGTCCTGCATGGCGATCAGCCGACCGTGCTGCTGACTGAGCGGTCGCTGCAACTGGCCAACCACTCGGGGCAGGTGGCATTCCCGGGCGGCCGCATCGATGGCAATGACGCCAGCGCCATCGCGGCAGCGCTGCGTGAAGCGCACGAAGAGGTGGGGCTGGAGGCCGAGTTCGTGGAGGTGATCGGCGAACTGGCCAACTATGTGACGGGCACCGCCTTCGTCGTCACGCCCGTGGTCGCGCTGGTTCGGCCGGGCTTCGCCCTCATCCCCAATCGGCACGAAGTGGCCGATGCTTTTGAAGTGCCGTTGTCGTTTCTGATGGATCCAGCGCATCACCATCGCCACATGCTGGAGTGGCAGGGCGTGCGCCGTGAGTGGTTTTCCATCCCGTTTCGTGAAGGCGGGTCGGAGCGCTTCATCTGGGGGGCGACTGCCGGCATGTTGCGCAATTTTTACCGGTTCCTGGTGGCGTGAAGCCGCCGGCGGAGCGGTCGAAATGCGGCCGCTATGATCGGTTTCCATGACTTTTTTCGCCATCTTCAGCGCGCTGCTGCTGGAACAGGTGCGGCCTTTGGGGCGCGACAACGCGATCCATTCGTGGCTACGCGCCTGGGTGGGCTGGACCAGCAACAACTTCGATGCAGGCAAGCCGCACCATGGATGGGTCACCTGGGTGTTGGCCGTTGTGCTGCCTTCCGCAGTGACGGTGGGTGTGCACTGGCTGCTGGTGTGGGCGTTGGGTTGGCCGGTGGCCGTGCTGTGGAGTGTGGGGGTCCTGTACCTGACACTCGGTTTTCGCCAGTTCAGCCACCATTTCACTGAGATCCGCAATGCCTTGGAAGCTGGTGACGAGATGCAGGCGCGCGATTGCCTGGCCGCCTGGCAACGCGTCGATGCGAGTGAGCTGCCGCGCAGCGAGATCGTCCGGCATGTGATCGAATATTCCGTGCTGGCGGCACACCGCCATGTGTTCGGCGTGCTTGCGTGGTTTTCTGTGCTGGCTGCGTTCGGGTTCGGGCCTGCCGGTGCAGTGTTCTATCGCTTAAGCGAGTTCGCCGCGCGCTATTGGCGCCACAAGCGCCATCTTGCCCAGCAGCCGCCGAGCATGGCCCTGAAGCAGGCGGCCGGCGCTGCCTGGACCGCCATCGATTGGGTGCCTGCGCGTGCGACCGCGCTGGGGTTTGCCATCGTCGGCAGTTTCGAGGACGCCATCGATAGTTGGCGCCACCATGCCCAGCAGTTCCCCAATGACAACGACGGCGTGATCCTGGCGGCCACCTCGGGGGCGGTGAATGTCCGTCTGGGAGGGGAAGCTCTGAAGTCCAAGCCGGTGACCAATGCTGTGCAGGCCTTCGAAGGCGACGTCGAGCAAATCGACTCCATGGCGACCCCAGGCCGCGAGCCTGAATTGGGTCATCTGCGCAGCGTGGTGGGACTGGTGTGGCGCACTGTCGTCATGTGGCTGGGCCTGCTCGCGCTGCTCACGTTGGCGCGGTTGCTGGGCTGACACCACCGCTCGCAGCCGGCTTAACGACACGCGCCTAGTAGCGAGGCGGCTGGCTCAGTTCGGCGAACAGTTCCCGGTAAATCGCATGGCGACGCAGCGTGATGGCGCCATCGCCGCCAGCACCGACGGCCGCCAGCACGCCACAGCCGGGTTCGTGCAGGTGCGTGCAGTTGTAGAAGCGGCAAGCGTCCGTGTGGCGCTGCAGGTCCGGCATCAGCGATGCAAGCTGACGTGGCTCGATCTGCTGCAGGCCGAACTCCTGAAATCCAGGTGAGTCGATCAACGCGGTTTGGCGATGTGGGTCGACCCAATACCACGTCGTGCTCGTGGTGGTGTGCTTGCCTGACTTCAACGCGTGCGAGATCTCCTGTGTCAACGCCGACGCGGCCGGCACCAGGCTGTTGACCAACGTGCTCTTGCCCGCGCCAGATGGGCCCATGACCAGCGTCGCCTTGCGCTCAAGCAGCGGCAGCAGGGCTGCGGCGTGGTCTTGCCTCAGGTTCGCGCCAAGCACCGTGTAGCCCATCTCGCGGTAGGGCAGCAGCCGGTCCCAAGCGCGTGCGAAGGGTTCCTGCAGGTCGCTCTTGTTCAGCACGATCACCGGTGCAATGTGTTCCGATTCGGCGGCGATCAGCACGCGGGCGATCTGGTTCTCCGACATCTCGGGCTCGGCGGCCACCAGAACGAGTACCTGGTCCAGGTTGGCGGCAAACGACTTGGTACGCACCTCGTCTTGCCGGTGCAGCAGATTGCGCCGAGGTTCCACCGCCTCGATCGTGCCCCCGTCCCCCTGGCCAGGCGGCGGCGCCAGCCAGCGCACGCGGTCGCCCACCACGGCCTGGCTCTTCTTGCCACGGGGATGGCAGATGCGTCGGCTGCCGTCCGGGGATTCGACGAGGCAGTGACGGCCATGTGCAGCCACCACAAGGCCCGGCTGCAGCGCCATGGGCGCGGTCACCAGTGTGCTTTCGCGTTGACAAGGCCGGGCGTCTGGCCGTTGGCTGCGGCGCTCACGGGTGAACGCTCACCATTTGCGGCGGGGCGAGCGCCTTTGGACGACTGGGTCGCTTTCATGCGTCAGCCAGCAGTGCGTCAAAACGGGCCGCGCAATCGAAGTCGGTCTCGGAGATGCCGCGTGCGTCGTGGGTACTGAGCGCCACCACGCAGCAGTTGAATTTCACGAGCAGCTCCGGGTGATGGTCCAGTCCATGTGCGATGAACGCCACGGCATTCACGAACGCCATGGTTTCGAAAAAATTGGCAAAGTGGTAGGTCTTCACGATGGCCACGGCATCTCCATCGCCGCGTAGCGTCCAGCCTTCGCGTTGCGCGAGCCGGGTCACGATGTCGGTGGCGCGCAGCGCGTGCCGGGTCGTTTTCGACCAATCTTTGATGTTGAGCATGCTAGGCAAGGCTTTCTCGGGCGCTGCCGTCAGGCCGCTGCCTGCTGCATGCGCGCCAGCCGTTCGGAAGCAGGCGGGTGCGAGTAGTAGAACTTCACGAAGACCGGGTCGGGCGTCAAGGTGCTGGCGTTGTCTTCGTACAGCTTTAGCAACGCGTCCGACAGGTCGGCGCCGCTGGTTTGGCCAACGGCGAATGCATCGGCCTGGAACTCATGCTTGCGTGAGAGTTGAGCCGACAACGGCGCGACAAAGAAGCTAAAGACCGGCACCGCCATCAAAAACAGCAGCAGCGCCAACGCGTCGTTGGGGGCAGGCCGACCGTTTTCGAGCACTGCCAGGTTCGGGCTGGTACCCAGGCCGGTATAAAACCAAGCTTGGCCGGACAGCCAGCCCAGCAGTGCGAAGCCGACCAGGCTCAACGCGAACATGGTCACCATGCGTTGCAGCACGTGCCGGTGCTTGAAGTGGCCCAGTTCGTGCGCCAGCACCGCGTCGACCTGTGCGGGGGACAGCCGGGCGAGCAAGGTGTCGTAGAACACGACGCGTTTGGCGGCGCCGAAGCCTGTGAAGTACGCGTTCGCGTGGGCGCTGCGGCGGCTGCCGTCCATCACGAACAGGCCCTTGGCGGCAAAGCCACAACGCTGCATGAGCTGCGTCACACGGGCTTTCAACACTTCATCGTCCAAAGGCTTGAACTGGTTGAACAGCGGTGCAATGAAGCTCGGGTAGACCATCAACAGCAACAGGTTGAAGCCCATCCAGACGGCCCAAGCCCAAAGCCACCACAGCACGCCCGCCGTGCCCATCAACCACAGGATCAAAGCGGCAATGGGCAGGCCGATCACAGCGCCGACCAGCGTGGACTTCAGCAAATCGGCCGCCCAGAGTTGCCATGTGGTTTGGTTGAATCCAAAGCGCTGCTCAATGACGAAAGTCTGGTAGAGCGACGCCGGAAGCTCCAGAAGAGCGCCGATGGCCACGAATGCAGCGAGCAGCGCAAGTTGTTGCACCATGCCCGCGCCCAACCATTGCAGCAAGCTCTGGTTCAACGCATCCAGTCCGCCCAGCAGGGTCCAGCCCAGTAGCACGGCTGCGCCAACTGCGGTCTCCAGCAGGCCGAACCGGGCACGGGCGATGGTGTAGTCGGCGGCCTTCTGATGCGATGCCAGCGCTATGGTCCCCGCAAATGCAGCTGGTACGTGCGCACGATGCCGGGCCACGTGCCGGATCTGGCGACTAGCGAGCCAGAACTTGACGGCGAGGCTGAGTACCAACGCGAGTGCGAAGACGGCAGTGAGCAGGTCTGCAGGGGACAGGCCATTGAGGGGGGTGGCAGGCATTGAAGGGCAGTGTAGGCCATCGGTGACAATCGTCGGATGGACGCTGTGAACACTCCCGAGCCCGTCATTCTGGGCAAATCTGACAAGAACCTGGTCTGGCTTGACTGCGAGATGACCGGCCTGGATCCTGAAGTCGAGCGGCTGATTGAAATCGCCGTCGTCGTGACCGGGCCCGACCTTTCGCCGCGGCTGGAAGGCCCTGTCCTGGTGATCCACCAGTCCGACGAACAGCTCGACAAGATGGATGCGTGGAACAAGGGCACGCATGGTCGCAGCGGCTTGATCGACAAGGTGCGTGCATCCACGACGACTGAGGCCCAAGCCGAAGCGGAAATCCTGGCGTTCCTGGCGCGCCATGTTCCCAAGAACTCTGCGCCCATGTGCGGCAACACCATCGGGCAGGACCGGCGCTTCCTGGTGAAGTACATGCCCAAGCTGGAGGCGTTCTTTCACTACCGCAGCATCGACGTCAGCACGCTGAAGGAGCTCGCCAAGCGCTGGCGACCCGAGGTCTACGCAGCCTTCAAGAAGCAGCAGAAGCACACAGCATTGGCGGACGTTCACGAGTCGATCGACGAATTGGCGCACTACCGCGCTAACTTTTTGCGCTCTGAGTGAATTGGCTGCGGTGCAGTGCAGCAAGATTGCTCGCGCCATGTCATAATCGCTGGCTTGGCGCACTCCACATGGAGCGCCAGATTTGCGCATCTCCCCTCACACTTCGGGCCCCGCCAGTTGGGCCCGCCGAACGCTGAAATTGCAGCGTACGGTTTCGTTTGAAGGTGGATGTTTTTTCCACCCATGACGAGAAGCGTCTGTGCATCGCACAGCGTTTTCGTGTGAGAGAAACGATGACCTACTCTTTTGAAGAGCGGGCGGACGCTTTGCTGTCCACCGCCGATGAATCCACCTCTTTTGACAGCACCGTGACGGAAGTCGCGGCGCCTGTCTCCGCATTCGCAGCACTGGGCCTGGCCGAGCAGCTGCAACGCGCTGTCGCCGACATGGGCTACAGCGAACCCACCGCGGTGCAGCGCCAGGTCATTCCCATGGCCATGGGCGGTGCCGCCGACGGCAGCAGCGCCTCCAGTTTCATCGACCTGATGGTGTCCAGCCAGACCGGCAGCGGCAAGACGGCCGCGTTTCTGCTGCCCGTGTTGCACACCTTGATCCGCCGACAGGAAGAAGCCGAAGCGGCGGAGCAGGCCGAGCGCGAGCGTCTCGTGGCCGAAGCCGTCGCCCGGGGCGAGGAAGCGCCCAAGCGTCCCAAGCGCAAAGACCCGACCAACACGCGCCATTTCAAGGCGGCTGTTCCGGGCGCCCTAATCGTGTGTCCGACGCGCGAGTTGGCACAGCAGGTGGCGCACGATGCCATCGAGTTGGTCAAGCATTGTCGCGGCCTGCGCGTTGCCAGCGTGGTGGGCGGCATGCCCTACCAGCTGCAGATCGCCAAGCTGCAGAACGCCGATCTGGTGGTGGCAACGCCGGGTCGCTTGCTCGACCTGCAGCGCTCCATGCAGATCAAGCTCGATGAAGTCAAGTTCCTCGTGGTTGACGAGGCCGACCGCATGCTGGATCTAGGCTTCGCTGACGATCTGGCCGAGCTGAACCAGCTGACGATCGGTCGCCAGCAGACCATGATGTTCAGCGCCACCTTCGCGCCACGCATCCAGCAACTTGCCCGCCGCGTGATGCGAGAGCCGCAACGCGTGCAGATCGATTCGCCGCAAGAGAAGCACCAGAACATCCGCCAGGTGCTGTTCTGGGCGGACAGTGCCCAGCACAAGCGGGCATTGCTCGACCACTGGCTGCGCGATACCACCATCCAGCAAGCCATCGTCTTCGCCAGCACGCAAATTGAGTGCGACGGGCTGGCCAACGATTTGCAACAGGCAGGCTTCGACGCGGTAGCGCTGCATGGCGCGCTGAGCCAGGGCCTGCGCAACCGTCGCCTGATGGCACTGCGCCAAGGCCATGTGCAGATTCTCGTGGCGACCGACGTGGCCGCCCGCGGCATCGACGTGCCCAGCATCAGCCACGTGTTCAATTTCGGTTTGCCCATGAAGGCCGAGGACTACACGCACCGCATTGGCCGCACCGGCCGCGCGGGGCGCGACGGCCTGGCCGTCACGTTTGCGGAATTCCGCGACCGCCGCCGTATCATGGACATCGAGTTCTTCACAAAGCAGCCGTTCAAGGCCGAGGTGATTCCGGGGATGGAGCCACGTGAGCGCGCGCCCGAGTTCCGCAAGCCGGCGTTTGGCCGTGGTGCACCGCCGCGTGGTGGTGACCGCCCTGCGCACGGTCGTGGTTTCGGTGCGCCGCACGGAGCAGACCGTGGTGGTTTCAGTGCTCCCCACGGTGCTGACCGCGGTGGCTTTGCCGGCCGCGCGCGCCCTGACTCGGGCGAAGGCCACCGCGCGCCGTCACGGGCGGCTGCGCCCGGTGCTGGCGCCGGTCGCCCGGCTGGTGGTGGTAAGGTGTTCGTGCCGCGCGACGCCAAGAAGCGCTTCAGCAAGTTCGACCGCTAACGTCAAGGGGCAGTGCGCGCTTCGCGGCTGACGGTGCGGGCGCACTCTTCAGTTGGGAAAAGTGCACGTTTCGTGTCCGCAGGATGGTCGGTGCTGTCGATTGGTTGTACGGCGGCGGGCCCGTCACAGATGCGCAGATGCCGCCCTCTACAATGCCCTCGTATGTGTACGGGTGTCGGCCAGACCGCCGTGATTCGGCATCGTCGAGGGCCGCAGGAACTGTGATTCCACCGGCTTTCGGGCTTGTGCTCCGGACAGTTGCGTGGGGTGCTATCACCAGGACTATCGGATGAGTCGACTTCATGGGGTGGAATGCATGACGCATGGGGCGTCGATTGCGCGGAGGGCATGGCGGCACAGCGATCGGCCGGCGACGCCGAGGCATCGGAACCGAGCCTTCGAGCCGCGTGCATGATCAAGATCTTCAATCACTATCTGCACCGTCGTACGGTGCAGCAGGTCGCGCTGGACTGCGTGTTGATCATGGCGGCAGTGTTCGCCGAACTGGTGTGGCGCGGCAGCAACCTGGCCTTGGCAGTGCCGTTGCTTGGCTACACCGCCTTGTTGGCGTCGGGCATGCTGGTGATCAACGCCAGCATGGGCTTTTATCAGCGGGTGCACAACCGCTCCGTGAACCAGTCGCGCGCACGTGCCGCGCTGTCTGTGGTGCTGGCAGTGCCGGTGACCTATGCGGTCTTCAGCCTGATGCCGCTCAGCATCGACGGTCGCCAGTCACTGGCGCTTGCAGCGATGGTGGGGCTGATCCTTGCTGTCTCGCACCGTGTGTATGTGGCCCATTCCACACCGCAGTCCATGCTGCGCCACCGTGTGCTGGTGTTTGGAACCGGGCCCCGGGCTGCGCTCGTCGGGCGCACCCTCAAGAAGGACGACCCCCACGTCGACGTGGTGGGCTACTACGCCAGTCCCAATGAGGCAGAGGCGGAAGTCTCCGCTTGGGGGATCCTGTCCAAGAACAAGTCACTGACAGATACAGCCCTCGAACTGGAGGTTGACGAGATCGTCGTCGCTCTGGTGGAGCGTCGCGGTGGCAGCATGCCGCTGCGCGAACTGCTCGATTGCAAACTCCATGGCGTTCGCGTCGTGGACATCGCCACCCACTTTGAAAAGACGAAGGGCCAGATCCGTCTGGATTCCGTGTCGGCCGGCTGGCTGGTGTTTGGCGACGGTTTCAGCCAAGGCGGTCTTCGCACCATCGTCAAGCGCGTGTTCGACATCGTCTGTGCACTGATCTTGATCGCCGTGTCGGCGCCGGTCATGCTGCTCACGGCCACATTCATCAAGCTGGAGAGCCGCGGCCCTGTTTTCTACCGGCAAGAGCGCGTTGGCTTCAACGGCCGCTTGTTCAACGTCGTCAAATTCCGCAGCATGCGCACCGATGCGGAGAAGGATGGCCCGCGTTGGGCCGCAGCGAAGGATGACCGCGTCACCCGAGTCGGATCTGTGATCCGCAAACTGCGCATCGACGAGTTGCCGCAGCTGTTCTCCGTGCTCAATGGTGACATGAGCCTGGTCGGGCCCCGGCCCGAGCGCCCGTTCTTCGTCGATCAGCTGACGCGTGAGAT
The DNA here is from genome assembly GCF_056521305.1 of Rhodoferax sp. RT4P68. NCBI lineage: Bacteria > Pseudomonadati > Pseudomonadota > Betaproteobacteria > Burkholderiales > Comamonadaceae > Rhodoferax > Rhodoferax sp. RT4P68. Next base: position 149,603 of record NZ_JBWMBB010000008.1, read on the forward strand.
CCCCTACTATGCGGTGCGCCAGAGCGTCAAACCCGGCGTGACGGGTTGGGCCCAAGTCCGCTACCACTATGGGGCGACGCTCGAAGACTCGGCCGAGAAGCTTCAGTACGACCTGTACTACGTCAAGAACCACTCGCTGTTCCTCGATCTTGTGATCCTGTTCGAGACCGTGGGCGTGGTGCTGATGGCCAAGGGTGCCCGCTGAGCCGGGGCGTCCGCGCGGCCTGTCCATGATCTGGACTTCCTAGCCCGTGCAGACGCCGAACTTCCTGTTGACGGTCTGGGGCTACGCGCTGGCCGGCGTCACGTTTTTGGTGTTTGCGCTGACGCTTGCGCGCCTTCGCTATCTCTGGTCACCCGGGCGGGTGCCGACGGGCCTCATGGCCGGTGCCGTGGTGTCGTCCACGCTGTGGTCGGGGCTGGTGTTGCTGTCTCTGCTGAACGACAACGCCCAACTGTTGCGTGCCAGCGCGCTGGCCGATTGGGCGCGCTATGCGTGTTGGATCGGCTTCCTGCTGTTGCTCGGTCAGGGGGCATCTCAGCGATCGCGACTGCGTGAGCTTGGAGCGCCGGGTGCCATTGCTGCGGCCACGCTGGTGGTGTTTTTGGTGGTGCAGGTGTGGACTTTTGCCGGCTGGAAAGGCAGTGAGACCGTTGGTCAGTGGGTGCTGATCGGGGCCATGGCCCTGCCGTTGCTGGCCTTGTTCCTGCTCGAGCAGATGTACCGCGATGTGCCGGAAGAGGTGCGCTGGAGCGTCAAGCCACTGTGCCTCGGGTTGGCCGGTACGTTCTTATTCGACCTGTATGTGTTCTCCCAGTCCGTGCTGTTCAGCCGGATCGATCTGGACGCCATGAGCATCCGTGGGCTGGCGCACGCACTGCTGGTCCCGTTGCTGTGGCTGTCCGTGACCGGGCGGCGCGAATGGGTGACGAAGATCCGCGTCTCGCGCACGGCGGTTTTTCATTCCGCCACCTTGTTGCTGGCCGGCACCTATCTGATTTTCATTTCAGCGGTAGGCTATTACGTACGCTACTTCGGTGGCGAGTGGGGCCGGGCGCTGCAGCTGGGGCTGGTGTTCCTGGCGTCGGTTCTGCTGATGATTCTGGCCATGTCCGGCAGCATGCGGTCCAAGTTGCGCGTGTTGGTTGGCAAGCACTTCTTTCGCTACCGCTATGACTACCGAGAAGAGTGGCTGCGCTTCACGCGGACCTTGTCGGCGCAGCAGTCCCCACAAGGCATGGGACAGCGGGTCGTGCGGGGTCTGGCTGACATGCTGGAGAGCCCTGCCGGGTGCCTGTGGTTACGCGACACGGGCGAGCCCGCGTTCCGCTGCGCAGCGGCTTGGAACATGCCTTCGACGCCGGACACCGAGCCCGTCGATTCGCGGTTATGCCAGTTCCTGGCGACCAGCGGCTGGGTGATCAACCTGGAGGAATACCGATCGTTCCCTCAGCGATACGGCGATCTGGTGTTGCCCGCGTGGTTGCATGAGGTGCGCCAAGCCTGGCTGATCGTGCCGCTGAACGTGGGTGACGATCTGACCGGGTTCGTGGTGCTGGCCAGCGCGCGGGCCGAGGTCGACGTCAACTGGGAAGTGAACGACCTGCTCAAGACGGCAGGCCGCCAAGCCGCCAGCTTCATGGCGCAGATGCAGGCGACCGAGGCACTGCTGGAGGTGCGCAAGTTCGATGCCTTCAACAAGATGTCGGCCTTTGTCGTCCACGACCTCAAGAACATCGTGACGCAGCTCTCCCTGATGATGAAGAACGCCAAGCGCCTGCATGGCAATCCCGAATTTCAGCAGGACATGCTCATGACGGTGGAGAATTCTTTGGACAGGATGCGCCAGCTGATGCTTCAATTGCGTGAGGGTGCGACGCCGGCCGGAACAGTCCACGGCGTGGACCTGGCAGCCATCGCGCACCGCGTCGCGCGGGTGGCGCAGGGCCGGGACCGACAGCTCGAACTGCAGCTGCACGAACATGTGGTGGCCCGTGGGCATGAGGAGCGCCTGGAGCGCATCGTCGGTCACGTGGTCCAGAATGCGTTCGACGCGACCGATCCCTCGGGCCGTGTGTGGCTGGTGCTGGGGCGCGCGGAGGGTTTGGCCCTGATCGAAGTGGGCGATACAGGCCGTGGCATGTCGCCAGAGTTTGTCAGGGACCGGCTGTTCAAGCCATTTCAGACCACCAAGCAGGCGGGCATGGGCATCGGCGCCTATGAAAGCTTTCAATATGTGCAGGAACTTGGAGGAAAAATTTCGGTGGACAGCGAACTTGGGCGCGGCACGGTGATCAGGATCTTGGTCCCGCTGTTCGACGTGCACAAGACATCGGACCTGCACGCCGTGGAAAACTCATGAGCACAGAAAAAATGCGCGCGCTGCTGATCGTCGAAGACGATCCAGCGCTGCAGAAGCAGATCAAATGGTCGCTCGATCGTTTCGAGTCGGTCCTGGCCCAGGACCGTGAAACCGCGCTGGTGCAAATGCGCCGGCATGCGCCTGCCGTGGTGACGATGGATCTCGGCCTGCCGCCCGATGCGGATTCGGTCAGTGAAGGTTTCAAGCTGCTGGAGCAGATCCTCGCGGTCGAGCCCGACACCAAAGTCATCGTGCTGACGGGCCAGAACGATCAGGCCAATGCCCTGCGCGCCGTGGCCCTCGGGGCCTACGACTTTTTCGCAAAGCCGTTCGAGCCGGAATTGCTGAACCTCACAGTGGACCGCGCTTTCCGCATGTTCGAGCTGCAGAAGGAAAACCGACGGCTGCAGGCGATGCAGCAGCCGGACGCCCTGGGCGGCCTGATCACGCGCGATCCTGAGGTGCTGCGCATCTGCCGCACCATCGAGAAAGTTGCCTCCAGCACCGCCACCGTCATGCTGCTGGGCGAGAGCGGGACCGGCAAGGAAGTTCTGGCGCGCGGACTGCATCTGGCGTCGCCCCGGCGCAATGGCAAGTTCGTGGCGATCAACTGCGCTGCCATCCCCGAGAACCTGCTCGAGAGCGAGTTGTTCGGCTACGAGAAGGGCGCGTTCACCGGGGCGGCCAAGACCACGCTCGGAAAGATCGAAACCGCCAATGGCGGCACGCTGATGCTCGACGAAATTGGCGACCTGCCCTTCACGTTGCAGGCCAAGCTGCTGCGCTTTCTGCAGGAGCGCACGATCGAGCGCGTGGGCGGAAGGCAGGAGATTGCGGTGGACGTGCGCATCGTTTGCGCTACGCACCAGGATCTGAAGGCGTTGAGCAAGGAAAGCCGCTTCCGCGAGGACTTGTACTACCGGCTGGCCGAGATCGTGGTCAACATCCCGCCGCTGCGAGCGCGCGTTGGCGATGCGGCCCTGCTGGCCCACGCTTTCGTGCGCCGCTTTGCACAAGAGCAGAACCGAGGATCGATGAGCCTGAGCGAAGGCGCCGTTCGGGCGATCGAAGCCCATCCCTGGCCTGGCAACATCCGCGAGCTGGAGAACTGCATCAAACGTGCCGTCATCATGGCCGACGGCAACCAGATCGGATCGGATGACATCGGCCTGGGCGTCGCCGACGGTGACGCGCTCGACCCCTCGCTGGACCTGCGTGCCATTCGTGACAACGCAGAGCGCACCGCCATCATTGCCGCGCTCGGGCGCGTCAACGGCAACATCGTCAAGGCCGCCGAGTTGCTGGGCGTCAGTCGCCCCACTCTGTACGACCTGATGCACCGTCTGGGCCTCAAGTGAGCCAACCCAGGACCTTTGAAGGAGTGAACACCATGTACATGAAAAACACCTCGGCGGCCCTGACCGCCGTCGCCCTGGCAGGCGCTTTGCTGCTGGCTGGCTGCGGCGGCGAAAAGCCTGAGACCCTTCTCGCTTCCGCCCGCGACTACATGGCCAAGAACGATCACAAGGCGGCCGTCATCCAGGTCAAGAACGTCCTGCAGAGCCAGCCTGACTCGTCGGAAGCGCGTTTCATTCTCGGGTCCGCACTGTTGGCCGGCGGTGACGTGGCCGCGGCCGAGATCGAACTGCGCAAGGCCAGGGACTTGAAGCACCCGGACGACGTGGTTGTCCCCAAGCTGGCGCAGGCCCTGCTGCTGCAAGGCCAGTTCAAGAAGCTGATCGAGGACTTCTCCGACACGAAGCTGGGCACGGCGCGCGCCACGGCCGACCTGAAGACTGCGCTGGCAACTGCCTACGAGGCCGAGGGCAACCTGCCTGCCTCCCGGGCCGCGCTCGAGGCCGCGCTTGCGGCCGATCCGCAGAATGCTGCCGCCACGCTGGTGCAGATCCGCCAGAAGCTCGCCGCGCGCGACATCGACGGTGGAGCCGCGCAACTGGAAGCATTGATCGCCAGGGATGGCACCAATGTCGAGGCCTGGCGTCTCAAGGGCGACATGCACCTGTACGGGAAGGTTGCGCTGGACGAAGCGCTGGCAGCGTACCGCAAGGCGCTGGAGATCAGGCCGGACTACGCGCCCGGTTATTTCGGCGTCATTACGGTGCTGATGCGCCAGGGCAAGCCGGAGGAGGTGGAGAAGGAACTGGCTGCGGTCAAGAAGATTGCCCCCAACCATCCGCAGACCCGCTACCTGGAAACCCAGCATGCCTACACCAAGCGCGAGTATCCGAAAGCGCGGGACCTGGCTCAGCAGCTGCTCAAGATCACGCCCAATAACGCGCGCAGCCTGGAAATCGCTGGCGGCATCGACCTGCAGTTGAACGCGTTGGTCACCGCCGAGCAGCAGCTCAGCAAGGCGGTCCAGTCAGACCCCAGCCTGGTGCTGGCGCGACGCTGGCTCGTGGCGACCTATCTGCGCATGGGCCAGCCCGGCAAGGCTCTGGAGGCTCTGGCACCCGTCCTGAACGACAAGACCACCGATGCCGCCGTGCTGCAGCTGGCCGGCGAGGTGCATTTGCTCAACGGCGATGCGAAGAAGGCCGAGGAATACTTTACGCGCGCCACGGTGCAGGACCCGACCGATGCTCGCAAGCGCACCGCCCTGGCCATGACGCAGATGGCGACCGGAAAGCTGGAAAGCGGGATGGAGCAGCTGCAGGACATCGCGTCGTCGGATAAGGGCACTTCCGCAGACCTGGCGCTGATCAGCACGCTACTGCGCCGCAGCGAATGGAAGCGGGCCATGACCGCGATCGACTCGCTGGAGAAGAAGACGCCGAACAACCCGGTGGCGCCGAATCTGCGCGGCCGCACCTTCCTGGCCATGGGTGACGCGGGCGCGGCGCGCAAGAGCTTCGATGCAGCGCTGGCGATCAATCCCCAATACATGCCGGCCGTCATGAGCATCGCTGCGCTGGACATTGCGGAGAACAAGGTTCAGGACGCTCGCAAGCGGTTCGAGGCGGTGGTGGCCAAGGAGCCGAAGAACGCCCGCGCGCTGATGGCGCTGGCGGAAATCCGCGCCCGCGACCCCGATGCCAAGGCTGCCGTCATCGAACTACTGAACAAGGCCGTGGCAGCAGATCCCAACGATGCCGGCGCGCGGGTGCTGTTGGTGGACTACCTGCTGCAGCAGCGTGAACCCAAGCAGGCGTTGACTGCGGCGCAGAGCGCGTTGGCGGCGATGCCCGAGAAGGCCGATATTCTGGGCGCAGCGGGGCGTGCGCAGATGGCGGCAGGGGAGACCAACCAGGGCCTGACGACCTTGGCCAGGGCAGCGTCCATGCAGCCGAAGTCGCCTGGGGCATTGGTCCGGCTGGCAGACGCGCAGGTGGCCGCCAAGAACCCCACTGCGGCTGAGCAGACTTTGCGTCGCGCGCTGTCCTTGCAACCCAATCATCTCGACGCGCAGCAGCGGCTGATCAGCCTGCGGCTGAACCGTGGGGATACCGCCGAAGCTTTGAAGATGGCGCGTCAGGTGCAGCAGCAGCGTCCCAAGGAAGCGGCCGGATACCTGCTGGAAGGCGACGCCCAGCGCACCCTCAAGGACAACGGCAAGGCCATCGCCGCCTACCAGGCTGGCTTGAAGCAGTCGAACTCGCCCGACCTGCTGGTACGCCTGCACGCCACGTTGCTGCAGACCGGCAAGAAGGCCGAGGCAGACCGCTTCAGCACCACCTGGTTGCAGGAACATCCGAAAGACGTGATCGTGCCGATGTACCTGGGCGATGTCGCGTTGGCGCAGAGCGATGTGGCCGGGGCTGAGAAGCTTTACCTGAATGTGATCAAGCTTCAGCCGACCAACGCCGTCGCGCTCAACAACCTGGCCTGGGTCACCTCGCGCCTCAAGAAGGATGGAGCGATCGCCTATGCCGAAAAGGCCAATGAGCTGGCCCCGAACCAGCCCGCCATGATGGACACGCTGGCCATGCTGTTCGCCGAGAAGCAGGACTACCAGAAGGCCATCGAGTTGCAGACCAAGGTGCTCAGCCTGCGCAGCCAGAACCCCTCCTTCAAGCTCAACATGGCCCGCATCTATGCCATGTCAGGTGACAAGGAGCAAGCCCGCAAGCATCTGGACGAACTGGCCAAACTGGGAGACAAGTTTGTGGGCCAGGAGGAAGTGGCGAAACTGCGCGCCACCTTGTAAGGCTCCGATGATGCGTGTCCTGCATCGCAGTCGGGCCAAGGTGGCGTTGCTGGTGGGGTTGCTGGTGGCGTTGGCAGGCGGTGCATCGCAAGCGCATGCCCAGTTCGTCGAGCTGGTCGAGAAAACCAAGCCTTCCATCCTGATCGTGGGCACCTACAAAGCCACGAACAGTCCGCGCTTCGTGCTGCGGGGCACCGGCTTCGTCGTGGCCGATGGCAACCTGGCCGTCACCAATGCGCACGTGCTGCCACCCGCCGGCGAGCCTGCGGACGGCGCCGACCTCGTGGTCCAGGTGCGCCGTGGCAGTGAACTTGAGATGCGCGCTGCCAGCGTGCTGGAGGTTGACCGGCCGCGCGATCTGGCCTTGCTCAGGTTCACCGGCGCGCCAGTTCCGGCGCTGGCGCTGGGCGATTCAGATGTGGTGAAGGAAGGCAAGGTCATCGCGTTCACCGGTTTCCCGATCGGTGGGGCCCTGGGGTTCTCGCCGGTGACCCACCGGGGCATGATTTCGTCGATCACGCCGATCGTGCTGCCCGCTGCGAACGACCAGCGTTTGAGCGCGCGGGCCATCCGCAGCATGCGCGAAGGCGCCTTCGACATCTTCCAGCTGGATGGGACTGCCTATCCCGGCAACAGCGGCGGGCCGGTGTTCGACCCAGACACGGCGGCGGTCATCGGCGTGATCAACATGGTGTTCGTGCGCGGCAACCGCGAGACCGCCATCAGCCAGCCCTCGGGCATCACCTACGCCATTCCGGCGAACTTCATCACGCCCTTGCTGGCGCGGCAAGCTCAGCCGCGCTGAGCCCGCCGCGCGGCCTGGTCAGGCCTCGGTGCCCAGAGGGTTGCGCAGCCGGATGTGCAGTTCGCGCAGCTGCTTCTCGTCCACCGGTGCCGGGGCCTGTGTCAACAGGTCCTGCGCACGCTGGGTCTTGGGGAAGGCGATCACATCGCGGATCGATTCCGCACCGGTCATGAGCGTCACGATGCGGTCCAGCCCGAACGCCAGGCCACCGTGGGGCGGCGCGCCGTACTGCAGCGCGTCGAGCAGGAAACCGAACTTCTGCTGCGCCTCTTCCACGCTGATCTTCAAGGCATCGAACACCTTCTGCTGCACATCTGCCCGGTGGATACGCACCGAGCCGCCGCCCATCTCCCAGCCATTCAGGACCATGTCGTAGCCCTTGGAGATGCACCGCTCCGGGGCGGTGACCATCCAGTCCTCGTGGCCATCCTTGGGCGCTGTGAAGGGGTGGTGCACGGCGGTGTAGCGCTGCGCTTCCTCGTCGAACTCGAACATCGGGAAGTCGACCACCCACAGCGGTGCCCAGCCGCGCTCGAACAGGCCGTTCTTCTTGCCGAACTCGCTGTGGCCGATCTTGATGCGCAGCGCACCGATGGCGTCATTGACGATCTTTTCCTTGTCTGCGCCAAAGAACAGCAGATCACCATCCTGCGCGCCGGTGCGCGCCAGGATCTCCTGCAGCGCCTTGTCGTGCAGATTTTTCACGATGGGGGACTGCAAGCCTGGCCACCGCGTGGCGCCCTCCGGTGCAGCGCCCTTGGCCAGGTCGTTGACCTTGATGTAGGCCAGCCCCTTGGCGCCGTAGATCTTCACGAATTCGGCGTAGGCGTCGATCTCGCCGCGCGACAGACCGCTGCCTTCCTTGGCACCGCCCGGCACGCGCAGCGCGACGACGCGGCCACCCTTGCTGTTGGCGGCGGCCGAGAACACCTTGAAGTCCACGTCACCCATCACGTCGGTGAGTTCGGTGAATTCCAGCTTCACGCGCAGGTCCGGCTTGTCCGATCCGAAACGGGCTGCGGCTTCCTGGTAGGTCATGACGGGGAACTCACCCAGGTCCACGCCCAGCGTGTTCTTGAACACGGTGACGATCATGTTCTCGAACATCGCGCGGATGTCCTCTTCGGTCAGGAACGAGGTCTCGATGTCGATCTGCGTGAACTCGGGCTGGCGGTCCGCGCGCAGGTCTTCGTCACGGAAGCACTTGGTGATCTGGTAGTAGCGGTCATAGCCCGCCACCATCAGCAACTGCTTGAAGAGCTGCGGCGACTGCGGCAGCGCGAAGAAGTGGCCGTCGTGCACGCGGCTGGGCACCAGATAGTCGCGCGCACCCTCTGGCGTGGACTTGCCCAGCATCGGTGTCTCGATGTCGATGAAGCCCTTCTCGTCCAGAAACTTGCGCACCTCCATGGCCACCCGGTAGCGCAGGATCAGGTTCTTCTGCATGTAAGGGCGGCGCAGGTCCAGCACGCGGTGCGTGAGGCGCGTTGTCTCGCTCAGGTTTTCGTCGTCGAGCTGGAACGGCGGCGTGACGGAGGGGTTCAGCACCGTCAGCTCCTGGCACAGCACTTCGATCTTGCCGCTCTTGATGCCTTCGTTGGTCGTGCCGTCGGGCCGCGCGCGCACCAGGCCCTTGACCTGAATGCAGAACTCGTTGCGCAGGCCTTCGGCCGTCGCGAACATCTCGGGACGGTCTGGGTCGCACACCACCTGCACATAGCCCTCGCGGTCGCGCAGGTCGACGAAGATCACGCCGCCATGGTCGCGGCGGCGGTTGACCCAGCCGCACAACGTGACAGTCTGGCCCATCAGCGTTTCGCTGACGAGGCCGCAATAGGTGGTACGCATTTGAGTTTCCATGTCCAAGCTCGAGGTCGTGGCGCCTGCGCGGCGCCGGGTTCAGGGTGGCGCTGGCCCGCTCTGGGGCTCAGCGCAATCTGGCGTTCAGGTCCGGCGGCACCGCCGGTGCCACCACACCCATGGAGACGATGTACTTGAGTGCGTCGTCCACGCTCATGCGCAGTTCGACACAGTCGCTGGCACGCACCAGGACGAAGTAGCCGCCGGTCGGGTTGGGCGTCGTCGGTACGTAGACGCTGAGGTAGTCCTCGGGCGGCAGATGGGTGGCCGTATCGCCACGCGGCGTGCCGGTGACGAAGGCGATCGTCCACATGCCTTCTCTGGGCCACTGCACCAGCACCGCTGTGCGAAAGGCGTTCCCGCTCTCCGAAAACACCGTGTCCGACACCTGCTTCACGCCGGAATAGACCGAGCGCACGATGGGGATGCGGTGCAAGAGGCGGTTCCACCAATCGACCAACTTGCGGCCAAAGAAATTGCTGGCCGCCGCGCCGACCACCAGCAAGATGGCCAACGCCAACAGAACCCCGAAGCCAGGGATGTGAAAGCCCAGCAGCCGGTCAGGGTGCCAGGCGGCAGGCAGGATCAGCAGCGTCTGGTCCAGCGTGCTGATGATCCATTCCAACACCCAGGCGGTGATGCCCGCGGGAACCACAACCAGCAGGCCGGCCGCCAGCCATTTGCGCAAGGCGTTCATCGAAGGGCGCTTCAATCGGTTCCGGAGGAAGGTGTAGGGCTGCTTGCGGGCGCCGCAGCCGGCGCGGCCGCTGGTGCAGTGGCCGCAGTGGCAGGTTTGGCGCTGGTGTCAGCCGGCTTGGCTGAGTCTGCGGCTGCGGGGGCGTCCTTCGACTCATCCGGCTTGGCCGCCGCTGCACCATTGCCCTTGTCGCGGAAGTCCGTGACGTACCAGCCCGAGCCCTTGAGCTGGAATCCGGCGGCGGTGACCTGTTTGCGAAAGCTCGATGCCCCGCATTGCGGACAGTCGGTCAGCGGCGCATCGGACATCTTTTGCAAGACGTCCTTGCTGTGTCCGCAGGACTCGCATCGATAGGCATAAATCGGCATGGCAAAAAGGGGGTTGCTGAAGACCAAAAAAACCCTCGATTATAGGCAGCAGCCGCACGGCGGCCGCCTGGCAACCGGTCTGGCGACGCGGACTTGGGCGGTGCTCAATGGCCCATCGTCGCGTGCGGGGCGAGCCTGCTCGGCAGCAGCGCGAGGCTCAGGTGCTCCGGATCAGCGGATGGTGACCAGCGTGGCGGTTGCCGATCCACTGCGGCGCCCACGAGCCTGCGAGCATGCCGGCCAAGGAGGCCAGCACGCCGGCCAGCTGGGCCGGAAACTGCTCCCCTGCCGGCGTGTACATGACCAGCAACCACACGCCGATGCCGGCCACGATGGACAAGATCGCGCCCTGTGTGCTGGCGCGCTTCCAGTACAGACCGAACACCAGCGGGACGAAGGCGCCGACCAGTGGCACCTGATAGGCGCCAGAGACCAGCTCGTAAATCGGCGTGCCCTCCATGGCGATGGCGTACGTCAGCACGCAGGCACTGAACACCAGCACGGTGATCCGCATGGTCATCAGCTCCTGTCGGTCGCTGATGCGCGGCACGAACTGGCGCCAGATGTTTTCCGTGAACGTCACGCTGGGGGCCAGCAGCGTCGCTGAGGCCGTGGACTTGATCGCCGAGAGCAGGGCGCCGAAGAACAGCACCTGCATCACGAACGGCATTTTCTCCATGACCAGCGTGGGCAGGATCTTCTGCGGGTCGTCCTTCAACAGCACGGCGGTCTCCTCCGGCATGATGATCAGCGCGCTGGTCACCAGGAACATGGGCACGGCAGCAAACAGGATGTAGCAGGCGCCGCCGATGACCGGGCCCTTGGTGGCCGCCGATACGCTGTTGGCCGACATCACGCGCTGGAACACGTCCTGCTGCGGGATCGACCCCAGCATCATGGTGATGGCCGCTGCAAAGAAGAACAGCATGTCGTGCAGGCTCGGCTCGGGCCAGAAGTTGAAGAGGTCCCGACTGACCGCCAGGTCGATCACCTTGTCGGCGCCGCCGGCCATCTGGCCTGCAAACACCGCCAGGATGGCCAGGCCAGCGACCAGGATGATCATCTGGACGAAATCGGTGACGGCCACCGACCACATGCCGCCGAACAGCGTGTACGCCAGGATCGACACCACGCCGATCACCATGCCCATGGCCACGCTGATGGCGCCCGCCGACAGCAGGTGAAACACCAGCCCCAGCGCCGTCACCTGGGCCGAGACCCAGCCCAGGTAGCTCAGCATGATGATCAGCGAGCAGGCGACTTCGACGACACGGCCATACCGCTCGCGGTAGTAGTCGCTGATGGTCAGCAGGTCCATCTTGTACAGCTTGGCCGCAAAGAACAGCCCGACGAGGATCAGGCAGCTGCCGGCGCCGAAGGGGTCTTCCACCACGCCGCCCAGCCCGCTTTCCACGAACTTGGCGGGGATGCCCATCACGGTTTCCGATCCGAACCAGGTTGCGAAGGTGGTCGTGACGATCATCACCAGCGGCAGGTTGCGGCCGGCCACTGCGAAGTCGGCGGTGGTCTTGACACGCCGTGCGGCCAGCAGGCCCACCGCGATCGTCAATGCGAGATACAGGAAGACCAGCGTCAGCAGCACGATCCGACTCCTTCGGTGATGTGTGTCCGTGAGGACTGTTTCAGAACAACTGGACCCGCAGCCACAGTTGCATGGCCAGCAGACCCAAAGCAAAACCGATGCCGCCGTAGATGATGCCCTGCAGCAAGCGGTTGGTCTGGCGCTGCTCGCGCAGCAGTTGCAACAGCTGCTGGTCCTGGCGCTGGGCCTGGCTGCCCCGGCGCAGGTAGTCGACCAGCAGCCGTGGCACCTCGGGCAGCAGCTTGGCATAGCGCGGCGCCTCGTCGCGCAGCTGGCGCAGCAGGGCTTGCGGGCCGATCTGCTCCAGCATCCACTTCTCCAGGAACGGCTTGGCCGTGCTCCACAGGTCCAGTTCCGGGTCGAGGTCGCGGCCCAGGCCCTCGATGTTCAGCAGCGTCTTTTGCAGCAGCACCAGTTGGGGCTGGATTTCCACGTGGAAGCGCCGCGAGGTCTGGAACAGCCGCATCAGCACCATGCCGAGCGAGATCTCCTTGAGCGGCCGGTCGAAGTACGGCTCGCAGACGGCGCGAACCGCTGCTTCCAGCTCGTCCACCCGCGTGGACGCTGGCACCCAGCCTGACTCGATGTGCAGCTCAGCCACACGCTTGTAGTCGCGCCGGAAGAAGGCCGTGAAGTTCTGCGCCAGATACTCCTTGTCGTACTCGGTCAGCGTGCCGACGATGCCGAAGTCCAGCGAGATGTAGCGGCCGAAGGTGGCCGGTTCCAGGCTGATCTGGATGTTGCCGGGGTGCATGTCGGCATGGAAGAAACCGTCGCGAAATACCTGCGTGAAGAAGATCGTGACGCCGTCACGCGCCAGCTTGCGCATGTCCACGCCAGCCTCGCGCAGCTTGTCGGTCTGGCCGATCGGGATGCCCTTCATGCGCTCCATTACGATGACGTCGGGCATGCAGTAGTCCCAGAACATCTCCGGGATCAGCACCAGGTCCAGGCCCTCCATGTTGCGGCGCAACTGGGCGGCGCTGGAGGCTTCGCGCACCAGGTCCAGCTCGTCGTGCAGGTACTTGTCGAACTCGGCCACCACCTCCATGGGCTTCAGGCGCCTGGCGTCGGCCGAGGCGCGCTGCACCCAGCGCGCCATCATGCGCATCAGGCCCAGGTCTTTCTCGATGGTGGACAACATGCCCGGCCGCAGCACCTTCACCGCGACCTCGCGCTGCACCCCCTTGCGGTCGCGCAGGATGGCAAAATGCACCTGCGCGATCGAGGCGCTGGCCACGGGCACCTGGTCGAACTGAACGAAGATGTCGTCCAGCGGCCGGCGGAAAGCCCGTTCGATGCTGGCCACGGCCACTGCGGACGGAAACGGCGGCACCCGGTCCTGCAGCAGGGCGAGTTCCTCCGCGATGTCGGCGGGCAGCAGATCGCGCCGTGTCGACAGCACCTGGCCGAACTTCACGAACAGCGGCCCCAGCCGCTCCAGCGCTTCGCGCAGTCGCTGACCGCGCGGTGCGCTCAGGTCGCGCCCTACCGACAGCACGCGGGCCAGCACGCGCAGCCAGGGCTGTCCCAGGCTGGTCAGCACCAATTCGTCGAGGCCGTAGCGCAGTGCGATCCAGAAGATGTAGACGCCTCGGGCCAACTGGCTCACGTGCGGGCCTTCCGCAAGGCTGCGCGTGGCGCTGCGCGCAAAGGCGTCATGCCCATGGTGCCGCCTTGCCGCGCCGCTCTCCAGCGCGCGCCACGAACTTCTTCAGCGCCTGCGCCACCGCGCGGCCCGCCTGCCCGATGGCATGGGCGGGCGCGTCGCCGACCAGCCGCGACAGGTCTTCTTCCAGGTCCCAGCGCACATGTTCGACGAGCCAATTCACATCGGCGGCCAGCTGCACATCGCCCTCGATGCGAACGCCCGGCCGGTCGCCGCGCAGCGCCGACTGGGCCAGTGCCGCAAGAGACTCCTCCGTGATCGTGAAGGTCAGATCCGGCAGGGAGGCGGCGGGCGCGACGTCCAGCAGCCCGGCAGGCGTGGCCAGCAGGTGCAGCGAGAATTGGCGCCACTGGAACAGCACGGTGCGGCCCTGGTGGCGCAACAGCCGTTCCATGGCCTCAGGCTCCTGCATCAGCACGTGGTTCAACAGGAGCACCTGGCGCTGGTGGAATTCGCGTACCGCCCAAGGGGGCGGTTGCAACGCAGCACCGGCACGACCCAACAGGTCGCCAAGAAAAGAAAAAGGGGACGATGTAGCCATGTCCCCGATTATTCCTGCATTGCGGCAAGCGGCCGCTGTGCGCTGCTGGTTATTGCAGCGCCTGCACACCAGCCACCAGCCAGCCGACGCTGCCAGCCTTGGGCTTGGTCATGTTCCAGACTTCGCGGAACGGGCTCGGGCCGGCCGAAGGCTCTTCGCGGATCATCCCGGAGAACTCCACGCTGGCCATGTAGTCATCGCCCAGGTCCTCGATGCCCAGCAGCTTGGCGTCCAGCATGACCACATCGGTCTTGTTGGAAACGCCGCCGGTGTGGGCTTCGCGCTCGTTCAGCTGGGATTGGATCTCGCCCAGCATCGTATCGGTCATCATGGCGCGCAGCGAGCTGATGTCCGCGCGGTCCCAGGCCGATTGCAGCGTGATGAAGTTGCGCTTGGCAGCCGTCAGGAAACCATCGGCATCGAAGCCATCGGGGATGCCCCAGGTCTGCGAACCTGCCAGGCCAGAACCGATGACCACACCCGTCGTGCCCGTACCGCCGGCGTCAAATGCGGCGGTGGTGCTGCGCTCCCAGGGGCGCGCCGATGCGTCGTTACCCACGTTCTCGGGACGATAGGTCGACGGCATGCGGGGCGACGTGGCATTGCCCGCACCCGCACCCTGGAACGCGAACGGGCTCTTGGCAGCAGCCTGCGGCTGGCCACCACGGCGCATGCGCATGAACCAGCCGATGGCAACCATGGCCACCAGCACCAGCAGCGCGATCAGCATGAACTGGCCGAAGGCTTCACCCAGACCCAGTGAGGACGCCAACCAGGCCAGGCCCAGGCCCGCGGCCAGGCCACCCAGCATCGCACCCCACGGCCGCTTGGGGGCGGCCGCAGCAGCCGCAGGCGCGGCTTTGGCAGCGCCGGCAGGGGCGACCGACTGGCTCGGCGCGGCTGGTGCCTGCGGCGTGGCTTCGCGCTGTGTCACGTTGTTCGACTGCTTGCCGAATGACTTGCCACCGCCCATGCGGCGTTGAGCCTCTGCGTCGGTGCCCAGCGTCAGCATCAGCGCCGCAGCAAGAAAGAATGTCCAGATCTTCATCGAAGTCTCCTCGGTCAGTGAATAGAGTGAAAGCTCTTCAGCATTTGATGCCGACATGCAAGGCCACAAGGCCCCCCGTCATGTTGTGATAGTCCACATGGCCGAAACCCTGTGCCTGCATGAGGCTTTTGAGCGCCTGCTGGTCCGGGTGCATCCGGATGGATTCGGCCAGGTAGCGGTAGCTTGCGTCATCACCGGCCACCATCTTGCCCAGTTGCGGCAAGATCTTGAAGGAGTACCAGTCATAAGCCTTTTCGAGCGGTTGGGCCACCTTGGAGAACTCCAGCACCAGCAGCTTGCCGCGCGGCTTCAGCACCCGGTTCATTTCGCCCAGCGCCTTGTCCTTGTGCGTCATGTTGCGCAGGCCGAACGCGACGCTGACGAGGTCGAAACTCTCGGAGGCGAAGGGCAGTGCCTCGGCGTCGCACACCATGCTGGGCACCACAACGCCGTCGTCGAGCAGCCGGTCGCGACCGGCGCGCAGCATGGCTTCGTTGATGTCGGTGTGCACCACCAGCCCGGTCTTGCCGACCTGGCGGGCGAACGCGCGGGTCAGATCGCCGGTGCCTGCAGCGATGTCCAGCACGCGCTGGCCTTCGCGTGCATGGGCCACCAGCGTGGTGTAGCGCTTCCAGAGGCGGTGCAGGCCCATGGACATCAAATCGTTCATCACGTCGTACTTGGGCGCGACGGAATCGAAGACCTGTTTGACGTGTCGGGCCTTGTCTGTCTCATCGACCGACTGGAAACCGAAATGGGTGGAAGACATGGTGCATCCGATGCTAGGGCAGAAGCGGTGTACACGGGAGCACAACCCTGCACCAGATCAGGGATTGTGTGGGGGTCCGCGCAACAGCCGCAGGGGCGGGTGGGCGGTGGCGGCACCGCCCCGAAGGAGGTCAGTGGCTGGCGCAGCCGTGGCCTGCCTTGGGCGGCATGGGCGCGTCGCGCTCGACCCCGGCATTTTGCAGGCGCGCTTCGTAGTCGGCCCACAGCTGCGCCTGTTCCTTGCCGAGGAAGTACAGGTATTCCCAGGTGAACAGCCCGGAGTTGTGGCCGTCCGAGAAATTCGGCTGCACGGCGTAGTTGCCGACCGGGTCCAGACCCAGCAACGTCACCTCGCGCTTACCGGTCTGCAGCACTTCCTGGCCCGGACCGTGGCCCTGCACCTCGGCCGAGGGCGAGTAGACGCGCATCAGCTCGAACGGGATGCGGAAGCGCGCGCCGTCGGAGAACGCGATCTCCAGCACGCGCGACTGGCTGTGCACGGTGATGTCTTCGGGCGTGGGGGCGCCGTTCTTCAGGCCTGCCATGGGGTTCCTTTCACACGAGCACGCGCTCGATACCGCCGCCGTTCGCCGCCGCCACGTAGTCGGACATCCACTGCTCGCCCAGGATCTTGCGCGCCATCTCGACCACGATGTAGTCGGCCTCCAGCAGGCCGCTTTGCAGATCGTCCTGGTAGCGCGAGAGGCCTTGCAGGCAGCTCGGGCAGCTGGTCAGGATCTTGATGTCACCTGCAGCGCCCGAGGCCCGCAGCTCTGCCTCGTTCTTTTGCAGCTCCTCTTCCTTGCGAAAGCGGATCTGTGTGGAGATGTCGGGCCTGGTGACGCCCAGCGTGCCGGACTCACCGCAGCAGCGCTCGCTCTTCATCACCTGGTCGCCCAGCAGCGCCTTGACCGTCTTCATCGGCTCTTGCTGCTTCATGGGCGTGTGGCAGGGGTCGTGGTAGAGGTAGGCGCCGGCCTGCCCCAGCGTGATGCCTTTTTCGAGCAGGTACTCGTGGATGTCGACGATGCGGCAGCCCGGGAAGATCTTGTCGAACTGGTAGCCCTGCAGCTGGTCATAGCAGGTGCCGCAGCTGACCACCACGGTCTTGATGTCCAGGTAGTTCAGCGTGGTCGCCACGCGGTGGAACAGCACGCGGTTGTCGGTGATGATCTTCTCGGCCTTGTCGAACTGGCCCGAGCCGCGTTGCGGGTAGCCGCAGCACAGGTAGCCCGGCGGCAGCACGGTCTGCACGCCCGCATGCCACAGCATGGCCTGCGTCGCCAGGCCCACCTGGCTGAACAAACGCTCCGAGCCACAGCCCGGGAAATAGAACACCGCCTCCGAATCCGTGCTCGTGGCCTGCGGATTGCGGATGATGGGTACGTAGTCCTTGTCCTCGATGTCCAGCAGCGCGCGCGCGCTGCGCTTGGGTAGGCCGCCGGGCATCTTCTTGTTGATGAAGTGGATGACCTGCTCTTTCACCGGCGCCGGGCCCACGGTGGCCGGCGGTGAGGCGGTCTGCTTGCGGGCCAGGCCCTGCAGCAGCTTGCTGGCCATGCGCTGCGCCTTGAAGCCCACGTCCACCATGGCGGTGCGCATGAACTTGATGGTCTGCGGGTTCGTGGCGTTGAGCATCAGCATCGCGGCCGCGTTGCCGGGGCGAAAGCTCTTCTTGCCCATCTTGCGCAACAGGTTGCGCATGTTCATGGTCACGTCGCCGAAGTCGATCTTGACCGGGCAGGGCGTCAGGCACTTGTGGCAGACCGTGCAGTGGTCGGCCACGTCCTCGAACTCGGCCCAGTGCTTGATGCTGATGCCGCGCCGCGTCTGCTCTTCATACAGAAAGGCCTCGATCAGCAGCGAGGTCGCCAGGATCTTGTTGCGCGGGCTGTAGAGCAGGTTGGCGCGCGGCACGTGCGTGGCGCAGACCGGCTTGCATTTGCCGCAGCGCAGGCAGTCCTTCATGCTGTCGGCAATGGCGCCGATGTCCGACTGCTGCAGGATCAGCGACTCGCTGCCCATCAGCCCGAAGCTGGGGGTGTAGGCGTTCGTCAGGTCGGCATGCAGCCCACCGTCGCGCAGCAGCTTGCCCTTGTTGAAGCGGCCTTCCGGATCGACGCGGCGCTTGTAATCGGCAAACGGTGCGACCTCTTCCTCGGTCAGGAACTCGAGCTTGGTAATGCCGATGCCGTGCTCGCCCGAGATCACGCCGTCCAGCGCGCGCGCCAGCTTCATGATGCGCGCCACGGCCTCGTGCGCGGTCTGCAGCATCTCGTAGTTGTCGCTGTTGACCGGGATGTTGGTGTGCACGTTGCCATCGCCCGCGTGCATGTGCAGCGCCACCCAGACCCGGCCCTTCAGCACGCGCTGGTGGATGGCGTTGCATTCCTGCAGGATGGGGCGGAACGCGGCGCCGGCAAAGATGTTCTGCAGCGGCGCGCGGATCTGCGTCTTCCAGCTGGCGCGCAGGCTGTGGTCCTGCAACTGCGGGAACAGCGTGTCCACGTCGTGCAGCCACTGCAGCCACTGGCCACGCACTTCGCGCAGCAGGGCCAGCGCCTGGGCCACGCGGTCCTCCAGCAGCTCGCCCGAGGCAATCTCCGAGGCGTCGTCCTCCTTGCCCAGCGGCAGGGGGGCGGCGGTGAAGAAGTCTTCCAAGGCGTCGCACAGCGCCAGCTTGTTGCGCAGGCTCAGCTCGATGTTGATCCGCTCGATGCCGTCGGTGTATTCGGCCATGCGCGGCAGCGGGATCACCACGTCTTCGTTGATCTTGAAGGCGTTGGTGTGCCGGCTGATGGCGGCCGTGCGCTTGCGGTCCAGCCAGAACTTCTTGCGCGCCTCAGGATTGATGGCGATGAAGCCCTCGCCCCTGCGCGAGTTGGCGATGCGCACGACCTCCGACGTGGCGCGCGCCACGGCATCGGCGTCGTCGCCGGAGATGTCGCCGAACAGCACCATCTTGGGCAGCCCGCCGCCGTGCGCCTTGGACTTGGTGGCGTAGCCCACGGCCTTCAGATAGCGGTCATCCAGGTGTTCCAGGCCCGCAAGCAGCACCCCGGAGCGTTTCTGCTCGGCAAACATGAAGTCCTTGATCTCCACAATGCTGGGCACCGCGTCCTTGGCATTGCCGAAGAACTCCAGGCACACCGTGCGCGTGTGCTGCGGCATGCGGTGCACGATCCAGCGCGCGCTGGTGATCAGGCCGTCGCAGCCTTCCTTCTGGATGCCCGGCAGGCCTGACAGGAACTTGTCCGTCACGTCCTTGCCCAGGCCCTCCTTGCGGAACACGCGCCCCGGGATGTCCAGCCGCTCGGTGCGCACCGGCGTCTTGCCGTCGGCTTCGAAGTAGCGCAGCTCGAAGCTGGCGCGCTCGGCGTCGTGGATCTTGCCCAGGTTGTGGTCCAGCCGCGTGACTTCCAGCCACTGCGCCTGCGGGGTCACCATGCGCCAGGAGGCCAGGTTGTCCAGCGCCGTGCCCCACAGCACGGCCTTCTTGCCGCCCGCGTTCATGGCGATGTTGCCGCCGATGCACGAGGCCTCGGCCGAGGTCGGGTCCACCGCGAACACATGGCCGCCGCGTTCGGCTGCGTCGGCCACGCGTTGGGTCACCACGCCGGCCTCGGTCCAGACGGTGGCCACCGGGTGGTCGACGCCGGGCAGGCTGACCATCTCGATCTCGGTCATCGCCTCCAGCTTCTCGGTGTTGATGACGGCGCTGTTCCAGGTCAGCGGGATGGCGCCGCCGGTGTAACCCGTGCCGCCGCCGCGCGGGATGATGGTCAGCTTCAATTCGATGCAGGCCTGCACCAGCGCGGCCATCTCGGCCTCGGTGTCAGGCGTCAGCACCACGAAGGGGTATTCCACACGCCAGTCGGTCGCATCCGTCACGTGCGAGACGCGCGACAGGCCATCAAACTTGATGTTGTCCTTGGCCGTCAGCTTCTGCAGCACCCGGCGTGCCCGGCGGCGCAGCGCGGCCACCTCGCTGAAATCGGCATCGAAGTTCGCCACGGCCTGCCGGGCCGCGTCCAGCAGTTCGCCGACGAGCGCATCGCGCGCGAGGTCGGCCTGCGGCGTGCGCCGGCTCTCGGCGGCGGCCAGACGGTGCTGCAGCGCCTCCACCAGCAGGGCGCGGCGCTTGGGGTTGTCCAGCAGATCGTCTTGTAGATAGGGGTTGCGCTGCACGACCCAGATGTCGCCCAGCACTTCATAGAGCATGCGGGCCGATCGGCCGGTGCGGCGCTCATCGCGCAGCGACTGCACCAAATCCCACGCACGCGCACCCAGCAGACGCACCACGATCTCGCGGTCGGAGAACGAGGTGTAGTTGTAGGGAATCTCACGCAGGCGCTGCGTGGGATCGCTCGGAGCCAGCAAGTGGGTCAGCGTCGTGGGGGCGTTCATCAGGGATCTGCGGTGGAGCGGCCGGCCCTGGTCGCGGGCGGGCGTGGATGTTAACGCAGCGCAACAATCGACTGATCCACCCGCGCAGCCCCTGGAAACCCCGCATGGGCGCATGACAGTCACTGCGCTTAAATCGTTTTGTCACATTGCGGCGCTACCCTGCCGCCTTTCCCTTATATCGGAGCTTTCATGAAGAAGACCTTTGCACTGGCCGCGTTGGCCGCAGCCGTCCTGACGCTGCCCGCTCACGCCCAGACCGAGATCCAATGGTGGCATTCGATGACCGCCGTCAACAACGAGTGGGTCAATGACCTGGCCAAGCAGTTCAATGAGAGCCAGAAGGAATACCGTGTCATTCCCACCTTCAAGGGCAACTACACCGAAGGCATGACGGCCGCCATCGCTGCCTTCCGTTCGGGCAACGCGCCGCACATCCTGCAGGTCTTCGAAGTGGGCACGGCCACCATGATGGCCAGCAAGGGCGCCACGGTGCCGGTGGGCAAAGTCATGGCCGATGCGGATCTGGCGTTCGATCCCAAGTCCTACATCCCCGCCGTGGCCGGCTACTACACGGCGCCCAACGGGCAGATGCTGAGCTTTCCGTTCAACAGCTCGACCACCATCTTCTACATCAACAAGGACGCCTTCGCGAAGGCCGGTTTGCCGACCGACAAGGCCCCCGCCACCTGGCCCGAAGTGTTCGCTGCCGCCAAAAAGCTCAAGGCCAGCGGCCACAGCTGCCCGATGACGCTCGCCTGGCAGGGCTGGACCCAGCTGGAGAGCTTCTCGACCTGGCACAACGTGGAATTCGCCACGCATCAGAACGGCCTGGCTGCGGATGGCTACAAGGCCCGCATGAAGATCAACTCGCCGTTGCACGTGCAGCACATCGACAACCTGGCCAAGGCCGCAGCGGCCGGCGAGTTCGTCTACAAGGGCCGTGGCTCGGACGCGCAGGCGTCGTTCACATCGGGCGAGTGCGCCATGATCCAGACCTCGTCCGGCTTCTACGGCGACGTGGCCAAGAACGCCAAGTTCAAGTACGGCCTGGCGGCACTGCCGCACTACCCCGATGTGAAGGGCGCGCCGCAGAACACCGTGATCGGCGGCGCCTCGCTGTGGGTCATGTCCGGCAAGTCGGCTGCCGAGTACAAGGGCGTGGCCACATTCTTCGACTTCCTGTCGCAGACCAAGGTGCAGGCCGCCAGCCACCAGCGCACCGGCTACCTGCCGATCACGCTGGCCGCCTATGACCTGACCGACAAGTCCGGCTTCTACCAGAAGAACCCCGGCACCGATGTGGCCGTGACGCAGATGATCCGCAAGACGACCGACAAGTCGCGCGGCATCCGCCTGGGCAACTATGTGCAGATCCGCACCATCGAGGACGAAGAGCTCGAGCAGGTCTGGGGCGGCAAAAAGAGCGCCAAGGACGCGCTGGACAGCATCGTCAAGCGCGGTGATGAACTGCTCGTCCGCTTCGAAGCCGCCAACCGCGGCAAGTGAGCGCGCGGCTTCGTTGACAATGTGACGTGTATGTGACGGCGCCCGGGGGGCGCCGTTCTTCTTTCCAGAAAGCTGATCGACGATGGAAAAACGCGTCCTGTTCCGGTCCCGTTGGTTGCCCTGGGTACTGCTGCTGCCGCAGCTGATCATCATCGGCGTCTTCTTCTTCTGGCCGGCGGGGCAGGCGCTGCTGCAATCGCTGCAGACGGAAGACGCCTTCGGCATGAGCACCGAATGGGTGGGTTTCGAGAACTTCGAGCGCATCTTCAACGACGCCGGCTACCTGGCCTCGTTCAAGACCACGGCGATGTTCTCTGTGCTGGTGGCGGTCACTGGCCTGTGCCTGGCCCTGCTGCTGGCCATCTTTGCCGACCGCATCCTGCAGGGCGGCATGTTCTACAAGACGCTGCTGATCCTGCCCTACGCGGTCGCCCCGGCCATCGCCGGCGTGCTGTGGGTGTTCATCTTCTCGCCCTCGATCGGCATCGCCACCTACTGGCTGGGCGAGTGGGGCTACACCTGGAACCACCTGATGAACGAGGGCCAGGCCATGACCATGATCGTCATCGCCTCGGTGTGGAAGCAGATCTCCTACAACTTCCTGTTTTTCCTGGCCGGTCTTCAGTCCATCCCCAAGTCGTTGATCGAGGCCGCCTCGATCGATGGCGCTGGCCCCTGGCGCCGCTTCTGGACGATCCAGCTGCCGCTGCTGTCGCCCACCACCTTCTTCCTGTTGGTCATCAACATGGTCTACGCCTTCTTCGACACCTTCGGCATCATCGACGCGATGACCGCCGGCGGCCCGGGGCAGGCCACCTCCATCCTGGTCTACAAGGTCTACCAGGACGGCTTCAAGGGTCTGGACCTGGGCGGCTCGGCGGCGCAGTCCGTCGTGCTGATGGTCATCGTCGTCGCGCTGACCGTCGTCCAGTTCCGCTACATCGAGAAGAAAGTGCAGTATTGAAATGAATCCACCCCGTTTGGATGTCTCACTTCGTGTAGATATCCATCCCCCTCAAGGGGCGCACCCAGCGGCCTGGCAGAGCCAGTTCCGCGGGTGCCCTGGCTTGGCCCGTTCCGCGGCCATGTTGGACAACTGACATGGTCGACCGCCGCCCCTGGCTCACGGTGCTGACGCATGCCGTCATGATCGTGGGCGTGCTGATCGTGGCCTTCCCGATCTACCTGGCCTTCGTGGCCTCTACCCACACGCCGGACGCCATCGTGCAGGCGCCCATGCCGCTGCTGCCGGGCGGCAACTTCTGGAACACCTACAGCACGGCGCTGTTCGGTGAGAGCCGGCAGGGCTTCAACACTTCCGTGGCCCGCATGATGTGGGTCAGCTTCGTCTCGGCCATGGTGATCAGCATCGGCAAGATCGCCATCTCGCTGTTGTCGGCGTTCGCCATCGTCTACTTCCGCTTCCCGTTCAAGATGCTGTGCTTCTGGGCCATCTTCGTGACGCTGATGTTGCCGGTGGAGGTGCGCATCCTGCCGACCTACAAAGTGGTGGCGGACCTGAACCTGCTCAACACCTATGCCGGCCTGACGCTGCCGCTGATCGCCTCGGCCACGGCCACGTTCCTGTTCCGGCAGTTCTTCCTGACCGTGCCGGACGAACTGGTCGAGGCCGCCCGGGTCGACGGCGCTGGCCCCATGCGCTTTTTCATCGATGTGCTGGTGCCGCTGTCCAAGACCTCGATCGCGGCGCTGTTCGTGATCCAGTTCATCTACGGCTGGAACCAATACCTCTGGCCGCTGCTCATGACCACGTCCGAAGACATGTACCCGGTGGTCATCGGCATCAAGCGCATGCTGGCCGGCGGCGAGGCGGCCAACGACTGGAACATCATCATGGCCACGGCCTTGCTCGCCATGCTGCCGCCGGCGCTGGTGGTGATGCTGATGCAGAAATGGTTCGTCAAGGGCCTGGTCGATACCGAGAAATAAAAACATGGCGTCTCTCTCTCTTCGCAACGTCGTCAAGCGCTATGGCAAGGGCCCCAAGGCCAACCAGGTGATCCACGGCGTCAGCGCCGAAATTCCCGACGGCGAGTTCGTCGTCATCGTCGGCCCCTCGGGCTGCGGCAAGTCCACGTTGCTGCGCATGGTCGCCGGGCTGGAGGAGATCAGCGGCGGCGAGATCTCCATCGGCGCGCGTGTGGTGAACGACCTGGAGCCGGCGCAGCGCGACATCGCCATGGTGTTCCAGAACTACGCGCTCTACCCGCACATGAGCAACTTCGACAACATGGCCTACGGGTTGCGCATCCAGGGCGTGCCGAAGGACGAGATCCGCACGCGTGTGGACAAGGCGGCCAAGATCCTCGAACTCGGCCACCTCTTGGAGCGCAAGCCGCGCGAGCTGTCGGGCGGCCAGCGCCAGCGCGTGGCCATGGGCCGCGCCATCGTGCGCCAGCCGCAGGTGTTCCTGTTCGACGAGCCGCTGTCCAACCTGGACGCCAAGCTGCGCGCGCAGACCCGGCTGGAGATCCAGAAACTGCACCGCGAGTTGGGCACCACCTCGCTGTTCGTCACGCACGACCAGGTCGAGGCCATGACGCTGGCGCAGCGCATCATCGTCATGAACGCCGGCGTGATGGACCAGTTCGGCACGCCCGAAGAGGTCTACCACCGGCCTGCCACCACCTTTGTCGCTAGCTTCATCGGCTCGCCGCCGATGAACCTGCTCAAGCACGCACCAGGCGTGCACGAAGGCAAGATTCTCGGCATCCGGCCCGAGCACCTGGTGCTGGATGATTCCGGCTGGGCCGTGCAGGTCGAGCAGGTCGAGCTGCTGGGTGCGGAACGCCTGATCTACGGCCGCATCGCCGATGAGCAACTCATCATGCGCCTGGACGAAGGCAAGCCCGCGCCCAAGGTCGGCGACACCGTGCACATGGCCGCGTCGCCCGAGCGGCTGCACTGGTTCGACGCCGCTACCGGCAAGCGGCTTTGACATGAAGCCCCCACGCTCATCGCTTCGCGTATCGCTGCCCTCAAGCGGGCGCACAGTGGCTTCGGGCGGCCGGGCGCCCACTGAAATGACCGCCCCCCCTTGGCCGTATCCCACCTGGGTGGCCCACCGCGGTGCTGGCAAGCTGGCGCCCGAGAACACGCTGGCCGCCTTCCGCCTGGGCGCGTCGTACGGTTACCGCATGTTCGAGTGCGACGTGAAGCTCAGCGCCGACGGCGTGCCCTTCCTGCTGCACGATGCCACGCTGGAGCGCACCACCAACGCGACAGGCATCGCTGGCGAGCGGCCCTGGGCCGAGCTGGCCCGGCTGGACGCCGGCAGCTGGCATTCGCCGCGCTACGCAGGCGAGCCGCTGGCCACGCTCGATGGCGTGGCGCGGTTTTGCCAGGCGAACGGTCATGCGCTGAACATCGAGATCAAGCCGACGCCCGGCAAGGAGGCCGAGACCGGCGCCCAGGTGGCAGACCGCGCGGCGTTGCTGTGGGCCGATGCGCCGGTGCCGCCGCTGCTCACTTCGTTCCAGCGTGACGCGCTGGTGGCGGCACGCGACACCCGGCCGGCGTTGCCACGCGGCTTGCTGCTCGACAGTTTGTGGGACGGCTGGCTGGAGGCCGCCTTGTCCTTGCAATGCGCCGCCGTCGTCTGCCAGCACCGGCTATGGACCCCGCAGGTGGTGGCGCAGGTCGCCGCCCAGGGCCTGCGCACGCTCAGCTACACCGTCAACGAGCCAGCCGACAGCGCGCACCTGCGCGCGCTGCGCACGGACGGCCAGATCACCGACCGCGTCGACCTATTCGCCCCCGGCCCCTGACCGGCGTCCGCAAAAGGGCGGATTGACGGTCTTTTCTTGCGCAGTATTTGGCGCTAAAGAACGCTAGCATTTGTTATGTTCGAAGAACGGGTGTGACGCTCTGGCCAGGGCTGTGCGCCGCCTGCATCGTCGATGCGGTGCGTCCCCGGTCTCTGGTTCAGAAGGATGTGTGCCGCATGGTCGTTGCAGCGAAGTTTCGAGCTCGTGCCGTCCAGGTCCTGCGCGACAGCCGGGTGTTCGGCCAGCTCGACGACGCCGTTTTGAACGACCTGGCCGACGTTCTGGAACTTCAGGATGTGCGCGGTGGCCGCCTGGTGCTGCGCGAGGGCGACCCGTCCGACAGCATGTTCTTCGTGCTCAGCGGCCGGCTGCGCGTGTCGCGAACCAATGCCGACGGCAGCCTGCTGCTCTACAACGAGATCAGCGCGGGCGAGGGGGTCGGCGAGACCGGCATGATCCTGCAGCAGCCGCGCACGGCGGATGTGACGGCCGTGCGGGATTCGACGCTGGCGGTGCTGCACAGCGCCAATTTCGAGAGCCTGCTGGCGCGCCAGCCCCTCGCCGTGAACCGCGTGTTCTCGCAGGCGATCTACAACCACCTGCGCCACGGCGCGCAAATCGCCCAGCGGCACTACGCCCTGTCGTTCGTCGTGGTGCCGCTGCACATCGGCGCGCGCGCCACCGAGGCCGCTCGCGGGCTGGCAGCTGCGCTGGCCGGCATGGGCAAAGTCCAGCACTTGCCGCCGGGCACCGAGGCGCCCGACAGCCAGCACGACGGGGGCGACGATGAAGCCTTTTTGCGCAGCGACGAGCGCGAAGAGCAGTTCGACTACCTGGTCTATGAAGCCGAGCCGCACGCCTCGCCGTGGACGCGGCGCTGCTTTCGCCAGGCCGACCAAGTGATCTTCGTGGCCGAAGCGGGTGAATCGATGGCCGTCGGCGAGCTGGAGCAGCGCCTCATGGGCGAGCCGGGCTTTGCGATGAAGCGCAAGCACCTGGTCGTCATGCACGATGCCTACGCCTCCACGCCGCACCAGGTCCAGCGTTGGCTGCAGGGGCGTTCGTGCGAGCGGGTCTATCCGATGCGCGCCGGGCACGCAGGCGATTTCGCGCGGCTGGGCCGGTTCCTCACCGGCACTGCGGTCGGTGTCGTGCTAGGCGGTGGTGGCGCGCGCGGCTACGCGCACCTGGGTGTGCTGCGGGCACTGCACGAGGCCGGCATCCCGATCGACATGGTCGGCGGCAACAGCATGGGCGCACTGGTGGGCGCGCAATACGCCTGCGACCGGCCGCTGGACGCGATCATGCGCGACACCCAGGCCTTTGCAGCCGGCGGTGAGCGGCTGACGCTGCCGCTGATCTCGCTGGTGTCGGGCCGGCGCGTGGAGCGCGATCTGCAGCGCATGTTCGGCGACATCGCCGTGGACAGCCTGTGGCGGCCTTTCTTCGCGGCCGCGTGCAACCTGACCAAGGGGCACACCACGGTGCAGGACTGCGGCCCGCTGTGGCGCGCCGTGCTGGCCAGCAACTCGCCTGCGGGACTGTTCCCGCCCGTGCTGTACAAGGGCGACCTGCTGGTGGACGGCGCCATTCTGGAGAACGTGCCGGTCGGCGCCATGCGCATGCGCCTGGGCACGCCGCTGGAAAAGCGCCGCGGCAACGGCACCATCATCGCCATCGACGTGGATGTGCAGGACGAGCTGGGCGTGGACCCGTCGCTGCAGCGGCTGTCGCGCCGCTCGGCGGCCAAGGGCCTGCTGACGCGTTCGCGCACGACGCCGGGCATCACCGAGATCCTGTACCGCGCAGGCCACATCGGCGGCCTTAACCAGCGCGCCGCCACCATCGCCGAGGCCGATCACTACCTGGAGCCGCCCGTCGCGGATTTCTCCATGATGGAACACAAGAGCGCGCCTGCCATCGTGGAGCGCGGCTACCGCTACGCCGTCGAGAAGATCGCCACATGGAAGCGCTAGCAACCACTGCCACCGGGCCGACCGCAAGCGTTGCCACCGAGCAGGGCCTGGCGCTCTCGCTGAGCCAGCGCGAAGTCTGGCTCGACCAGCGGGCCTGGCCGGGCAGTGCGCACCTGAACATCGGCGGCGGTGCGTTTCTGGTGGGGCCGTTGGACCTGTCGGTATTCCGCCGCGCGCTGGCGCGCCTCGTGGCCGAGAACGAGGCGCTGCGCCTGGCGCCGCTGGCCGACGGCAGCCAGCGCCTGCTGGCCCCCACCGAAGAGCCGGCGCTGGAGGTTGTCGATTGCAGTGGGGACGAAGATCCCAAGGCCGCCATGCGCATCTGGTGGCAACAGCGCATGACCGAGCCCTTCGCGCTGGACGGCCGCTCGCCCTGGCGCTTTGCCCTGCTGCGCGCCTCGGACACGCTGCACGGGCTGACCATCCAGTTCCACCACCTGGTGATGGACGGCTGGGGCACCTCGCAGGTGATGCGGCGCTGGGCCGAGATCCACAACGCGCTGCTGCGCGGCGAGGCGCCCAGTGTGGTGAATGTGCCGGCCTACCACGCGTTCATCGAGGAGTCCAACGCCTACCGCGACTCGCCCGGGTTCGAGCGCGACGCGCGCTACTGGCGCGAACGCATCCCGACGCTGCCGACGCCGTTGATCGAGCGCCGCTACAGCCTGGCGCGGCCCGATGCGCTGCCCCCGGCGGCGCTGGCCTTCTACCGCGTGCCGCGCGCCGACTACGAGCGGCTGCGCCGCTACGCGACCGAGCAGAACCAGACCGCTTTCAACCTGGTGCTGGCTGCGCTGGTGCTGTACTTCGCGCGCATCGGCGAGAGGCGCGAGGTGGTCGTCGGCGTGCCCAGCCTGAACCGCGGCGGGCGCCGCTACACCGACACGCTGGGCATGTTCGTCGGCGTGGTGCCGATCCGCATCGAGATCGCGCCGGAGATGCCGCTGCCCCAACTCCTGGCGCATGTCGGCTCGGCCATGCGGGCGGCGCTGCGCCACCCGCGCTACCCGCTCTCCGAGATGGGCCGCGACCTGCAGATGATGCGCGCCAACCGTGACGGACTGTTCGACGTGCTGCTGTCGTTCGAGCGGCAGGACTACGCCGTCGCATTCGGCCAGGCGCAGCTGGTCGAGTCGCGCCAGCTGTTCTCCGGCGTGGCGCGCTTTCCGCTGGGCGTGACGGTGTGTGAATTCCATCCCGAGCAGGACGTGGAGCTGGCGTTGGAGGCCAGCGCCGCCTGCTTCGCCGCTGGCGAGGTCGACCTGCTCGGCCGGCGCCTGTGGCACCTGGTCGAATCGATCATGGACGCGCCCGCCGATGCGGTGGTCGACAGCGTGGCCCTGCTGCCGCCGGAGGAGGTCTGGCACGTCACCGCCGGCCAGCACAAGGATGTGGCCTGCCACGAGGCGGCGCCCACCTTCGTGCACCTGTTCGACCGGCAGGTGACGTTGCGGCCCGAAGCCACCGCCCTGGTGTGGGACGGCGGCAGCATGGACTATCTGGCGCTGGACCGGCACGCCAACCGGCTGGCCCGCGCGCTGGTGGCGCAAGGGGCCGGGCGCGACCGCGTGGTCGCGATGGCGCTGGAGCGCTCGCCCGAGATGGTCGTGACGCTGCTGGCCATCGCCAAGGCCGGCGCCGCCTTCCTGCCGCTGGACGTCGACGCGCCGCTGGCACGGCTGCAGGCCATCATGCGCGAGAGCGGGGCCTGCACCGTGGTGATGCAGCCCCGGCTGGCCGAACGGCTGCAGGGCCTGCACGCGGCACCGCTGATGGTGGCGCCGCTGCCCGAAGAGGTGTTCGACGTCAGCGTTGCGGACGCCGCGCCCGCGCATGCCGCACCGGCAGACCTGGCCTATGTGATCTTCACCTCGGGTTCGACCGGCAGGCCCAAGGGCGTGATGATCGAGCACGGCATGTTGTCGCGCCGGCTGCTGTGGTTGTCGCGCGCCTACGCGGTGGACTGGACGGACCGCTCCGGCCAGGGCACGCAGGCCACCTTCGACCCCTCGCTGATCGAGCTGCTCTTGCCGCTGGTGCATGGCGCCAGCATCGCGCTGCCGCCGCCAGGCCGGCTGCTGCCCGAATCGCTGGCCGATTTCGCCGTGCGCCATGGCGTCACCTTCATGGCCTTCGTGCCGTCCACGCTGGGCCGCTTCCTGGACGCGGCGGCCGGCCGGCCCGGGCTGAAGCTGCGCGTGGCCTGCTGCGGTGGCGAGGTGCTGGCGCCCGAGCTGGCCAGCCGCTTTCGCACGCTGACCGGCGCGCGGCTGTTCAACGTCTACGGCCCGACCGAGGCCACCATCTTCGCAACCGCATGGGAATGCGAGACCCACCGTCACCACACGGCGCTGCCGATCGGCCGGCCGGTGGACGACACCCGCATCTACGTGCTGGACCCGGCGCTGCGGGCGCTGCCGCTGGGTGTCGGCGGCGAGATTTTCATCGGCGGCGAAGGCGTCGCGCGCGGCTACCTGAACCGGCCCGACCTGGACGCCGTGGCCTTTCTGCCCGACCCTTTCCGGCCGGGTGGGCGCATGTACCGCACCGGCGACCGCGGCTGGCTGGGCAATGACGGCAACCTGCACTTCATCGGCCGGCTGGACCGCCAGGTCAAGCTGCGTGGCTACCGCATCGAGCTGGGCGAGATCGAATCGGCACTGCTCGCCATCGACGGCGTGACGCAGGCGGCCGCCCAGCTGTGCGAGCTGCGTGGCAAGCCGGGCATCCACGCCTGGGTGGGCGCGAGCGGACAGAGCGCCGAGCAACTCCACGCGCAGCTGCGCGCCCGGCTGCCGGACTACATGCTGCCCACCGGCATCAGCGTGCTCACCAAGCTGCCCGAGAGCGCCACCGGCAAGATCGACTACGCCCGGCTGCCCGAGCCGGTCGCGGCCGTGGCGATGCCCACGCGCACGCCGGTGAACCAGACCGAGCGTGATCTGCTGCAGCTGTGGAAGGACGTGCTGGGCGTGCCGAGCCTGGGCGTGCACGACAACTTCTTCGATCTGGGCGGCGACTCGCTGGCCGCCGTGAACATGATGAGCGGGCTGGAGCGAATGCTGGGCCGCCGTGTGCCGCTGTACCTGATCACCGAGCACCCGACCGTCGAAGCCCTGGCCGTGGCGCTGCAGCAGCGCAGCGGCACCCCGGGCCTGATGGTGCGGCTGGGCACGCAGACCAGCGCGGTGCCGCTGTACCTGGCGGCGTCGGGCCATGGCGACCTGTTGCGCTTCCAGAGCCTGGCCCGCGCCATGGGCGGCGCCAGCAACATGAGCATGCTGCAGCCGCCGCTGGACCGGCGCATCAAATCCATCGGCGAACTGGCCGCGCTGTATGCCGATGAGATCCAGCGCCAGCAGCCTGAGGCGGGCTACGTGGCCGGCTTCTCGGTGGCCGGCATGGCGGCGCTGGAGACGGCGCGCCTGCTGCAGCAGCGTGGCTGGCAGGTGCGCGGCCTGATCCTCTTGGACACGACCTACCCCAATTCCTGGCTGGGCGGCATCGGTGCCTGGCGCGCGCTGGGCTGGATGGTGCGGCACCTGCACATCCAGGAGCTGAGCATGAACGGGCGCCGGCTGGGCGCCATGTTCAACGACCCCGGCCTGGTGGCGCAGGTGCTGGCGCTGCGGGGCTACCGGCCGGCTGCGATCGACAGCCCCACGCTGCTGGTGCGCTCCTCCGGGCTGAGCTATTGGGACCGCTGGATGTTTCGCCCCTGGCGCCAGCTGATGGGCGCGCGGCTGCAGGAGGTGCAGGTGCTCGGCATGCACGGCACCGTGTTCGACGGCCAGCACGTCGGCGCGCTGGCCGCCGCGCTGGCGCAGGCCATGCCGCCTGCGCCATGAAGGAAAGGCCACCCCCCTCCCTGCGCTGGCGCCTGGCCGGCCTGGTGCTGGCGCTGCTGGGCCTGCTGGCGCTGACCGCCGCGTGGACCTGGTCGCCGATGCGCGAGTGGCTGAACGTGGAGCGGATCGTCAGCAGCCTGCAACAACTCGGCCAGTCGTTCGGGCCGGCGGCCACGGTGGTCGGCTTCACGCTGGCCGTCACGTTGGCCGTGCCGTTGACATTTCTGAGTCTGGTGACGCTGGTCGCCTTCGGCGGCTGGACAGGCTTCTTCTACTGCATGCTGGGCGCGCTGCTCGGCGCAGTCGCCAGCCACGGCCTGGGCCGGATGTTGGGGCGCGAGGTGGTGCAGCGGCTGGGCGGGCCGCGTGTCAACGCCATCAGCGAGCGCCTGGCCCACCATGGCCTGTTGGCCGTCATCGCAGTGCGGGTGGTGCCGGTAGCGCCGTTTGCCATCATCAACATGGTGGCTGGCGCATCGCACATCAGCCTGCGCCAGATGCTGCTCGGCACGGCCATCGGCATGGCGCCTGGCACGCTGGTGATGGCCTTTTTCATCGAACAGATCGTGGCCGCGCTGCGCACACCGGGGCCGCTGGCCTACGCTTTGCTCGGCGGCACGGTGCTGCTGCTGGTGGCCGCAGGCTGGGCGGCCAAGCGCTGGGTGCGCCATGTCGAGGCGCAACGCACGGGGCCGGGCAGCGCTACAAGATCCGGTTGAACCAGGCCAGCGACAGGCCGGCCGACAGCAGCGCCAGCACGGCGCCGGCGAGCGCCAGCAGCGAGGAAATTTCAGTTTCCTTCTTGACCACGGTGAGCCGCGAGCTGAGCGTCTGGTAGACCTTGCGCAGGTTCTCGGCGGTACCCGCATAGAAGTACTCCGCCTGGGTACGCGTGGCAACGGCCTTCAACGTCTCCTCGTCCAACCGCACGCGCATGGACCAACCTTCGAAGCCGATGGTCTCACCGTCCACCGTGCCCACGCCCACGGTGTAGACGCGCACGCCCCGGTCGGCCGCCATCTTGGCGGCTTCCAGTGTGTCCACGCCGGTGGTGCGCTGGCCATCGGTCAGCAAGATGATGGCCGCCGACGTGTAGGAGCCCGGCGCCACCGGCACGAATTCGGGCTTGGCCTCCTTGTCCTGCCCGCCTTTGCCCAGGGCCTGGCCACGCGGCCGGTCACGCCCATAGGTCAGGGCGCCGACATCGATGCCGGCATCGGGGAACAGCTCGGCCAGGGACACCACGATGGCGCTGCCGATGGCGGTGGCGCGCTGCAGCTGGAACTTGTCGATGGCGATCACCAGGTCTTCGCGGCTGAGCGTGGCGGGCTGCACCACCTGGGCGGTGCCGGCGAAGGCGACGATGCCCACCCGCACGTTGCGCGGCAGCTCGGCGATGAACGCCTTGGCGGCGTTCTGCGCGGCGATCAGCCGGTTCGGCTGCACGTCGGTGGCGCGCATGCTGCCCGACACGTCCATCGCCAGGATGATGGTCTCCTGTGTCGAGGGCAGGCTGATCACCGCCATCGGCCGCGCCGCCGCGACGATCAGCGTGCACAGCGCCAGCAGGAACAAGAGCGGCGGCACATGGCGCTTGACGCTCTGGCTGGCGCCCATGGCCTCGCGCACGATGGACAGGCTGGCATAGCGCAGCGCGGTCTTCTTCTTGCGCTTGAGCAGCCACACATACAGCAGCACCAGCAGCGGCGCCGCAAGCAGCAGCCAAAGGAATTCGGGCCAGAGAAAGTTCATGGGGGCTCCTGTCCGCGCCGGTCAGGCGGCGCGGAGATGGGCCGGCAGGCTGCCGCCGGCTGACAGCCGGCTGCGGCGCTTGCGCAGGTCGGTGAAGCGTCGGATGGCGTCCACCAGGTCGTCGTCGGTCGACAGCTCCAGCGTGTCGACCCCGGCGCGCGTCAGCGACTCACGCAGTTCGGCCTCGCGCTGGGCGGCGATGCGCGCGAAGCGCTTGCGAAAGCCGGCGTCCGAGGTGTCGACCATCAGCTGCTCGCCGGTTTCGGCGTCGCGGATCGGGATCAGGCCGAGGTCGGGCAGTTCCAGCTCCATCGGGTCGAGCAGGCGCACCGCCACCACTTCGTGCCGTTGCGCCAACATGCCGAGCGGCTTTTCCCAACCGGGCTCGCTGATGAAGTCCGACACCACGAACACGGTGCCGCGCCGCCGCACGAAGTTGCCGGCGGACTGCAGGAGATCGGCCAGGCGCGTGACGTTGCCCGGCTGGTCGGGCGCCAAAGGGCGTTGCTGCATCAGGTGCACCAGCCGCAACACATGCATGCGGCTGCTGCGCGGGGGCAGAACTTCGTCGACTCCGGCGCCATACAGCATGGCGCCCACGCGGTTGCCATGGCGCGTCAGCAGCCGCGCCAGCACGGCGACGAAACCGGCCGACACCTCGCGCTTGCGCTGCTCACCGGAGCCGAAGTCGACCGAGGGCGACAGATCGAGGAGGAACCAGGCGGCCATCTCGCGGTCTTCGGTGAACACGCGCACATACGGCTGCTGCTGGCGCGCCGTCACGTTCCAGTCGATGTGGCGCACATCGTCGTGGTGCTGGTATTCGCGCAGGTCGGCCAGGTCCATGCCGGTGCCGCGCATCAGCGTGCGGTAGTCGCCTTGCAGCAGGCCATCGAGCCGGCGCAAGACCGTCCATTCCAGGCGCCGCAACGATTGCTCGGCGCTGGCCAGTGGCGTGGCGGTGGGCTCAGGCGGCGAGCTTTTCATGTTCCAGCGGCTTC
Source organism: Rhodoferax sp. RT4P68 (assembly GCF_056521305.1). NCBI lineage: Bacteria > Pseudomonadati > Pseudomonadota > Betaproteobacteria > Burkholderiales > Comamonadaceae > Rhodoferax > Rhodoferax sp. RT4P68. Next base: position 183,771 of record NZ_JBWMBB010000008.1, read on the forward strand.
GGCGGCGGCGGGATCTTGGCCATGATCTTGGCGACCACGGCATCGGCCGCCATGCCTTCGGACAGCGCCTCGTACGACAGCGCCAGGCGGTGGCGCAACACATCGGGCACCAGCGCCGTCATGTCCTCGGGCAGCGCGTAGCTGCGCCCGCGCAGCATGGCCAGCGCGCGCGCGCCTTCGGTCAGGTTGATGGTGGCGCGCGGGCTGGCGCCGAAGGTGATGAAGCGGGCCAGATCCTTCAGCCCATGCTGGGCCGGGTTGCGTGTGGCCGAGACGAGCCTGACGGCGTACTGGATCAAGGACGGGTCCACATACACGCGCCGGCATTCCTTTTGCAAAGCCGCCAGCTGCTCGGTGGTGGCGACACGGGCCACCTGGACCGGCGGGCCGATGACGCGCTGCACGATCACGAACTCTTCTTCGTCGGTCGGGTAGTCGACCAGCACCTTCATCATGAAGCGGTCGACCTGCGCCTCGGGCAGCGGGTAGGTGCCCTCGGTCTCGATCGGGTTCTGCGTGGCCATCACCAGGAAGGGGGAGGGCACGCGGTGCGTCTCGCCGGCGATCGTGACCTGGCGCTCCTGCATCACCTCCAGCAGCGCGCTCTGCACCTTGGCCGGCGCGCGGTTGATCTCATCGGCCAGCAGCAGGTTGGTGAAAACCGGGCCCAGCGCGGTGCTGAAGTCGCTGGTCTTCTGGTTGTAGATGCGCGTGCCGACCAGGTCCGCCGGCACCAGGTCGGGCGTGAACTGGATGCGCTTGAACTGGCCGTGCACCGTCTCGGCCAGCGTCTTGACGGTCAGCGTCTTGGCCAAGCCCGGCACGCCCTCGACCAGCAGATGGCCCTGGGCCAGCATGGCCACCATGACGCGTTCGAGGAAGCGGTCCTGCCCGACCACCACCCGCTTGACCTCGTAGAGGATCTGCTCCATCAGTTGCGCGGTGTCGGCGGTGCCGGTGCTGTCGGTCATGCGGGGATCCTTTGCGGCGGTGGACTCGGGTTCAGAACGGATGCAGGCCGACGGCAGAAGCCGCGTTCTCGATCGGCACCGCAAAACCGATGCCAATGAAGGTGCGCTGCTGCGACGGGTTCAGGATGGCGGTGACGATGCCCACGACCTGGCCGTCCATGGTGACCAGCGGGCCGCCCGAATTGCCGGGGTTGGCGGCCGCGTCGAACTGGATCAGGTTGGTCAGCGGCTGCTTGCCTTCGGGCGAGCGGAATTCGCGCTTGAGCCCGGAGACGACGCCGGCCGAGGCCGATGGACCGATGCCGAACGGAAAGCCGACCGCCAGCACTTCGTCGCCGGGCATCAGATCGGCCGTGGAACGCATGGTGGCGGCGATCATGTCGTCCGGGATCTTGTGGGCCTGCAGCACGGCCAGATCGTTCTCGGGCTGCATGCCGGTGACGGAGGCGGTGGTCTCCAGGCCGTCGGAGAAGGTGACCTTGATGGTCTCGGCCCCGGCGACCACGTGCAGGTTGGTGAGGATGACGCCCTTGTCGACGATGACGACGCCGGTGCCCACGCCGTTCTCTTCTTCCTTGCCGCTCTTGTCCTTGACGAAGCCCATCACCCGTACCACCGACGGTGCGATCGCGGCGTAGGCCTTGGAGGCGGCCGAGGGCAGCAGGTTGGTCTCCAGCGTGCGCAGGACGGCGGCGTCGATGTCCTTTTGCGTCAGCGTGCGTTGGGCGGGGCGGGTGGCGAGCGTGCCGGTGACCAGCAATGCTGCGGCCATCAGGGCGATGCAACTCCACAGCAATCGAGGGTTGCGCAGTGAGAGGCGGGCGCGACCTGGCGCGGTACCGGTCGTCGGCGTGCCGTCGGCCGATGCATCGTCAGACAGAGAGGCCGGCGCAGCAGCCTGCACCCCTTGCGCGGGCACACGCTTCGCACTGCTGTACAGAGCCGGTCGTCGCATCGGGTCACCCTATGATGTGAGTTTGTCTGTCTACTAGGTCACGGTACCACGGTTCATCGGAGCCTGCACCCGCCTTAGGGTTCCTTCGCTTGCGGGCTGGAATAGTGCTGATGGCAGCGCCGCGCGGGCCCACGCAGGGCGCGCGCTACAGTGGTGCAATGCCCTGGATCGACACCCATTGCCACTTGGATGCGCCCGAGTTTGGGGCGGCGCATGTCCGGGCGATCGAGGCGCGGACGCTGGCCGCCGAGCGCGGCGTGGCCCTGTGTGTGCTGCCGGCGGTCGGCGTGTTCGATTTTGAGACCGTGCGCGCTCTGGCGCATCGCACCGGCGACGCCTATGCGCTGGGCATCCACCCGCTGCTGGTGCCGCGTGCCGACGACGGTGATCTGCAGCGCCTGGACGAGGCGCTCACGCGACACGCGGACGACCCGCGGCTCGTGGCGGTGGGCGAAATCGGGCTGGACTTCTTTGTGCCAGCCTTAAACGAGCCGGCCATGCTGGCGCGCCAGATCCACTTCTTCCGCACGCAGCTGCAGCTGGCCCGGCGTCACGGCCTGCCGGTGATCGTGCACACGCGGCGCAGCGTCGACCAGGTGCTCAAGCATCTGCGCGCGCTGGCCTCGCCACAGGGCGGCGAGCGCCCCTGGCTGGGCATCGCGCACGCCTTCAACGGCAGCCGGCAACAGGCCGACGCAGTGCTGGCGCAGGGCCTGAAGCTGGGCTTTGGCGGCGCCATGACGTTCGACGCCGCGCGGCAACTGCGCGCGCTGGCGGCAGAGCTGCCGCTGCAGGCCATCGTCGTGGAGACGGACGCGCCTGACATCCCGCCTCAGTGGCTCTATGTGAAGCAGGCCGACCGCACCGCCGGCCAGCCGCAAGGGCTGAACACGCCGGCCGAGCTGCCGCGCATCGGTGCGGTGCTGGCGCAGCTGCGCAATCTGCAAGAGGACGAGGTCCAGACTGCCACCTCGCGCAATGCGCTGGACGCGCTGCCTCGGCTGCGCGGATTGCTGGGCAGCCTTTGACGCCACAATCGCCGCTGGCCGCGGTGGCCTGATCGGAACGGGAGCGATGTTGGAGAAAGCAGCGAGCGACGCCAGACACAAGCCAGGCCGGCGGCCCCGGTCCGTCGAACGGGCCGCATTGCCGGAAGTGCACTTTGCCGACGATGGCGAGGTGCGCACCCTGCACCTGGGGACCGAGTGGGTCCAGGGTTCGATGCTGATCGATACGCCGTTCGAGATCGAGCTCGAGTACGTGCGCCGCATGATGGCCTGGCTGCTCTTCGTTGCGCCCGAGAGCGTGGCCAAACGCCACGCCATGCAGCTGGGCCTGGGCGCCGGCACGCTGACCAAGTACTGCTACAAGAAGCTGCGCATGCGCACCACGGCCATCGAGCTCAACCCGCAGGTGATCGCGGCTTGCCGTGGCTGGTTCAAGTTACCGCCGGACGACGCGCGGCTGCAGGTGCGGCTGGCCGATGCCAGTCTGGCGGTGCTGGACGGCAGCCTGCATGGCACGGTGGACGCGCTGCAGGTGGACCTGTATGACCACGAGGCGGCCTCGCCGGTCCTCGACAGCGCTGACTTCTATGCCGACTGCCGGCGTCTGTTGACCGACGACGGCGCAATGACGGTGAACCTGTTCGGCCGTTCGTCCAGCTACGAGACGAGCGTGGCGCGCATCGGCGCGGCGTTCGGTGCGCAGGCCGTGTGGGCGTTCCGGCCGACGCGCGAGGGCAACACCGTGGTGCTGGCCCAGCGCGAGCCCACGCGGCCGGCCCGCGCCGACCTCTTGGCCAGCGCTGCGGCGATCAAGGCCCGCTGGGGGTTGGATGCCGGCAAGTGGCTGCGGGTGTTCCACCCCGTAGTCGACTGAAGGACTGCACCATGGCGACCGCAGCGCGCACCACCTACGTCGGCCCGGTCACCTGGCGGCTGCTGGTCGATTGGCTGGCCGAGGACGGCGTCATCTCCAGCGAGGAATTCCAGCGCACGGTGGCGCGTTGTTCGCAGGCCGAAAGTGCCCAGCCCGCGCTGGTGCGGCTGGCCAGTGTGGCGATGCTGCGCGCGCGTGACGGCAAGCCGCTGGACATGGAGATGCTGGCCGAATGGCTGGCCGGCCGCGCTGGTCTGGCCTACCTGCGCATCGACCCGCTCAAGGTGGACGTGGGCAAGGTGGCCGACACCATGAGCGCGGTCTACGCAGAGCGCCACAAGGTGTTGCCGCTGCAGGTCGGCACCAGCGAGGTGGTGGTGGCCACGGCTGAGCCCTTCGTCACCGACTGGGTGGCCGAGGTCGAGCGCCAGGCGCGGCGCAGCGTGCGCCGCGTGGTAGCCAACCCGCTGGACATCCACCGCTACACGGCCGAGTTCTTCTCGCTGGCCAAGTCGGTCAAGGCCGCGCAGAAGGCGGGCGGCGGTGCGGCGGCGGCCAGCTTCGAGCAACTGGTCGAGCTGGGCAAGAACAACAAGCAGCTGGACGCCAACGACCAGGGCGTGGTGCAGGTGGTCGACTGGCTGTGGCAGTACGCTTTCAACCAGCGCGCCAGTGACATCCACCTGGAGCCGCGGCGCGACCAGGGCGTGATCCGCTTTCGCATCGACGGCCTGCTGCATCCGGTCTACCAGATGCCCATGGGTGTCATGAACGCCATGGTGGCGCGCGTCAAGCTGCTGGGCCGCATGGACGTGGTGGAGCGCCGGCGCCCGCAGGACGGCCGCATCAAGACGCGCAACCCGCGTGGCGACGAAGTCGAGATGCGACTGTCCACCTTGCCCACGGCCTTCGGCGAGAAGATGGTCATGCGCATCTTCGATCCCGACACGGCGGTGAAGGATCTGGACGCGCTGGGCTTCTCGGCACACGATGCCGGCCGCTGGGAGGCGCTGGTCAAGCGTCCGCACGGTGTCATCTTGGTCACCGGGCCGACCGGCTCGGGCAAGACCACCACGCTGTATTCGACGCTCAAGCGTGTGGCGACGGAAGAGCTGAACGTCAGCACCATCGAAGACCCGATCGAGATGATCGAGCCGGCCTTCAACCAGACGCAGGTGCAGCCGCAGCTCGATTTCAATTTCGCCGAAGGCCTGCGCGCGCTGATGCGGCAGGACCCGGACGTGATCATGGTCGGCGAGATACGCGACCTGCAGACGGCCGACATGGCGATCCAGTCGGCGCTGACTGGGCATCTGGTCTTCTCCACATTGCACACCAACGACGCGCCCTCGGCGTTGACCCGCCTGATGGAGTTGGGCGTGCCCGCGTACCTGCTGAACGCCACCGTGCTCGGCGTGCTGGCGCAGCGTCTGGTGCGCACGCTGTGCCGCCATTGCCGCGTGCCGGACGACGAACTCTCTCGCGAGGCGCTGAACCAGTTGATCCAGCCCTGGCGCATCAACGGCGCCTGCACACCGTACAAGCCGGTGGGCTGCGTGGACTGCCGCATGACCGGGTTCTTGGGCCGCATGGGCTTGTATGAACTGCTCACCGTCAGCGAGGCGTTCAAGGACAAGCTGCACCAGCAGGGCAGCGGTGCCGGGCTGCGCAAGCAGGCGCTCCTGGACGGCATGCGGCCGTTGCGCCTGGCCGGCGCGTTGCGCGTGGCAGAGGGTCTGACGACCATGGCAGAAGTGCTCAGCGCCACACCACCGCTGGAGTAGCGCTGCGTCCGATCGAATACACGCCGAACGCAGCGTGTAGGTGGAATCCACATCTGAAGCGCCAGTGAATGACTTCACAATCGCGCCACCTTTTTCTGAGGAGGCAATCTTGTGAAAATCAAAAGTCAGAAAGACTTTTTCTCCGGGCTGATGTTTACCGGTGTCGGCATCGCATTCGCCTGGGGGGCGACGACCTATACGGTTGGCACCGGCGCCCGCATGGGCCCAGGCTATTTCCCGTTGATGCTCGGCATCCTGATGGCGGTGATCGGGCTGGGCATCACCTTCTCGTCCCTGGTGGTGGAAACCAGGGACGGCGAGAAGATCGGCAAGTTCGCCTGGAGGCCTCTGGGCTTCATCATCGGCTCCAACATCATGTTCGGCATCTTGCTGGGCGGGTTGCCCAACCTGGGCGTTCCGGCCATGGGCCTGATTGCTGCCATTTACGCGCTGACCTTCATCGCCAGCCTGGCTGGCGACAACTTCCGTTTCAAGGAAGTGCTGATTCTCGCCACCATCTTGGCCATAGGCAGCTACGTAGCGTTCGTCTGGATGCTGAAGCTGCAGTTCCAGGTCTGGCCTTCCTTCATCACCGGCTGAGTCACTCATGGAACTACTCGACAACCTCGCGCTTGGGTTTGGCGCAGCGTTCACGCTGCAGAACCTGTTGTATGCCTTCATTGGCTGTCTGCTCGGCACCCTGATCGGCGTGCTGCCAGGCATCGGCCCCGTGGCCACCATTGCCATGCTGCTGCCGGCCACATACGCGCTGCCGCCGATTGCCGCGCTGATCATGCTGGCCGGCATCTACTACGGCTCGCAGTACGGTGGGTCGACCACCGCCATTCTGGTCAACCTGCCGGGCGAATCATCTTCCGTCGTGACCGTGATCGAGGGCTACCAGATGGCGCGCCAGGGGCGGGCGGGCCCCGCGCTGGCGGCGGCTGGCCTCGGCTCATTCTTCGCCGGTTGCGTTGGCACGTTGATCCTGGCGGCGTTTGCGCCGCCTCTGACCGAAGTGGCCTTCAAGTTCGGCCCTGCCGAGTACTTCTCGCTGATGGTGCTGGGTCTGATCGGCGCCGTGGTGCTGGCCTCGGGCTCGCTGCTCAAGGCCATCGGCATGATCGTGCTGGGTCTGCTGCTCGGCCTGGTCGGTACCGACGTGAATTCCGGTGTGGCGCGCTTCAGCTTCGACATCCCGGAACTGACCGACGGCATCGGCTTCATCGTGATCGCCATGGGTGTGTTCGGTTACGGCGAAATCATCATGAACCTGTCCAAGTCGGCGGAAGAGCGCGAGGTCTTCACCGCCGAGGTGCATGGCTTGTTCCCGACCAAGGAAGACTGGAAGCACATGGCGCCTGCCATGTTGCGCGGCACGGCCCTGGGTTCGGCGCTGGGCATTCTGCCGGGCGGCGGCGCGCTGCTGTCGGCCTTCGCGGCCTACACCATCGAGAAGAAGATCAAGCTCAAGCCGGGTGAGATTCCGTTCGGCAAGGGCAACATCCGCGGCGTGGCAGGCCCCGAGTCAGCCAACAACGCCGGCGCGCAGACCTCGTTCATCCCACTGCTGACGCTGGGCATCCCGCCCAACGCCGTGATGGCGCTGATGGTCGGTGCCATGACCATCCACAACATCCAGCCGGGTCCGCAGGTCATGACCAGCAATCCCGAACTGTTCTGGGGCCTGATTGCCTCGATGTGGATCGGCAACGCCATGCTGATCATCTTGAACCTGCCGCTGATCGGCATCTGGATCAAGTTCCTGACGATCCCGTACCGCTGGCTGTTCCCGTCCATCGTGCTGTTCTGCGCGGTAGGGGTGTACTCGACCAACAACAACACCTGGGACATCTGGATGGTGGCGTTGTTCGGTGTGATCGGCTACATCTTCCTCAAGCTCAACTGCGAGCCGGCGCCCTTGCTGTTGGGCTTCATCCTGGGGCCGATGATGGAGGAGAACCTGCGCCGCGCACTGTTGCTGTCGCGCGGCGACTGGAGCGTGTTCGTCACGCGTCCGATCTCGGCCGGCCTGTTGGCGGTTGCACTGCTTCTGGTGATCATCGTGCTCTTGCCAGCCGTGAAGCACAAGCGCGAAGACGTGTTCGTGGAAGATTGAGGCGGCCAATTCCGCACCAGAAAAACGGCGCCCTCGGGCGCCGTTTTTGCGTTTGCGCTGCTCACGTATCATCCCCGCGCATCGACCGAACAACGCAAGGAACACCTCATGGATTTGGGTATCGCAGGCAAGTGGGCATTGGTGTGCGGCGCCAGCAAGGGGCTGGGTTTCGGCTGTGCGTTGGGCCTGGTGCGCGAAGGCGTCAACGTGCTGATCGTAGCGCGCGGTGCGCCAGCGCTGCAGGCGGCCACAGAACAGTTGCTGGCCGAGCCCGCGCGCCCGCAGGCGGCGCAGGTGCTGAGCGTGGCGGCCGACATCACCACGCCCGAGGGCCGTGCCGCCGTGTTCGCGGTGCGCAAGGAGTTCGACATCATCGTCACCAACGCGGGCGGCCCGCCGCCGGGTGATTTCCGCGACTGGGACCGCGACGCGTGGATCAAGGCGCTGGACGCCAACATGCTGACGCCGATCGAGTTGATCAAGGGCGCCGTGGACGGCATGGCGGCGCGGGGCTTCGGCCGTATCGTCAACATCACCTCCAGCTCGGTGAAGGCACCGATCGACATCCTGGGCCTGTCCAACGGCGCGCGCAGCGGCCTGACGGGCTTTGTCGCGGGCGTGGCGCGCACCACCCAGCTGGCGTCGGCCAACGTCACCATCAACAACCTGCTGCCGGGTGTGTTCGACACCGACCGCATCCGCGCCACGCTGGAAGGTGCTGCCAAAAAGACCGGGAAGTCGGTGGATGCAGTGATCGAGGCGCGCAAGCAGAGCGTACCCGCGCGGCGCCTGGGCACGCCGGAGGAGTTCGGCGCCGTCTGCGCCTTCCTGTGCAGCCAGCAGGCCAGCTACGTCACCGGCCAGAACATCCTGACCGACGGCGGCGCCTACCCCGGCACGCACTGAGCGCACTGAGCGCGCAGGCCGCCTCAGGCTGTCGTGCGCGGCTCACTTCTCCGCGAAGACACGACGATGCCGCCGGCGATCAGCGCGAACGCCAGCGCGTGGTAGAGGTGTGGCGGCTCACGCAATACGACGCTGGACAGCAGCACCGCAAATAGCGGCGTGAGGTTCGCGAAAAAGCCCGCCGTGCTTGGCCCCACCCGCCGCACGCCGGCGCCCCAGCACAGGTAGGCCAGCAGCGAGGGGCCCACGGCCAGGTACAGCAAGGTTGCGGCCAGCGGCCAGCCCCACGCGATGGGCACGGCGTCCGTCAGCAGCGCCTCGCCCCCGGCGAAGAGGCCAGCCGACAGCACGCCGAACACCACCTGGGCCAGCAGGAAGCTGGCCCAGTGGCTGCGCAGGCCCTCGGGGTACCCCGGGCGCGTCAGCAGCCAGCTGTAGACCGACCACGCGACGGTGGCCACCAGCATGTACAGGTCGCCCGGCACCAGCTGCAGGTGCAGCAATTGCCGCGCGTCGCCACGGCTGAGCACCACCAGCACGCCGACGATGGACAGCGCCGCGCCCAGCCATTGGCGTGGGGTGACGCGCGCGCCGAACATCAGCCCGATCGCCAACATCCACACCGGCATGCTGGAGCCCACCAGCGTCACGTTGATCGGGGTCGAGGTCTGCAGTGCGAGGTACTGCAGGGCGTTGTAGCAGCCAACACTGAGCACGCCCAGTACTGTCAGGCGCCAGCGGTGCGTCCACAGCCCGCTGCCGGGCCGGAAGATGCTGCGTGCCAGCGGCACCAGCAAGGCAAACACCACCACCCAGCGCAGGAAGTTCAGCATCACCGGCGGCACCATGCCGGTGACCAGTCGGCCCACGATGGCGTTGCTGGCCCAGAGCAAGGGCGGGGCGGTGAGCATGGCAATGGTCGAGAAGGTCAGGCGTGGCGACATGGAACGAATGTACCAACGCACCCGCCTGCTCGATTCGTGGCAGCATGCGCGGCTTCGATAGACCAACGAGAGGACGACATGACGACGACAAGCAAGGCCATCCGCATCGAGCGCCACGGTGGACCCGAGGAGATGCAACTGGTCGAGGTGCAGGTCGGTGACCCGGGCCCTGGCGAGATCCGCATTCGTCACAAGGCCATCGGGCTGAACTTCATCGACGTGTACCAGCGCACGGGCCTGTACCCATTCGCCATGCCGCTGCAGCTCGGCATGGAGGCGGCCGGTGTGGTCGAAGCAGTGGGCGAGGGGGTGCAGCACCTGCGCGTGGGCGACCGTGCTGCCTACGCCAGCCAGCCGCCGGGCAGCTACAGCGAGCTGCGGGTGATGCCAGCCAAGACGGTTTGCAAGCTGCCGGACGCGATCGATTTCGAGACCGGCGCGGCCATGATGCTCAAGGGGCTGACGGCCCAGTACCTGCTGAAGAAGACCCAGCCCCAGGGCGGCCTGGCCGCAGGCGACTATGTCTTGTTCCATGCCGCTGCGGGCGGCGTGGGCCTGATCGCTTGCCAGTGGGCGCGGGCCATGGGGTTGCAGCTGATCGGCACCGCAGGCTCCCCCGAAAAATGCAGGCTGGCGCTGGAGCATGGCGCAGCCCACGCCATCGACTACAAGCGCGAGGACTTCGTGGCGCGTGTCAAGGAGATCACCGGCGGCAAGGGCGTCAAGGTGGTGTACGACTCGATCGGCAAGGACACGTTTGAGAAGTCGCTGGACTGTCTGCAGCCGCTGGGGCTGATGGCCAGCTTCGGCAATGCGTCCGGGCCGGTGCCGCCGTTTGCCCCGGGCGTCCTGGGCGCCAAAGGCTCTCTGTACGTGACGCGCGCCACGCTGTTCACGCACATCGCCACGCGCGAGAGCACGCAGGCCATGGCGGACGACCTGTTCGACGTGGTCATCCGCGGCGACGTGAAGATCCGCATCGACCAGCGTTACCCGCTTGACCAGGTACAGCAGGCGCACCGTGACCTGGAGGCGCGCAAGACCACCGGCTGCACCATCCTGACGCTGTGACCGCCGGACCGGACTGCGCCCCGCTGGCGCACTGCGAAGCCGGGGCTGGCGGTGGACGCGCGCGCGACATGGCGCTTGATCCCCACTGGCGCGCCGCGCTGCTGGCGCGTGCCGTGCAGCCACCGGCGGCGCCGCGTGAGACCCTGCGGTGGGACGGTCGCACGATCGGCTCGGTCGATGCCGCACTGCTGCCGGCGCTGCCGTGTCTCAAGACAGTCGACGGGTCCCGGCTGCTGTGTCGCGAAGGCGGCGGCTGGACGGTGCGCGGCGATCTCGGCGATGGTCTGCACCGGCTGGCGCTGGCGCTGCGTGCCGCAGGCATGGCGCATGTCTGGCGTGACGAGCGGCTGGCGGTCTGCGATGGCGACGGCGTGCCCCTGGCCAGCGTAGAGCGGGCAGTCGTCCGCGTTCTGGGCATCGCCACACGGGCCGTCCACCTGGTCGGCTTCGACACGCGCGGCAACGTCTGGCTGCAGCAGCGCGCACTGACGAAGGCCAATGACCCCGGACTCTGGGACACGTTGATGGGCGGCATGGTGTCGGCCGCCGACACGCTGGAGACGGCGCTGGAACGTGAGACGTGGGAGGAGGCCGGCTTGCGCCTGGAGGCATTGCAGGACGTGCAGACTGGCGGTTGGGTGCACCTGCAGCGGCCGACCCACGATGGCACGCGCCACGGCTACGTGGTGGAGGCCATCTGCTGGAGTCGCTGCACGCTGCCCGAGGGCATGGCGCCGGTGAACCAGGACGGCGAGGTCGCGCAGTTCGATTGCGTGGCACCGCGCGATGTGGTGGTGCGGCTGCAGCAGGGCATGTTCACCGACGAGGCGGCGCTGGTGCTGGTGCAGGCCCTGGGCCTGTAGGTCTGTTCCAGCCCAGATCGCCGAGCTTGGATTCGCGAATGCGGCCCTGGGCCGGCGTGCCTTCCGAATCCGTGGCCCTACCGGGCGCTGCGCACGCGCCGCAGCTCGTCCAGGATCAGCAGCACGGCGCCCACGCTGATGGCCGCATCGGCCACGTTGAACGCAGGGAAATGCCAGCCCGCCCAGTGGAAGTCCAGGAAGTCGACCACGTAGCCGTGCTGCAGGCGGTCCACCACGTTGCCGACCGCGCCGCCCAGGATGCAGGCCAGCGCGAACGAGAACAGCCGCTGCCCCGCATGGGCGCGCAGCATCCAGATGATGAAGATGGCCGCCGCGACGCCGATGCCCGTGAAGAACCAGCGCTGCCAGCCGGAGGCGCCGGCCAGGAACGAGAAGGCCGCGCCGGTGTTGTGGGCGCGCACGAGGTTGAAGAAGCTGGTGATCACCGTGGCGTCGCCCAGCTGGTAGCGGGCCAGGATCCACTGCTTGGTCAGCTGGTCGGCGATGAACAGCACGAGCGCCAGGCCCAGCCAGGGCCACCAACGGGCTGGCGCGCTGCCGAAGGTGCGTTTGCCGGCCATCAGGCAAAGCTCCGCGTTTCGCCGGCGCCGAACAGGTTGCTGGTGCAGCGGCCGCACAGCGTGGGGTGCGCAGCGTCGGCACCCACGTCGTCGCGGTAGTGCCAGCAGCGCCCGCACTTGGGTGCGGTGGCAGGCGTCACTTCTACCGTCGGCGTGCCGATGGACAGCAGGGCGGCCGATGTGATCAAGGCAAAGCGCAGGTCGTCGCCCAGACTGGCCAAGAGCGCGTGATCGTCTGGCTCCACGGACACGGCCACGTTGGCCTGCAGCGAAGAGCCCAGCCGGCCTTCGCTGCGCACCGTCTCGATCTGCTTGTTCACCAGTTCGCGCACGGCGCGGATGCGTGACCACTTGGCCAGCAAGGCGTCGTCGGCCGCCGGCAGTTGGCTGTAAGTCTCAAGGAAGATGGACTCGGACGTGCCGACCAGCTTCCAGGCCTCTTCGGCCGTGAAGCTCAGGAACGGCGCCATCCAGCGCAGCATGGCCTGCGTGATCTGCCACAGCGCAGTCTGCGCGCTGCGCCGGGCCAGCGAGCCGGGCGCGGTGGTGTAGAGCCGGTCCTTCAGGATGTCCAGATAAAACGCGCCCAGGTCTTCGGAGCAATAGACCTGCAGCTTGGCCACGACCGGGTGAAATTCGTACACCTTGTAGTGCGCCAGGATCTCGGCCTGGAATTGCGCGGCACGGGCCAGTGCGTAGCGGTCGATCTCCAGCATCTGCGCGGCGGGCACAGAGTCTTTGGCCGCGTCGAAGTCGCTGGTGTTGGCGAGCAGGAAGCGCAGCGTGTTGCGGATGCGACGGTACGCGTCCACCACGCGTGCCAGGATCTTGTCGTCGCCGGCGATGTCGCCCGAATAGTCGCTGGCCGCCACCCACAGGCGAATGATCTCGGCGCCCAGCTTCTTGTTGACCTCCTGCGGGTCGATGCCGTTGCCCAGCGACTTGCTCATCTTGCGGCCCTGGCTGTCGACCGTGAAGCCGTGCGTGAGCAGGCCGCGATAGGGCGCGCGGCCTTCGAGCGCGCAAGCGATCAGCAGCGAACTGTGGAACCAGCCGCGGTGCTGGTCGTGGCCTTCCAGGTACAGGTCGGCCTCGGGGCCTTCCGCGTGGAAGCCCGGCGCGTGCGTGCCGCGCAGCACATGCCAGAAGGTGGAGCCGGAATCGAACCAGACCTCCAGGATGTCGGTGCTTTTGGTGTAGAGCGGCGCGTCTTCGGCGCCCAGGATCTCTTCGGCCGTCACGCGGCTCCACGCTTCGATGCCGCCTTGCTCGACGATGGCGGCCGCCTGGTCCAGGATCTCCATGGTGCGCGGGTGCAGTTCGCCCGAATCCTTGTGCAGGAAGAAGGGGATCGGCACGCCCCAGCTGCGCTGGCGCGAGATGCACCAGTCGGGCCGGTTGGCGATCATGTCGTGCAGCCGGGCCTTGCCGTTCTCGGGGTAGAAGCTGGTCTGCTCGATGGCGGCCAGCGCCGTCTGGCGCAGCGTCTGCGGGGCCTTGTCCTTGGTGAACACGCCCACGCCTTCGTCCATGCGGATGAACCACTGGGCGGCCGCGCGGTAGATCACCGGGGTCTTGTGGCGCCAGCAGTGGGGGTAGCTGTGCGTGATGGTCTCCGTGGTCAACAGACGGCCGGCGCTGCGCAGCGCGTCGAGGACGACCGGCACGGCCTTCCAGATGTTGAGGCCACCAAACAGCGGGAAGTCAGCCGCGTAGCTGCCGTTGCCCTGCACGGGGTTCAGGACCTCATCCGTCCGCACGCCGTGCGCAATGCAGGAGTTGTAATCCTCCACGCCGTAAGCCGGCGACGAGTGCACGAGGCCCGTGCCGTCGTCGGCCGTGGCGTAGTCGGCCAGGTACACCGGCGAGAGGCGGCGGTAGCCGGCGTCCACGTCGTACAGCGGGTGTTCGAACTCCAGACCGCCGAGATTCGCGCCTTTAACAGTGGCCAGCACCTTGCCGTCCAGCGCGTAGCGCGTCATGCACATCTCCACCAGCGAGGCGGCCAGCACCAGCAGCCCGCGTTCGGTGTCGACGAGCGCGTAGTCCAGCGCCGGGTTCAAGTTGATGGCCTGGTTGGCCGGGATGGTCCAGGCGGTCGTGGTCCAGATCACCGCGAAGGCATCCTTCGCCAGTGCTGGCAAGCCGAAAGCGGCGGCCAGTGCGGCGGGGTCATGCGCCTTGAAGGCCACATCCAGCGTTTGCGACTTCTTGTCGGCATACTCGATCTCGAACTCCGCCAGCGAGGAGCCGCAATCGAAGCACCAGTACACGGGCTTCAGCCCCCGATAGACGAAGCCGCGCTCGATCACGCGCTTGAACGCGCGCAACTCGCCGGCCTCGTTGGTAAAGTCCATCGTCTTGTACGGGTGGTCCCATTCGCCCAGCACGCCCAGGCGCTGGAAATCGCTCCTCTGCTGGACGATTTGCTCGGTGGCGAAGGCGCGGCTCTTGGCCTGCATGTCGTCACGGCTCAGGTTGCGGCCGTGCTTCTTCTCGATCGCGTTCTCGATCGGTAGGCCGTGGCAATCCCAGCCGGGCACGTACTGCGCGTCCAGGCCTTCGAGCTGGCGCGCCTTGACGATCATGTCCTTCAGGATCTTGTTGACCGCGTGGCCCATGTGGATCTGGCCGTTGGCGTACGGCGGGCCGTCGTGCAGGATGAATTTGGGCGCCCCGGCGCGGGCTGCGCGCAGGCGCTTGTACAGGCCTTGCTCGTTCCATTCCTTGACCCAGCCCGGTTCGCGTTTGGTCAAGTCGCCACGCATCGGGAACGGGGTGTCGGGCAGGTTCAGGGTGCTGCGGTAGTCGGTCTTGTCGGTCATGGTGGGGGCAGGGCGTCGACTTGGACGGCGCCGCAGATCGTGTGAATTGGGGTGTGCCCCCGGCTGTGGCCGCAGGGGCGCGCGATGCGGTGGGCGAAACCGCCCGCTAAATTCGGTCGCGCGTCGTCTGCCGGCGCGTCTGCGCGTGGCCGGCTGCAAGCCACGCACGCGCGTCGCCGCAGTCCTTGGCGATGCCGGCTTTCAGGGCATCAAGGCCGTCGTACTTCAGTTCGTCGTGCAGTTTGTGCAGCAATTCCACGCGGACGATCTTACCGTAGCCCCCCTCTGGCCCCAGGTGCGCGGGCCAGTCCAGGCAGTGGGTTTCCAGCAGCACGCGGCCGCCGTTGATGTCCTGAGGGTCCAGCGACGGGCGCACGCCCAGATTGGCGACACCTGCCAGCGGCACGTCGCCCAGGCCATGCACATGGACAACGAAGATGCCCGACGCTGCGGGCTTCCAGTGCGAGAAGCGCAGGTTGATGGTGCGAAAGCCCAGTTCGCGGCCCAGCCGGCGCCCGCGCACGACATGCCCGCTCACGCTGTAGGGGCGGCCGAGCAGCCACGCGGCGTCGTCCATGCGGCCCTGGCCCAACGCTTCGCGCACGGCGGAGCTGCTGACGCGCAGGCTGGGGCGCGCGTCTCCCTCGGCCACTGCCTGCGGCAGCATGACCTCGTAACTGTTCATGCGCGCCACATCGAAGCCCTGGGCTCTGCCGGCCGTGGCCAGCATCGCGTAGTCGCCGCAGCGCCTGGCGCCAAATCGAAAGTCATCGCCCACCAGCACATAGCGCACGCCAAGCCCGCCGACCAGCACGTCCTGAATGAAGGACTCGGCGCTTTGCGTGGCCAGCGCAGCCCGAAATGGCAGCACGACGGTCTGGTCCACGCCGCAGCAGGCCAGTTCGGTCAATTTGTCGCGCAACGTGCCGATCCGTGCTGGGGCAATTTCCTTGCGACCGGTGGCCTGGGCGAAATAGTCGCGCGGATGCGGCTCGAACGTCATCACGCAACTTGGCACGCCACGGTGCTGGGCCTCGCTGCGCAACAGCGCCAGCATCGCCTGGTGGCCGCGGTGCACGCCGTCGAAGTTGCCAATGGTCAGTGCGCAGCCGGACGCCAGGGCGCCGTAGTGAAAGCCGCGGAAGATCTTCATAGAGTTGTTATCTTTTTGATAGCGTCAAAGGCGCGCTGGACGTGCCATCGTCACGTACTGCACAACGGAACCCTGTATATTGTGACGCGCCGCACCATGCGAGTGGTGAGCGGCCCGATGCTGAGACGTTTGCAATCATGTTTGTGGTCATCGACCGAGCAGGAGGCGTGTCTTGAAGGTTTTGAAGCTATCGGGGCAGGGCTTGCCCCAGTCGTGGATTTCACTCGAGCAGGCGGTGTTGCACTATGCCGCCGAGGAGGTGCGCTGGGAGTCCGGCGCCGAGGTGGCCGTTTTCCGCGGCGGCACCAACGCCGTGACGGGGCGTCAGTCGGTCATCGCGATCAGCAGCATCATCGGCACCAAGGGCGTACCCAACATCAATCCTTTCCGGCTCAAGCCCAGCCTCACGAACAGCAAACTGTTCGTGCGCGACCGCAATGTCTGCGCATATTGCGGTTGCCAGGCGCCGCTGGAAGACCTGACGCGGGAACACATCGTGCCGCTGGCGCAAAGAGGACAGGACCACTGGATGAACGTTGTGACGGCGTGCCGGGCCTGCAACCACCGCAAGAGCAACCGCACGCCCGAGCAGGCGCGCATGCCTTTGTTATATGCGCCCTATGTGCCCAGCCTGTGGGAGGACTTCATCCTGCGCAACCGGCGCATCCTCGCGGACCAGATGGAGTTCCTCATGGCGCATGTGCCCCGGTCGTCACGCTTGCTGGCCTGAGCTGTGAAGCTCTCCACATGTGTCGATTATTTTGACGAATGAGTGTGTGCAGAAGTTCGCGGACCGAGCAAACGTTTGATTTCGCTGCCGATTTTCTAGTTGGCCCTCAAATTGCTTTATTGCTTGGGAATCCCCCCAACCCTCCACATCTCCAAGGAGTGCATATGCAAAAATCCCTCTTGAGCATCGCAGTAGCTGCGGCAGCTGTTCTGGCCGCTCCCGCTTTTGCGGCGCCCGTGATCTCGTTCGGCGGTGTCAATCCGAATACCAACGGCCAGAACGACACCTCCGGTCTGACCAGCGCACGCCTGACGGCCGGCATGTACAACGGCTCTGGCCAGCTGCGTACTGATTCTGGCTACCTCATCGAGACTTTCGATGTGGCGACGCAGATGGTCCTGGCGGATGGCGTGACGCCCCTGGGTGCCCCGCTGACGACTGATGTCGCAGGCCAGATCGACATTCGCAATGCTGGTTGCTCGTTCAATTCGTACAGCGCATTGAACCCCACCGTGACTGGTGGCGGCTTCGCCGTTCTGCAAGGCACCATCCCCAATCAGTCCGCAGCTCCTCTGGGTGACACGTCTTGCTACGGCGTTTCTCCCCAGCCAGGCAACGGTACCAGCGGTTCGGTGACGGTCAGCTACGCGACCCTGCTGGCACCCGGTGACTTCATCGACTACTTCGGCATCTACTACGGTTCGATCGATACGTACAACGACCTGTACTTCTACTCTTCCACCGACGCGACGGGCACTCCTGTTGCTGTCGTGACTGGTGCCTCGATTCTGGCGCTGCTGGGTGGTACGTCCGGCAACCAGACCGATCCCGACACCAACGTGTACGTGAACATCGACTTCGCTCCTGAAGACGGCTTCCGCTCGTTCCAGTTCGTGACCACCGGTATCGCCGTTGAAGTGGACAACATCGTCGTGGGCCGTAACAGCCGCGATGTGCCGGAGCCCGCTTCCCTGGCTCTGCTGGGTGCCGGCTTGGCCGCTCTGGGCCTGTCGCGTCGCCGCAAGAACAAGGCTGCCTGATCCAGGTCTAGCCTCGCCGCAAGCGCAAGCCGCTTCGGCGTGACGCCAGCCAGCAGAAATGCTGGCTGGCGTTTTTCATTGGCGCTCGGGACTATGCGCTGGGCCTCCAACGAAAAAGGGACGTGATGTACGTCCCTTTTTTGGTTGCAGAGCCCGCGCCGCTCTAGGCGAACACGCCAGCCTTGTCCTGCATCCGGTCCGACACCTCGCCCAGGTGGTGCAACGAATCGCCGAATTGCATCTCCATCTGCGTCAGCCGTTTGAAGTAGTGGCTGCCCACATATTCTTCGGTGACGCCGATGCCACCGTGCAGCTGGACGGAGTTCTGGCCCACAAAACGCATGGACGAGCCAAGCTGGTACTTGGCACGCGCCATGGCCCGGCGGCGCTCGTCGGCAGGTGCATTGAGTTTCAGCGATGCGTAGTAGCTCATGGACCGCGCCAGTTCGAGCTGCATCTTCATGTCCGCGATGCGGTGGCGCAGCGCCTGGAAGCTGCTGATCGTCACTCCAAACTGCTTGCGCGTGTTCATGTAGTCAGCGGTGATCTGCACCGTTTTGTCCATGGTGCCGACGGCTTCGGCGCACAGCGCGGCTATGCCGGTATCGACTGCGTGCTCCAGTGCGGCCAAGCCGTCGATGGTGATGAGCGACGCGGCGCATCCGTCCAAGGCGACTTCCGCCGCGCGCGACCCGTCTTGGGTGATGTAGCCGCTGGCATTCACACCGGCCGCAGTGCGTTCAACCAGGAAGAGGGCGATCTTGCCGTCGATCGTTGCGGGCACCAGCAAAGCGTCGGCAAGGTCGCCTGCAGGCACGAGGCTTTTTCGGCCGGTCAGGGACCAGCCATCGCCCTTCCTGGTGGCGGTTGTGGAGCAGACGTCGAGCCGGTAGCGCGCAGCACGCTCCTGGCAGGCGAGCACCACCAGCGCTTCGCCTGACGCGATGCGTGGCAGCCAGGCGCCGTGCAAGGCGGCGTCGGCGTAGTGGGCCAGCACACCACTGCTGACCAGGGTCTGTCCCAGCGGCTCCAGCACGATGCCGCGGCCCAGTTCTTCCATGGCCACCATGGCTTCCACCGGGCCCAAGCCCATGCCGCCATGCTCTTCTGACACATACAGGCCGGTCAGGCCCAGACCGGCCAGCTCTTCATAGGCCTCGCGTGAAAAGCCGCCCGCCTTGACCACCGCGCGGCGGTGCTCGAAGCCGTAACCCTTGTCCACCCACTTGCGGACGGCGTCACGCAGTTGTTCCTGCTCGTCGCTGAAATCGAAATCCATGCTCGTCTCCTGCTTAACCCAAAACCGTCTGGGCCACGATGTTCCGCTGCACTTCGTTCGATCCGCCATAGATCGTGGTCTTGCGCATATTGAAGTACGTCGCGGCCAGCGGGGCACAGTGCGCCGCGCCGACATGGTCGCCTTGCCAGCCGGCTTCCATGGCTTCGAGGATGAAGGGCAGGCTGTAGGGGCCTGCCGCGAGCATCATGAGTTCGGAATAACGCTGTTGCATTTCGCTGCCGCGAATTTTCAGCAGGCCTGCCACGTCCAGCGAGTTCTTGCCGGATTTCTCAGCGGACAGCACGCGCAGCACCATCATTTCCAGCGCCACCACGTCCACCTCCAGCTTGGCGATCTCGTCCCGGAAGCGGGCGTCCTCATAGACGCCCTCCGCCTTGGCAATGCGTTTGAGCCGTTCCAACTCACGCTTGGCGCGGTTGACGTCGGCGATGTTGGTGCGTTCGTGGCTGAGCAGATGTTTGGCGTAGGTCCAGCCCTTGTTTTCCTCGCCAATCAGGTTCTCGGCTGGCACTTCGACGTCGTCGAAGAACACCTCGTTCACCTCGTGACCGCCGTCCAGCATGATGATGGGGCGCACGCTGACGCCGGGGCTTTTCATGTCGATCAGCAGGAAGCTGATGCCGGTCTGTGGCTTGCCTTCGTTGCTGGTGCGGACGAGGCAGAAGATCCACTCGCCATACTGGCCTAAGGTTGTCCAGGTCTTCTGGCCGTTGACGATGAACTTGTCGCCACGGCGCTCGGCCCGCGTCTTGACCGAGGCCAGATCGGAACCCGAACCCGGCTCGCTGTAGCCCTGGCTCCACCACACCTCGCCGCTGGCGATGCCGGGCAGGAAGCGTTGATGTTGCTCGGCATTGCCGAAGGCCATGATGACCGGCGCCACCATGACCGGGCCGAAGGGGACGATCCGCGGTGCGCCGGCGAGCGCGCACTCTTCTTCGAACAGATGCTTCTGGACCGCGTTCCAGCCTGGGCCGCCGAACTGTTGGGGCCAGCCATAACCCAGCCAGCCCTTGCTGCCCAGAATCTTTGCCCAGCGCTGCATATCGTCACGCGTCAGATGCAGCGCGTTGTGCACCTTGTGCGCGATTTCTTGCGGCAGGTGGTCGCGCACCCAGGCGCGCACATCCTCCCGGAACTTCTGCTCTTCGGCAGTGAAGGCCAGATCCATGGTGTCTCCTCAATGCATGGAATGCCGCCTACCCAGGCAGCGGATCGTGTTTGTAGCACGATCGATCCGCCGGCAGCTGCAAAGGGCCCGCTGTTGGCAGCTGGGGATAATGCCGCGCTCCATGAAGAACGTTGTGATCTTGATTTCCGGGGGCGGCTCCAATATGGCCGCCATCGTGCGCGCCTCGCGCGAGCGCGACTGGGCAGGCCGGCTGGGTGCGCGCATCGCAGCCGTCATTGCCAGCCGATCGGACTGTGCTGGTCTGGACCGTGCACGCGCACTGGGGGTGGCAACCGATGCTGTCGACCATCGCGCATTCCGTGAAGCACCCGATCCGCGCGCATCGTTTGACGCTGCGCTGGCCGAGGCGGTGGACCGTCACGCGCCTGACCTGCTGGTCCTGGCGGGGTTCATGCGCATCCTGACCCCGGTGTTTGTCGCGAGGTATGCGGGACGGATGGTCAATATCCATCCTTCTCTGTTGCCTGCCTTCCCCGGGCTGCATACGCACAGACGTGCGATCGAGGCCGGCTGCAGCGTGGCCGGCGCAACCGTCCACCGGGTGACTGAAGCCCTCGACCACGGACCGATCCTCGATCAGGTGGTGGTTCCGGTCCTTCCGAATGACAGCGAGCGCTCGCTGGGTCAGCGTGTGCTCTCTCAGGAGCACTTGCTCTATCCGCGCGCCATTGAGCGCCTGTTGTGCCAGCCGGCTCCAGCCTGACCGACGAGAAGGAACTCCCATGCATCCAGGCGCTTTGCTCGACGCGTGCTCCGAATTGGTCGGCCAGGCATTGACTTTCGAGCATCCGGCCGATGCCGTCGCCGCTCGCTTTTTTCGTGAGCACCGACAGCTCGGTCCGCGCGAGCGCGCGACTCTGTCGGAGACGCTGTACGCGGTGCTGCGCCGCAAACTGCTGTTCGATCACTTCGCCTCTTCCGGAAGCGGGCCGAAGCCGCGCCGGATGGCCATTCTGGGGTTCAGTGCTCCCCGTGATTTTTTGGATGGCGCCTTGTCGGCGCAGGAGCGTCAGTGGCTTGACGGTTGCGACGCGGTCGCGCAGGACGATCTGATGGAGCGTCACCGCCACAATCTGCCAGAGTGGCTGGCCCAGCCCCTCAAGCAGGAGCTCGGCGCATCATTCTGGCCGTTGGCCGAGAGCTTGATGCAGCCGGGTTCGCTCGACTTGCGGGTCAACATCCTGAGCGCCAAACGCCAGGACGTGCGGGAGGAGCTGGCGGCGGCGGGTGTGGCGAGTGTCGACACTCCGTACTCGCCCTGGGGTTTGCGTGTGACGGGCAAGCCCTCGTTGGCCCGTCTCGATGCGTTCAGTCGCGGCGCCATCGAAGTACAAGACGAGGGTTCGCAACTGCTCGCGCTGCTGCTGGACGCCCGGCGCGGCGAAATGGTCACCGACTTCTGTGCCGGCGCCGGGGGCAAGACGCTCGCGATCGGCGCGACGATGCGCAACACTGGGCGCCTGTACGCGTTCGATACCTCCGCACACCGCTTGGACGCGCTGAAGCCTCGCTTGGGCCGAAGTGGCCTGTCCAATGTCCACCCAGCCGCCATCGCGCATGAGCGGGACGACCGCGTCAAGCGCCTGGCAGGCAAGATGGACCGCGTGTTGGTGGATGCTCCATGCTCAGGAACCGGCACCCTGCGCCGCCACCCCGACCTCAAATGGCGCCAGACGCAGGCCAGCGTGGACGGCGTGGCGGCCACACAGGCTGCGGTACTGCAAAGTGCTGCGCGGATGGTCAAACCCGGCGGCCGCCTCGTCTACGCGACCTGCAGTCTGCTGGCGCAAGAGAACGAGCAGGTCGCGCAAGCGTTCACGGCCGCCCACGCCGACTTCCAGCCGCTGGCTGTGGCAGACGTGCTCGACCAGCTCAAAGTGGGGGACCCTCAGCGGGTCGGGAACCTATGCGCTGGGCCGGATGCCGGGCGCAATTTCCTGCGTTTGTGGCCACACCTGCATGCCACCGATGGCTTCTTCGCCGCAGTCTGGCAAAGGCAGAAATAGCAAAAGGTTGTTTCCGCGCAATAGGCTCAAACACCACCCCAACCTACAATAGGGTGTTTCGCCTGCGCACGCGTCTGTGTTACGCGCCCTCATCAGGCTAACGGAGAAGGAGCTGATTTTTATATGTTGCTACCGGATTGGGCCGTCTTGAACGCTGCGGTGGACTGGCTCGCCAATGGGCTTTGGAATCTGTCGTGGTGGCAGATCGTCTTGTATGCGCTGGTCACCACGCATATTACGATTGTCAGTGTCACGGTGTACCTGCACCGTCACCAGGCTCACCGGGCCATGGATCTGCATCCACTGCCGGCGCATTTTTTCCGTTTTTGGCTTTGGCTGGGTACGGGTCAGGTGACCAAGGAATGGGTAGCGGTGCATCGCAAGCACCACGCCAAGTGCGAGACCGCCGAAGATCCGCACAGCCCGCACGCCCACGGCATCAAGACGGTGTTCTGGACAGGTGCCGAGCTGTATCGCGCTGAGACCAAGAACAAGGAAACGGTCGCCAAGTTCAGCCTCGGCTGTCCGGACGACTGGATCGAGCGCAACCTCTATTCGCGCTTCAGCTGGCAGGGCGTTGGCCTGATGCTGATCTTGAACCTCGCGCTGTTCGGCGCTGCCGGCCTGGCCGTTTGGGCTGTGCAGATGATCTGGATCCCGGTGACGGCGGCCGGCATCATCAACGGCATCGGCCACTACTGGGGCTACCGCAATTTCGAGGCTCCGGATGCGAGCACGAACATCTCCCCGTGGGGCATCCTGATCGGTGGTGAGGAGTTGCACAACAACCATCACACCTACCCGACGTCGGCCAAGTTCTCGGTGAAGCCGTATGAATTTGACATCGGTTGGGTCTACATCACCATCATGCAGAAGATGGGTCTGGCCAAGGTCAAGAAGACGCCGCCCAAGCTGCAGCTGGGTGCGATCAAGCCTGTGGCCGATGAGAAGACGCTCGAAGCGCTGATCGCCAATCGTTATGAAGTCATGGCCCGTTACGCTGGCGAGTTGAAGCGCGCCTGCCGCGAAGAAATCGCCACGCTGAAGGCTCGTCAGGCCGACACGACCGCGCTGCAAGCGGCCCGCCGCTGGCTCCACCGCGATGACGAGCGCGTGCCCGCGTCGGCCCAGCCGAAGTTGGCGCAGGCCCGTGCGGCGCACCCCGTGCTGGACAAGATGGTCACCATGCGTGAAGAGCTGCGTCAAATGTGGCTGAGCACTTCTCTGTCGCGCGAGCAACTGACGGCGGACCTGCAGGCGTGGTGTCACCGCGCTGAAAGCAGTGGAATCGCTGCGTTGAAGGACTTTTCAGTCCGCTTGCGCGCCGCGCACGCTTGAGCCACTTGCATTCCCGGTGAGAACCGGGGTGCACCATGAACACCCCGCCCCGTGCGGGGTGTTTTGTTTGCAGGTCGCTGAACTGGAGTTTGCGATGGCCGTGATGTCACACTCTTTGGCGCAGGCCGTCGGCTCGCGATGACTGGCGTGCTGCGTGTCCACGCTTTCGCCGCAGCGCAGGCAGGGCCGCGTTTGATCGTGCTGGGCGGTGTACATGGGGACGAGACCTGCGGCACCGCGGCCATTGCGCGCATCGTCCGGGAGATGGACGACGGCGCCATGGAACTGGTGTGCGGCCAACTGACACTTGTGCCCGTCGCCAACCCACTGGCGCGCCGGTTGGGGCGGCGAGAGGGTGAGCGCAATCTGAACCGTTCGTTTCGCCCGGTCGCCCAGCCGCTGGACCACGAAGCGCGCCTCACCAATGCTCTGTGCCCGCTGCTCTCGGCGCACGATGTGCTGTTGGACCTGCACTCGTTCCAGAGTGAGGGCGACGCCTTCGCCATGATCGGCCCGCGCGACAACGACGGGCCGCTGGAACCGTTTCTCCGTGCTTTCGACGAAGGCCAGTTGGCCTGGCAACTCGGTACCTCGCGGGTGGTCGAGGGCTGGCTGGACATCTACGCCGCGAGCATCGCGCAGCGGGGCCAGGAAGCAACGGATGAGGCGCTTGCCTTCGGTTGGGGCACCAACGAGTACATGCGCAGCAAAGGGGGCTACGCCGTCACTCTGGAATGTGGCCAGCACCGCGACCCAGCCGCGCCGGAAGTTGCGTATCAAGCCATCCTCGCGGCCATGCGGCATCTGGGCTTGACAGCAGGCGCGCCGACTGCACCGGCCTCACCGCAATTGCTGCGCCTTGTGTCGGTGACCGACCGCACGGCGCCCGAAGACCTGTTCGTGCGGGAGTGGGCAACGTTCGATGCGGTACGGCGTGGCCAGCAGGTGGCGGCGCGCGCCAATGGACAAGCCGTGTTGGCTCCACAGGACGGCTACATCGTCTTTCCGAACGCACAGGCCGAGCCCGGCACCGAGTGGTTTTACTTCGCGATCGACAGCGATCGCGACCTGCTCACCCGGCCGGTGGCTACGCCTCCTCGGTGACGACCTCGAAGCGAGCCAAGGAGTTGTTGCCGAACACCATGGTGATTGGCACGTCAGCTGCGTCCCGCCCATGCGCGATCGGCACGCGACCGATGCGCGGTGTGTTGTGCCGGGCGTCGAAGGTGTACCAACGGTCACCCAGGTACACCTCGAACCAGGCGCTGAAGTCCATGGGATAGGGCACCGGCGGAATGCCGATGTCGCCCAGATAGCCTGTCACGTAGCGGGCCGGAATGTTCATGCAACGGCACAGCGAGATGGCCAGGTGGGCAAAGTCCCGGCACACGCCCGTCTGTTCGCGGAACCCGTCGGTGGCCGTGCGCGTCGACCGCGCGCCGCCATAGTCGAAGCGCAGATGCCCGTGCACGAAATCGCAGATCGCCTGCACGCGTTGCCAGCCCTGGGGCGTCGAGCCAAACCGGCTCCAGGCCATCGCCAGCAAATCAGCATCGAAATCGCAGTACCTGCTGGGCAGCAAGAACAGCAGCGTCGACACCGGCAGGTTGGCCGGAGCATGCTCGTACGCGTAGGGAGCGTATTCGTCGGGCAGCCCGCTGTCACGGATGACGGCTTCGTTGCGCAGTCGCACCTCGGTCACGCCCACCGGCACGTGGACACGGGCACACTGGTTGCCATACGTATCTTGGTAGTAGTCGGTCCACAAGCCCGGGCTGACGGTGATGTTTTCAGGCGCAACAAGATCTCCGGCGCGCGACGGGTGCACTTGCAGCATGTAGATGAGCGCGGTGGGTGCTGCGACGTTCAGCGCGATGTCATAGCCGATCCGGATCAGCATGGCGACGACGCGAGGTCGGACGGTTGGGTTTTGAGTGCGAACATGCGGACATGGTACGCAAGCTTCGTGCCCTCGGGGCCAAACCGGCCCCCGCGTGCCCGTAGGCGAGGACGCCGGCCTCGGCATCCATGAGCGTTGACGGCCAGCCGGCGTGCCGCAGCGGCGCCGCTGGCCCTGGCGTCCAGATGTGCCGCACGCGCCCGCGCTCCACTACAGTTCGGCCTCATGGCCCTGTCCATCCCGTCCACGCGCGCCCTGCGCCAGGAAATTCGCTTCACGCACGTGTCCTCCGGTGCACGCATCGCCTGGTCGCGCAGCGGGCGGGTGGAGCGCACGGTGCCCACACTGGTGCGAGCAGCGCACTGGATGACGCATGTCGAATACGACGCCGTATCGCCCATCTTTCAGCCTTGGCTGGGACGGCTGGGGCGCGAGCTGCGACTGGTCTGCTACGACGAGCGCGGTTGCGGCCTTTCCGCAGGCGATGACACGCCGTTGGACCTGGCCGCCTCCGTTGAAGAATTGGAGGTCGTCGTCGCGGCCAGTGCCGAACCTCGTGTGGCGTTGCTGGGCATCTCGGGCGGTGCGGCGACCGCTGTGGCCTATGCCGCGCGCCACCCGCAGCGCGTGTCGCACCTGGTGCTGCTGGGCGGTTACACCCATGGGCTGCACCATCGCGCGGTATCGGCCGACAGCCTGGCTTACTTCGAGGCCGTCGCCACCCTGATGCAGCACGGCTGGGGCAAGCCCGATTCCGCCGTGCAACAGTTCTTTTCGGCGTCGTTGATTCCCGACGCCACGCCAGAGCAGCGCGAGGCCATGAACGAGCAACAGCGCCGCTCGTGCGATGGGCGCCGCGCCGCAGCCATCTTCCGCGCGCGTGCGCAGCTCGACGTGCGGCCGCTGCTCCCCCTGTTGCAGTGCCCCACACTGGTGTTGCACGGCGAGCGTGACGCCATGGTCAAGGTGGAACTGGGCCGCGACCTGGCTGCTGCCATACCGGGCGCGCGGTTCGAGGCCCTGCGCACGCGCAACCACGTGCCGCTCCCTGGCGAACCAGCCTTCGAACGCTTTTGCGAAGCGGTGACCGATTTCGTGCTCCAGCGGCCACCGGCCACCGAGGGCGCCTTCACTGCACGCGAGCGCGAACTGCTGGCCTTGGTCGCGCAGGGGCTGGACAACCTGCAGATCGGCGCCCATCTCGGGCTGGCCGACAAGACCGTGCGCAACCAGCTGTCGCGCCTGTACCGACGGCTCGGCGTCGATGGCCGCACGCACGCCGTGGTGCGCGCACGCGAACTCGGCTTCTAACCTGCGCGACGGGGACGCCTGTCCCGCATGAAAGGTCCTGCGGGGCAGCGCCAGGGACATTCGCCTTGCCCGCTGGGCTGTTGGGCCGCCGCCGCATCGGCTGCAATGGATGCACCTCCACTGCACTGATTGCGAGTCCACCATGATGACCCCCGCCGCCCGTTCTCTCCATGTCTTTGGCCTGTACCTGATCGGCGCCGGCAGCCTGCTGCTGCTGGTGCCCGCGCTGCTCCTGGGCCCTCTGGGCCTGCCCGCGCCCGCCGATGCCTGGGGCCGTGTGTCCGGCATGCTGGTGGGCTTTTTGGGCATCTACTACCTGGTGGGTGCGCGCGCTGAACTGCTGTCGTTCATGCGTGCATCGGTCTGGCTGCGGGCCTCGGTGATCGTATGGCTGGGTGCGCTGGTGGCCTTCGACCTGGCGCCGCCGCCCCTGCTGGTCTTCGGTGTGATCGACCTGGCAGCCGCCGCGTGGACGTGGACTGCGCTGCGCACGATGCGCACGGCGTCGATGTTGCGCGCAGCCTGAACGGGAGAGCGCCATGCACACCGTGTTCAATCTTCTGCGGATGTTGGCCGTGGCCACAGCGCTGGTGCAGAGCGCGGCGGCCTGGTCGGCGCCCGTTCTGTTCAGCGCCCAGGTCGAAGGCCATTCCGACATCGTCGGCCTGATCGATCCGACCGGCCCGGTGGTGCAGATCCAGACTGTCGCGAGCGGTGGCGGCACGCTGGGCAGCTTGCGCTACTTTTCTGCGGACGTGGCCAACCTGGGCACCGGCCAGGGCGCGGGGCAGAACCGCTTCGTGGCCGACGACGGCTCGGAGTTGTTCGGCAACTTCACCGTGCAACTGGTGCCGACAGGCGACCCGGCGCTCCTGGAGCTGTTCGGTGACGTCGACTTCAGTGGCGGCAGCGGCCGCTTCCTGGGAGCCGACGGATTTGCGCATTTCACCGGGGCGGGGCGCTTCTTCTCGCGGACCAGCGCCTTGTCGCGCTTCGATTTCGTCGGGGAAATCCATCTGGTCGACGAGCCGGCCAGCTTGGCACTGGTACTGGCGGCGCTGCTGGCCATGTCTTGGCGGAAGCTCAGGGATTCGAACCCTGGAACCCTTGCGGGTTGCCGGTTTTCAAGACCGGTGCAATCGACCACTCTGCCAAGCTTCCTGAAGCCGCGGATTCTAGTCGTCGGCGCCGGGCACAAGCTGCAGCCCGGCGCGCGCTGTCTCACGCCGCCTGCAGCATCCCGCGCTGCTCGATGAAGCGCACCACCTCGTCCAGCCCGGCGTTGGTCTTCAGGTTCGTCATCACAAACGGCTTGAGTTCACCCCGCGCGTTGGTGCGCATGCGGCGCGTGTCGGCCTCCATCACGCCCAGATCGGCGCCCACATAGGGCGCCAGGTCGGTCTTGTTGATCACGAACAGATCGCTCTTGGTGATGCCCGGCCCGCCCTTGCGCGGGATCTTCTCGCCGGCCGCCACGTCGATCACGTAGATCGTCAGGTCCGACAGCTCCGGGCTGAAGGTGGCGGCCAGGTTGTCGCCGCCGCTCTCCACGAACACCACGTCGGCATCGGGAAAGTCTTCCAGCATGCGGTCGATCGCTTCCAGATTGATCGAGGCGTCTTCACGGATGGCCGTGTGCGGGCAGCCGCCTGTCTCCACGCCCATGATGCGCTCGGCCGGCAGCGCGCCACTCACGGTCAGGATGCGCTGGTCTTCCTTGGTGTAGATGTCGTTGGTGATGGCCACCAGATCCCAGCGTTCGCGCATCGCCTTGCACAGCATCTCCAGCAGCGTGGTCTTGCCCGAGCCGACCGGGCCGCCGATGCCCACGCGAAGCGGCGGAAGTTTTTTGGTGCGGCGGGCGATGTGGTGCAGGGCAGACATGGGTGGACCTCGGACGATTCAAGAACGGAACAGCCGCGAGTACTGGGTCTCGTGGCGCGAAGACAGGATGGCCAGCATCGGTGCGAAGGCTTGGCGCGCATCGGCCGGCAGCGCAAGCGCGCGGTCGACAGCCACCGGGATCGCCTGCGCGAGCCGGCCCAGCATGCGCTGGCCGTCGCTCTGGCCCAATGGCACCGCCTTGACGGCAGCCGCCACCATGTTCTCGGCCCAGCCGAACGCGAAGGCCAGGCAGGCGTCGCGCGTGCTGGCCCCGGTCCGCAACGCAGCGAAGGCGTAGGCGACGGGGTAGCAGGGCGTCAGCCCGCCAAAGGCCTGCGCCGCGTCGGCGTGGTGGAGTTTGAGCCACTCCAGCAGCGAGCGGCCCATCTGCTCCGTCTGCAGCAGAAACTCGGCCGACTCGCGCGTGCTGCGCAGCCATTGGTCCAGCATCTGCAGCGCGGCATGGTCGCCATCGGCCCAGGCCTGCATCGCGGCCGCCACCACGGCCAGATCGCTGCGTGCCAGCGACAGATGCAACTGGTCGACCAGCCAGTCACCCGCGCTTTGGGCATTGCCCGCGTGGCCGGCATCGATGGCCGATTCCAGGCCCTCGGAATAGCTGAATCCGCCGATCGGCAGTGCCGGAGAAGCCAGCCAGATCAACCCCAGCAAGGTGGACGCCGACGGGGCCGCGTTGCCGCCAGTCGTCAAAGGCGGCCCAACAGATCGGCCTTCTTGGCTTGGAATTCCGCTTCGTCCAGCACGCCCTTGGCGCGCAGGTCAGCCAGCTTTTCAATCATCGCCAGCACATCCATCGACGGCATGTTGGCGGGCGCTGGTGCGTATGAGGGGGCCGGTGCGAACGCCGGCGCAGGCGCAAACGTCGGGGGGGCAGCTGGCGGTGCGTAGACAGGCTGGCCGTTGACGGAGATCACCGGCAGGCTGGCGACATCGATCAAGCCGTACTGGCTGTTGAAGCTCAACGTGCCGCCGTACGACTGCTGCTGCGAGAAGCCGCCGATCTGGTGGTCCAGCGTGTCGTAGATGGTGACCGTGCCGTTGACCTCGATCGCCAGGCGCTGCGCCTGTGCGAAACAGGCGTAGCGCACGCCGTTCTGGCTGCCCGTGCTGTCGGGCCAGCGCAGGTCGGTGCCCCACCAATCCGGTGGCGGTGGCACGAACAGGCTCGACTCGCCGAACGACGAGCCGGACGACCTGCCACCGCCGCCGCTGAACTGCTCCTGTCCGTTCTGGCTCTGCGATTGGAAGCTGCCGGTGCGCACGAGATCAGGCTGGCTGGCGACCAGGTTGGACAGCTCGAAGCACAGCGCATCGACACGCCCCTTCAGGTGGCCGTTGAACATGTCCGAGACCATGGTCATGCCGCCGCGCATCCACTGGCCGGAGCCAGAGAACTCGGGGTGACTGAACTGCGCCATGCTGCCGTTGCCGCGGATGACGGCGTCCAGCATGCTCATCGCTGCACCGGTGCTGATGCCATGCCGGCGGGCAATCTCGTCGATGACCTGCTGGCCGGCTGGGGATAGTTGGGGCATGGTGTCGCTCGCGAAACGTGGAAGTGAGGGGACAAATTCTGTCAGGGCGGATCAGTGTGCGTGATGACCGTGGTCATGACCATGACCGTCGTCATGGTCGTGCGCGTGATCGTGTTCGTGACCGTGGTCATGGGCGTGGTGGTGGCCGCCGCCGTGCCCCGGGGCCTGCGCGCCATAAGCGCCGCCTTCGGGCTCGAACGCCAACTGGTCCTCGCGCACGATCAGGTGCATGGCGCGCAGCATGCCGGCCAGCACATGGTCGGGCTCGATCTTCAAATGGTCCGGCTTGAGCTCGATCGGCACGTGCCGGTTGCCCAGGTGGTAGGCCGCGCGCACCAGGTCGAACGGTGTGCCGTGCGCGCCGCAGTGCGTGATCACCAGCACCGGCTGCGGCGCGGCCAGCACGCGCACCAGCGAGCCGTCTTCGGCCACCAGCACGTCACCACCGCGCACCAGCGTGCCGCGTGGCAGGAACACGCCGAGCTCCCGGCCCTGCGAGTCGGTCGCGTCGAAGCGGCTCTTCTGGCGCACGTCCCAATCGAGTTCGATGGTGGCGGCGCGCCTGAGCAGAACCGGGGCGAGGCCTTGGCCCTGGGGCATGAGTTTGCTGGCGGTGAGCATGAGGAGCTTGTCGGTGGGCATGAGGGTTGCTAATATAACGTTCGTTATAACGTTGCGTCACCAGGAGCTTGCATGACCGCCATCAAACTGACACAAATCGGCAATTCTGTGGGTGTGATCCTGCCCAAGGAAATGCTGGCACGGATGAAGCTTGAAAAGGGGGACTCGGTGTACGTGACGGATCTGGAAAACGGCATTGCCTTGCGCCCGCATGATCCTGCATTCGAGGCGCAGATGACAGCGGCGCGCGTGGTCATGAAGCGACGGCGTAGTGTGCTGCGTGAGCTGGCGAAATGACGGCTGCCAACGACCCGTGGACCTGGCTGCTGCCCGAGGTTCTTGTCGCCGTCCACGAGGAGCAACTGGCCGAACACGGCGGCGGCGCCGGAACACGCGATGTCGGTTTGTTGGAATCGGCTTTGGCGCGCCCCCGCCAGCTTGCCCACTACGGACAGCCGGATGCCGCAGCGCTGGCTGCGAGCTATGGGTTTGGCATTGCGCGCAACCATCCTTTCGTCGATGGCAACAAGCGCACGGCCTTCGTCGCCGTCGAACTTTTCCTGGAACTCCAGGGCTTCTCGCTCTCGGCGGACGACGGAGACTGCGTGCTGACCATGCTGAAGCTGGCAGCAGGTGACCTTGAAGAATCGCACTTCGCCGATTGGATCCGCAGCCATCTTCATCCGCACGGCTGAAGCTCAGAACAAAAAATACCGCTGCGCCATCGGCAACACCGTCGCTGGCGCGCAGGTCAGCAGCACCCCATCGGCACGCACCGCGTAGGTCTGCGGGTCGATCTCCATCTTCGGCAGCGCGCCGTTGTGCACCATGTGCTGCTTGCGCACGCTGCGGATGTTCTTCACCGCGCTCAGCGTCTTGCGCAGGCCAAAGCGCTCGCCGATGCCCGCCTGCAGACCCGCCTGCGACACGAAGGTCAGCGAGCCCCGCGACAGCGCACCGCCGTACGCGCCAAACATCGGCCGGTAGTGCACCGGCTGCGGTGTGGGGATCGACGCGCTCGGGTCGCCCATCGCCGCCATCGCGATGCTGCCGCCCTTGATGATCGTGAACGGCTTGACGCCGAAGAAGGCCGGCTTCCACACCACGATGTCGGCCCACTTGCCCACTTCCAGGCTGCCCACCTCGTGGCTGATGCCGTGCGCAATGGCCGGGTTGATCGTGTACTTGGCGATGTAGCGTTTGGCGCGAAAGTTGTCGTTGCGCGTGCTGTCTTCGGCCAAGGTGCCGCGCTGCTGCTTCATCTTGTGCGCGGTCTGCCAGCAGCGCATGACCACCTCGCCCACGCGGCCCATGGCCTGGCTGTCCGAGCTGAACATGCTGATCGCGCCGATGTCGTGCAGGATGTCCTCGGCCGCGATCGTCTCCTTGCGGATGCGTGACTCGGCAAAGGCCAAGTCTTCGGCGATGCCCGCGTCCAGGTGGTGGCACACCATCAGCATGTCCACGTGCTCGTCCAGCGTGTTGACGGTGTAGGGCATCGTCGGGTTGGTCGACGACGGCAGGAAGTTCGCCTCGCCCACGACGCGCAGGATGTCGGGGGCATGGCCGCCGCCCGCACCCTCGGTGTGGAACGCGCACAGCGACCGGCCCTTGGTCGCGGCGATCGTGTCCTCCACAAAGCCCGACTCGTTCAGCGTGTCCGAGTGGATGGCCACCTGCGTGTCCGTCGCGTCCGCCACGTCCAGGCAGTTGCTGATGGCCGCTGGCGTCGTGCCCCAGTCTTCGTGCAGTTTGAGGCCGATCACGCCGGCCTCGACCTGCTCGTGCAGCGCCTCGGGCTGGCTCGTGTTGCCCTTGCCCAGAAAGCCAAGGTTCATCGGGAACGCGTCGGCCGCCTGCAGCATGCGCTCGATGTGCCACGGGCCGGGCGTGCAGGTGGTGGCGAATGTGCCCGTCGCCGGCCCGGTGCCACCGCCCAGCATGGTCGTGATGCCCGAGGCCATCGCTTCCTCGATCTGCTGCGGGCAGATGAAGTGGATGTGGCTGTCGATACCGCCGGCCGTGACGATATTGCCCTCGCAACTGATGACCTCGGTGCCCGGGCCGATCACGATGTCCACGCCGCTTTGCACGTCCGGGTTGCCGGCCTTGCCGATGGCGGCGATGCGCCCGTCCTTCAGGCCGATGTCGGCCTTCACGATGCCCCAGTGGTCCAGGATCAGCGCGTTCGTCAGCACCGTGTCCACGGCGCCGGCAGCGCGAGTGCGCTGGCTCTGCGCCATGCCGTCGCGGATCGTCTTGCCGCCGCCGAACTTGACCTCTTCTCCGTAGCCGCCAGCGCGCAGGGTGTGGTCCTGTTCGACCTCGATCAGCAGATCCGTGTCGGCCAGCCGCACGCGGTCGCCCACCGTGGGGCCGAAGATCTCGGCGTAGGCACGTCGTCCAATGGTGGCCATGTCAGAGCTTTCCTTGTACGAGTCCGCGAAAGCCGTAGACCACGCGGTCGCCGGCGAAATCGACCAGCTCGACCGTGCGCTGCTGGCCCGGCTCGAAGCGCACCGCTGTGCCGGACGCGATGTTCAGCCGCATGCCGCGTGCGGCCTCGCGGTCGAATCCCAGCGCGCCGTTGGTCTCGGCAAAGTGGTAGTGCGAGCCGACCTGGATCGGCCGGTCCGCCGTGTTCTGCACGACCAACGTGAGGGTGCGCCGGCCGGGGTTCAGTTCAAGGTCGCCGTCGTCGACGAGCAGTTCGCCTGGGGTCATGGTGGGCGCCTACAGGACTTGGGCGAGCATCGTCGCGCCGAACACGGCGAGCGCTGCGCCTGCGAGGCGCGGCCCCCAGCTGGTGCGCGTGCGCAGTGCCCAACCGGACGCCAGGCCCGCAGCGTGCAGCAGCCCCGTGGCCAGCACCATCCCGGCCAGTGCCGTAGCGCCCCCCGTATCGCCGGCCAGTTCCACACCGTGCGCCACGCCGTGGAACACGGCAAACGCGCCGACCAGCACTGCCGCGACCGGCGTGGGCAGCCGCAGCCGCGCCAGCGTCAACAGCCCGAGCACCAGGAGCGAGGCCGCGATCATCGGCTCGACGGCTGGCAGGCCGACCCCTGCCAAGCCTGCCAGCGCCCCGGCCAGCAACATGGCCGCGAACGCCGCCGGCGCCACCGCCATGTCGCGCGGCTGGCGCGTCGTCAACGCGCTCCACACGCCCACGGCCAGCATGGCGGCCAGGTGGTCCAGCCCCGTGAAGGGGTGGGCCAGGCCGTCGCCGAAGCCGATGTGGGTGTGCGCGCCACCATCGGCGCCGACATGGGCCAGGGCCGCCATCGGCGCGGCCAGCAGCAAGATCGCAAGAGCAGGGCGGATGCGCATCAAACAGTCTCCATCAGGGGGTCAACGAGATTTAGGGTGGTCAGACGATCGGCTGGTGCACGGTGACCAGCTTGGTGCCATCGGGGAAGGTGGCCTCGACCTGGATGTCCGGAATCATCTCGGCGATGCCGTCCATCACGTCGGCCCGCGTCAGCACCTCGCGGCCTTCACTCATCAGCTGCGCCACGGTCTTGCCGTCGCGCGCGCCCTCCATCACGGCGGCGCTGATCAGCGCGATGGCCTCAGGGTAGTTCAGCTTGAGGCCGCGCGCCTTGCGGCGTTCTGCCAGCAGCGCAGCCGTGAAGATCAGCAGCTTGTCTTTCTCACGCGGAGTCAATTCCATTGTTCGCTTCGCTCAGTTGGCGCGTGCGGCCGCAAAGGCCGGCCGAACACGCGGAGTCAATTTGATCTTCGCTAGCACGCAGCGTGCCGGTTCCGTGCGCCAGGCGCAGCGCATGGCATGAAAGCTGCGCTGCCTGCGGGTGCATCCACCGCAAGTTCCTGCCGAGATCGATACCGCGCTGGCCCCCATGCCGTCTGCCGCGCACCGTGCCGCGCTGGACGCCGCGCCGCAACGCATCGTCAAGGTCCGGCGCGATTACAACGACTGGGTGGCGCGCGAGACGATGGAGGACTACGCCCTGCGCTTCACGCCGCAGCGCGCGCGCAAATGGTCCGAATGGCGCGTGGCCAACACCGCCTTCGGGGCCGCCTCGTTCCTGATTCTCGAAGCTGTCGGCGCCACGCTGCTGGTGCAGTACGGGTTCGTCAATGCGTTCTGGGCCATCCTGGCCACCGGGCTCATCATCTTCCTGGCCGGCCTGCCCATCAGCGTCTACGCGGCGCGCTACGGGCTCGACATGGATCTGCTCACGCGCGGCGCGGGCTTCGGCTACATCGGCTCCACGCTGACCTCGCTGATCTACGCCAGCTTCACCTTCATCTTCTTTGCGCTGGAGGCCGCCGTCATGGCCTACGCGCTGGAACTGGCGCTGGGCATCCCGCCGACCTGGGGCTACCTCATTTGCGCGGTGGTCGTCATTCCGCTGGTCACGCACGGCGTCGCCGCCATCAGCCGGCTGCAGGTGTGGACGCAGCCGGTGTGGCTGGTCATGCTGATCGTGCCTTTCGTCTACGTGGTCATGCGCGATCCTGGTGCGTTCTCGGGCGTCGTGCACTATGTCGGTGAGAAATCCAAAGCACCGGGTTTCGATGTGACCTTGTTTGGTGCGGCCTTGACGGTGGGCATCGCGCTGATCACGCAAATGGGCGAGCAGGCCGACTACCTGCGCTTCATGCCGGTGCAGACGGCGGCCAACCGGCGCAAGTGGTGGTTCGGCGTGCTGGCCGGCGGGCCGGGCTGGGTGGTGCTGGGCGTCGTCAAGATGCTGGGCGGCGCCTTGCTGGCCTACCTGGCCATCAGCCACATGGTGCCGATCGACCGCGCGGTGGACCCGAACCAGATGTACCTGGCGGCCTATGAATACGTGTTCCCGCACTACGGCTGGGCGGTGGCGGCCACGGCCGTGTTCGTGGTGATCTCGCAGCTGAAGATCAATGTCACCAACGCCTACGCCGGCTCGCTGGCCTGGTCCAACTTCTTCTCGCGCGTCACGCACAGCCACCCCGGCCGCGTGGTGTGGGTGGTGTTCAACACGCTGATCGCCTTCATGCTGATGGAGATGAACGTGTTCCAGGCGCTGGGCGAGGTGCTGGGCCTGTACTCCAACCTGGCGATCGCCTGGATCATGGCCGTGGTGGCCGATCTGGTCATCAACAAGCCGCTGGGCCTGTCGCCGCCGGGCATCGAGTTCAAGCGAGCGCACCTGTACGACATCAACCCGGTGGGCGTGGGCGCCATGGCGCTGGCCTCGGTGCTGTCGATCACGGCCTACCTGGGCGCGTTCGGGCCGATGGCGCAGGCGTTCTCGGCCGTCATCGCGATGGGCACGGCCTTGGTGGCGTCGCCGTTCCTGGCCTGGGTGACCAAGGGCCGCTACTACATCGCCCGGACGTCAGAGCCGCACGCAGGCCACGGCACTTCATCGCTCGCGGCTCTCGATGCGGTGCAGCCCGCCGCTGCCCGTGCCAGCGCGCAGTACTGCGTGATCTGCGAGCGCGAATACGAAGGCCCGGACATGGCCCACTGCCCGGCCTACCAGGGGCCCATCTGCTCGCTCTGCTGCACGCTGGACGCCCGCTGCGGCGACCTCTGCAAGCCCCGCGCCTCGCTGTCCTGGCAGTGGTCGTCGGCCTTGCGCTGGCTGCTGCCGCGCCGCATCTGGCCGTATCTGGACACGGGCCTGGGCCACTTCATCCTGCTGATGCTGGTCGTCGTGCCCACACTTGCGACGGTGTTCGGCCTGCTCTACAGCCAGGAGACGACCACGGTGGAAGACGGCGCGCTGCGCCTGGCCGAAGAGGCTCTGCGCTCGGGCTTCGTCAAGGCCTACATGGCGCTGCTGCTGATCGCCGGCATCGTCGCCTGGTGGTTCGTGCTGGCGCACAAGAGCCGTCAGGTGGCGCAGGAGGAATCGAACCGCCAGACGCACCTGCTGATGCGCGAGATCGAGTCGCACCGCCAGACCGATGCCGCGCTGCAGCAGGCCCGGCTGGTGGCCGAGCGCGCGCGCCAGCAGGCCGACCAGGCGAACCAGGCCAAGAGCCGCTACATCAGTGCCATCAGCCACGAGCTGCGCACGCCCCTCAACAGCATCCTGGGCTATGCGCAGCTGATGGGCGAAGACCAGGCCGTGCCGCCGCACCGCAAGCACGCGGTGCACGTGATCCGGCGTGGCGGCGAACACCTGCTGCAGCTCATCGACGGCACATTGGACATTGCCCGCATCGAGTCCGGCAAGCTCACGCTGACCATGAAGCCCATGGCGTTTGCCGACACCGTGCACGAGGTGGCCGCGCTGTTCGAGCTGCAGGCGCAGGACAAGGGCCTGGCCTTTCACTTCGAAGCCGAGGGCGCGCTGCCCGAGGTGGTGCGCGCCGACGAGAAGCGGTTGCGCCAGATCCTCATCAACCTGCTGGGCAACGCCATCAAGTTCACGGCCACGGGCCAGGTGCGCTTCCGTGTACGTTACCAGCGCGAAATGGCCGTGGTCGAGATCGAGGACACCGGCCCCGGCATCGCGCCGGACGAGCTTGCGCGCATCTTCGAGCCGTTCGAGCGCGCGGCCCATGTCAGCTCGCCCGGCCCGGCCGCGCCGGGTGCCGGCCTGGGCCTGACGATTGCCAAGATGTTGACCGACCTGATGGGCGGCGAGTTGACTGCCAGCAGCACGCCCGGTCAGGGCTCGGTGTTCAAGGTGCGGCTGTTCCTGCCCGAGCTGCATGGCGCGCCCGGCCGGCCTGCTGCCAAGCCCGCCCCCGCGCCGCCGCGCCGTGGCTACGCGGGCCAGCGCCGCCGCATCCTGGTGGTCGACAACGAAGAGGCCGACCGCGAACTGCTGGTGCATCTGCTGGAACCGCTGGGCTTCGAGTTGCGCACCGCCGCCAGCGGCCATGACTGCCTGGACCTGTTGGTCGCCGGCTACCGGCCCGATGCCATCCTGATGGACCTGGCCATGCCCGGCATCGACGGCTGGGAGACCGTGCGCCGCCTGCGCGCGCTGCTGCCCACGCCCCCGCAGGTGGCCATCGTCTCGGCCAACGCGTTCGACAAGGGGCTGGAGAACGATGTCGGCATCCGGCCCGAAGACTTCATGGTCAAGCCGGTGCGGCTGTCCGAGCTGCTGGACTGGCTGGGCCGGCAACTGTCGCTGACCTGGGTCGAGCAGCCAGCAGCACCGGCCGCACCCTACGCGCCGCTGCCCGCGACGCTGGTCTACCCCGAGCCGCCGGCCCTGAATGCCCTGCAAAGCGCCATCGACCTGGGCTTCGTGCGCGGCATCGCCAACATCCTGGACGCCATCGCGCGCGACCAGCCGCAGTGCGCCGCCTTCGTCGCGCAGATGCGTGGCCTGTCGCGACAATTCCAGTTCGAAGCCATGGGCAAAATCCTGCACGATGCACGCCGACTCGCTTGACCAGACGCTGGACCGCGCCAACAGCGACGTGGTGCTGATCGTCGACGACGTGCCCGACAACCTCTCGGTGCTGCACGATGCGTTGGACGAATCGGGCTACACCGTGTTGGTCGCCACCGGCGGCGAGATGGCCCTGCAGCGTGCCGCCCAGGCCCGGCCCGACATCGTGCTGCTGGACGCGATGATGCCGGGCATCAACGGCTTCGAGGTCGCGCGCCGGCTCAAGGCGCAGCCCGCCACGGCGCACATCCCCATCATCTTCATGACCGGCCTGACCGAGTCCGAGCACCTGGTCGCGGCGCTGGAATCTGGGGGCGTCGACTATGTGACCAAGCCCATCAAGCCCAAGGAAGTGCTGGCCCGCATGGGCGTGCACCTGCAGGGCGCGCGCGCGGCACGCCAGCAGGCCCAGCAGGCCGGCCAGGCACGCAACGCGCTGGACGCATTCGGCTACGCCAGCATCACCGTGCGGGTGTCCGATGGCCGCCTGATGTGGCAGACCGCGTTGGCGCGCGAGCTGCTGCAGCGCTACTGCGGCGAGCCGGCGCCCGGCACTGCCAACATGTTGCCCGCGCCGGTGCTGGACTGGCTGCGCCTGCATGTGGCCGATGCAGAACGCCAGATCGAGCCGCCGCCGCTGGCGCTGGAGCAGGGCGCGCGCCGCCTCACCTGCCGGCTGCACCAGCAGACCGGCGACCACGAGGGCGGCGGCGACTGGCTGATCGTCATGCGCGAGGAATCAGACGCCGCCGTCATCGACGCCATGAGCCTGTCGTTCCGCCTGACCGCGCGCGAGGCCGAGGTGCTCTACTGGCTTGTCAAGGGCAAGACCAACCGCGACATCGGCGACATCCTGGGCGCCAGCCCGGCCACGGTGAAGAAGCACCTGGAGCGCGTCTACGTGAAGATGGGCGTGGAGACGCGTACGGCAGCCGCGTCGATCGCCATGCAGCGCGTGCGGCAGCTGCACCCGCAGTTCCAGGGCTGACGCGGCCTCGGTCCGCGCGGGGCATGGCCCCCATGTACCCGCGTCTGCGCGCCCCCGCCTGCGCCTCCGCCAGGTCGGCCCGCGCTGCGGCGTGACGCTGACGACGCATGTCGTTCGCCGCGCGCCTCAGCCCGCCCGGCACCCCGCATACGCATCCATCCCGCGCTGGTAGAGCGAGGTCTGCACCCCCGCCAGGCCGAGCATCGAATGGAACAGGTGGTCGTGCGTCACGCGCACCTCGGCGCGTGCGCGCACGCACTCCATGGCCACCCCACTGTGCCTCTCGAAGCCGGGCGACAGCCAGGTGATCCAGGGCACGTGCTTTTGCGTGTCCGGCGCGATGGCGTAGGGCAGGCCGTGCAGGTACAGGTTGTTCTCACCCAGGGATTCGCCGTGGTCGGCCACGTAGAGCATGGCCGGGTCGTAGGTGGCTGCCTGCGCTTTCAACCAGCCGATGGCGCCGGCCAGCACCTGGTCGGTGTAGACGATGGAGTTGTCGTAGGCGTTGACGATCGCCTCGCGCGAACACTGCTGCAGGTCGTTGCCCGTGCATTCGGGCTGGAAGCGCTTGGCCGCAGTCGGCGAGCGCTCGGCATAGGCCGGGCCGTGGCTGCCCATCGGGTGCAGCACCAGCACCACGCCGCGCGCGCGGCGCTCTGCCGGCAGCGCGGCGATGCGCACGTCCAGGTCTTTCAGGAGGATGCCGTCCAGGCACTGGCCGCCGCGGCACAGCTGCGGGTCGGCCAGCCGCGCCGTCTCGACGCTGGGCACGCGGGCGCACACGC
This sequence comes from Rhodoferax sp. RT4P68, assembly GCF_056521305.1. Lineage (NCBI taxonomy): Bacteria > Pseudomonadati > Pseudomonadota > Betaproteobacteria > Burkholderiales > Comamonadaceae > Rhodoferax > Rhodoferax sp. RT4P68. The sequence continues at coordinate 223,842 of NZ_JBWMBB010000008.1, forward strand.
CTTTGCAGCCGGATTGGTTGTCCAGCCACAGCACAGCCAGGCCGGCATGCTGCAGCACGTCCAGCAGGTTCTCGTATTCGCCGCTGCGCGCTTCGAACGCCGTGCGTCCCAGGTGCGAGAACATGCACGGCACCGAGGCGGCCGTGCTGGTGCCGCAGGACCAGGCGTTGTGGAAGCTGGCCACCCCCTCGCGCGCCAGTGCGGGCGTGGTGTCGCGGGCATAGCCGTTCAGCCCGAAGTTGCCGCTGCGGCCGGTCTCGCCCAGCACCAGCATCAGCAGCGGCGGGCGTGCCGTGGCGGGGGCCAGATGCCCGTCCAGACCGATGGTCTGCAGCGGCCCGGGCGGGCGGCGCAGCGGCTGGGCCGCCAGGGCGCCGGCCGCGTAGACCGTGTTCAGCGGGTTGACCAGATAGCGCAGCGACTTGTGGTTGCGCCAGTTCGCGGCCAGCGGCTGGTAGCTGACCAGCAGCGTGGTGGCCAGCACCGCCAGCGCCACAGCGGCCAGCGCCAGGTTGCGCCCGGCGCGCTGCGGCCAGCGGCCATAGCGCAACGGCCTGCGCCAGACCAGTGCTGCCGGCAAGACGCCCAGGCCGCCCAGCGTCAGCGCGAACGACCACGACAGCAGGTCGCCCGCCTCATGCACATCGGTCTGCAGCACATTGGTCAGCATGGCGGCGTCGATGGCAATGCCGTAGCGCCACATGAAGTGGCAGCCGGCCGCAGCGACCAGCAGCAGCGCGATCAACGCCGGCTTGAAGCTCCAGCGCCACAGCAGCAGGCTGCCGACCAGCACCAGGATGGCGGCGACGCACACGCCCAGCGCCAGGGCGAACATGCGCCCACCCGGCGCCTGCAGGATGGACATCGCACGCAGCGCGCGCCACAGCGCCGGGTTGCAGGGGCCGGCCATCCAGACGCTGCACAGCACCAGCATCACGGTTGGCGACTGCGCCAGGTGGCTCCATCGCGTGGGCGCTGCCGCTTGCGGCGCTGCGGCGGCCTGCGGCGGGGTGGACCAGACGGCGCTCATCGCTCACCCCCCGTCGGCGCTTGCGCAGCGATGCGCTGCACATGGCCAGGCGAGGCGCCCGATGCGCCCGCCACGGCGCATGCCGTGTTGGCGGCCGGCCCCATGACAACCGGCGCCGGCGCCAGCCGCCGCCACAGCGCGTCCAACCCCATGGCCACGGCGCACGCGATCCAGCCCGACCACAGCGTGTGGCTCATGAAGTGGGCGCCACGCAGTTGCTGGCCGACACCCAGCGCAAGCCCGGCCGCCAGGGCCACGCCCAGCCATTGGCGCGCCAGTCTGGGCGCGGTGTCGTGCCAGGCCCAGAAGCCGCCCACGAAGGCAAAGCCAGCGCCGGCATGGCCGGCCGGGAAACAGTGCCCGCCGCCTCGGCCATGGAACAGGTCCACCCAGTGCGAGCGGTAGGCGGCCACGCCACCGAAGTCGGCCAGGTGCCAGTGGCAATCGGTGCCGCTGGTGGCCTTCACCACGCCGATCGCGGCGGTGATCGCCATCGGCGTCACCGCCAGTTGCAGCCGTCTGCGCCACGCCAGCCGGCGCAAGGGTCCGACGGGCCACCAGAGCGCCAGCACCAGCGCCAAAGCCAGTGCCCAACCGGCAGTGCGCCCGCCCCGGTGCATCACCGTGGTCAGCAGCCAGTCATCGTGCAGCGCAAAGCCTGCGGGGCCGCCGGACAGGCGGCCCAGCGCCAGGTCGGCGCCCGACAGGTCCCAGGCCACGAGCGGCAGCAGGGCCAGCGCCAGCCACCGCGCAGCCCGTGCGCCAGAGGGAGAAGGTGTGTGCATGGGCGCACTGTCCCGCGTCGCCCTTAAGTTCTGCTTAACACTGGTGCGCAGAATCGGCGTATGCATCCCCCACGTTCATCGCTTCGCGTATCGCTACCCCCCGGGTGCGCGCTTCAACGCCTTCGGGCGGCCGGGAGGCGCTGAGATGCGCGTACTGGTGGTGGAAGACGACGAGGGCATCGCCCAGGGCCTGCGGGCGCACCTTGGCCGGCTGGGCTGGGCGGTGGATGTGTGCGACAGCGTGGCGCACGGATGGGCCGCGCTCAGCGCCGAGCCGTTCGAGATGGTGCTGCTCGACCTGGGCCTGCGCGATGGCGATGGCAGCACGCTGCTGCGCCGGCTGCGCCAGGGGGCTGCCGCGTGCGCCAGCGGGCGCGACACGCCGGTGTTGATCATGACGGCACGCGACCAGATCGCCTCGCGCATCGTGGGGCTGGACCTCGGCGCCGACGACTACCTGACCAAGCCCTTCGACCCCGACGAGTTGGCCGCCCGCATGCGCGCCCTGCGTCGCCGCGCGGCCGGCCGGGCGCAGCCGCAGCTGCACTGCGGCGCGCTGGCCCTCGATCCGGCGACGCGCACCGTGCAACAGGGCGGCGTGGCGGTCGATCTGTCGGCACGCGAGTTCGGCGTGCTGCTAGCCTTGTTGGAGGTGCGCCCGCGGGTGCTGTCACGCGCGCAGATCGAGGCCAAGCTCTATAACTGGAACGAGGCGCTGGACAGCAACGCCATCGAGGTGCACGTACACCACCTGCGCAAGAAGCTGGGCGAGGGCGTGATCCGCACGGTCCGCGGCGTTGGCTATTTCGCGCCCGAGTGAAATGGAACACGCCCCAGTCTGTGTGGAAACTTGACATGAAGACGTTGCGTCGTTCCCTGCTGCGCCAGCTGTTGGCCTGGTCGCTCAGCGCGCTGGTGCTGGTGTGGGCCAGCTTCATCGCGCTGGGCTACATGGCCGGCCAACATGAGGCGGATGAACTGACCGATGGCCAACTGGCGGGCGTCGCCTCGCTGCTGCTGGCGCAGGGCGGCTGGCAGTTCCGCGAGCGGACACCGGCAGCGCAGCTGTCGGGACAGCCCTTGCTCAAGAGCCACCACTACCAGCAGTCGCTCAGCGTGTTGGTGTGGGATGCGCAAGGCCAGGTGCTGGCGCGCACCGGCGAGGCACCGCTGCCGCCGTTCACGCCGGACGAAGGTTTCGCCACGCTGCAGCTCGGCCAGCCGGTCGAGGCGTGGCGCGGCTTCGCCCGTTGGGACAGCGCGGCCCGCGAGCGCAAGGTCATGGTGCTGCTGAACCTGGCCGAGCGAGACGCCCTGGCCAACGACATCGCGCTGCACGTGGCCGGGCCGGGCATCTGGCTGTTGCCGGTGGTGGCATTGCTGCTGGGCCTGGCGATCCGACGTGGACTGCGGCCGCTGTACGTGCTGTCCGACGACGTGGACGCGCTGGACATCCACCAGCCCGCGCCGCTGCGCAACGCCCACCCGGAGCGGGAATTCCAGGCCGTGGTGGCCTCCATCAACCTGCTGGCGCAGCGCTACCAGGCGGCCCTTGCGAGCGAGCGCGAACTGGCCAACGAGATGGCGCACGAGCTGCGCACGCCGCTGGCCTCCATCGTGCTGCAGACGCGTGGCCTGCGCGACACCGACAGTGTCGACGAGCGCGCCGCGCTGCTGGAGCAGCTGACGCGCGACACCGGCCGGGCCGCCCAGGTACTGGACGAGGTGCTGGCGCTGGCGCGTGCCAGCCGTGCCGAGTGGAGCGAGGTGGTGGTGGCACTGGAGCTGGGCGAGCTGGCGCGCCAGGTGGTGGCCGGCTTCGTGCCGGCCGCGCTCGAGACCGGCCATGAGCTCTCGCTGCGGGCCGACGCACCGCTGCCCTTGCGCGGCCACCCGCTGCTGCTGGAGCTGCTGCTGCGCAACCTGATCGAAAACGCGCTGCACCATACGCCGCCCGGCACGCTGGTGGAGGTGCAGGTGGACATTCAGTCACGCACGCTGCAAGTCTGTGACGACGGCGACCACCGGCCGCACCCACCGGCCGCGCCGCGCCGCGCCATCGGCGGTCTGGGCCTGGGCCTGCGCGTGGTGCGCAAGATCGCCGCCGTGCACGGCGCCCGCTTCGACGATGCGCCGCCGCCGGCGGGCTTCACGCGCTGCTGGCGGGTGGGCTTTCCGAAGGCCGCCCCGGAGGTGCCGGGCCAGGCTGAAGACGACCCTTCGGCTTCGCCTTCGGTGCGCGGCGCTTCAGGCGGCCGGGCGAGGCTCAGTGCGCTGGCGCGTCGGTTGCATCCGTGACCGGCTCGTCCGCAAAGCGCTGGCGGATCTCCATCACGCGCGGCAGGATGCCGATGAACGGTTCGGTCAGCTGCGGGTCGAAATGCTCGCCGCTCTCGCGCCGCAGCAGCGCCACCGCATCCTCGACCGACCAGGCCGTCTTGTAGGGCCGCACGCTGGTCAGCGCATCGAAGACGTCGGCGATGGCGACGATGCGCGCCTCCAGCGGAATGGCCGCCCCGGCCAGGCCGTCCGGGTAGCCCTTGCCGTTCCACTTTTCGTGGTGCCGCAACGCGATCCGACCAGCCATGCCCAGCACACCGACGCCGTGCTGGCCGATGATGTCGGCGCCGATGCTGGCGTGCGTGCGCATCACCGTCCACTCCGCCGGCGTCAGGCTCTGCGGCTTGCGCAGGATGTGGTCCGGAATGCCGATCTTGCCGACGTCGTGCATCGGCGCGGCGTGCAGCAGGTCTTCGGCGTCGCGCGCATCGAAGCCCACCGCCAGCGACAACGCCTGGGCGTAGTGGCTCATGCGCAGCACATGCTGGCCGGTCTCGTTGTCCTTGTACTCGGCTGCGCGGCCCAGCCGCTGCACGATCTCCAGCCGCGAGTCCTTCAACTCGTCCATCCGCACCAGAGACAGATGGGTGCGCACACGCGCGCGCACCACCGGTGGGCTGACCGGCTTGGTGATGTAGTCCACCGCGCCCACGTCGAAGCCGTGCGCCTCGTCGCCGGCATCGGTGAGCGTGGTGACGAAGATGACCGGAATACCGGCCGTCGCCGGGTCCGCCTTCAGCGCCTGGCACACGGCGTGGCCGCTCATGCCCGGCATCATCACGTCCAGCAGCAGCAGGTCCGGCCGGTCGGTGCGGGCCAGCTTCAGCGCCGTGGCGCCATCGCGTGCGTACAGCAGTCGGAAGTCGGCCTGCAGGATGCCGCGCAGCACCTGCAGGTTGGTGGGTTCGTCGTCCACGAGCAGCAGCTTGGGGCGGCGGTCGGCGGGGGCTGAGAGCGAGATCATGTGCCGTGCGGTGTGGGCGCTTCGAGGCTGTCGCGCAGTGCGCCGACACACGCGATGGCGCGCTGGAAGTCGAAGTTGTCGATCGCGTCCAGCAGGGGTTGGACGGCATCGGGCGGCAGTGCCTCGCTGAGCTGCTGCAGGGCGTCCTCGTCCAGCGCATGGCGCGACAGCGCGCGCTGCAGGACGTCCAGGTCGGCGTGCACGCTGCCGTGGTCCAGCCATGCGGATCGGGTGGGGCCGGTCAGCGGCCCGTGCGCGGTGCTGCCGCTGCCCAGCGGCAAGGCCTCGGCCACGGCCTTCAGCTGCGCCACCACGGCCTGCACGGCGGGCCGTGCGGCGCAGGTGTTGCGGGCGCGGGCGGCGCGTTCCAGCGCCTGGGCCGCCAGGTGCAGGCTGGCCAGGGCCAGGTTGCCGGCCGCGCCCGAGATCCGGTGCGCCAACGCGCCCAGCGCGAGGTGGTCTTCCTGCGCCAGGCACTCGTGCAGCACGCGCGCCGTCTCGCCCTGCGCCGCCAGGAAGTTGCCGATCGCCGCGCGCAACCGCTCCGGCGTCTGCCATAGCGCGAGGCCCTGCAGCCAGTCGATGGTCTGGCTGGGCGGCGCCTGCATCACTGCGGCGGTCAGCAGGCCGGGCACGGTGGCAATGGCCGACTGCATGCCCAGTGCGCGGGCGATCTCCGCGAACAGCAGGGCCGGCACCACCGGCTTGGTGGCAAAGCCGTCCATGCCGGACTTCAACGCGGCGCGGCGGTCGGCTGCCTGCACGCTGGCGGTCAGCGCGATCACCGGGGTCGGCGTGCGGCCCTGCTCACGCTCCAGCGCGCGCAGGGCGCGCGTGGCGTCCAGACCGTCCATCTGCGGCATGTGCATGTCCATGAGTACGGCGTCGAACCGGTTCTCGCGCAGCAGGTCCATGGCCTCGTGGCCGTTGCGCGCGCTGTGCACCCGGTGGCCCTCGGCCTGCAGCAGCAGCTCCAGCAGCTCGATGTTCTGCGGCACATCGTCGGCGACGAGGATGTCCAACGGCGGCAGCCATATGGCGGGGGCGTCGTGCACCTGCTGCGGCGCCTGGCCGTGCGCCAGCGGCAGGTGCACCTCGAAGCGGCTGCCGGCACCGACCTGGCTGTGCACCGCGATGCGACCGCCCATCAGTTCGGTCAGCTGGCGTGCGATCGTGGTGCCCAGGCCCGTGCCGCCGAACTGGCGCGTGATGGTGGCGTCGGCCTGCGCGAAGGCGTCGAAGATGCGCTCGACGCGGTCGGGCGCAATGCCGATGCCGGTGTCGACGATGGCGATCACGGTCGAGGATGCGCGCTGCCGCACCTCGATCGTGACGCCGCCCTGTGCGGTGAACTTGATCGCGTTGCCAACCAGGTTCACCAGCACCTGCTGGATGCGCAGCGCATCGCCCCGGTAGAACTCGGCCTGTGCGGCCGGGTAGTCCAACACCAGCTCCAGGTCTTTCTTCTGGGCCGACAGGCGCATCGCGGCGGCCACTTGCTCGCACAGCACGCGCAGCGAGAAGTCCTGCACCTCCAGCTCGACCGCGCCCTTCTCCAGCTTGGCCGTGTCCAGGATGGCGTTCAGCAGTCCCAGCAGCGACTGCGCTGCGTTGCGCACTGTCTCCAGGTGGCGCCGCTGCGTGGGGGCCAGCGCGGTGACCAGCAGCACGTCGATGAAGCCCAGGATGGCGTTCATCGGCGTGCGGATCTCGTGGCTCATGTTGGCCAGGAACGAGCTGCGCGCTGCGGCCGCCTGCTCGGCCCGCGCCTTGGCCTGGCGCAGTTCGCGCTCCATGGTCTTGCGCAGCGTGACGTCGGTCTCGAAGGCCATCACCTTGACCAGTCGGCCGCGCGTGTCGAACACCGGGTTGTAGCTGCCCTGCACCCAGATCTCGCGCCCACCGGCGCGGCCGGCCTTGCCCAGCAGCCGGAACTCGCCTGCCACGATCTCGCCACGGCGCAGCGCGGCGAAGTTGCGTTCGTACTCGCCACTGGCGATCAACTCGGGCGGCAGCACGCTGCGCAGCGGCTGGCCGACCAGTTCGCCACGCGCGTAGCCGACCATGGCCAGGTAGTTGTCGTTGGCCCGCAGGATGCGGCCGTCCGGTGCCACCTCCAACACCGCGAGTGCGCCGTCCAGCGCCGTCGCCACGGTTTCGAACTCGGCATTGCGCAGCCGGGCCTCGGTCACGTCCAGCATCACGCCGTCCACCCACTGCAGTTCACCGTGGGCGTTGCGCACGCCGCGCGCGGTCTCGCTGATCCAGCGCTCGGCGCCGCCGCGCTGGCGGATGCGGTATTCCACCGCGTAGGGCTGGTCGCGCGCCAGCGCCTGCGCCATGGCATCGGCCACGTGCGGGCGGTCAGCGGGCAGCACCAGGTCGTCGTGGCGCAGCCGGCCCTCGGTGAACGCGGTGGCCGCCCAGCCGGTCAGCGTCTCGATGCGGTCGCTGACGAACAACATGCGCGCCTGCGCGCGGGCCTCGCTGCGAAACGCCACGCCGGGCATGTTGTCGATCAGCGCGCGGTATTGCGCCTGGCTGCCCTTGAGCTTCTGCGCCAGCCGGTAGTGGCGCAGCACGGCCTGCACGGTGACGGCCGCCGCGCCGATCACCACGGCGACCACGGCGATGCACAGCGCCAGCACCAGGTGCGAGTCCTGCGCCGGGTCGAAGGCCGGGTCGGTCTCGCCCATGAACCTTGCCGCCGCCATGCCGGTGTAGTGCATGCCGGCGACCGCCAGCCCCATCACCACACCGGCCAGCGCGCGTGTGAAGCGCTGGCCCAGTCGTGCGTGCCCCTCCAGCCCGAACCGGATCCACAGCGCCAGCACGGCCAGCCCCATGGCCACGCCGATCGAGGCGATGAACCACCAGAGGTCGAACATCAGCTGCGGTGCCGTCTGCATGGCCAGCATGCCGCCGTAGTGCATGGCGCCGATGCCCGCGCCCACCAGCACACCGCCCAGCGCCAGCTGGCCGTTGGTGATCTGCGGGCGCGCCAGCATGTGCAATGCCACCGCCGAGGCCGCCAGGCTGGGCACGACCGAGAGCAGGGTGATGCCGGGGTCGTAGTCGACATCGGCGCACAGCTGGAACGCCACCATGCCGATGAAGTGCATCGCCCAGACACCGGCTGCCAGCGAAATGGCCCCGGTGCCCAGCGCCACCTGCCGGTTCAGGCCGGCCGGCGCACGGCGCGCCTCGCCGGCCAGTTGCAGCGCCACGCTGGAGGCGGCCATCGCCACCACCAGCGAGAGCGTGACCAACCAGGGGTTGTAGGCACCGGCCACGAGCTGCGAGGGCGCAGGCTCCTGCAGCAGGAACCAGCGCCCCAGGCCTGCGTACAGCGTCTTTTCGTCCATCAAATGGGCAACTAGGATTATTCCTAAGCAGATTCTTCTTTGGACATGGTCGCTGGTTGCGCGAATTCCCTATGTGCAGCACCGCACAGATTGCGGCTTGCGCGCGCCGGTTGTCGCAGTGGTGTGACGGGTTTGGCGGGCCTGACAGGGTGCGCGCCCTTGACGGGGGCGCTGCGGCCCCGCGCGCAGGCGTGCTTACCCCAGCCGTCGTGTGGCCCGATCGGCCGGCTCGGGCTGGCCGTACAGGAAGCCCTGGGCCGCGTTGCATCCGCATTCGGTCAGGAACGCGATCTGCGCCTGGGTCTCCACGCCTTCGGCCACGACCTGCAGCCCCAGGCCGTGGGCCAGCGCGATGGTGGCATGCACGATGGCGGCGTCGTCGCGGCTGTCGGGCAAGGCGCGCACGAACGAGCCGTCGATCTTGATCTCGTCGATCGGGCAGTGCCGCAGGTAGGCCAGCGAGGAGTAGCCGGTGCCGAAGTCGTCCAGCGACAGGGCCACGCCCAGGGCCCGGATCTCGTGCAGCAGGCCGATCACATGGTCGCCCTCGGCCATCGCCGTGGATTCGGTGATCTCCAGGCGCAGCAGGTGCGACGGGATGCGCGTCTCGTGCAGCGCCCTGCGCACCACCTGCACCAGGTCACCGTTCATGCACTGGCGGCCCGACACGTTCACGGACACCGGCGTGGGCGGCAGCCCGGCCTGCAGCCAGGCGGCGACCTGGCGCGCGGCCTGCAGCACGGCCCAGGCGCCGATGTCCAGGATCAGGCCCGACTCCTCGGCCACGTGGATGAAGTCCACCGGCTGCAGCAGCTCGCCCGGCCTGCGCTCCCAGCGCATCAGCGCCTCCATGCCCACCAGCCGCCGCTCGCCCAGCGTGTACTGCGGCTGGTAGTGCAGCACCAGCTGGTTGGCGCGCAGGCTCTGCCGCAGCTCCACCTCCATGGCCAGGCGGTCGTGCATGCGGGCGTTGATGTCGGCCGCCCAGATGTGGAAGCTGGCCTTGGGCTGGGCCTTGGCGCGGTACATGGCCATGTCGGCCTTGGACAGCAGCTCGTCGATCTGCGTGCCATCGCGCGGCACGATGACCACGCCCACGCTGCCCGCGCTGGGCAGGCGGCGGTGGTTGAATTCGGGCCCCAGTGCAATGTCCCAGGACAGCGCATCGACGATCTTGGCCGCCGCCTGCGCCGCGCCCTCGGGGCCGGCCACATCCTCCAGGATCAGCGCGAACTCGTCACCGCCCCAGCGCGCCACGGTGTCGGTGTCGCGGCACAGGTCGCGCAGCCGGCGCGCCAGCACCTTGAGCACTTCGTCGCCGGTATGGTGGCCCAGGGTGTCGTTGATGTGCTTGAAGCGGTCCAGGTCCACGAACAGGATGGCCGCCGTGCTGCCCTGGCGCTGCACGCGCGACAGCGTCAGCTGCAGGCGCTCTTGCAGCATCAGGCGGTTGGGCAGGCCGGTCAACGCGTCGTGCGTGGCGGCGTGCTCGCGCTCCTGGGCGGCGGCCAGCGCGCCCGTCACGTCGGTAAACACCAGCACCGCGCCGTCGACGCCGCCGGTGGGGCTGCGCAGCGGGTTCACGGTGGCCCGCAGCACGCGCGGGTCTTCCGGTGTATCCAGCCGCAGCAGCTCGCGCAGGTGCACGCTGTGCGCCTGGGCCATGCTGGTGGTGATGGCGATGCGCAACTGCTCATGGCTGGCGGCGTCCAGCGGGTAGGCCTCGTGTACTGACGCGCCCGCCAGGGGGTGGGGCGAGGCCTGCAGCAGCGCTGTCGGGTTGGCAAAGCGCACGGTATGGCACGGGCCTTCCACAGTCATCACCGCCTCGTCGATCGCCTGCAGCGCAGCCTGGGCGTGCTGGCGCGAACGCTGCAGCTTGCGGTTGATGGCGCGCAGCTTGCCGGCCTCCCAGAACGCCAGGGCCACCGCCAGCGCCACCAGGCTCAGCGCCGGCGGCAGCCACACGCGGCCCAGCTGCAGCAGCACGCCGCTGACGAGCACCGGCGTGGCCAGCAGCGCGGCGGCCAGCATCACGCGCACCAACGTCGGGTCGCGACCGTCCTGGCGTGGCCACAGCGCCAGGCTGCTGATGGTGGCCATCGCGAACAGCAGCGCGATCCAGGGCGGCGCCGGGGTGATCAGCCGCTGGGACTGCAAGGCATCGAAGGCCATCGCGTGCAGCGTCAGCGCCGGCAGCGGCATGTGCGCGGCAGGCGCCAGCGGCGTGGCCAGGTAGCCGCCCAGGCCGCTGGCGGTCACGCCGATGAACACGCTGCGCCCGCGCACGCGATCGGCCAGCGCCGGGTGGTCGAGCGCATCGATGAAGGGCATGGCGTCCTGCAACGCCACGCGCGGCGGAAACACTTCGTCGCGGCGCATCCAGCCGCCCGAGCGGGCAAGCGCGCTGCCCGACGCCGGCATGGCGCCGCCGCTGCCGCCTGCGCCCGGCTGGGCCAGCTGGTGCACGGCCAGTGCCAGGGCCGGCAGGTCGGGCTGGTGCAATCCGGCATGCAGGAACAGGCTGCGCGTGCGGCCATCCAGGTCGATCTCGACGTCGATGTGGCCGAGCCAGAGGTGCGCCGGCTGGTGGGCCAGCGCCGGCAGCAGTGGCGCGCTGGCGATGCTGCCGTCCGGCTGGCGGGCCGGTGACACGGCCAGTGCCACCCGGCCGTGGCGGGTCATGGCGGCGGCCAGGGCGGCGTCGCTCTCCGGGTTGGCCCGGTCGGGTTCGGCGAAGAGCACGGCAAAGCCGATGCTGCTGGCGCCAGCGTCGGTCAGCCGGTCGACCAGGCGGGCGTGCAGCGCGCGCGGCCACGGCCAGCTGCCCAACTGGGCCAGGCTGCGGTCGTCGATGGCGATCACCAACGGCGCCTGTGGCGAGGGGTGCGCGTTGGGCAACAGCAGGTCGTAGGCCAGCAGGTTCAGCCGGTGCATGCCTGCAAGGTTGGTCGCGCCGAGCACCAGCGCGGTCACCAGGCCAGCCCACCACCACGGCGCACGGGCACACCAGCGCCATAGCCGTGCGGGCCAGACCTGCCAGTCGCGCACCGGCGAACTGGGCAGCGCGGTCATAGCAGCAGCAGGGGCAGCAGCGGCAGCAGCCACAGCGCCGGTGAAGGCGGCGGCGGGGGCGGTTCTGGCACGCGAAAGCTCTGTGCCTCGCCCCAGGGCAACGCGGTGCCGTCGGCCTCCAGCGCCTGCACGCGGACCTCGTAGGCGCCGGGCGCCAGGCCCTGCAGCGTCCATTCGGGCTGGGCGGTCTGCGTCTCGCGCAGGGGCGCCTCGAAGCCGGCCTCGCCCGCCAGCTGCACGCGGTAGCCGGCAACGCCGGCAGGCGGGCTCCAACGCAGCGTCAGGGCGCCCGGTGCCCCCAGCGGCTGGCCGGGCGTGCCAGTCACGGCCTGCGCCTGCGGGCCGGGCGCGACCACCCGAAAGCCCTGAGCGTCACTGAAGGGTCCTTGCCGGGCATCGGCGTCCAGGGTGGCCACGCGCCACTGGTAGACGCCGGGCGGCAGGTCCTGATCGGGTGCGGCCTGGCCGCTGGCGTCCACCTGGCGGTCCACCAGCAGTCGGTCGTCGCCGGCAGTGCGCACTTGCAGCCGGTAGCCACTGGAACGGGCCAGCACCGTCCAGCGGAACGCGGGCCGTGCGCGCGATGTGATGCTGCCGGGCGCGGGCTCGATCTGCAGCGGCGGCACCGGCTGGGTGTGCACCTGCAGCTCGCGCTGCGCCGAGCGGCCTTCCAACCCCTGGGCGTCGACGCCGCGCACGCGCAGCACATAGCGGCCGTCGGGCAGCGCCAGGCCACGCACGCGGGGGCTTGGGCTGGTCTGGTCGGACAGCGTGACCTGGAAGGCGGCATCCGGCGCGATCTGGCTGCGGTAGCCGGCAGCACCTGCCAGCGGCGCGAACGCCAGGTCCAGCGGCAACCGCTCGGCAACCTCCGGCAGGCCGGTCAGGTCGGGCGCCGGCAGCAGCGCCACGGGCGCAGTGGGCGCCTGGCCGCGGCCGGCCACGCTGCCCTGGGCTGCCTGGGCCAGCACTGCGCCGCTGGCGTTGCCGAAGTGGACGGTGCCCTCCAGCACCTCGCTGCGCGCGCGCGGCGCGCCGTCCTCATACCAGGTGTGCACCCGAAAGCGCGTGCCGCGCACGCCCGCGATGGCAGCCGGCGTGTGGATCTCGAAGCGGCTGCCTTTCGGAGGGCGCGGTGTCACTTCGTTTTCCATGCCACCGCGCAGCAAGTCCAGCGTCACGGCGCCGGCCCGGTCCAGCTGCCTGGTGGCGGCCTGGCGCAGGCCAAGCTCGGAATCCTGCAGCAGCAGCACGCGCGAACCGTCGGCGAACTGCAGGCTGGCACTGGCGGCGCTGCCGGTTCGCAGGCGCAGCGGGGGCTGCAGCATCTCACCCAGCACCGGGGCGCGGGCGCCTGAGCCCTCGGGCAGCACGCTGACATCGCCGCTGAACGCCAGCAGGCGCACGCCGGCGGTCTCCAGCCGCAGCCAGCGCTCGGGGATGCGCACGCGGGTGCCGGGCAGCATCCGGCGTTCGTCGGCAATGCCGTTCAGCTCGAGCAGCGGCTGCGCCAGGGCCGGCGAGCGCAGGTAGCGCTGGGAGATGTTCCACAGGTGGTCGCCTGGCTGGACGGTGTAGACGAACTCCGCCGCGCGGGCCGGCAAGCACCACAGGGCCAGTGCGAACAACATCCACCACGACACGGTGTGGACGAGGGGAGATCGCAGGCGCATGGGTGCTGATCATGGGGGGTTGTGGCAACAATTCTAGGAGGCGATACCCGCTCCTCCCCCACCCGCAGCTACCGTCAGGCGGGGCTGGAGCGCAGTCCGTAGGCTTTGCCGTCGGCGAACAGGTATTCCACCCGCAGCACGGCGTCGCCCTGTTCACCCTTGAAGGTGAAGCCCACGACAGCAATGCGCGCACCGGCTTTGATCTCGGCCACCTGCCAGGCCTGCATGCGGGTCAATGGCGCCAGCTCGATCTCCCAGCGCCGGTCCTTGCGGGTGGGCACTGCAGCCTTGGCCAGCAGCGCGGCGCCGTCGATGCCGGCGGATTGGGCTGGAAGCGGGCGCTGCTTCAAGTCGGCCGGCAACGCCAGATCGGGCGGCACCTCCAGCACCAGTTCGGCGTGGGGGTTGCGCCAGCGGCTGGTGACGACCTGGCCCTCCAGGTAGACCGGCCGGTCCTGGTCGAAGCTGCTCCAGCCGTGGTGGGCCAGCGCGGGGCGGGCGCCCAGCGTGCCCAAGGTGCCCACAGTGCCGTAAGCGGCGAGTGCCGTGAAGTGGCGGCGGGTCAGGTGCATGGCAGTTCTCCTGGTGGTGGGTGGGATGGTCCGGCAACCCCGATGGCCGCGGAGCAGGCCATGCCAGGGCACCCGCGGTACTGGCTCTGCGAGGCCGTTGGGTGCGCCCCCCCTCGCGCAGCACAGGGGGTTTGGCGGAGCGCGCAGCGCGCAGACTGGGGGTGTTTCATTTCATTCAGTAAGCGATCCAGCGGCCGCAGGCCACGACGGCCAGCCACACCAGGGTGGACAGCGCCATCTGCACCTTGGCCAGCCCGTCCAGCCGGCGCAGCGAATCGCGGCCGTGGAACCACGCCGCATTGCAGCCGGCCAGCATCAAAAGGCCCATCTTGATGACGAAGATGCGGTTGGCCAGCAACTCTGCTGGCTGCGTGGCGAACATCAGCAGGCCGCTGGTGGCGATCAGCCCAAAGCCGGCGGCCGCCAGCGTGAGCGACAGCCGGGCCAGCACTTCAGGCGCCAGCGCGGCAGCGGCGCCGAAGACGCGGCATTCCAGCGCCACCAGGTTGCCCAGCAGCAGCGCGATGCCGACGATGTGCACCACCTCCAGGGCCGGGTAGGCCCAGGGGTGGCTGGCCAGCGGGGCAAAAGCGTCCATGCGCGGCATCTTCGCACCGGCATCGGCAGGGCGTGCGAATGCCCTGATCAACCTTCCGGCCGTGCACCTTCGCGTGTCATCAACGCGGCGGCCGAGGCGCGTGTCTCCACCCCCAGCTTGGCGTAGGCATGCTCCAGGTGCTTGTTCACGGTGCGTGGCGACAGGCCCAGGATCTCGCCGATGTCGCGGTTCGTCTTGCCCTTTGCCAGCCAAGAAAGCACCTCGATCTCGCGCGGCGTCAGCTCAGCCTCGCGCAGCCGCGAGCTGGCCTGCGCGCGCACCTGCAGCAGCGCCATCGCCTCGCCCATGCCGGCCGCGCCGATCCACTGCAGGTGCAGGTCTTCGCCCCCCTGCGTGCCCAGCAGGGCGGCGCCGCCGCCGGCCGCGCGCAGTGGCGCCACCAACGGGTCGAGAAAGGCCGGCCACTGCTCGGCCGGCCGGCCGGTGAAGCGGCGCAGCCACTCGGCCGCGCGCGGCGAGCGCCAGGCGATGCGGCACTGGTGGTCCAGCAGTAGCACGCCCTGGCCGCCCACGTCCACCGCCTCGCGTGCCAGGCGCGACACGCGCGCGTTGCGCACATGCGTGGCCAGCCGCGCCAGCACCTCGTCGATCTTCAGCGGCTTGACAACGTAGTCCACCCCGCCGGCCTCGAAGCCGGCCACGATGTGCGTCGTCTCCGACAGCGCCGTCATGAAGATGATGGGCACGTGGGCGCGCTCGGGCAGGGCCTTGATGCGCCGGCAGGTCTCAAAGCCGTCCAGCCCGGGCATCAGCGCGTCCAGAAGGATTGCGTCCGGCGTGACCCATTCCAGCGTCTGCAAGGCGGCCTCGCCACTGCGCGCGACCAGCACGCCGTAGCCGGCCGCCTCCAGTGCGTCGACGAGGAAGCCCAACGCGTCCGGCGCGTCGTCGACCACCTGCACGACCAGGCGCTGCTGTGGTGGCAGCGCCGCCGTCATTCCCGTTGCAACCATCGCAAAAGACTCTCCAGATCGACCCGCTCGACCAGTTGTCGCAGGTAGTCGCATTCACGTTGGGTGGCCGCGTCCGCAGCGGCGATGCGCGCGATGCCGCGCTTGAGCGAGCCCACGTCGCCGATGCGTGCGAGCCAGATCAGCTCGGCCGTGGCCTCGTGGGGCAGTGTATGGGCCAGCGCTTCGGCGGCCTCGCGTGGCACCGGGGCGGGCGGCTCCTCGTGGATCCATTCGAGCTGCAGCAGGCGCTCCAGCTGGCCCAGCAATTCGGACTCGGCCACCGGCTTGGTCACGAAGCCGTTGCAGCCGCTGCCGTCCAGCTGCTCGGGCGCATGGAAGACGTTGGCCGACACCATCACCACCGGCAACGCGGCATGGCCGGCCTGGCGCAGCGCGCGGCAGGCCATCCAGCCATCCATCTCGCCCATGTTCACGTCCAGCAGCACCATGTCGGGCGCGTGCGCTGCCACGGCCTGCAGGCACTCCGGCCCGCTGGCCGCCTCCTGCGTGGCAAAACCCAGCGGGATCAGGATGGCGGCCATCAGCTGGCGCTGCTCGGGCTGGTCGTCCACCAGCAGCAGGCGCTTGCGCTCACCGCGGTAGCCGATCACGCGGCGGTGGTTGTCCACCTGGTGGTGGTCGATAGCGGTCAGCTCGCGCATGTACAACCGCAGCCGAAAGCAGCTGCCGCGCCCGACTGTGCTCTCGACCGACAGCTCGCCACCCATTAGGTCGGTCAACAGCCGCGTGATGGCCAGGCCCAGGCCGGTGCCGGGCTCGTGCGCCAGGCGGCCCGAGCTGCCGCGCTCGAACGGCAGAAAGATGCGCTCCAGATCGTGCGGGGCGATGCCCGCGCCGGTGTCTTCGATCTCGAAGCGCGCCACCTCCATGCGGTGCGACACCCGCAGCACCACGCGGCCGGTGGCGGTGAACTTCATGGCATTGCTCAGCAGGTTGAGCAGGATCTGGCGCAGCCGCTTGGCATCGGCCTGCACGTAGGAGGGCAGGGCCCGCGTGGGAAGTTCCAGCACGAAGTCCAGCCCCTTCGCATGGGCCTGCGGCTCGACCATCTTGACCAGGTCGTCCAGAAAATCGCGCAGCGAGATGGCCGAGGTCTCGATGCGCATGCGGCCGGCCTCGATACGGGCCAGGTCCAGCATGCCGTCGATCAGGCTGGCCAGATGCTGGCCGCTGCGCTGGATGGTGGCCACCGGGCCGCGCACGGCCTCGCTGTCGGCGGTGCGCAGCAGCACCTGCGAATAGCCGAGGATGCTGTTGAGCGGCGTGCGGAATTCGTGGCTCATGCCGGTGACAAAGCGCGTCTTGGCCAGGTTGGCGGCCTCGGCCACCTCCTTGGCCTTTTGCAGCGCGGCGTCGGTGCGCTCGTGCGCGTCGATCTCGCGCAGCAGCAGCTGGTTCTGGTGGTTCGATTCGTCCTGCGCCACCTGCCGGCTCTCCACGCCCAGCACCACCCACCAGGCGCCCACGGCCAGCAGCAACAACGCCAGCGTGTAGACCTTCTGGAAGCCGCTGAACATGGCGGCGCGCGCGGCCTCGTCCAGCCCGGCCGCCACCGCGTCCTGGTAGTAGACCAGCCCCATCACGGTGGTCAGCAGCAGCACCAGCGAGGCCAGCACCACGAGGTAGTGCGTCAGCCGAAAGTTGATGGCCCGGGCCATCGCGGCAGGTAGCAGCCGGCGCAGCAGGTCCTGCGTCTGCTCGGCCGCGCTGGACCGGGTCTTGCAGCGGTCGTGGCAGCGCGATTCCAGCGTGCAGCACAGCGAACAGATGGCCGCGCCATAGGCCGGGCAGAACGACATGTCTTCCGATTCGAAATGGTTCTCGCAGACCGAGCAGGCCACGCTCTCGCCCGGCTGCCACAGCGCCGCACGCGGCCGCGCGATGTACCAGCGCCCGCGTGTCGCCCAGGCCAGCAGTGGCGCGGCCACGAGCGCCGTGCCCAGCGCCAGCAGCGGCGAGAAGGCGCGCGCCGCCGGCCCCAGCGCACCGGCATAGCTGGCCACGCCCACGGCACCGGCCAGCAGCGTGGCGCCCACGCCCACGGGATTGATGTCGTACAGATGCGCGCGCTGGAACTCGATGCCCTTGGGCGACAGGCCGAGCGGCTTGTTGATGACCAGATCGGCCACCAGCGCGCCGACCCAGGCGATGGCGATGTTGGCGTACAGGCCCAGCACTTCTTCGAGCGCGCGGAACACGCCCAGCGTCAGCAGCAGGATGGCGATCAGCACGTTGAACACCAGCCACACCACGCGCCCCGGGTGGCTGTGCGTGAGCCGCGCGAAGAAGTTCGACCATGCCAGCGAGCCGGCGTAGGCGTTCGTCACGTTGATCTTGATCTGCGAGATCACGACGAACACCACGGTGATGGCCACCGCCCACGCCGGGTCGCTGAACAGCAGGCCGTAGGCGGCCAGGTACATCTGCGTGGGGTCGAGCGCCTTGTCCAGCGGCAGCTCGATCTGCAGCACCAGGTAGGCCAGCAGCACGCCGCCCAGCATCTTGAGCATGCCCGGCACGATCCAGCCCGGCCCGGCGGCCAGCACCGCGCCCCACCAGCGCCAGCGGTTCTGCGCTGTCTTCTCGGGCAGAAAGCGCAGGAAGTCCACCTGCTCGCCGACCTGCACCACCAGCGCGAACGCCATGGTGGCGGCCGAGCCGAACATCAGCCAGGAGAACGTGCTCTCGCCCGAGGTGTAGCCCGACAGCCCCGGCAGCTGCGCGAAGATGCCCGGGCTCTTGACCAGGATGGCGATGAACGGCAGCACCAGCAGCGCCAGCCAGACGGGTTGCGTCCACGACTGCAGCCGGCTGATGAAGGTGATGCCATACATCACCAGCGGAATCACGACGAGAGACGACAGCAGGTAGCAGGCCGTGATCGACCAGCTGGTGAAGTACAGCTGCAGCGCCGAGGCCATGATGGCCGCCTCCAGCGCGAAGAAGATGAAGGTGAAGCTCGCGTAGATCAGGGAGGTGATGGTCGAGCCGAGGTAGCCGAAGCCGGCGCCGCGCGTGAGCAGGTCCATGTCGACGGCGTAGCGCGCCGCGTAATAGCTGATCGGCAGCGCGGTGAGGAAGGTGATGGCGCCCACCAGCACGATGGCCCACAGCGCGTTGGCAAAGCCGTAGTTGAGCGCCATGGCGGCGCCAATGGCCTCCAGTGCGAGGAAGGAGACGGCTCCCAGCGCTGTGTTGGCGACGCGAAATTCAGACCAGTGGCGCCGCGCCCGCGGTGTGAACCGCAGCGAGAAATCCTCCATCGTCTCGTTGGCGACCCAGGCGTTGTACTCCCGGCGGATGCGGAAGATCTTCTGGGCAGGCGCGGGGGAGGGGGCCTCGGTGGTGTGCATGAAGGTGGGAACTCATGCAATAAACGTACCCCCGGCCGCGGGCACCGTGGCGCCGTGCCACGCCGCGTACGGCGTGTTGGTGACCAAATGCCGGTTGAGGTCCGGCGCGCCGTCGGTCCACCACACCGGCCCACGTTCGCCGAGCCCGCGCTTGGCGGCATCGACATCCCGGCGCGCCGCCTGTTCGGCCGCAGGGTCCGCCGCCCGCAACGCTGCCGCAACCGCGCGGCGGGCCGCCATCAGGTTGGCGACGAGCGCGTCGCGCTCTGCCTGCGTCAGGTCGCCTTTTCAGTGGCCCGCTGCTTGCCGCGGCGCGACAGCATGTTCAGAATCTCCACCACCATCGAGAACGCCATCGCCGCGTAGATGTAGCCCTTGGGCACATACACGCCGAAGCCATCGGCGATCAGCACCGCGCCGATCATCAGCAGGAAGCCGAGCGCCAGCATCACCACCGTCGGGTTGCGGTTGATGAAATTGGCCAGTGGCTCAGCGGCCACCAGCATGACGATGACGGAGATGATCACGGCGATCACCATGACCGCCAAGTTGTCCGTCATGCCCACTGCCGTCAGGATGGAGTCCACCGAGAACACCATGTCCAGCAGGATGATCTGGACGATCACCGAGGAGAACCCAATCTTCGCGGTCGTGCCGGTATCGAACACGTCGCCGGTCGGCGCTGGGTCGACGTTGTGGTGGATTTCCTTGGTGGCTTTCCAGATCAGGAACAGGCCACCGACGATCAGGATCAGGTCGCGCCAGGAGAACTGGGTCTCGAACGTGGGCTCGCCGTTGGCGCCGAGGGGGCCGGTCCAGCCTAGGTCGAAGACAGGCGCCGTGAGCCCGACCAGAAACGCAATCATCGACAGCAGCAGCAGCCGCATGCCGAGCGCCAGGCCGATGCCAATCTGGCGCGCGCGCTTGCGCTGGGATTCCGGAAGCTTGTTCGACAGGATGGAGATGAAGATCAGGTTGTCGATGCCGAGCACGATCTCCATGACCACCAGGGCTGCGAGCGCGGCCCAGGCAGCGGGCTCCGAAAAAAGGGCCTGCAAACTTTCCATGACGTACCTTCCCCCGTTTGATTTAGGCGCGCATGATGCAGCGCGCCACGGCGATCAGCCCCAATAGCCATGATGCCGCTGCGGGATTCATCACCCGGCGCAAGCAGGCGCGCGCCCTGTTGTCTGCGCGCGCGCCTCGCAGTGGTCAGTGGTCCGAACAGCCCGATGCGCCCCCTCAGCCGATGGCTGCGCGGCAAACCGCCGCCAGGCTGCGGGTCAACGGTTCGAAGGCCTGGAGTAAGCGCAGACCCGTGCTGCCAAAGACGGAACGCGCGGACTCCAAAGCAGTGGCATCGAGGGCCAGGCAGTGCGCACGCATGCCAGCGCCGCGCAGTGCATCCACCGCCCGGCGCGCATCGTGCAGCAGGTGCTCCGCTTCGAACACATCGATGTCCCAAGGCTCCCCATCGCTCAGCAGCACCAGGCTGCGGCGCGGTCCTGCTTCCTCGGCCAGAAGTGTCTGCGCGTGGCGCAGCGCGGCGCCCAGGCGCGTGGAATGGCGCACCGGCAACGAGGCAATGGCTGCTGCGTCGCACACCATGCCGAAGTCGACCGCGCGCCAGTAGGCCACCTCGGCGCGGCCGTTGGAGGCGAAGCCGTGCACGGCCACGCGTGCGCCCTGGGCCGCGAGCTGGCGCGCCAGCGACAGGGCGGCCTGCTGCTGCGCGGCCTGCACGGTCTGCGGGCCGCCCCGCCACGGCGCCAGCGTGGAGTGCGACAGGTCGAGCAGCAGCAGCACGCTGGCGCGCATGGGCGGGGCCGTGCGGCGAAACACATGCCCATCCCACATGTGGCCCCGGCGGCGGTCTGCCAGCGCGGTGACGGCCGCCGACAGGTCCAGCAGTTCGCCCTCTGCCGCCAGTGGCAGGCGGCGCGGGCGTGGGGTGGGCACCGGGTTGCGACGCGCCAGGCTGCGTTCCTGCACGCGGCACCAGGCCGGGCGCCACAGGCCCAGCTTGTCATGCCATTCGCCGTAGTGGCGTTCGCGTAGCACGACGACTGCTTCGGCATCGGCGCCTGCGCCTGTGTTGCCAGCGGCTTGCGCATCGGTGTAGGTGCGGCTGCTGGCCGTCTGGACCGATGCGCCGGCTGGCACAGGCAGAGGGTCAGCCTCGGCACTGCGCGCATGGTCCCAAAGGTAGCTGTGGTCGTCGCGGTACGCGGTGTGCGGCCGGTACTGTGTGTCGAACGGCACGCGCATCTGGCCCAGCATGTTGGCCAGCACCAGGGCCAGCTGCGTGAACTCGGCGGGCGGTGCATCGGCCGGCAGCGCCCAGAAGCCCTGCTGCGCGCGCTGCACCCAATGGTGGCTGTCGTGCGCTTGTGGGTCGGCCAGCGCGCGGTCGAGCCGGGCCATCAACGCGGCAAAGCCCAGGCCGCTGTGCGCCGTGGCGGGCAGAAAGGGCAGGAACCAGCGGCGCACACCGGGTAGGCCGGCGATCAGCAGGCGTTCCACGCGCGCGTCTTCCACGGCAGACAGCACGGCCAGCGCCAGTGGCTTGCGGCCCCGCGCATCGGCCCCCGCGCGCGAGTGCAGCAGGTGGGCTGCCGCATGGGCCGTGGCGGCGCGGTGCAGCGCGGCCGCGCCGTCTTGCGGCAGCAGCAGTTGCGTAGGGGACAGCACGGGCTGCACCAGGCCAGCCACCTCGGCCAGCGCGACAGCGCGCTGCGCGAGCGCCTGCAGCAACAGCCGCAGCGCGTCCAACGTCATGGATACAACGCGTCCACCAACGCGCGCAGCGCCTGCACGCGCTCGGGTGCATCGGACCATGCCTGCACCAGCGCCAGCTCGCAGGCCCAGCGCGGCTCCAGCCCCTGCGCCATCAGCTGCGCCGTGCGCACCAGCATGCGGGTAGACAGGGCTTCGACCGCCTCGGCGTCCAGTGCGCGCGTGCGCTCGGCCAGGCCGACCAGGCGCATCGCGGGCTCCGTCGCCAGGCCTGATTCGTGGACCACGATGGCGACCTCGACAGCAGGCGGCGGCGCCTCGAACGCCAGGGCGACGAATCGCTGCCGCGTGGCCGGCCGCAGGTCGCGCCCCGGCTGCGGGTTGTACGAGACCACCAGCTGAAAGCGCGCGTGCGCCGCCAGCAGTTCGCCGTTGCGCTCCAGCGGCAACACGCGGCGCGTGTCGGCCAGCGGGTGCAACACAGTCAGCGCATCGGGGCGCGCCTCGATCAGCTCGTCCAGGTAGCACAGCGCGCCGTGGCGCGCCGCTAGCGTCAGCGGCCCGTCCTGCCAGCGTGTGCCGTCGGCGTCGATCAGCCAGCGGCCCAGCAGGTCGCCGGCCGTCATGTCTTCGTGGCAGGCCACCGTCACCAGCGGCAGGTCGAGCTGGTGCGCCATGTGCTCGACGAAGCGCGTCTTGCCGCAGCCAGCCGGGCCCTTCAGCAGCATGGGCAGTCGCAGGGCGTGGGCCGCGTGGAACTGCGCGACCTCGTCGCCCACAGGCCGGTAGTAGGGCGTGCGGGTGATGCGCCATGCAGCCAGCGGGTCGGACGAAGGGGCGGCCAGCGGGGCGGCAGCCGGGCTGTCCACCGCCCGCGCCAGGGCGCTCACCGGTGCACCCCCACGCTCCCCGCTGCGCGAGGTTCGCTGCCCCCCGAGGGGGCGCGAGCTTGCTTGGGGCGGCCCGGCGCGGCGCTCACCGATGCTCCGGCAGCTGGTTCGGAATGCCCTCGATCGGGCACTCGGGCGTGCCCGGCGTGCCGCGCGTGAACGCCTCCACACGCTTGCGCGTGCCCTCCGGGTCCTTGATCCAGTCGGCATAGAAGCCATACGGGCAGGCCGCCACGCCATGCATGTCTTCGCCCGAGTTGATCTTGCCGGTGTAGCCGCGGTGCAGCAACTTGTAGAGGTGGTTCTGCGACTGCCCGTTCTTGCGCGCATCGCGGATCAGGTGCATCGAAAACTCCGCGTAGTTGATGCCCATCTCCTCCTCCCCGCACTCGCCCAGCGTGCGCCCGTCGAAGCCGATCAGCGCCGAGTGGCCGAAGTACGAATACACGCCGTCGAAGCCGGTCGCATTGGCCACCGCCACGTAGACGTTGTTCATGAACGCCATGGCCTTGGCGACCAGCACCTGCTGCTCCTTGGCCGGGTACATGTAGCCCTGGCAGCGCACGATGAGTTCGGCGCCCTTCATCGCGCAGTCGCGCCAGATCTCGGGGTAGTTGCCGTCGTCGCAGATGATGAGGCTGATCTTCAAGCCCTTGGGGCCGTCGCTCACGTAGGTGCAGTCGCCCGGGTACCAGCCTTCCACCGGCACCCAGGGCATGATCTTGCGGTACTTCTGCACGATCTCGCCCTGGTCGTTCATGAGGATCAGCGTGTTGTAGGGCGCCTTGTTCGGGTGGTCTTCATGGCGCTCGCCGGTCAGCGAGAACACGCCCCACACCTTGGCCTGCCGGCAGGCGGCGGCGAAGATCTCGGTCTCTTCGCCCGGCACCGTGGCGGCCGTCTCATACATCTCCTTGGCGTCGTACATGATGCCGTGCGTGGAGTATTCGGGGAACACCACCAGGTCCATGCCCGGCAGGCCGCGCTTCATGCCGATCAGCATCTCGGCGATGTTGCGCGCGTTGGCCAGCACTTCCGCCTTGGTGTGCAGACGCGGCATCTTGTAGTTGACGACGGCCACGCCGACGCCGTCCTTGCTGCTCGATATGTCGCCGTGGCGCATCGGTGAACTCCTGGTGTGGTGGATGACGGGCCACCAGTGTTCGCCTGCGTTGTGCGCAGCGCACTACGTTGAATGACGTATTCGTCCTGCGCAGGGTCGGGGATACCTTTCGTTGCACCGCAGCACACCAAACCCGGTGCCGCGAACGGTTCAACCCATAGGAGTGTCCATGTCCGCAGATCCCCGCCCCGAGTCCGTCCTGCGCCGGCGCATGTTGCAGATGGCTGCCATGTCGCCGTTCGCCGGCCTGTCGGCTGCCGCGCTGGCGCAGCAGTTCCCCACGGCCAAGGTGAACACCACCAAGCTGGCCGTGACCGATACCGAAGTCACGGTCGGCCAACTCCACTCCGCCAGCGGCACGATGGCGATCTCGGAGACCGGCTCGATCCAGGCCGAGCAGCTGGCCATCGACGAGATCAACGCCATGGGCGGCATCCTGGGCCGCAAGATCAAGGTCATCAAGGAAGACGGCGCGTCCGACTGGCCCACCTTCGCCGAGAAGAGCAAGAAGCTGCTGGTCAACGACAAGACCGCCTGCGTCTTCGGCTGCTGGACCAGCGCCTCGCGCAAGGCCGTGCTGCCGGTGTTCGAGAAAGAGAACGGCCTCTTGTACTACCCCACCTTCTACGAAGGCCTGGAGCAGAGCAAGAACGTCATCTACACCGGCCAGGAAGCCACGCAGCAGATCATCTGGAGCCTGGACTGGAGCGCCAAGGAGAAGAAGGCCAAGACTTTCTTCCTAGTCGGCTCCGACTACATCTGGCCGCGCACCTCGATGAAGATCGCGCGCAAGCACATCGAGACGGTGGGCAAGCTCGGCTCGGTCAAGGGCGAGGAGTACTACCCCCTGGGCCACACCAACTTCAACTCGCTGATCAACAAGATCAAGCTGGCCAAGCCCGACTGCATCTTCGCGGCCGTGGTCGGTGGTTCCAACGTGGCGTTCTACAAGCAGCTGAAGGCGGCCGGCATCACGGGCGACAAGCAGTTCCTCTTGACGCTGTCGGTGACCGAGGACGAGATGACCGGCGTGGGCGGTGAGAATTTTGCCGGCTTCTACTCGTCGATGAAGTATTTCCAGTCGCTGGAGAACGAGAACAACAAGAAGTTCGTCGCCGCCTTCAAGGCCAAGTACGGCAAAGACGCGGTGATCGGCGACGTGACGCAGGCCGGCTACCTCGGCCCCTGGCTGTGGAAGGCCGCGGTCGAGAAGGCCGGCAGCTTCGACGTCGACAAGGTCGTCGCCGCATCGCCCGGCATCGAGCTCAAGACCGCACCCGAAGGCTATGTGAAGCTGGACGCCAACCACCACCTGTGGAGCAAGGCGCGCATCGGCCAGGGGCAGAAGGACGCGAGCTTCAGGGTGGTCGCGGAATCTTCTGAACTGATCAAGCCCGATCCGTTCCCCAAGGGCTACCAGTAAGCACGGCCTGGCCCTCTCCCGGCATGGGAGAGGGCGCGTTCGGACACCACCTGGGAGCGACCACGCCATGACCCTTTCCGACATGTTCAACATCGGCCTGATGCAGGGCTTCGCGGGCCTGTCGCTGTTCGCCGTGCTCCTGCTGATGGGGCTGGGCCTGGCCATCATCTTCGGCCAGATGGGCGTCATCAACATGGCGCATGGCGAGTTCATGGCCATCGGTGCCTACACCATCTACATGGCCTCGACGATCACCGAGAGCCACTGGCCCGGCGCCATCGGCGTGTACTTTCCGATCGCCATCGTGCTGGCGTTCTTCGTCGCCTTTTTCTTCGGCTGGATCATGGAATGGGCGTTGATCCGCCATCTGTACAAGCGGCCGCTGGACACGCTGCTAGCCACCTGGGGCGTGAGCCTGGGCCTGCAGCAGTGCTTTCGCACCTTCATCGGCCCCAAGGAGGTCAGCCCCACGCTGCCGGACTGGCTGATGGGAGCCTGGGCACCCATCGAGGGCGTGGACATTCCGATCAACGGCATGTTCGTGCTGGTGCTCACGGCGCTGGCCACCGGCGGCGTGCTGCTGGCCATGCACAAGAGCCGCTGGGGCCTGCGCGTGCGTGCCACCGTGAGCAACCGGGTGATGGCCAACGCCACCGGCATCGACACCATGCGGACCGACCGGCTGACGTTTGCCATCGGCTGCGGCATCGCCGGCGTGGCGGGCGCGGCCTTCACCACCATCGGATCGACCGGGCCGACCTCGGGCCAGCTCTACATCGTCGATGCGTTCCTGGTCGTCACCTTCGGCGGCGCGGCCAGCCTGCTGGGCACCGTGGTCTCGGCCTTCGGCATTGCGCAGACGCAGTCGATCACCGAGTTCTTCATGACCGGATCGATGGCCAAGGTACTGACGCTGTCGCTCATCGTGTTGATTTTGATGATGCGGCCGCAAGGCTTGTTCGCCTCCAAGGTCAGACGCTGAACATGACTCCCCCTCGTTTCTTGCTCACTGCGTGTAGCCGAATCCTCCCTCAAGGGAGCAACACCAGCGGCCCGGCAGAGCCGGTTCCGCGGTGTTCCTGGCCTGGTGCCGTTGTGCGGCCCAAGTCGTGCGTTTGATTTGAACTGGAAGCAACAGATGGACACCATCAAAGCCCTGATCCACCGCTACCAGCTCGGCAGCGTGCTGCTGCTGGCTGTGTTCCTCGCGGTCGTGCTGCCGCTGTCGCTGGATCTGTTCCGGCTGAACCTGGTCGGCAAATACTTGACTTACGCCTTCGTCGCCGTCGGCCTGGTCATGGTCTGGGGCTACGGCGGTGTGCTGAGCCTGGGGCAGGGCGTGTTCTTCGGCCTGGGCGGCTACGCGATGGCCATGTTCCTGAAGCTCGAAGCCTCGGACCCGGAGACCACCAAGATCCAGTCCACGCCCGGCATTCCGGACTTCATGGACTGGAACCAGATCACCGAGCTGCCGCTGATGTGGCTGCCATTCAAGAGCCTGCCGCTCACCTTGATCCTCGTGGTGGCCGTACCCATGGCGCTGGCCTGGCTGATCAGCTTTGCGATGTTCAAGCGGCGCGTGGGCGGCGTCTACTTCGCCATCATCACGCAGGCCGTGGCGCTGATCCTCACGGTGCTGATCGTCGGCCAGCAGGGTTATACCGGCGGCGTGAACGGCATGACCGATCTGAAGACGCTGGGCGGATGGGACACGCGCACCGACAGCGCCAAGGTCATCCTCTACTTCGTCTGCGTGGCGCTGTTGATCGCCAGCATCCTCTTGTGCCGCTGGATCCAGACCAGCAAGCTCGGCACGCTGCTTCTGGCCATGCGCGACAAGGAAGACCGCGTGCGCTTCTCGGGCTACGACGTGGCCAACTTCAAGGTGTTCACGTTCTGCCTGGCCGCCGGGTTGTCGGGCATCGGCGGCGCACTGTTCACGCTGCAGGTGGGCTTCATGTCACCCACGCTGGTGGGCATCGTGCCTTCCATCGAGATGGTGATCTACGCGGCCGTCGGCGGGCGCATGAGCCTGGTCGGCGCGGTGTACGGCGCGCTGCTGGTCAACGCCGGCAAGACGCTGTTCTCCGAGAGCTTTCCGGACCTGTGGCTGTTCCTGATGGCGGCGTTGTTCATCGGCGTGACGATGGCCTTCCCGATGGGGCTGGCCGGGCTGTGGGAAGACAAGATCCGCCCCTGGTGGCGCGAGCGTGGCGCGGCCCGCAAGGCCTATGGCGAGCAGCTGGCCGCAGCGAAGTCTGCACCGCACGCGGCTGCTGCCGTTGCACCAGCCCCTGCCTCCGCGCCCGGCAGCGGCCCCGCAGTGCCCGACCCCGACCTGCACGGCCAGCGCGCCTGAAACACCGGGAGCATCTGAATGAGCAACACCGACTTCGCCCTGGCCGTGGAAGACCTCACCGTCTCGTTCGACGGCTTCAAGGCCATCGACACGCTGACCCTGTATGTGGACAAGAACGAGCTGCGCGTGATCATCGGCCCCAATGGCGCCGGCAAGACCACGCTGCTCGATCTGATCTGCGGCAAGACCAAGGCCAGCACAGGCAGCATCAAGTTCAACAACACCGAACTGACCGGCATGCCCGAGCACAAGCGCGTGCGCCTAGGCATCGGCCGCAAGTTCCAGACGCCGTCGATCTACGAGAACCTCACGGTGTTCCAGAACCTGGAGGTGTCGTACCCGTCGGGCCGCTCGGTGTTCGGCGCGCTGGCCTTCCAGTGCACCGACAAGATCAAGGCCGCCGTGCAGGCCGTCGCCGAAGACATCTTCCTGGCCGACAAGCTGGGCACCGAGGCTGGCCTGCTGAGCCACGGCCAGAAGCAGTGGCTGGAGATCGGCATGCTGCTGATGCAGGAGCCCGAGCTCTTGATGCTCGACGAGCCGATTGCCGGCATGAGTTCGCGCGAGCGCGAGCTGACGGCCGAGCTGCTCAAGCGCATCAGCGACAACCGCGCGGTCATCGTGATCGAACACGACATGGATTTCGTCGCCCAGATCGCGCACAAGGTCACCGTCATGCACCAGGGAAAGATCCTCGCCGAAGGGCCGATGGACCAGGTGCAGGCCGACCCCAAAGTCATCGATGTGTATCTCGGCCACTGACGCGACGCGAAGGAACGCAAGATGAGCAATGTCATCCTGAAGGTCGACGACATCCACGTCGCCTACGGCCAGAGCGAGGCGCTGCACGGCATCTCGTTTGTTGGCCACGCCAACGAGACGGTCGCCATCATGGGCCGCAACGGCATGGGCAAGACCACGCTGTTCAAGAGCCTCATGGGCATCCTGCCGCTCAAGAGCGGTACGGTCTCGGTCGGGGGGCAGGACGTGTCGAAGGACGAGAGCTTTCGCCGCGTCGCCAAGGGCATCGCCTATGTGCCGCAGGGCCGCATGATCTTCCCCACGCTGACGGTGGAAGAGAACATCCAGACCGGCCTGCAGAGCAGCCCCAGCCTGCGCGTGCCGGACGAGATCTACGCGCTGTTCCCTGTGCTGTTCGACATGCGCGCGCGCAAGGGAGGCAACCTGTCGGGCGGCCAGCAGCAACAACTCGCCATTGCGCGCGCGCTCGTCACCAACCCCAAGGTGCTGCTGCTCGACGAGCCGACCGAAGGCATCCAGCCTTCCATCATCAAGGACATCGCCAAGGCGCTGAACGAGATCCGCCGCATGAAGGGCATCACCATCGTCGTGTCCGAGCAGGTGCTGAGCTTTGCGATGGACGTGGCCGATCGGCTGTTCGTGATCGAGGGCGGCCGGCTCGTGCACGAGACCGAGCGCGAGAAGACCGACCTCGCCCACATCAAGCGCTACCTCTCCGTCTAGATTTTCACAACCAGGAGCAACAGAGATGCCCGAAACCCTGATCAAGGTCGACCTGAACCAGCCGGCCCCCAGCAACGAGAACGTGCACAACCGCTGGCACCCCGACATCCCCATGGCCTGCTGGGTCAACCCGGGCGACGACTTTGTGCTGGAGACCTACGACTGGACGGGTGGCTTCATCCAGAACAACGACAGCGCCGACGACGTGCGCGACATCGATCTCACGACCGTCCACTACCTGAGCGGCCCGGTGGGCGTGAAGGGCGCCAAGCCGGGCGACCTGCTGGTGGTGGAGCTGCTGGACATCGGCGCCAAGCAAGACAGCCTGTGGGGCTTCAACGGCTTCTTCAGCAAGAAGAACGGCGGCGGCTTTCTGACCGAGCACTTCCCGCTCGCGCAGAAGTCGATCTGGGACTTTCACGGCATGTTCACCACCTCACGCCATGTGCCGGGCGTGAAGTACGCGGGCCTCATCCACCCCGGCCTGATCGGTTGCCTGCCCGACCCGAAGATGCTGGAGACCTGGAACACGCGCGAGCAAGCGTTGATCGATTCCGACCCGGCCACCAGCGGCCTGGCCAACCCGCCGTTTGTCGCCACGGCCCACATGGGCAAGCTGACGGGCGACGCCAAGGCCAAGGCGGCGGTCACGGGCGCGCGCACCGTGCCGCCGCGCGAGCATGGCGGCAACTGCGACATCAAGGATCTGTCGCGCGGCTCCAAGATCTTCTTCCCGGTGTATGTGGACGGCGCGGGCCTGTCGGTGGGCGACCTGCACTTCAGCCAGGGCGATGGCGAGATCACTTTTTGCGGCGCGATCGAGATGGCCGGCTGGGTGCACATGAAGGTCAGCATCATTCCAGGCGGCATGGCGATGTACGGCATCAAGAACCCGATCTTCAAGCCCAGCCCCATCGTGCCGACCTACAACGACTACGTGATCTTCGAGGGCATCAGCGTCGACGAGAGCGGCAAGCAGTACTACCTGGACGTGAACGTGGCCTACCGCCAGGCGTGTTTGAACGCCATCGAGTATTTGAAGAAGTTCGGCTACTCGGGCGCGCAGGCCTATTCGATCCTGGGCACTGCGCCCGTGCAGGGTCACATCAGCGGGGTGGTGGACGTGCCCAACGCCTGCGCCACGCTGTGGCTGCCGACGCAGATCTTCGAGTTCGACATCAACCCGAGTGCGGCGGGGCCGACGAAGTTCATTGATGGGTCGGTGCAGATGCCGCTGTCGCCGGATCTGGTCTGAGGGTTGGCTTTCGGGGGCTTTGCGGGCTTTCGGGGGTGCGTCTTGGATGGGGGCGCTTGCGGCGTTGGGTGCGCGCCCGGTTGGGGTGCGAGCCCGGCTCATGGGGGCCGCCCGGCCTGGGGTGCGAGCCCGGCTCATGGGGGCCGCCCGGCCTGGGGTGCCCGCCATGGCCGCCCGGTGGACGCGTCCCTCGCCCAGGGGCTCGGGCAACCTGCGGTGCTCGGCCTGCGGGCGCATTGCACAACTCGCACCACTCACTGCGTTCGTTCACCTCGAACAGGTGCAATGAGTCAGTTCACGAGGCGTGCTGCGCCGCCGCCCGCAGTCCTGCGCTCCTCGGCGCGTCCACAGGTTGGCCACGGCGGTCACCCCCGGCCAGGCTACGTCGTCGGTTGGCCGATGCGCTGCTGGGGGACAGGCTCGCGTGACGCGTGCTCGCTCTCCGGGCTATCAGTAGGCCTGCTCGACGGACTGCCCTCAAGCACTGCGCACCGGTATCAGCCGCACGGAGCCCGGCATGGATTTCTCGACGGCCTGCCAGCAAGCACCGCATATCGGAGTCAGCCGCACCGAGCCCGGCATGGGGTGCCCCCAGGGCCGGCCCTGCAGATGCGCCGAGGAGCGCAGTGGCATGGGCGGCGGCGCAGCACGCTTCGTGAACTGACTCATTGCACCTGTTCGAGGTGAACGAACGCAGTGAGTGGTGCGAGTTGTGCAATGCGCCCATGCCGCGAGCACCGCAGGGGACCCCGAGCCCCTGGGCGAGGGGCGCTGAGCCGGGCCGGCCCTGGGGGTGCCCCATGCCGGGCGGCCCACCCACGCACCGCATCGAACCGACGCACTGCATCGAACCGGCGGCACAGCATTGAACAAGTTGGACCAGGAGCCAATCAGGACGCAGCGGCGACAACCATCGCTGCACGTCAGCCCAAGGATCGGCTCGCGGCATGATGCATCCATGCCGCGCGCCCACCACCACGTCTACGTCGTTCAGCTCGCCGACCAGGTGTGGAACAGCGCGCGCTTCCGCCGTGCGAATCCCGATTACCAACTGGGCCAGCCCTTCGTCTACGTCGGCATGACCGGACTGGACCCCGACATCCGCTTCGACAAGCACAAGGCCGGCATCCAGGCCAACCGCTTCGTGATGCTGTATGGCGAGCGCCTGCTGCCTGCGCTGTATGCGCGCTACAACCCCATGCCCTACCAGGCCGCGCGCGAGATGGAGGTGGAGTTGGGCATCCGGTTGCGTGCGCATGGCTTCGGCGTCTGGCAAGGCTGAAACTGGCTGCCCCCGCCTACGTTATTTGACGTAGTGCCCTGCGCGGCCGCCCTGCGCAGAATGGCCTGAACCTTCCAACAGAGCGGACCTGCCGATGCCCACCTACGACTACGACTGCCCCAGCTGCGGCGGCTTCGACGCTTTCCGCACGCTGACCCAGCGCAACGAACCGGCCGCCTGCCCGGACTGCGGCACCGCTTCGCAACGCGTGTTCACCAGCGCGCCGCGGCTGGCACTGCTGGCCGGTGACACGCGGCGCGCCATGGACGTCAACGAACGCGCCCGGCACGAGCCCAAGAGCTCGCGCGACTACCAGCGCATGCGGCACCCGGCGGGCTGTGGTTGCTGCAGCCCCGGCGCCAAGCGCTCGTCCACGGTGACGGCGCCCAACGGTGCCAAGGCGTTCCCAACGAAACGGCCCTGGATGATCAGCCACTGATCTCGCGACGGCGCATGGGCTGCGCCGTACGCCACCCGGCGTATATGCCGGACCCCGGGTCATCCCTAGGATCGTGACTGTCTGTTACGCATGGCCTGCTGCCTGCGGAACGTACGACAACTTCCCATCCACCGATCCGGAGATCCAGCACCATGCAACGTAGATTCACCCTGAAGGCTGTCACTGCAGCCGTCGCTCTGGCCGGCTTCGCGGGCTTGCCTGTGCATGCCCAATCGGGCGGCACCATCAAGGTCGGCGTGCTGCACAGCCTGTCCGGCACCATGGCCATTTCCGAGACCGTGCTCAAGGACACGGTGCTGATGGCCATCGACGAGATCAACGCCAAGGGCGGCGTGCTGGGCAAGAAGCTCGAGCCCGTGGTGGTCGACCCGGCCTCCAACTGGCCGCTGTTCGCCGAGAAGACCAAGCAGCTGCTGGGCCAGGACAAGGTGGCGGTGATGTTCGGCTGCTGGACGTCCGTCTCGCGCAAGTCGGTGCTGCCGGTGGTCGAAGAGATGAACGGCCTGTTGTTCTACCCCGTGCAGTACGAGGGTGAAGAGCTGTCCAAGAACGTGTTCTACACCGGTGCCGCGCCGAATCAGCAAGCCATCCCCGCAGTGGATTACCTGATGAGCAAGGCCGGCGGCGGCGCCAAGCGCTGGGTGCTGCTGGGCACCGACTACGTGTACCCCCGCACCACCAACAAGATCCTGCGCGCCTACTTGAAGAGCAAGGGCGTGGCCGACAAGGACATCGACGAGAAGTACACCCCGTTCGGCCACAGCGATTACCAAACCATCGTCGCGGACGTCAAGAAGTTCTCGGCCGGCGGCAAGACGGCGGTGGTCTCCACCATCAATGGCGATTCCAACGTGCCGTTCTACAAAGAACTGGGCAACGCTGGCCTGAAGGCCAAGGACGTGCCGGTCGTCGCCTTCTCCGTGGGTGAGGAAGAGCTGCGCGGTGTGGACACCAAGCCGCTGGTCGGGCACCTGGCCGCGTGGAACTACTTCCAGTCGATCAAGAACCCCGAGAACACCGCCTTCATCAAGAAGTGGGGCGACTACGCCAAGGCCAAGGGCATCGCCGGCCACAAGGACAAGCCGCTGACCAACGACCCGATGGAGGCGACCTACATCGGCGTCTACATGTGGAAGCAGGCCGTCGAGAAGGCCAAGAGCACGGACGTGGACAAGGTGATCGCCGCCATGGCGGGCCAGACCTTCAAGGCACCGTCGGGCATCGTCTCGAAGATGGACGAGAAGAACCACCACCTGCACAAGTCGGTGTTCATCGGCGAGATCAAGGCCGACGGCCAGTTCAACGTGGTGTGGAAGACGCCCGGCCCCGTGAAGGCCAAGCCCTGGAGCCCCTACATCGAAGGCAACGACAAGAAGAAGGACGAGCCCGAGAAGATGTGAGCACTGCCCGCACCGGGCAGGCACGAGAAGGGGCCCAGGGACGACGCCGAACAAGTCCTCGCGGCGCGCCCAGGCGCCCCTTCTTTCATGATGAGATTCAGGGAGGTTCCATTGCGACGCTGGACAAGAATGCTGTGCGCCGGGTGGGCGCTGTGGGGGGCGGTCATGCTGCCCGCCCATGCACTGACGGACGGCGAGGCCCACGCGATGGCGGCCGGCGAGGCCGAGACCCGCATCGAGGCCATCACCAAGGCCGTCACCGCCGCCGTGGAACAGCCCGACGAGAAGACATCGGCCTTTTTGCAAGCACTGTCGGACGACGCGGTCAAGACGACAGCGGACAAGGCCATCGTCATCAAGGACGACAAGGGGTTTGACCCCGTCACCGGCGCTGAGGTGAAGGTGCCCGAGGACGCCGAAGACGTCATCAACAACAACCTGATGCGCAGCGAGCTCGACGTCGCGCTGGCCGCCTTGCAGATCGTCAACCCCGACGACACGGTGCGCGCGGGCGCCGTGGACGCGCTGCTGAAGGCGCCGTCAGAGGCGCGCCTGCCGCTGATCGAGAAGGCGCTGGCGATCGAGAAGAGCGCCGCGATCAAGGCCAAGCTGGAGCTGGCTCGTTCGGCCTCGCTCTTGGGCAGCGAAGACCCGGCCAAGCGCCTGGCCGCGGCCAAGGCGCTGGCCGACAACAAGACGCCCGACACCAAGCTGCTGCTGAACGAGCGCCTTGCCGAAGAGCAGGACGCGGCTGTCAAGAAGCAGATCGAAGCGTCGATCAAGAGCATCGACGAAGGCCTCGTCTGGGGCGAGCGCCTGGGCCAGGCGTTCACCGGCATCAGCCTGGGCAGCATCCTGCTGCTGGTGGCGCTGGGCCTGGCCATCACCTATGGGCTGATGGGCGTGATCAACATGGCCCATGGCGAGCTGATGATGATCGGCGCCTACGCCACCTATGTGATGCAGGGCTTGTTCCAGCAGTACCTGCCGGGTGCCTTCGACTGGTACCTGGTCGCCGCGATCCCGGTGTCGTTCATGGCTGCGGCCCTGGTCGGCGCGGCGCTGGAGCGCAGCGTGATCCGCTTCCTCTACGGCCGCCCGCTGGAAACACTGCTGGCCACCTGGGGCATCAGCCTGATGCTGATGCAGCTGGTGCGCACGCTGTTCGGCGCGCAGAACGTGGGCGTGGAAAACCCTTCGTGGATGAGCGGCGGCATCGAGTTGTTGCCCAACCTCATGCTGCCCTGGAACCGCGTGCTCATCATTCTGTTCGCCGCGCTGGTGCTGGGCGGCATGGCGTTTCTGATCGGCAAGACGCGGCTGGGCCTGTTCGTGCGTGGCGTCACGCAGAACCGGCCGATTGCCTCCTGCATGGGCGTGAACACGGCGCGCATCGACACCTATGCGTTCGCGCTGGGCTCGGGCGTGGCTGGGCTGGCCGGTTGCGCGCTGAGCCAGGTCGGCAACGTGGGGCCAGACCTGGGGCAGAGCTACATCGTCGATGCGTTCATGGTCGTCGTGGTCGGCGGCGTAGGCCAGCTGGCCGGCACCGTCTACGCGGCCATGGGCCTGGGCATCCTGAACAAGTTGTTCGAAGGCTGGGCCGGCGCCGTGCTGGCCAAGATCGCGGTGCTCGTGTTGATCATTGTCTTCATCCAGAAGCGGCCGCAGGGCATCTTCGCGATGAAGGGCCGCAGCGCGGAGGCATGAACATGACCACTCCCACTCTCACCCCCACCACGACCATCGAACGCTCGATGGCGGCCGAGGCCGGCGTCATGGTCTCCGCAGCGACCAGCCTGCCCGCCGAGCGCGTGACGCTGCCGGGCCGCGCGCCGCTGCTCAGCGGCAAGGGCTGGGCCGGCTTTCTGGTGGCGCTGATCGCCATCTGCGCGCTGGCGCCGCTGATGAATTTGGTCGCCGCGCCCGGCAGCATGTTCCACATGAGCGACTACGCCGTCGCGCTGGTCGGCAAGATCATGTGCTACGCGATTGCCGCGCTGGCGATGGACCTGATCTGGGGCTACACCGGCATCCTGTCGCTCGGGCACGGCCTGTTCTTCGCGCTGGGCGGCTACATGATGGGCATGTACCTCATGCGCCAGATTGGCCTGGAGGGCAACTACAAGAGCGAGCTGCCCGACTTCATGGTCTTTCTGGACTGGAAGGAGCTGCCATGGCACTGGACCTTCAGCGGCTCATTCATCGCCCAGATGATTCTGGTGGTGGCGGTGCCGGGGCTGCTGGCCTTCGTGTTCGGCTACTTCGCGTTTCGCTCGCGCATCAAGGGCGTGTACTTTTCCATCATCACGCAGGCGATGACCTTCGCGGCCATGCTGCTGTTCTTTCGCAACGAGACGGGCTTCGGCGGCAACAACGGCTTCACGGATTTCAAGCGCATTCTTGACATCCCGATCGCCACGCAGCAGATGCGCATGACGCTCTTCGTCATCACCGGGCTCACGCTGCTGGGCTTCTTTCTGTTCGCGCGCTGGCTGGTGCAGAGCAAGTTCGGCAGAGTGCTGCAGGCCATCCGCGATGCGGAGACACGCGTCATGTTCTCGGGCTACAACCCGGTGGTCTACAAGCTCACCATCTGGACCATCTCGGCCATGATGTGTGGCGTGGCCGGCGCCCTGTATGTGCCGCAGGTGGGCATCATCAACCCGGGCGAGATGAGCCCGCCCAACTCCATCGAGATCGCCATCTGGGCGGCTGTTGGCGGGCGCGCCACCTTGATCGGCCCCATCGTCGGCGCCTTTCTCGTGAACGGCGCCAAGAGCTGGTTCACGGTGGCCTTCCCCGAGTACTGGCTGTACTTCCTCGGGGCCATCTTCATCGGCGTGACCTTGTACCTGCCGCATGGCGTGGTGGGCCTGGTGCGCAAGATCGCGGCACGCGGCCGGGCGGAGGAGCGCGCATGACGCCGGACCTGATGGAAGAGGGCGCCAAACGGTGGGCGCGCACCGCTGCGGCGCCCGTGACGGGCCAGACCGAATCGGGCGGGCGTGAGGCCGGCTTCTCGCGCATTGCCACGCCGGGCGAGGTGGACGTGACGCACGGCCGCATCCTGTACCTGGAGGACGTGCACCGCTCCTTCGACGGCTTCAAGGCCATCAACGGGCTGAGCCTGGACATCGCCCCCGGCGAGCTGCGCTGCATCATCGGCCCCAACGGCGCCGGCAAGACCACGATGATGGACATCATCACCGGCAAGACGCGGCCCGACAAAGGCACGGTGTTCTTCGGCAGCACCATCGACTTGCTGCGTCACAACGAGCCCGAGATCGCCCAGCTGGGCATCGGCCGCAAGTTTCAAAAACCCACCGTGTTCGAGCATCTCACGGTGTTTGAAAACCTCGAGCTGGCGCTGGCCACCGACAAGGGCGTGAAGTCGTCCATGCTGTTCAAGCTCGATTCGCGCCAGAGCGACCGGCTGGCCGAGATCCTGCACACCATCCACCTGGCCGACAGCGTGGGGCGCTTGTCGGGCAACCTCAGCCACGGCCAGAAGCAGTGGCTGGAGATCGGCATGCTGCTGATGCAGGACCCGAAGCTGCTGCTGCTCGACGAGCCCGTGGCCGGCATGACGGACGAAGAAACCGCGCGCACGGCCGAGCTGTTCCTGACGCTCAAAGGCAAGCATTCGCTGATGGTCGTGGAGCACGACATGAGCTTCATCCGCACCATCTCGGAGATCGTCACCGTGCTGTGCGACGGCTCGGTGCTGGCGCAGGGCACGCTCGATGAAGTGCAGGCGGACGAACGCGTGATCGAAGTCTATTTGGGGCGCTGAGGACCAACGACATGAGCATCCTGAACGTCAAGAACGTCAACCAGTACTACGGCGGCTCGCACATCCTGCGCGATGTGAGCCTGCAGGCCGCGCTGGGCAAGGTCACCGTGCTGCTGGGCCGCAACGGTGTGGGCAAGACCACGTTGCTGAAATCGCTGATGGGGCTGGTGCCGATCAAGACCGGCAGCATCGAGTTCGACGGCAAGTCCATCGAACGCACCACGCCCTATGAGCGGGCCCGCTCCGGCATGGGTTACGTTCCCCAGGGCCGCGAGATCTTCGCGCGCCTGACGGTCGAAGAAAACCTGCGCATGGGCCTGGCCTACAAGAGCGGCAGCACGCCGATTCCGGCCGAACTGTTCGACCTGTTTCCGGTGTTGAAGCAGATGCTGCACCGGCGTGGTGGCGACCTGTCGGGCGGGCAACAGCAGCAACTGGCGATCGCCCGCGCGCTGGCGCCCAAGCCCAAGATTTTGATTCTGGACGAGCCGACCGAAGGCATCCAGCCCAGCATCATCAAGGACATCGGCCGCGTGATCCGGATGCTGGCGGACCGGGGCGACATGGCGATTCTGCTGGTAGAGCAGTACTACGACTTCGCCGAAGAGCTGGCCGATGAATACCTGGTGATGGAGCGCGGCGTGTTCATCGCGCGCGGGCCGGGGAGCGAGATGCAGGAGGAGGGGATTCGGCAGCTGGTGGCGATTTGAGGGTCGGGGGGGGCACTGGCCATCCTCTCGGTCACTGCTGCGCACCAGCGTCTGAGACTGCGTGGCGGCGGCGGTAGTGGGTCAGCGAAGCAAAGCGGAGCAGGCCGCAAGCCTGCCCGCCGGCTTTGCGCCCAAGGCCGACATTCGGAAGTCAGGCGAGCAGTTCGTAGAACGCCCGGACCTCGCAGGTGGCCGCCAAAGCTTGGACAGGGAAGACTTCCCAGGGCGCCTCTGCTTTCATGAGATTTAGTCGGCGCAGCAAGTCACCCTTCATCGTCGGCTTGACGTCCTGCCGCCAGTTGAGCACTTGGCCCCATGTAGAGCTGCCGTTCAAGTGCAACGGGAACCAAGGTGGCTTGATCGCCGCAACGTACGCGCTGGGAAACAACCGTTTGTACGCATCAAGGTTGTAAAGCCAGGAAACGCCGAACACAGATTCGGCGTGTTGCTCGGTGCGACGAATGTGCGAGAACATCTCTCGGAGTTCATCCGCTCTCGTGTGCATGCTTGCGGCCGCCAAGGGACTTGCACTGATGCCCTCCGGTGGTATGAAGTGCACACGCAAGACACCTGCAGCATTTGGCGATTCGTAGGAGAAGCATCCGAACGACCGAGCTGGGACGGGGTGGGGACGGCTTTCATGAAATTCACAGCACGTCCAGAGCAGTGCGGAAGGATCGTTTGCGAGTTTGCGCATCTGAGAGAGAAAAGCGTCCCAACGCGTGGCACCCGTCGGACCCCAAAGATTCAGTCTGCGGCGCAGGTTCGTGCAACGCGCAACAGCCAGCTCGAATGGCACCATCGCTTCGCCAGCGTAGT
The DNA here is from genome assembly GCF_056521305.1 of Rhodoferax sp. RT4P68. Lineage (NCBI taxonomy): Bacteria > Pseudomonadati > Pseudomonadota > Betaproteobacteria > Burkholderiales > Comamonadaceae > Rhodoferax > Rhodoferax sp. RT4P68. Next base: position 262,330 of record NZ_JBWMBB010000008.1, read on the forward strand.
GCGACGCGAACGTCAGTTGGAGGGAGAAGTAGTCCTCAAGCATCGTGCTGAATTTTGGCCACCTTTGGCGAGACCGTCTCGTGCCGATTGCCGCCCATCAGAATCCGCCAGTGCATAGTCACCTGCGGGCTCATCGGTCGGTTGCCCAGGCTGCCGGCAGCCACGCGCATGGTTGCCTCATGAATTGGGAACCGCGGGCAGGTCTTGGTCTCCGCGGCGCAAGGCAACCGCACACCCGCCAGCTTGCGCATGCGCTTGTCAAACGTCGCCGTGAAGGCGCAGCTTGCGCTGCAGGTGCCGCGCGATCCCTTCGTCCATCTGCTTCACCATCGGCGCTGTCGCCCTCGGTCGCCTGACACGCCGGCCCCTAGCCCAAGCCATCGAGGCATCGGCCGTGTGTTGCGCAGGTTCGTCGTTTCGAACCAGCAGTTGCATAGCAAATGCAATACGATGAGCCTCATGAAAACCGCTCACCTTCCCCCTGTGCGGGTCACGCCTTCGGTGCGCGCGCAGATCGAAAGCGTGCTGCACGAGGGCGAATCACTCACGCAGTTCGTCGAGAAAGCCACCCTGGACGCGGCACGTCGGCGCAAGGCGCAGCAAGAGTTCATCGCCCGCGGCCGTGCGTCCCTGGCCACAGCCCGAAAGACGGGCGAGCTGTACGCCGCTGACGATGCGATGCATGCCATGCGGGATCGGCTGAACGGACGGGTAGCGGCCCTCAAGAAAGACGTGCGCACCAAGCAGAAGCCGCTGTGAGCTGCCTGCCGTGAGCTACGTTGTCCGTCTGACGGCCGAGGCACTGGCTGACCTGCAGCGCCTTGAGGACTTTCTGATCGACCTGGTGCTGCAGCACGGCGACCTCGATCTGCCCGCCAGGGCCATGGACGCCGTCCAGGAGGAGTTTTGCGTTCTCCAACGCAACCCCTTCACCTGCCGCGTGGCCTCGGAGGATCCGCTGGAGCGGGAACTGGTCGTTCCCTTTGGCGCCCTGGGTTACGTGGCACTCTTCCACATCGAGAGCGACAGTCTTGTGGTTGTCTCGGCCATTCGCCACCAGCGCGAGGACGACGATCACTGAGCGCTTGACGGCCGAGCTTCGCGCCCCTTTCGGTCGCCATCAAGGTGGGCGCTGTCAGCGCGGAGCCATCGGCGTGCGGAGCCTGCTGGCCGGGAAGTCGGGCGGTGCCATGACGCCAGAAGTCGTAGCTGGCCTGCTCGGCGTCTGCCATCGCTGCAGCCACGGCGTCGCGGATCTCGAACGCGAAGGCCACCCCGTCCAGCAGGCTGTGCACTGCCTACAGTTGCTTGGCCTTGCCCTGCGCATAGACCGAGCCCATCGTCCAGACGGCCTCGACTGGGAGTCGGTCCAACGGCTTCCTGGCGCTCCCTCCGACCCACGCATCGGCGCGGCTTCACGCTGCCTTCAGGATTGATGCTGCTGCGTGATCAATCCGCGCAAAAGCTGTATTGGACGATCCAGCGGCCACCCTGTCTACTAGCGAGGCGACTGGTTCTGATGGCGGTTCTTTTCGCAGGACGGTGGTCTTGAGCAAGACGCCGGTTCGGAACGACAGTTCGATCCACAGTTGACCAGGAGACAGGCATGGCAGTTGAGACAAATTCTTGCGGCAATCACGCGATACGGCGCCGCGCGATTCTGAGGGCCGTTGGCGCTGCGGCGGCCGTACCGCTGTTTGGCATGCGGGCCTCACGCGCGCAGGAAGCCGGGGACACGGTACGCATTGTGGTGCCGTTTCCGGCGGGCAACCCCGTCGAGGCACACACGCGCGTGTTCGCAGAGGCGCTGAAGAAGACCACTGGCCGCAACTATGTGGTGGACAACAGGCCCGGTGCCGGCGGCATGATCGGCGCGGCCGAAGTGGCAAAGGCCAAGCCGGACGGATCGGTCCTGTTGTACATGACGGCCAGTCACACATCGGGTGCAGCCATCTATCCCAAGCTGAGCTTCGATCCGGTCCATGACTTCACGCCGATCTCCAAGATGACCCTGTCACCGGGGCTAGGCTTGCTGGTGGGGGCGAACTCGCCGTACCGCACGGTGCAGGATCTGATCAGGGCGGCCCAGGACAAGCCACGGACCATCAGCTATGCGTCCCTGGGCAACGGCCAGACCAGCCACATTCTTGGCGAACTCTTCGCGCGTGAAGTTCACGCCGAGTTCGTTCACGCGCCCTACCGCGCCTCGCCCATGCCGGACGTGATTGGCGGGCACGTCGCATTCACTTGGTTGGGGACTTCGGTGGCGTTGCCCCTCATCAAAGCCGGACAAGTGAAAGTGCTTGTCGTCTCCAACCGCAAACGCCTCGTCGAGGCGCCGGACGCCCCCACCTTTGCGGAGATGGGGATCAAGGCAGACGTGCCGGCGTGGACAGGGATGCTCGGTCCACGCGGTATGTCTGCGGACACCGCGAACCGCATCCACCGGCAGATCGTCCAGGCGACGAAGCACCCGGACTATCTGGCCTACGTGAAGATTTCCGGCAACGAGATCGTCACGACGAGCCCCCAGGATTTTGCTGTCGAGTACGTGTCCGAGATCGAGCGCTACCGCAAGCTGTTGCCACAGCTTGGGATCAAGATGGATGTCGGGTCGTAACCGAGAACCGAGTGCCGAACAAATGTGCCCATGCAGGGCGATCGATAGGGACCAGGACCAAGCGCCATGACAGACCCGAAGCCGTTTGATCTGCGTGTGAACGGGAGGCTGCACCAGGTTGTTGCTGGTCCCATGACGCCGCTGCTGTACGTGCTGCGCGACGAGTGCGGCCTGGACTCGCCCAAGTTTGGCTGCGGCGCCGGCCGGTGTGGGGCGTGCACAGTGCACGTTGGTGGCCGGGCAGCGCAGTCCTGCCAGACGCCGCTGTGGTCTGTTGAGCAGCGCGACGTCACCACGCTGGAGGGGCTGGCACCTGCACCGGGCCCGCTCCATGCCGTGCAGGAAGCGTTCGCACGGCACGGCGCGATCCAGTGCGGCTACTGCATCCCCGGCATCCTCATGACGCTGGTGGCACTGAAAGCCCACAACCCGCATTGCACGCCCCAGCACCTGCGAGCCAAACTTGCGGAGCGCCACCTGTGCCGGTGCGGAACGCACGTGCGCATCCTGGCTGCGGCGCAAGAGTTTCTGGAGCTGCCATGACCACCGAGGCCCCAGGTCGCCATGCCCTATCGGACAAGCCCTTGCCCCCGGCGGCTCTGCCCGTCAGCCTGGTGGACAACCGGCGACTCTTGCGCTGGTTTGCGGTGCATCCTGACGGCAGCATCGAGGTACGCACCGGCAAGGTTGAGCTTGGCCAAGGCATCGTCACGGCGCTCTTGCAGATTGCAGCTGAAGCGCTCGGTGTGCATCCGGACACCCTGCGCATCTCTTCTGGCCACACCGGGCAAACGCCTGACGAGTCATGGACAGCAGGCAGTCTCTCCGTCCAGGTCGGCGGCGCGGCTCTTCGCCTGGTGTGCACCGAGATCCGCACGCTGTTCGCCCATGCCGCAGCAGCCCGGCTTGGCGTGCCACCCGAAGGAGTTCAGATGCAGCAAGGCGCGTTTGGGCTCGGCCAGCCAGCTGATGGGCTGAGCTATGCCGATCTGTGTTCTACGGTCGACCTTGACCTCGACTACATCGGCTTGCCGGCGCTCGCAATGCCGGCTGCACGTTGGGTCGGCCACGTATTGCCCCGGTTGGACCTGGAACGCAAATTGCGGGGCGCCGGCTTTGTGCACGACCTTCGCCTGCCCGGAATGGTCCATGCGCGCGTCGTTCGCCCTCCGAGTGCAGGGGCAGTTTTGCTGCATGCGGATCTCGCCAGCATCGAACGACTCGCGGGCGTGTGCAAGGTCGTGGTCGATGGCAGTTTCGTGGCGGTCTGCGCCGAGCGCGAATACGACGCGGTGCGCGCGCAGGAACAAGCAGCCCGCTTCCTGGAGTGGTCGCCCGGCCATCCGCTGCCCGTGGCGGAATCGCTGGATGAGCACTTGCGATCGCTCGCGACAACAGACAGCACCGTGCAAGGGGTCGGCAACACGGCTCCCGTCCCGCCCGGCGTCCTCACCGCCCGCTATCTGCGTCCGTACATCGCGCATGCGTCCATCGGCACCTGCTGCGCCGTGGCGGTGCCGCAGGGCAACGGGCTCGTGGTGCACACGCACAGCCAGGGGGTGTATCCGCTGCGCGGCGCGCTGGCCACTGCGCTGGGCCTGCCCAAGGAGTCGATCACCGTGGTCCATGGCCACGGCGCCGGCTGCTACGGCCACAACGGCGCCGATGATGTGGCCCTGGAGGCAGCGCTGATTGCGCGCGTTGCGGGCAAGCCTGTGCGGCTGTGTTGGGACCGCGCCGATGAGCTCGCCCGGGCCCCTGTCTCCACGGCCATGGCGGTGGACATCGAGGCCGCTGCGGATGCCGACGGCCGCGTTCTGTACTGGCGCCAGGCAACCACCAGCGCAACACATTTGGCCCGGCCCGGCTGGGGAGGTGAGGGCGTGAACCTGCTTGCCGCAAGCCAGCTGGCGCGCCCATTTCCGCCCGGTCCGGTGCTGGATGTGCCCCTGGAGCCGGCGGGAGGCGGCGGCACGCGCAACAGCGTGCCGTTCTACGACTTTGAGAACTGCCACATCGGCTACCGGTTCGTCACATCGCCGCCGCTGCGCACATCTGCCTTCCGCAGCCTGGGCGCGCACGCCAATGTGTTTGCCATCGAATCGATGCTGGACGAATTGGCCGTTGCCCGCAGCATCGACCCACTGCAACTGCGCCTTGCCAACACGGCGGACCGGCGGGCACGGCGGGTGCTGCAGGCCGTCGCCGTGGATGCTGCGTGGCAGCCCGAACGGCCGGGTACCGGGGACTGGGGCTGGGGTCTTGCGTTCGGGCGCTACAAGAACCGGGGGGCGTATTTCGCTGCCGTCGTTGAAGTGGAGATCACCCACCAGCTGCGCGTCGTCAAGGTAACCGCCGCAGTGGACTGCGGCCTCGCGGTCAACCCGGACGGCGCTCTGAACCAGATCGAGGGCGGCATCCTGCAGGCGATCAGCTGCACGATGAAAGAGGCGGTCACGTGGAACGCAAGCGGCATCAGCTCTCGCGACTGGGAAAGCTACCCCATCCTGAACTTCGACGAAGTACCGCAGTTGCAGGTGCGCTTCGTCGGCGACGCCAGCGATCCGCCGCTGGGGGTGGGCGAGTGCACCATCGGCCCCATCGCCGCTGCCATCGGCAACGCCATCGCGCATGCCACCGGCCTGCGGGCGCGCGCGATGCCGATCACGTTCGAGCGGCTCGCCGAACTGGCTGGGTGATTTCGCTGCGCTGAAGAGGCCGCTCTGAGCTCAAGGCGCAGGCAGAGATTCCTCGTCGCTTGCAAGCCTGCCCACAAGTTCCACGAACTTCGACACGAGCGGCGTCTCGCGCCGAGCAGACCAGGCGACGCTGAGGTCGAACCCGGCGTTCTCGTCGAGCAGTGGTACGGCTGCCAAGCCCGGGGGAAGGCTTGCAACGATCTCGGAGCCGTACAGCGTGATGCCCCTTCCCAGCACCACCAGCTGCATCAACAAGGCCGTGTCATTGGCTTCTTCAACGACCTTGGGAAGAAACCCCGCGCTGCGGCATACATCGTCGATCAGCGCAGCAAAGATCTTGAGCCGGGTCTGCCCTCCCACGACAAAAGGTTGCTCGGACAGTGCGTCCAGGCTCAGCGCGCGTCGCCGTGACAGCGGGTGGCTCTTGGCCATCAGCACGACGAACCGATCACGCCGCACCACGCGGTGCCGCAATGCGCCATGGCAAGCCGCCGTGAGCATGAAGGCGACGTCCAGCTGCCCCGCCGCCAGCAACGCGGAGCACTCTTCGGAGGTGCGCATGTACATCACGACGCGGGCGTCGGGCACCATGTCGCGAAACTGTGCCGCCATTGACGATGCGCAGACCGAGGCGATGCCTGCATAGCCGATGGTCAGCTCCCCCACGGTGCCCAGTTCGAACTGACGCGCATCGCGAACCGCCGCCGCCAGCTGGACAAAAGCCGCCTTGGCTTCACCGAACAGATGTTGCCCCGCTGGTGTGAACGACACACGGCGGGTGGTGCGCTCGAACAACCGGTACCCGAGCTCGGCCTCGAGCAACTGGATGGCCCGCGTGATGGCGGGTTGCGCAACGTGCAGCCGTTGCGATGCTTCGCGGAAATTCAGGCTCTCGCCAACCGCCAGGAAGTACCGCAAATGCGTGAGATTCGGAAGCCTCGCGATTGATGCCGACACGTGATCAACTTGCTTGAAACAGATATTGGACTGCCGGCAAAGCATCGTGTCAACTCAACTGTCTCAGCCCGGAGTGCACCGCGTCGGCAAGCCTTTGCAGACGCGGCAGCCTCCATCCAAAAGTCAGGAAACACGCATGTGGAAATCAAGATCCCCCGACTACTGTGTCAGCGGTTCGTCCGACACGACGGTCTATCTGTTGCACGGCACGTATGGCGGCAAGGAATACTGGCAGCCGCTGACCAGCAGGCTGGTGCGCGCCGGCTACCGTGTCGTGGCCTGGGATGCGCCGGGCTATGGCGTGAGCCCGATGGAGCCCGACTTCAGCATCGCCAACGCAGCGGCTGTGTGCGCGCGGCTGATCGCGACGACCGGAACGAAGCGCAATGTTGTCTTTGGGCACAGCATGGGCGGGCAGATCGCGCTGCGCCTCATGCAGTTGGTGCCGGGCCTCATCGACGGCTTCGCCATCTCGTGCTCGATCGGCTATCTGGCCAACCAGACGCCAGAGCAGAAAGAGAACTTCTACAAGCTGCGCGACAGCGAGGCGACCGACCCTGCCGAAGTCCAGCGAAAAAACCTGGAAGTGGTGTCCGCCATGATGGGGCCGGGCTCGTCCGGCCCTGATGTGGATCTGGTCAAGCGCGTCGGCGCTGCGACGCCTGCCCATGCCGTCAAGGGTTCGCTGCATGCGGTGCGCGCCAACACCGAGGAAGAGGTCGTCAGCATTCTGGCGTCCATCCGCGTCCCGTCGCTGTTCGTCGCTGGTGAGGTGGACACCACCGGCCATGCGGCGTCTGTCAAGCGCAATGCGGACCGGGTGGCCGGTAGCCAGTTCGCGGTTCTTTCGGGCTGCGGCCACTATCCCTGGGCGGAGTCTCCCGACGCGTTCTGGACGGTGCTAGAAGCGTTCCTCGGGCGCGTGAAGGGAACCGCCACCAGGAGCCACCCATGACCAAGACCATCCGCATCGGCGCTGGCTCCGCATGGTGGGGCGATCGCGTGGAGCCTGCCAGGCACAGTGCCGAACGGGGCAAGCTCGACTACCTTTGCTTCGAGACCATGGCCGAAGCCACGGTGTCGGCGGCGCAGGTACGCGCTCGGCGCGATCCGTCGTTCGAGGGGTATGACACCTACCTGGACGACCGCATGCAGGCGGTGCTGCCTGCGTGCATCGGCAACGGCACGCGCATCATCAGCAACCAGGGCTGGATCAACCCGGACGCGGCGGCCCGTCGCATCGTGTACTGGCTGCAGAAGTTCGGCCACAAAGGGGTGAAAGTCGCTTCAGTGAATGGCAGCCTGATCACCGACCGCGTGCTGGGCCTCACCGACAAGATCCTGGAGAGCGGGCTGCCGACATCCAGTCTTGCCCAGAACCTGATCTCGGCGGAGGCCTATCTCGGCGCAGAGCCCATCGTGCAAGCCCTGGCGCAGGGCGCGCAGATCGTCGTCACCGGGCGAATGGCCGACCCCTCGCTGTTCATGGCGCCGATGATGCATGAGTTCGGCTGGCAGCCGCAGGACTGGACGAAGCTGGGGCAGGGCATCGGCATCGGCCACCTGCTGGAGTGCGGCGCGCAGGTGACTGGCGGTTACTTCAGCGACCCGGGCTTCAAGGACGTGCCGGAGCCTTGGAACTTCGGCTTTCCCATCGCAGAGGTCGAGCCAGATGGCAGCACGGTGCTCACCAAGTTGAGCGACACCGGTGGCGAGATCAGTCTGCGCACGGTCAAGGAGCAGATGCTGTACGAAGTGCACGACCCCGCCAACTACCTGACACCGGACGTGGTGGTGGACTTCACCACCGCGCGGCTGGAGCAGGTCGGGCCTGACCGGGTGCGCGTCAGCGGCATTTCGGGCAAGCCGCGGACGCCGACATTGAAGGTGTCGATCGGCTGCACCGAAGGCTTCATCGGCGAGGACATGTTCTTCTACGCAGGGCCCGGCGCCTTGCGCAGGGCCGAGTTGGCCAGGAAGATCCTGCTAGAGCGCTTTCGCATTGTCGGCCTCGAAGCGGACGACATCCGCATCGACTTCCTCGGCCTCAACGCGATCCACGGGGCGGCCACGCCCTCGGATGCACCGGAGCCTTATGAGATCGCCGTGCGCGTCGCGGCACGTACCGCAACGCGGGAGCAGGCCACCAAGGTGGGCCGGGAAGTCGATGGGATGGCGGTCTCCGGTATCGCCCACACCGGCAAGCGCGTTCCACATGCAGACAGGACGCGCGAGGTAATCGGCGTGTGGTCGTCACTGGTGCCACGCGAGGCAGTGCCTGCTTCTGTCACCTACTTCGAAAGTTGAAACATGAAGGTCAAGCTCCAGCATGTCGCCCACGCGCGGTCGGGCGACAAGGGCGACACGTCCAACATCGCCGTGTTCGCGTTCGAGCCAGAGTTCTACCCGCTGCTGAAAGAACAGCTCACCGCCGAGCGGTTCAAGCGCCACTACAACGGCGTGATCAGCGGCGAGGTGATCCGCTACGAGGCCGCCAACATCGGCGCCTTCAACTTCGTCTGCCACGGGGCGCTGGGCGGCGGCGTGTCGCGCAGCCTCTGCCTGGACAACTACGGCAAGGCTTTGTCGGCAGCTGTGCTGGGGTTTGAGATCGAGGTGCCCGAGGCACTTGCGTCGAAGCTGCACGGACAGCATCTTTTGCCCATGGCGTGAGAGGGGGGGCAGGCGTGGACTGCTGGGCGGCCCGACTTCGTCGTACCCGGCCAGGCTGGCGGCGACCGCGGCGTGTGGTGCTCTGCGCAGGTCCTTCGCGACCTGAGGGGCGCATGCGGGCCGGCCCACGCCGCCGGCCGGCCGGGGGTGAGCGCAGCGCGCTGTGGAACGCATCCGTATAGTCCACACCGCCCCCACCCCCGGAGACCCCATGCCCGACCCGACCCCCTACACCCCGCCCACCGTCTGGACCTGGAACAAGGAGAACGGCGGCCGCTTCGCCAACATCAACCGGCCCATTGCCGGCGCCACGCACGAGAAGGACCTGCCGGTCGGCCAGCATCCGCTGCAGCTGTATTCCCTCGCCACGCCGAACGGTGTCAAGGTCACGGTCATGCTGGAGGAGCTGCTCGCGCTGGGCCACCAGGGCGCCGAGTACGACGCCTGGCTCATCAAGATCAACGAGGGCGAACAGTTCGGCAGCGGCTTCGTGGCGGCCAACCCCAATTCCAAGATCCCCGCGCTGTGGGACCGCAGCGGCGCCACGCCGGTGCGTGTGTTCGAGTCCGGCGCGATCCTGATGCACCTGGCCGAGAAGTTCGGCGCCTTCCTGCCCAGTGGCGGTGCGGCGCGTGCCGAGTGCCTGTCCTGGCTGTTCTGGCAGATGGGCAGCGCGCCGTTTCTGGGCGGGGGCTTCGGGCATTTCTACGCCTACGCGCCGACCAAGATCGAATACGCCATCGACCGCTACGCGATGGAGGCCAAGCGCCAGCTCGACGTGCTGGACCGGCGCCTGGCCGAGAGCGCCTACCTGGCGGGTGACGACTACACCATCGCCGACATGGCGGTCTGGCCCTGGTATGGCGCCATGGCCAAGGGCCAGCTGTACGAGGCTGGCGAGTTCCTGCAGGTGCAGACGTACACGAACGTGCTGCGCTGGACGGACGCCATCGCCGAACGCCCGGCCGCGCAACGCGGGCGCATGGTCAACCGCACCTGGGGCCAGCCCGCCAGCCAACTGCCCGAGCGGCATGCGGCCAGCGATTTCGAGACCCGCACCCAAGACCGCGTCGACCCTTCCTGAAAAAAGCACTCCCATGATCACGCTGTACGACTGCGCCACTGCACCCAGCCCGCGCCGCGCCCGCATCCTGCTGGCCGAAAAGGGTGTGGACCACACCACGGTGCAGGTCGATCTGCGCGCCGGCGAGCAGCTCGGCGAGGCCTTTCGCCGCCTCAACCCGCAGTGCACCGTGCCCGTGCTGCAGGGCGACGACGGCGCGGTGCTGACGGACAACGCGGCCATCATCGCCTGGGTGGAGGCGCGCTTTCCCGAGCCGCCGTTGCTGGGGCGCACGCCCACAGAGAAGGCGGCGGTCGCCAGCTGGAACTGGCGCGTCGAATTCGAAGGCCTGATGGCGGTGGCCGAGGCGCTGCGCAACAGCGCGCCCGCCATGGCCAACCGGGCGCTGCCCGGGCCGCTGGACTATCCGCAGATCCCCGCACTGGCAGAACGTGGTCTGCTGCGGGTGCAGCAGTTCTTCACGATGCTGGACGCGCGGCTGGCCACCAGCGCCTGCGTGGCGGGCGATGCCTTCAGCGTGGCCGACATCACGGCCGTGGTGGCGGTGGACTTCGCGCGTGTCGTCAAGTGCAAGCCAGGCGATGCCCACCCGCACCTGCTGCGCTGGCGTGCCGACATGGCGCAGCGCCCTTCGATGGCGTAGGGCTGCGTGGGCGCCCGCTCAGGGGCACAAGCAATCGGGGCGGTACATCAAATGTTGTAGGTGACCGTTTCCGCATTGTGAATAATGGGCTGTAACTATTTACATAGCGAGCTTTTGAGATCAAATGCCGCGCTTCAAGGCATGGCATTAGCTGCATCGGTAGCGCATCGGCTGGGCGCCTGTTCGCTTGCGAAACAAATGACTTTGAGTATTGAGTTGGATCCCGGACGATCTACGTTGCCTCTTTGACTCCGACTGAGACTATCCCGCCCATGCCTGCGCCCGCGCAAGCCCGCCCCACCGCGGGCGCAGGCTTACGCGCGCTGCCCGTCTGGCGGGGCCGGTGGAGCTTGCGGGTGATGCTGGCGCTGGCGCTCGTCGTGGTGATGGTGGTGCTGACCGTCGCCTTGATGCGCATCGCCTTCGACCGCTTCGAGACCATGGCGCACGAGAGCGCGCGTGCCCTCGCCGTGCAGCAGGTACGCCAGGGTGGCGAGCGGATGGCCGCGCTGGTGTTGCGCGCCCGCAACGTGGTGGAGGTCACCGCCCGCATGGGCTTGGTGGACCCTGAACGCGACGACGCGCAGGGCCTGCTGGAGCGCCGCTGGATCGTGGCCCTGGAGGTCATCAGCGATCTGCGCACTCTGCACATGACCCTGCGCGATGGCCGCTTTTTCCAGGTGCTGGCGCTGCGCGGTGACGAAGCCGCCCGGGCCGCACTCGGGGCGCCGGCTGGCACCCGCTTTGCCAGCCGCGCGCTCGCGCCAGTTGCGGGCGGGGGGCCGCGCCGCGAGTCCTGGCGCTTCCTGGGTGGCGTTGGCCAACTGTTGGGTGTGCGTGAGGGCGACGCCACATTCGACGCCCGCTCCGGCCCCGGCTACGCGGCGGCCCTGGCGCGCGACGCGATCGTGCTGACGCAGCCCGGCCTGCTGCCGACCACGCAGGCCCTGGGGCCGACGCAGGCACGGGGCATCACCATGGCACGCCACCTGGCGGACGGCACGGGCGTGCTGGCGGCCGACATCGCGCTGGGCGATCTGGGCCGGCTGTTCGGGGGCCTGGTGGCGGCGCCGCTGTCAGTCACGGCGCTGGTCGACCCGCAGAACCAGCTGGTGGCGGGCGTGGCCGGTGAGGGCGCAAGCCTGGCCTGGGGCGGCCAGCCCCTGGTGGCACTGAGTGCGAGCGGCGACGTGGGCCTGTTGGCCATGGCCGGCTGGCCCAGCGGCCTCACCAAGATCGAGGTTGCCGACGTGGCGGGCGAGCCTGTGGTGTTGGCCCAGACCAGCGTGGAACTGGTGCCCGGCGAGCGCTGGCGGGTGCTGTCGTATGCGCCGCTGTCTGGCTCGCTCAGCCTGATGCGCGAGGCCCGCAACGACATGGCCAGCTTCGGCGCCGTGGCGCTGCTGGTGGCCCTGTTGCTGGCGCTGCTCGGCACGGGGCGCATCGTCTCGGGCCTGCGCGCGCTGGCCGACGATGCGGCGCGCATCCGCGCGCTCGATTTCAGCCCCACGCCGCGCGTGCACTCGCGGCTGAGCGAGATCGATGCGCTGGGGGCCGCCCACGCGGTCATGAAGGATTCGATCCGTGAGGGCACGCAGGCGCTGGAGAACTCGCGTGCGCATCTGGAATACCTGATCGGCGCCGGCCTGGCGATGTCGCGCGAGCGCGACCGCATGGGCCTGTTGCAGCAGATCCTTTGGGGCGCACGCCAGTTGACGCAGTGTGAAGCCGGCACGCTGTACATCGTGACCGAGCAGCGCACGCTGCGCTTTGCGCTGCGCACGCGCGACGATGCGCTGCCTGCCACCGAGATCGCGCTGTTGGACGCCCAGGGGCGCGAGAACGCGCACTTCGTCTCGGCCTTCGTGGCTTTGCGCAACACGCCGGTGGTGATCGACGATGTCTATGCGGACACGCGCTTCGACTTCAGTGGCACGCGCAGCTTCGACCAGCGCTCGGGCTACCGCACGGTCTCGATGCTGGCGCTGCCACTGGCGCCGCGCGAGGGCGAGGTCATCGGCGTGCTGCAGCTGATGAACGCGCTGGACCCAGTGACCGGCAAGGTCACCGGCTTCAGCGAGGAGGCGGTGCGCCTGGCCTCGGCTCTGGCGGCGCAGGCGGCCGTCTCGCTGGACAACCACCAGCTGGTGCAGTCGCAGTCGGCCCTGGTGGATTCCATGGTGCAGCTGCTGGCCGGCGCCATCGATGCCAAGAGCCCCTACACCGGCGGCCACTGCGCGCGCGTGCCCGAGCTGGCCTTCATGCTGGCCGAGGAGGCCACGCGCGTGACAGAAGGCCCTCTTGCCGACTTCCGCTTCGAGACGCCCGAACAATGGCGCGAGTTCCGCATCGGCGCCTGGCTGCACGACTGCGGCAAGGTCACCACGCCCGAATACGTGGTCGACAAGGCCACCAAGCTGGAGACCATCTACGACCGCATCCACGAGATCCGCACCCGCTTCGAGGTGCTGTGGCGCGATGCCGAGATCGACTTTCTGAGCGCCTGCCTGGACGGTGCGGACCGCGCCGAGGCACTGGCCGCACGCGATGCGCGCCGCGCCCGGCTGCGGGAGGATTTCGCGTTCGTTGCCGAGTGCAACCTGGGGGCGGAATACATGGTGCCCGAGCACGTGGCGCGGCTGCGCAGCATCGGCGCGCAGACCTGGTCGCGCCACTTCGACGACCGCCTGGGCCTGAGCCATGGCGCGCAGGCAGTGCTGCGCGAGGTGCCCCACCAGCCGCCGCCGGTGCTGGAGAAGCTGCTGGACGACAAGCCGCAGCACCGCGTGGCGCGGCCGCTGAGTGCGGCCGACGATCCGCGCTTCGGCTTCAACATGCCCGTGCCTGAACTGCTCTACAACCATGGCGAGCTGCACAACCTGTCCGTCAGCCGCGGCACGCTGACGACCGAGGAGCGCTACAAGGTCAACGAGCACATCACGCAGACCATCATGATGCTGGATGCCATGGCCTTCCCCGACAACCTGCGCCGCGTGCCCGAGTACGCCGGCACACACCACGAGACGCTGACCGGCAAGGGCTACCCGCGCGGGCTGGGCGCGGCCGAGCTGTCGGTGCCGGCGCGCATCATGGCCGTGGCCGACATCTTCGAGGCGCTGACGGCCTCGGACCGGCCGTACAAGAAGTCCAAGAGCCTGTCCGAGGCGGTGGAGATCCTGTGGGGCTTCAAGCGGCGCGGCCACATCGACCCGGACGTGTTCGACCTGTTCCTGACATCCGGTGTCTACCTGCGCTTTGCCGAGCGTTTCCTGAGCCCGGAGCTGATCGACCACGTCGAGATCAGCGGCTACCTGGGGCCGTCCCCGCCGTGGCGGCCGTATGCCACGGCACCAGAGGCGACGGCGGCGAGCTGAAGCTGGGCCCCGACCTCTCGGGCAGACCGATGCGCAGACCGTCAGCCCGCACGCCTTGCGCTGCCGACATCCGCTAGCATCGCCCCCGCATGCCAGCCAATTCGATACTGAGCATGCGTTATCATTAGAGGCATCAGGCGGCTCCCACCCAGAGCCGCCTTCTTCTTTTTCTGGATGACGCAATGGACCTGATCGGTATCCTCATCGCCACGCTGGTAGCCGGCGTCGGCAGCGTGTGGCTGGCGGCTTTGGTCCTGCGGCTGGCCAACCGCTCGCAAGTGCTGGTCGGCGGGCGGTACCTGCTGAGCCTGGCGGCCGGCGCGCTGTTGGCTACGGCATTCATGCATTTGCTGCCCGAGGCCTTCGAGAGCACCGCCAAGCCGAGCGTGCTGTTCAGCGTTCTGCTGGGCGGGCTGGTGGTGTTCTTCCTGCTCGACAAGGTGGAGCTGTGGCACCACGGCCACGAGCATGCGCACGAGCCGGTTGGCTCCATCCACGCACCCCCGCATCTGCATTCGGACGGCCATGGCCACGCCGATGCGCACCATGGCCATGCGCACGGCCATGCCAATGCCCACAGCCACGCCCATGGCCATGCGCACCCCCAGCGCGGCGGTGCCTGGGCGGTGCTGGCCGGCGACAGCCTGCACTGTTTCGGCGACGGCATCGTGATCGCCTCGGCCTTCGCGGCCGACCCGGCGCTGGGTGTGGTGGCGGCGCTATCCGTGCTGGCGCACGAGGTGCCGCACCACATCGGCGATCTGGTGGTGCTGAACGCGGCGGGGCAGGGCGCGTCGCGCTCGGCGGTGGTCAAGCTGTCGCTGGCCGGGTTGGTGACGGCGCTGGGCGGCGTCGTCGGCTGGTGGCTGCTGGATCAGGTGGGGGACTGGCTGCCCTATTTTCTGGTGGCGGCCGCCAGCAGCTTTGTCTACGTGGCGCTGGCCGATTTGATCCCGCAGTTGCAAGTCCGCATGACGAAGACGCAAACGGCCATACAGGTCGGCTGGCTGGTGGTCGGCATCGCCGTGGTCACGCTGGTCAGCCAGGTCGTGCACAGCGGGCATGACCACGCGCATGGGCACGGCCGGCCGGCCATTGCCACACAGGATGCGGTTGATGGTCATGCGCACGACGCCGACCACGGCGACCATGCGGGGCATGACCATGGTGCTGCACGGCCTGCACGCGTCCCGGCACTGCCCGGTTCACCCGCCTCGGCCCCGCAGTAGCAGGAACCACACAGCCCGCCGCGTGTCCGATGGCGCGTGGCTTGATGGAGGAACGATCGAATGAACCTGTCCGAAGCGGTGCGCCGCTGCTGCAGACCGACGGCCTTGCTGGCGTGGGGCGCATGCGCTGCCGTCGCCGCCCAGGCGCAGGCGCAGACGCATGCCCATGCGCATGGCGCGTTGGCGCTGGACGTGGCCGTTGACGCCAAGACCATCGTGCTGCAGCTGGATGCGCCGCTGCACGATCTGGTCGGCTTCGAGCGCGCACCGCGTTCGGTGGCCGAGCGCGGGCGCGTCACGGCCCTCGTCGAGCAGATGAAGGCGGCCGACAAGCTGTTCGTGCCCGACCCTGCCGGCCGTTGCCGGCTGGGTGATGTGACGCTGGACTCGGCCGTTCTGGGCCTGGGCGCCAGCGCGCAGGCGGCGGCGTCGGCGCCCAAGGATGCGCCGGCTTCCGAGCATGCCGAGCTGGCCGTCAGCGTCCGCTTCGATTGCGAGCGGGCGGATGCGGCGCGCTTCGTCGACGTGAAGTTGTTCGACGCCTTCAAGGGCGTGCAGACGGTCCGCGCCCAGGTCGCGGGGCCACGTGGCCAGCTCGCCCGCAGCCTGCGCCGCGGCGCGGCGCGGTTGCCGCTGGATGCAGCGTCGCGCTGACATGACACAGCCCCGTTCCTCGTCCGCTGCCCCCTGCGTTCAAAGCGGTGACGCCGTCCTGTCGGTGCATGACCTGCGCTTCGCCTGGCCCGGTGGTGCCGGTGACGTGCTGGACATCGCCGGCTTCGACGTCGCCGCTGGCGAGACCGTCTTTCTGCACGGCCCCAGCGGCTGCGGCAAGAGCAGCCTGCTGGCGCTGCTGGCCGGCGTGCTGCTGCCGCGCCAGGGCCAGGTGCGCCTGGCCGGGCGCGACTGGCAGGCCATGGGCCGTGCCGCGCGCGACCGCTGGCGCGTGGACCACGTGGGCTACATCTTCCAGCAGTTCAACCTGCTGCCCTATCTGAGCGTGCGCGACAACGTGCTGCTGCCCTGCCGCTTCTCGGCCAGCCGGCGCGACGCGGCCCGTGCGCGCGGTGGCTCGCCGCAGGCCGAGGCCGAACGCTGGCTGGCTGCCGTCGGTCTGGCGCCTGCGCTGTGGCGGCGCACGCCGGGCACGCTGTCGGTGGGCCAGCAGCAGCGCGTGGCGGCAGCGCGTGCGCTGATCGGCGCGCCGGCGCTGGTCATCGCCGACGAGCCCACCTCGGCGCTGGACGAAGACCTGCGCAATGCCTTCGTCGACCTGCTGCTGGCCGCCTGCCACGAGACGCGCAGCGCGCTGGTGTTCGTCAGCCACGACCGGCGCATCGCCGCGCGCTTTGGCCGTCAGCTGGCGCTGCCCGCGCTGAACCGTGCGCACGCCGGGGCCGCCGGATGAAGGCCTTTCTCATCAGCCTGGCGCTGCAGAGCGCCTGGAACCGGCGCTTCACGCTGGGCCTGACGGTGCTGTCGATCGCGCTGTCCACCTTCATGCTGCTGGGCGTGGAGCGCATCCGCAGCGATGTGCAGGACAGCTTCTCGTCCGCCGTTTCGGGCACGGACCTGATCGTCGGCCCGCGCACCGGCGCCATCCAGCTGCTGCTGTATTCGGTGTTCCACGTCGGCACGCCCAGCAACAACATCCGCTGGAGCACGGTGCAGGCGCTGCAATCGCAAAGCGCCGTGGCCTGGGTGGTGCCGCTGTCGCTGGGCGATTCGCACCGCGGCCACCCGGTCATCGGCACCAGCGCCGGCATCTTCGAGCACTTTCGCCATGGCGAGCGTGAGCCGCTGCGTTTCGCGCAGGGCCGGGGGTTCGAGGCTTTGTTCGACACCGTGGTCGGCGCCGAGGTCGCAGAGCGCCTGGGCTATGCAACGGGTGAGCGCATCACGCTGGCGCATGGCACGGGCGAGCTGCAGGTGGCCGACCATGCGGACAAGCCCTTCACCGTCGTCGGCGTGCTGGCGCGCACCGGCACGCCGCTGGACCGCAGCGTGCTGATCGGCCTGCCGGCGATGGAGGCGCTGCACGCCGACTGGATCGGCGGCATGCGCCTGCCCGGTGCCCCCCCGGTGGCGCTGGACGAGGCCCGGCTGCAGCCGCGCGCCGTCACCGCCGCGCTGGTGGGGCTGAAGAGCCGGGCCGCCGTGTTCTCGGTGCAGCGCTGGGTCAACGGCTTTGCGGCCGAGCCGGTGATGGCCATCCTGCCCGGCGTCGCCATGGACGAGCTGTGGCGCGTGATCGGCCCCGGCGAGCAGGCGCTGCTGCTGATGTCCGGCCTGGTCGCGCTGGTCAGCATGGCTGGCCTGATGGCCGTGGTGCTGGCCAGCCTGAACGAGCGGCGGCGCGAGCTGGCCGTGCTGCGCACCGTGGGCGCCAGCCCCTGGCATGTGCTGGCGCTGCTGGCGCTGGAGGGCCTGTGGGTCACGCTGGCCGGCCTGGCGCTGGGCCTGGCGGCGCTGGCGCTGGCCGTCCTGGCCGCAGCGCCCTGGCTGCAGTCGACCTGGGGCCTGCGCCTGCAGCTGGCCGCGCCGACCGCGTTGCAATGGTGGCTGCTGGCTGGCCTGCTGGGCGCGGGGCTGTTGGCCAGCGTGCTGCCCGGCTGGCGCGCGTACCGCCTATCCTTGGCCGATGGCCTCTCGCCACGAACATGAAGTGGAGCAATGACATGACGAACAAGCCGATGAATTTCTCGACCCGCCGCCACTGGCTGGGCATGGCGCTGGCCCTGGCTGCGGCCGGCCCGGTGGCCGCGCAGACCTTCCAGGAGATCGACTGGATGCAGCTGGTGCCCAAGGGTTGGGACCCGGCCAAGGACCTGCAGAACGCGCAGGGCGAGGGCGGCCAGGGGCTGGCCGGCCTCAGCGACACCGACCCGCGCGCCCAGCAGATGCTGGAGGCCTTGCGCAAGGCCTGGGACAACGCGCCCACCGTGCCCGAGATGGCTGGCCGCCAGGTGAAGCTGCCGGGCTACCTGGTGCCGCTGGAGGAGGGCAAGGACGGCATCCGCGAGTTCCTGCTGGTGCCGTATTTCGGCGCCTGCATCCACACGCCGCCGCCGCCGTCCAACCAGATCGTGCATGCACGCTCGTCCAAGCCGATCAAGGGCCTGCGCAGCATGGACGCGGTCTGGGCCAGCGGCCGGCTGCTGGTGGAGCGTTCGGACTCGGGCATGGGCGTGGCCAGCTACGCACTGCAGATCGAACGCGTCGTTCCCTACAAATAGGCCGGCAGCGCTCGATCCGCGACATGGAACGCAGCTCCCGCCAACGCGACGCGATCCGCCAGGCTCTGGAACAAGCCGGCCGGCCGCTGTTGCCCACCGAGATCCTCGCCGCCGCACAGGCCGAGGTGCCGGCCCTGGGCATCGCCACGGTCTACCGCAACCTCAAGCAGCTGGCCGAGGCTGGCGAGGTGCAGACCGTCGAGCTGCCCGGCGCCGCACCGCGCTTCGAGCCCGGCGGGCACCACCACCACCATCATTTCAGCTGCAACAGTTGTCAGCGGGTGTTCGACGTGCATGCCTGCCCCGGCGACATGCACAAGCTGGCGCCGGCTGGCTTCACGGTGGAACGCCATGAACTGACGCTCTACGGGCGCTGCGGCGACTGCTCGGCCGCCGGCCCGGCTGGCACCAGCCGCGCGACCCGCACGGCCAGCACGGCCGCGCCTATCCGCACTACCAGTGCCACTCGCACGACCCGCACGGCCAGCCCCGCCAGCCCCGCCAGCGGGCCCGCCGCCCGCCGGCGTTGACGCGCGGACAGCACCGCGCGCAGGACTGGTGCCGGCGCGTCCACCCCTGCGCGCAGCCGGTCAGGGCACCGTGAGGAATACGCCCGTTTTTCAGCCGTTGTCCCACAATGGGCGGACGTCTCACTGGTCACAATGGCTCGTGGTCGCCTATCCTGTAAAGGGCAATCGGTCGACATTCAGGAGGTTCGTATGAACAACTTGCGCGTGTGGTCAAGCCTTGGCGCCATGGCGCTGGTGGGCAGCGCGGCGCTCGCACAGACGGGCGGGTCCTACGAGCTGCGCGGTGCTGCCTGGATGCCGGCTGGAGTGCAGCCCTATGCCGGTGTGAACCTCGGCCCGTCCCGCTACCGGCTGGACTGCGGCGTCGGCGGCTGCAACCAGCCCAGCATGGCCGGTCAGGGCTATGTCGGGGGCATGTTCAACCGTTACATGGGCGCCGAGATGGGCTACGTGAACATGGGCGAGGCCGGGCGCGGCGGTGGCGACACGCGGGCCGAGGGCTTCAACCTGAGCCTGGTGGGCCGCGCGCCGGTCGGCTGGGGCCTGGGCGTGTTCGGCCGCGTCGGCACCACCTGGGGCCGCACGCGTGTCGATGGGCCGCCGGGCGGCGGCATCGCCACCGGGCGCGCCAGCGGGTGGGGCCCGTCCTACGGCCTGGGTGTCGATTGGGCGTTCACGGACAAGTGGTCGGCCGTGCTCGACTGGCAGCGCCACCGCTTCGATTTCGCAGGCGACGAGAACGCCTGGGTCCGGTCCACCAGCGTGGGCCTCAAGTACAAATTCTGAACATGCAAACACCTCGCGTTGGAGCCCCGATGACCGCCACCAGCCTCTTGTATGTCGAAGACAACGAGGATTTGCGCGAATCCATCACCATGGTGCTGGAAGCGCCGCAGCGCGACATCACCGCCTGCGCCACCGGCGAGGAAGCGCTGGCCGCGCTGGCGCGCGGCAGCGTCGACGTGCTGCTGACCGATGTCGGGCTGCCCGGCATCAGCGGCATCGACCTGGCGCGCCGCGTGCTCGCCGAGAAACCCGAGCAGTGGGTGGTGCTCTGCTCCGGCTACGACATGCGCGCCGAACTGGCGTCGCTGGGCCCCAACGTGCGGGCCCTGACCAAGCCGTTCGAGCTGGACGCGCTGGAGAGCTTGCTGGACGACATCACCCAGGCCCTGCCGGGCCGCTGAACCGCAGCCGCTGCACCCGGACGCTGAAGTCGGGCGCTGAACCTCAGGCGCTGGTCGGCGCGGCATCCGGCCGCTGCATCCCGGCGCATCAGCCCTGCCGCCACGCTGTCGCGAGCGCTCCCCCTCCTCTTTTTTGATCGTTCGGGCCAACGCGTAGCAGCGGTTGGGCCATCGCCCTGCGAGCCCTGCCTGCCTAGACTTGCCCACCAGCGTCGTGGCGTTCCCTTCTTCGGGCGTGCCACCCATCTTGGCAGGCAAAAGGAGGCAGCACATGCAGCGCAACGTCTACATCGCCGGGGTCGGCATGATCCCATTCACCAAGCCGGGCAAGAGCGAGCTCTACACCGTGATGGGCGCCCGCGCCGCCGAGCAGGCGCTCAAGGACGCCGGCGTGCCCTACGACGCCGTGCAGCAGGCCTATGTCAGTTACGTCTACGGTGATTCCACCGCCGGGCAGGCCGCCATCTACCGCGTGGGCCTCACTGGCATCCCGGTGTTCAACCTGAACAACAACTGCTCCAGCGGCTCGTCGGCGTTGTTCCTGGCGCGCCAGGCGGTGGAAAGCGGCATCGCCGAATGCGCCATCGCGCTGGGCTTCGAGCAGATGGTGCCGGGCGCACTGAAGGGCGCCTACGACGACCGCCCTTCGCCCATGGCGCGCTTCGCCGAGGTCATGCAGGAGCTGCAGGGTTTCGAGCCCGACAAGCCGCGCGCGGCGCAGTTTTTCGGCGGCGCCGGGCGTGACTACATGCAGCAGTACGGCATCCGCGCCGACACCTTCGGCCGCATCTCGGTCAAGGCGCGCCAGCACGCCGCGCGCAACCCGCTGGCGGTGTTCCGCGACACCGTGACACTGGAGGAAGTGATGGCCTCGCCGGCCGTGTTCGACCCGCTCACGCGGCTGCAGTGCTGCCCGCCGACCTGCGGCGCGGCCGCCGCCATCGTGTGTTCGGAAGACTTCGCCAAGAAGCACGGCATCGCGCTCAAGGTGCGCATCGCCGCGCAGTCGATGACCACCGACACGCCCAGCACCTTTGCCAGCGGCGACATGCGCCGCGTGGTCGGCTACGACATGACGGCGGCCGCTGCGAAGCAGGTGTACGAGGCAGCCGGCGTCGGCCCCGACGACCTGGACGTGGTCGAGCTGCACGACTGCTTCACGGCCAACGAACTCATCACCTACGAAGGCCTGGGGTTGACGCCCGAGGGCACGGCCGAGAAGTTCATCGTCGATGGGGACAACACCTACGGCGGCAAGGTGGTGACGAACCCTTCGGGCGGCCTGTTGTCCAAGGGCCACCCGCTGGGCGCCACGGGCCTGGCGCAGTGCTATGAGCTCACGCACCAGCTGCGCGGCACAGCCGACCAACGCCAGGTGGAAGGCGCGCGGCTGGCGCTGCAGCACAACCTGGGGCTGGGCGGCGCCTGCGTCGTCACGCTGTACGAGCGCGTTTGATTCGGTGGGGCAAGCATGATCGACAAGAAATACATCGGCCACACGCAGCCGGCTTTCTCGGTGGCGGTGGAGGCCTCGCGCCTGCGCTTCTTCGCCAAGGCCACGGGCCAGACGGACGCCGTGTATCTGGACGAATCCGCCGCGCGCGACGCCGGCCACCCGGCGCTGCCGGTGCCACCCACCTTCCTGTTCTGCCTGGAAATGGAGTCGCCCGACCCGGCCGCGCTGCGCAACCTGCTGGGGCTGGACTACCGGCGCCTGCTGCACGGCGAGCAGCGCTTCACCTACCACCGCATGGCCTACGTCGGCGACACGCTGACCTTCGCGCAGCGCATCGAAGACATCTACGACAAGAAGGGCGGCGCACTGGAGTTCGTCGTGCGCGTGACACGTGTGACGAACCAGCACGGCGAACATGTCGCCGATCTCCAGGGCGTGACCGTGATGCGCAACGGATGAACAGACAAGCCATGACCACGATCACCTACGACCAACTGAACGTCGGCGACGCATTGCCGGCCTTCACCACCGAGCCGATTTCGCGCCTCACGCTGGCGCTGTACTGCGGCGCATCCGGCGACCACAACCCCATCCACGTGGACAGCGATTTCGCGCAGGCCGCCGGCCAGGCCGACGTGTTCGCGCACGGCATGCTGTCCATGGCCTACCTGGGCCGGCTGCTGACGAACTGGGTGCCGCAGACGGCCCTGCGCGAATACGGCGTGCGCTTCGTCGCCATCACGCCGGTGCACGCCCAGCTGCGCTGCGCGGGCCGCGTGACCGAAAAGTTCGAACAGGACGGCGAGCGCCGCGTGCGCGTGGAGCTGTCCACCACCGACCAGCATGGCCAGACCAAGCTGGCGGGCGATGCCGTCATCGCCCTGGCCTGAATCCGATTGAAGAAGGAGACAACGACATGACGCACAAACTGCAAGACAAGGTGGCCCTGGTGTCCGGCTCGGGCCATGGGGCTGACCAAAGCCATGGCCAAGGAATGGGGGCGCTACAAGGTCAACGTCAACAGCGTGAACTACGTCAGCGGCCAGGTGCTGATGTGCGGGGGAGGGTGTCCATGAGCGCAATTGGCGAGGGGCCCCGCGCAGTGGGGATCGACAACAGCGCGAATGGCGGCGGCACCGACCGGTGCGGCCTGTGCATGAGCGCAATCTTGCGCAGGTGCTTGCCATGAACCAAGCGCCTCGCCCCTGGATGAACGACGAGCTGCAGATGGTGCGCGATACCGCTCGCCGCTTTTTCGACACCGAATGCGTGCCACAGCACAAGCACTGGCAAGAGCAGGGCCACGTCGACCGCGCCATCTGGCGTCGCGCCGGCGAGCTGGGCCTGCTGTGCGCCGGCATCCCCGAGCAATACGGTGGCGGTGGCGGCAGCTTTCTGCACGAGGCCGTGATCTGCGAAGAGCAGATGCGCGCACTGGTCAACAGCTTCTCGATCAACGTGCACAGCGGCATCGTCGCGCACTACCTGCTGGCCTACGGCACCGAGGCGCAAAAGCAGCGCTGGCTGCCGCGCATGGCGCAGGGCGAGATCGTCGCCGCCATCGCCATGACCGAGCCCGGCGCCGGCACCGACCTGCAGCGCATCGCGACGAGCGCAGTCAAGGACGGCAGCGACTACGTGATCAACGGCGCCAAGACTTTCATCACGAATGGGCTGCTGGCCGACATCATCATCGTTGCGGTGAAGACCGACCCCACGGCCCGGGCCAAGGGTGTCTCGCTGGTCGTCATCGAGACGCAGGACCTGCCCGGCTTTCGCCGTGGCCGGCTACTGGAGAAGATCGGCCAGCAGGGGCAGGACACGGTCGAGCTGTTCTTCGACGACATGCGCGTGCCGCAGGCCAACCTGCTCGGCGGTGAGGAGGGCAAGGGCTTCGCACAGCTCATGCTGCAGCTGCCGCGCGAGCGTCTTGTGCTGGCCATCGGCTGCGCGGCCACCATGCAGCGCGCGGTCGACGAAACGCTGGCCTACACGCGCGATCGCAAGATCTTCGGCGACTCGCTGCTGAAGCTGCAGAACACGCGCTTCAAGCTGGCCGAATGCCAGACGAAGGCGACGATTGCGCGCAGCTTCGTCGACGATTGCGTGGGCCGGCTGGCGCGTGGCGAGCTGGACATTCCCACCGCCGCCATGGCCAAGTGGTGGATCAGCCAGACCACCTGCGAGGTGGTGGACGAGTGCCTGCAGCTGCACGGCGGCTACGGCTACATGCAGGAATATCCGATCGCCCGCATGTACGCCGACGTGCGCGTCTCGCGCATCTATGGCGGCGCCAACGAGGTGATGAAGGAGATCATTGCCCGCGCGATGGAGAACCAATGAGCCATCCCTGGCACCGCCACTGGCCAAGGGGCCTGCCACACACACTGGCCGTGCCGCAGACCACGCTGTGGGACAACCTGGCCATCAGCGCCGCGCGCTATCCGCAGCGGCCGGCCATCGTCTACTACGACAACGTGCTGCGCTATGCCGACTTCAAGGCCCAGGCCGAGCGGCTGGCAGGCCACCTGCAGCGCAGCGGTGTCGCGCAAGGCGACCGCGTGCTGCTGATGAGCCAGAACTGCCCGCAGTTCGCCATCGCCTTCTTCGCCGTGCAGTGCTGCGGCGCCGTGGTGGTGCCGGTCAACGCCATGTGCACCGCCGGCGAGGTCGACCACTACCTGGAAGACAGCGGCGCCCGCCACGCCATCGCGGCGCAGGAGCTGCTGCCCGCCGCGCAGCCCGCGCTGGCAAGCGGCGCGCTGCGCGCGGTGGTGGCGATCTGCTATGCCGATGCGCTGGTGGCAGCGACCGATTTGGCCGTACCCGAGGTCGTGCGCGCGCCGCGCCTGCCCGTGTTGCCGACCGGTTGCGTGGCCTGGGCCGACGCGCTCGTCGGCGCTGCGGCGCAGCCTGTGCAAGCCCGGCCCGATGACCTCGCCGTGCTGCCTTACACCTCCGGCACCACCGGTCGGCCCAAGGGCTGCATGCACACACACACCAGCCTGACCGCGTCGAGCGCTGGTGCCTGCCTGTGGCGCAACCTGCATGCCGAATCCGTCGTGCTCGGCGTGGCGCCCATGTTCCACCTGCTGGGCATGCAGAACGCGATGCTGATGCCGGTGCTGCAGGGGGCCACCGTGGTCATGCTGGCGCGCTGGGACGCGGCCGCCGCCGCGGCGCTGATCGAGCGCTACCGCGTCTCCGTCTGGGCTTCGCCACCGGCGATGCTGATCGACTTCTTCGCGCACCCCGACGCACAACAGCGCGACATTGCCAGCCTGTCGATGCTGAACGGTGGCGGCGCGGCCATGCCAGAGGCCGTCTCCAGCATGCTGAAGGAGCGCTTCGGCATCACCTACATCGAGGGCTATGGCCTGACGGAGACCGCGTCGTTCCTGCACTGCAACCCGCTGCAGGCGTCCAAACGCCAGTGCCTGGGCGTGCCCACCTTCGGGGTGGATTCGCGCATCGTCGACCCCGAGACACTGGCCGAATTGCCGGTGGGCGAGGTAGGCGAGCTGGTCAGCCGCGGCGCGCAGGTCATGCAGGGTTACTGGCGCGACGAGGCGGCGAACCGGGCCGCCTTCATGGTGATCGACGGCGAGCGTTACTTTCGCACCGGCGACCTGGCGCTGGTCGACGAAGACGGCTACTTCTTCATGCGCGACCGGCTCAAACGCATGATCAACGTCAGCGGCTACAAGGTCTGGCCGGCCGAGGTCGAAAGCATGCTGTACGAGCACCCCGCCATCCACGAGGCCTGCATCGTGGCGCGGCCCGATGCCAAGCAGGGCGAGGCCGTGTGCGCCGTCGTCGTGCTGCGGCCCGGGCAGGCGCTGGACGAGGCAGGGTTGATCGCATGGTGCCGCGCGCGCATGGCGGTGTACAAGGCTCCGCGCGCCGTGGAGTTCCGCGCGGCACTGCCCAAATCCAACACCGGCAAAGTCGCCTGGCGCGAGATCCAGGAAGCCTACGCCGCCGGCTGACCCGCTTCCCCCCCATCGACACGACAAAAGGAGACACACGCATGCAACAGCACCACGCGCTCACGCGCCGTCAGGCCCTGGCCTTCACTTCGCTCGCCCTGGCCGGATTGCCCGCATGGGCGCAGCAGGACTTTCCGAACCGGCCGCTGCGCATGATCGTGCCCTATGCGGCCGGCGGCGGCACCGACATCATCGGCCGCCTGCTGGCCGCCAAGCTGACCGAGAACTGGAAGGCCACCGTCGTCGTGGAGAACAAGCCCGGTGCCGGCGGTGTGCTGGGCAACGATTTCGTCGCCAAGGCGCCACCGGACGGCTACACCATCCTGATGGGCATCACGGTCATGGTGCAGCACCCGGCCATGATGGCCAAGTTGCCCTACGAGCTGACGCGCGATTTCTACCCGCTGGCCGTGGCCGCGCGCTCGGCCGATCTGCTGCTGGTGCACCGCGACGTGCCCGCCAACACGGTCGAAGAGTTCGTCAAGCTGGCCAAGGCCGACCCGCGCACCTACGCGCTGGGCTCGTACGGCAACGGCACCTCGGGCCACGTGCACTCGGCCATGCTGAACAGCCAGGCCGGGCTGGACCTGGCGATCGCCCACTACAAGGGCGCAGGGCCGCTGGTGAGCGACCTGATGGGCGGGCAGGTGCGCGCGGCTTTCGTCGACGCGACGACCGCCGCCGGGCATGTGAACGGCGGGCGCGTGAAGGTGCTGGGCGTGACGGGCGCGCGCCGCTCGCCGCTGGCACCCACTGCGCCCACGTTCACCGAGTTGGGCTACAAATCCTTCGAGCCCTACGGCTGGTTCGCGCTGTTCACGCAGGCCGCCACACCGCCGGCCATTGCCAAGAAGCTCTCGGACGAACTGAACGCCATCCTCGCGCAGTCCGAGGTGCGCAAGCGCCTGGAAGAGCTGGGCCTGTTGCCCGGTGGCGAGCCGCAGGCCCAGTGGGCGCAGGAGATGCTGCGCGACCTGGACGTCTGGGGCAAGGTGATCCGCGAGGCCAACATCAAGATTGACTGAGGTGTGACATGACACGACCCAACCCCTTCGACTTCAGCGGGCGCCACGTCTTCGTGGCCGGCGGCTCCAGCGGCATCAACCTGGGCATCGCCGATGCTTTTGCCGAGGCCGGCGCCCATGTGGCGATCGCCAGCCGCTCGGCCGAGCGCGTGGCCGGCGCCGTCGAGCAACTGCGCCGCCACGGCGGCCAGGTCGAGGGCTACAGCGCCGACGTGCGTGAGCCTTCTGCCATCGAGGCCGCGCTGCGCAGCGCACACGAGCGCTTCGGCCCCATCGACGTGCTGGTCTCCGGCGCGGCCGGCAACTTCGTCGCTGCGGCGCTGGGCATGTCGCCCAAGGGCTTCAAGACCGTGGTCGACATCGACCTGCTGGGCGGCTTCAATGTCGTGCGCGCAGCCCACGCGTTTTTGCGCAAGCCGGGTGCGGCCGTGCTGAACATCTCGGCCCCGCAGGCCGCCAACCCGACGCGGCTGCAGGCCCATGTGTGCGCGGCCAAGGCCGGGCTGGACATGATGGTGCGCGTGCTGGCGAT
Organism: Rhodoferax sp. RT4P68; assembly: GCF_056521305.1. NCBI lineage: Bacteria > Pseudomonadati > Pseudomonadota > Betaproteobacteria > Burkholderiales > Comamonadaceae > Rhodoferax > Rhodoferax sp. RT4P68. Next base: position 289,564 of record NZ_JBWMBB010000008.1, read on the forward strand.
GGAGTGGGGGCCGGACGGCATCCGCGTCAACTCGCTGGTGCCCGGGCCGATTGCCGGCACCGAGGGCATGCGCCGGCTGGCGCCCGATGCCGCCGCCGAAAAGCGCGTGACCGACTCGGTGCCGCTGGGCCGCATGGGCACCACGCGCGAGATCGCCGACATGGCCATGATGCTGTGCTCACCGCTGGCCGCCTACGTGACGGGCGCCATCCTCCATGTGGACGGCGGCAGCTCGCTCGGCGGTGGCCGCGACCTGGGTGCGGGCTAGCAAGAGCGGATCGACCATGGCACTGACCCGTTTCGAATTGAAGGGCGCGACCGCGCTGCTGACACTGGACGACGCCGCCACGCGCAACGCCATCGGCCTCGACATGCGGGTCGAGGTGGCGGCTGCGGTGGAGCGCGTGCGCAGCGACGCCGCCATCCGCGCGCTGGTCATCACCGGCGCGAACGGCCATTTCTGCTCGGGTGGCGACCTGCGCAACATCGCCTCGGCCGGGCTGGACAACGCCGGCTGGCGCGAGCGCCTGCACCTGCTGCACCGCTGGCTGCGTGATCTGCTGAGCCTGGACAAGCCGGTCATCTGCGCGGTGGATGGCGCGGCCTTCGGCGCCGGCTTCGGCCTGGCGCTGGCGGCCGATTTCATGTTGGTCACGCCGCGCACGCGCCTGTGCGTGTCGTTCCTGAAGGTCGGCCTGGTGCCGGACTGCGGCATTTTCTACACGTTGCCGCGCGTCGTCGGCCCGCAGCGTGCGCGTGAGCTGTTGCTGTCGGCGCGCGAGGTGAATGCGGAGGAGGCGTTGCGCTTGGGGCTCGCGATGGAGATGCACGCGCCCGAGGCCCTGCTGCCGCGCGCGCTCGCCCTGGCCGCCAGCTTCGAGGGCGCCTCGCCGATGGCCGTCAGTTTGATCAAGCGCGCCACTGCGTCCACCGGCGATCTGGCGCTGCAGCTGAGCCTGGAGGCGGACGCGCAGGCGCTGGCCATGGGCTCGCCCGAGCACAAGGCTGCGGTGCAGGACTTTCTGGAGAAGCGGCCGGCGAAGTTCGGCTGGCCGGCGAAGGGGTGAGGGGCTGAGGGCGGATCGAGATCCGGAGGGTTCCCCTCAGGGTGCGGAGCTTGCATGCGGATCGCGTGGGTGGGTGTGAACGCAAGGTGCGCTGGCACGACCCCCGCGCCTATCATCGACCGATGAGCAGTACGCACCAGCGCAACGGGCATTGGGATTGGTGGAAGGGCGTCGCGATCCTCGCGGTGATCTCGATCCACGCCGCAGGCCGGACATTCGACGTTCCGCCGAATTCCTGGGCACATCTATTTGGCCTCGTGTATCGGCAGGGCGTCAATTTCGCCGTGCCACTCTTCCTGTGTCTGGCGGGCTTTTTCGCGGCAATGTCCTGGCGCGATGACGCGGTGGGCTACTGGCGCAGCCGCGGGTGGCGCATTCTGCCGGCCTACCTGGTATGGACGACCATCGCCATCGCCGTGCTGCGGCCGGGTGACTTCGCGTCGCCACGTGCTTTGGTGGAGGACTACGCCTTTGGCAGTGGCATCGGCATCGGCTACTACGTCATCGTGCTGCTGCAGTACGTCGTGCTGGTGCCCTTGATCGCGCGCCTGGGCAGCACCAGGGCGCATGTGGCCGTGATGCTCGTGACCACTCTGGTCGGATTGGCAGCCAGCTACGCGACGCGCACCGCCTTTGCAATGGAGTCCTGGGCTCGCTTCCCCTACTACTGCCTGCCCTTCGTGGTCTGGGCGCCGTTCTTCCATCTCGGCTTCTGGGCCGGAAGGCGTCAGGATGCCGTGAAAGTCCGGACCGACCGGTTCTGGTTGTGGCTGGCCGCCGCTGCCGTGTTGGCCGCCGTGGTCGAGGGCGTCTACTGGAACGAGCGCGGTCTTTTCGGCCTTGCCGCATCACAGATCAAGGCCACCAGCTTCCTGGCGTCCATCTTCTTGGCGCTGCACGTCATCGCGTCACGGCAACGTCAGAGGACGGGCCTGATGGCCGCCTGTCTCGAATGGATCGGCCGCAGTGCGTACCTGATCTACCTCGCGCACATGCTGTTTCTGCCGGCCATCACGGATGCCATCCGCAGTACGTGGCCGACCCTCTATGCGCTGAGGCCCGTCACGTTGCTGCTGGTCTCAGCGTTGACGGCCATCGCGTGCATTCTGGTGGCGCTGTTCGTCCGCACGGTGACCCGCCCTTCCATCCATCGGGATCTGCTCGGGGCAGGCTGAGATCCTGATCGCAACCGACGAACCAGCACTCCTCGGGACGTACAAAGCGCCAGTACGGCGCCAGCGGCGCCAGGGTCAGGTCTCAAATCTAAACCCCCGATCATCGCGAGGCATCTCCCGTCGAAGCCCGATGCGATGGCGCCAGTAGGCACCGGTGAAGCGGGCTACTTGTCGCACCGAAGAGTTAAGTCGGCAGGCGCGGGGCCGACGGTGAACGGAAGATGCGTTGCGCAATGACTTCATTTCTTATAGTTTGAAGTCATTGACCTCAATGCAGGACTGAATCATGGCCTTCGTAACCGTTAGAGATTTGCCTGATGCAGTGCACCGCGCCCTTCGTGTGCGCGCCGCGCAACACGGCCGCAGCACCGAAGCCGAGATCCGCGACATTCTGGTAACGACCGCTCTCCCGCCTGAGCGCGTCAAGCTCGGTTCTTTGCTGGCGTCCATCGCCCGCGAAGCCGGGGGGCTGACCGACGCCGAGGTGGAGCATCTGAACCAGATCCGCGACAAGACGCCGGCCGATCCAATGAGGTTCGAGTGATCCTCATCGACACCAAAGTGATCTCCGAGTTGTGGAAGCTCGTGCCCGATCCTCGTGTCCTGGCGTGGATGGACGCTCAAGCCACTGAAACCCTGTACCTGTCCGCCGTGACCGTGGCCGAACTGCGTTTCGGTGTGGCGGCGCTGCCGGCAGGCAAGCGGCGCACCGTCTATCTGGATCGTCTGGAACGCGAGGTGGTGCCGGTCTTCAGCGGGCGCGTGCTTGCGTTCGACCTGGACACCTCACAAGCGTATGCCGACCTGATGCCCAGTCGCGTTGGCAATGGCAACGACGGAGCGTGCTTCGCATGAGGCTTACCGGCATTGGAATACTCGTCGCGCTGAGCTTGTTCGCCTTCCCGGCCGCGTCGACGCCCGTCGAAGGTTCTTGCGGCACACCGCAGCAGGCCAATGACGGCTGGAAGGTCGAAACGAATCCGGAGTCGGCCGGATTCGATCCGCGCCTTCTGTGCGAAGCCGTTCAAGATTTCCTGCAAAGTCCCCGCAACCTGCACGGCTTCGTGGTCGAGCGGCATGGCCGTCTGGTGGCCGAGGCCTATCGCTCGGGGCCGGACCGGTCGACTTACGCACTGTGGGCGAGCCGGGTTCGTTTCGACCGCGACACACCGCACGACGTTCGCTCCGTCACGAAGTCCGTCGTGGCATTGCTCTGGGGCATGGCCGAGAGCGAGCGCGCCGTGCCGCCGCTGGCCACGCCCGTTCTGGATCTGCTGCCGGCGCTCGCCGATCTGCGCACGGGCGGTCGCGAGCGCATCACGGTGGCCGACATGCTGTGCATGCGCAGTGGCCTCGCCTGGAATGAAAGCGGCCGCTACGGCCGATGGGACAACGACGAGAGCGGCCTGCTGTGGCGCGGCGACCGGGCCCGTTACGTGTTCGATCGGCGGGTTTCGGTGTCGCCTGGCACGTATTTCAACTACAACGGCGGACTCACCGCGGTGCTGGGGCTTCTGCTGGAGCAGCGAACAGGCCAAAGCCTGGAGGAATATGCCCGGCAGCGGCTGTTCGAGCCACTCGGCCTGCGTGACTGGGAGTGGGTCCATGATGTGCGCGGCCGCACGCGCGCCTACACGGGGTTGCGGTTGCGCCCGCGTGATGTGGCGCGCATCGGAAGGCTGGTGCTGGAAGGTGGCCGGTGGGAAGGCCGGCAGATCGTTCCGCAGGCTTGGGTGCAGGCCTTGCTTGCGCCGTGTAAGCCGGGCGAAGAGTTTGGCCACCATTGGTGGCTCGGCAGCGTGTGGGTTCGCGGCAAGCAAGTCGGCTGGCATGGTGCCTTGGGGAACGGCGGCCAGCGCTTGTTTGTGGTGCCGACCTTGGATCTGGTCGTGGTGACGACTGCCGGCGAATACAACGACGGGAGCATCGGCCGCGTGCAGCAGCACCTGTTGCAGCAGGTGGTGGCCGCGACACGCGAGCACGCTGGCGAACAAGTGGCGTTCTCCACGCCTGCTTCCGCAGCAGGAGCGCAGGCGAGTCCCGTCGAGACGCGGGCCGTCATGCGCGCCATCACCGAGGACGACGGTGGCACGCGCGCGTACGTGCACTTGAAGGTCGTGCCTGGGGCAAATCTGCCGTTCACGACCCTGCGCTTCCGAGTGCGCGACAAAGCCCTTGTTGCTGCTTTGCGCGAGGGCTCCAGCGTGAAGTTCAGGGCCGAGCGAATCGACGGTGAGAACACGCTCGTGGCGATCCGGGCCGTCCCTGCCTGCGTTCGCTTTCAGCCCTGCGATTGATCGCCGATCCTGTCCGCCGTGACGGTGCCGTGTGACGTTCTGGCCTTGCAGCAATGCTGGCCGGCAAGGGGTGCACCGACGCAGCGGCGGCGCAGTCGATGAAGAGCGCAGCGAACTCGCTGCGTTTCAGGGTTCGATGACCTTCAGGCCGTCGAAGTAGTGCCGGTAAAAACCAGCATCGGTCGTCAGCAATGCATCGGCCTGCCGGATGGCGTGGGCGCCGATCAGGAAATCGGGGGCGACGCGCTCCCGCGGACCCTTGTTCCGCGCATAGGAACGCATGATGCGCGCGGCCTCCAGGGCAGCCTCCATGGACAGCGGGTCGTGCTCCACCTGGCATGCAGCCAGAAAGTCGCGCAGGTCCTGTTCACTGCCGAAGTACCGCCCCAGCTCGGCGATCACGATGGCACACGCACACAGGCTGCCATGCGCCAATGCGGATTCGAGAGCGGCCTGTGCCGCAGCTGCGCCCGGCGCACCCTTGACGATGTCGAAGAGCAGGCTGGAGTCGACGGCGGACTTCATGCGCGGCGCGTTTTCCGGCGTGGCGCGGCCAAGTTCTCTGCGGGCTTTTCTTCTCGCCACGGCACAGGTCGGCCGCGCAATTCCGACAGGACCTGGGCGGTGGACAAGCCATCGTCGGCCGCGTGCCCCACCCAGCGGCTCAGGTCCAGGCTGACTTTCTTCTCGATCAGTAGCCGCCCATCCTCGATGCTCAGCCGCAACGTGGCCCCTGGTTTGAGGCCCAGCGCGTCGCGGGCCTCCTTGGGAATCACGATCTGACCGCGCTCGGCCAGTGTTACGTCGATGGCATCCATGAGATTTTCCTTCAATCAGAAGGATTGAGTATGATGAAGTTGGTACGAAAGAACAAGTAGGAAGTATTGCCATCAGTGGCCAACCCGTGGTCTACCGCCGTGCTTAAGCTGCAGTCTGATCGCCTTACGAAGGGTTCCTCACGCTTCAAATTTGAAGCGCAAATGATCGATTTGCGCTTCAGCCCCCGCTTTTCACCACCGGCAGCCGCATCAACCCCTGCCCCATCCGCACCGGCGCCCCCTCCGCAATCCCATCACACAGCGCAAACCCCTTGGGGGCGAACACGATGATGGTCGAGCCGTGCTCGAACCAGCCCATCTCCTGGCCCTTGGCAAAACGCGCCGCGCAGTCCACCGGCCGCGCGCCCAGCGTGCGCAGGTGCAGCAGCGTGTCCATGAAATGCAGGCGGATGCTGGCCACCAGGATCGCCGCCACCGGCACCAGCGCCACCGGGTGCCCGCTGGCCAGCCGCGTGCGCAGCACGGCGCGTTCGTTGCGGCAGAACAGGCGCTCCACGCGCTTCAGCGCGATCGGGTTCACGTTCCAGGTGTCGCCCGAGAGATAGCGCAGCTGCTCCACCGTGCAGTCGTGCGGCGCGTGGAAGCGGTGGTACATGGCCGAGGTCAGCCGCAGCGTCACGTACTGCCCGTCGTGCCAGGGCCGGGCCGCCTCGGCGTCGCCGAACAGATCGCCGATCTCGTACGGAAAGCCCTTGGCCTGGAACAGCCGCGTGCCCGCCACCGCACCGCAGGCGCCGACGATGCCGTCGCAAGGGCTGGCCAGTACGTCCTGCGCCATGTCGACCGTGCGCGCGCCGGGTTTGAGTTGCCGCGTGAACATCGCGTGCAGGCTGCTGAAGTGCTGCTCCCGCGCGTCCGATAGATCGATGTTCGTGCAGGCGCGCCACACCGCGATAGAGGCCGCGCGCACCAGCGGGATCTCGATCTTGCTGAACCAGCCCATGAAGCGCGTGAGCGCCTGTCGCGGCACGCGGTTGGTCAGCAGGAAGTTCAGGTCTTCCTGCAACAGCAGACGGTCGCGCCAGGTGGCGAACGTCTGGGTGAGAGTGGTGGAGGTGTTTTTCATCGCCGGGCCGCCCCAAGATGAAAAGCACCCCCTCGGGGGGCAGCGAACCTCGCGAAGCGGGGAGTGTGGGGGCCATTTTTCATACGGTTGACAAATCTCGCGGTTACCAATGGAGGGTGATCACTTCGACCAAGCCATGAACGACACCACTTTGTTGACCAGCCTCGGCGTGGCGGCCCTTGCCGCCGCCGCCGCCCTGCTGCCCGCCGCCCAGCAGCGCCTGGCCCTCTCGCGCGCCAAGCACCGCTCGCTGGCGGGCCATTCCAAGCTGGCGCGCCGTGTCGCGCGGCGTCTGCCGTTCTACGATTTCGGGCCCGATCGCTTCTTCGATTCCGACGGTGCGCCGCGTGCGGTGGCGGCCCAGCGCCAGGCTGCCCTGCACACCCTGGCCACCTTGTTCGAGCAGCGCTTCGCCAAGACGCTGGCCATGACCGATGCCGCGCGGGAGGGCATCGCCGACCTGCAGTTCACCAGCCGCTACCGCGTGCCCTTCCAGTACAGCCGCACGCTGCGCGAGAGCCTGAAGATCGGCGGCTTCATGCAGGCCAGCCATGGCGTGCTGCTGGTCGATGTGGACGGCAACCAGTTCTACGACCTGGCCGGCTCCTACGGCGTGAACCTGTTCGGCGTGGACTTCTACAAATCGTGCATCGCCGAAGGCAGCGCGCGCGTGCAGGACCTCGGGCCGGTGCTGGGCAGCTACCACCCGTGTGTGCTGGACAACATGCGCCGGCTGCGCGGCATCTCGGGCATGGAGGAGGTCTCCTTCCACATGTCCGGCACCGAGGCCGTGATGCAGGCCGTGCGCCTGGCGCGCTACCACACACGGCGCACGCACATCGTGCGTTTCTGCGGTGCCTACCACGGCTGGTGGGACGACGTGCAGCCCGGCATCGGCAACCCGATCGCGGCCGAGCGCACCTACACGCTGCGCGACATGGACGAGCGCACGCTGCGCGTGCTGGCCCGCCGACGCGACATCGCCTGCGTGCTGGTCAACCCGCTGCAGGCGCTGCACCCGAATGCGAACGCGCCGTCCGATTCGTCGCTGGTCGCCGGCCGCGCGCCCGCGCACTACGACCGCGCCGCCTACACGGACTGGCTGCGCCGCCTGCGCGAGGTCTGCACGGCGCGCGGCATCGTGCTGATCTTCGACGAGGTGTTTCTGGGTTTTCGCCTGGCACCTGGCGGCGCGCAGGAATACTTCGGCGTGAAGGCCGATCTGGTGACCTATGGCAAGACGCTGGGCGGCGGCCTGCCGGTGGGTGTGGTCTGCGGCCCGCACGCGCTGATGAAGCGCTGGCGCGACGACAAGCCGGCCGACATCTGCTTTGCGCGCGGCACCTTCAACGCCCACCCGTACGTGATGGGGGCCATGCAGATCTTTCTGGAGCGGCTGGAGACGCCGGCCGTGCGAGAGCTTTATCAAGGGCTGGATGCGACCTGGGAGGCGAGGGCGACGCGGTTGAACGCGATGCTGCAGGCGGCCGACCTGCCGGTGCGCGTGAGTGCCATGTCGACCGTGTGGGCGGTGGGCTACACCCAGGCTTCGCGCTACCACTGGATGCTGCAGTACTACCTGCGTGCGCAGGGGCTGGCGCTGAGCTGGATCGGCACCGGGCGCCTGATCTTCAGCCTGAACTACGGTGACGAAGAGTTTGCCGAAGTCGCGCGCCGGTTCATCGCCGGCTGCGAGGCGATGCGCGCGGATGGCTGGTGGTGGCAGGACGAAGCGCTGACGAAGAAGTCGATTCAACGCGGCATCCTCAAGGAGATGCTGGGGTTCGGTCGCTGACTTGGCAGGGCCGTTGGCGGGACATGAGCGCAGATGCCCGTTCGGTCGCCTCGGCCCGCCCACAGTGGGGACCAAGGGCATGGACCTCAGCGCAATCTCAAGGCGACCTCAGCGGCCCATCGGGTCGATCAACTCCCCGCGCATCAGATACAGCGGGCTCTTCCAGTACAGCTTGATGTCGTGGAACGGGTCCGTGATGATCTTCGTCATCCAGGCCAGCCCTTCGCCCACACCCTTCAGAAAGAACAGGTGCACTGTGCGCATCAGCAGCGCGGCGACGCCCAGCGCCAGCCAGGCCATGCCCACGTCGCGCAGCCAGCCTTCCAAGCCTGTGGCCGGCTCGATCAGGCCGAACAGGTCGGGCTGCAGCCACAGCAGCGCCGGCAGCAGCGCCCACAGCGTCATCAGCACCACCTTGCGGCGCAGGTTGTAGCCGACCTTGATCGCTTCCTTGTGCTCATGCGTGGCCTGGTTCACGTGGTCGTAGCCCTTGGGCTCGAAGAAGAAATGGCCCGCCTGGCGGCTCGTCATGCTGACGCCCCAGGCCAGCAGCGCAGCGGCCGCCGGGTCGATGAACAGCAGCGCGTAGGCCACCACGAAGGTGCAGGCGCTCAGCAGGTGCAGCGACTGGTTGATGCGGCTGTGGTGGTAGTAACGGTGGTCGTCGTCACGCTGGATCTGCACGGTGCGAAAGAAGTCGTTCACGAAGGCTCCTGGGTGGATGTGGCGCGATCGTGACGAAGCGGCATGAAGAACTGATGACAGGCGCGCGACTGCAGCGTGGCGCTGCTCCCCGCACAATCGCGCAGACGCCGACTGCTCCGGCGTTGGACCAGCGCCCCATGCCACCACCTGCTTCCTTGCCCGCATCGGTGCCCCGCCGCCTGGCGCCTGCGCGCGCGTTGTGGTGGACGATGGCCATGGTCATCACCTTCCTGGCGGCGTCCAGCGCGCCTTCGCCGCTGTATGGGCTGTACCGCGAGGCCTGGGGCTTCTCGGCCTTGACGCTGACCTGGGTGTTCGCCAGCTATGCGTTCGCGCTGCTGGGGGCGTTGCTGGTGTTCGGGCGCCTGTCGGACCACCTGGGCCGGCGGCCCGTCATCGTGGGCGCGCTGGTGCTCGAGTTCGCCTCCGTCGTGCTGTTCTGGCAGGCTGAATCGGTGGGCTGGCTGTTGGCGGCGCGCATCGTGCAGGGCGTGGCCACCGGCATTGCGACCAGCGCGCTCAGTTCGCTGCTGCTGGATCTGAATCCACTGCGCGCCTCCGTGCTGAACGGCATCGCGCCCATGCTCGGCATGGCGCTGGGTGCGCTCGGCACGGCTGCGCTGGTGCAGTTCGCGCCGGCGCCAACGCGGCTGGTGTACGAGCTGCTGCTGGCCATGCTCGCCGTGCTGACGGCCGTGGCACTGCGCTTGCCCGATACCCTGGCGCGCCGCTCTGGCGCCTGGGCTTCGCTGCGGCCTCAGCTGGCCATGCCGCCGACCGCGCGCGCGGTGATGTGGCGCCTGCTGCCGGCCAACACCGTGGGGTGGGCGCTGACGGGCTTTTTTCTCTCGCTGGGCCCCACGCTGGCGCGGCAGGTGACGGGCCACGACGCGCCGCTGACAGGCGGCGCGCTGATCGCTGCCATGGTGCTGCCCGGCGCGCTGGCCAGCGTGGTGGCGCAGCGCCGGCCGGTCGGGGCGTTGCTGGTCTTCGGCGCGGCGGGGTTGGCACTGGGGCTGGTGCTGGCGGTGATCGGCATCCATTGGCATGCACCGGCGGGCCTGTTCGTCGGCGCGCTGGTGGCCGGCTTCAGCATGGGCTGCAGCTTCAACGGCACGCTGCGCACGCTGGTGCCGCTGGCGCCGCCGCAGCAGCGCGCCGGGCTGATGGCCAGCTTCTTCGTCTGCAGCTATCTGGGCTTCAGCGTGCCGGCCATCCTGGCGGGGCTGGCCACCGGCTGGTTCGGCCTGCAGGCCACGGCGCTGGGTTATGGCGGGGTGTTGCTGGCGCTGGCGTTGTGGGCCATCCGCACGACGCTGCTCACCGTGGCGGTGCCGGGCAAGTCGCCGGGCGGCTGACGCTGCCCAGCCCGCATCCCGCGCGTGCGGCCGACCGCGCGACGACGCTGCGCAAGTCGACCGCTGCGGCTTGCGCCTGGCGCCTGCAGGGCCGACACCAAACTGCCACGCCCCCGACACATCCCTGTCGCACAGCGCCGCCAGCATGGCCCCATGCAGCGCGCCGACCATACCCCCACCGCCGCCAACGCGTACCCGCTCGAGCGGCGCGCCTTGCGCATTGCCGTCGTGACCGAGACCTATCCGCCCGAGGTGAACGGCGTGGCCGCCACCATCGCCTGCGTGGTCGACGGCCTGCGCGCACGCGGCCACCAGGTGCAACTGGTGCGGCCGCGCCAACATGGCGGCGAAGGGCGTGACGGTGGGGCAGACGTGCTGCTGCGCGGCCTGCCGATCCCCAACTACCCGCAACTCAAGCTGGGCCTGCCCGCCACCCGCGCGCTGATGCGGCTGTGGGGCGCGGCGCCACCGGACATCGTGCACATCGTCACCGAAGGCCCGCTGGGCTGGTCGGCGCTGCGCGCGGCGCGCAAGTTGGGTCTGCCGGTGAGTTCGGACTTCCGCACCAACTTCCACGCCTATGGCCAGCACTACGGCATGGCCTGGCTGCAGCAACCGCTGATGGGCTACCTGCGGCACTTTCACAACCGCTGCGACCTGACGATGGTGCCCACCGAGTCGCTGCGCCAACAGCTGGCCGGCCAGGGACTGCAGCGCCTGCAGGTGGTGGCGCGGGGTGTGGACGCGACGCTGTTCCACCCCGGGCGGCGCAGCGAGGCGCTGCGCGCCGCCTGGGGCGCGCAGCCGGACACGCCGGTCGTGGTGCACGTGGGCCGCATCGCCGCCGAGAAGAACCTGGCCGTGCTGTGGCAGGCCGTGCAGGCCATGCGCCAGATCGACCCGCGCGTGCTGCTGGTGATGGTGGGCGACGGCCCGCTGCGCGCGGACTGCACACGCCTGTGGCGCGGCGTGGTGTTCGCCGGCGCACGCACCGGGGCCGACTTGGCCGCGCACTATGCGTCAGGCGATGTCTTCCTGTTCCCCAGCGTGACCGAGACCTTCGGCAACGTGACGCCCGAGGCCATGGCCAGCGGGTTGGCCGTGCTGGCCTACGATTACGCCGCCGCCGGCCAGCTGATCCGCGACCGAGACAACGGCCTGCTGGCGCGGTTCGACCAGACCGATGCCTTCGTGCGCCAGGCGCGGCGCCTGGCCGCGCAGCCTGCGTTGGTGGCGGCCGTGCGGCAACGCGCCCGCGAGGCGGCCAGCGCGCTCGCCTGGCCGCAGGTGGTGGGCGAGATGGAAAGCTTGTTCACCGCGCTGTTGCAGGTGCCCGGGCAGCAGGCTCAGGTGCCTGCGATGGCACGGGCGGCTTGACGGCGCGGGGCAGCGTGGGCATGCGCCCAGCGCTCAATGGCCTGCCGCCGCCGCCGGGCCACCGCGCACGGGCAACCCGCTGCGCAGGTCGAGCATGCCGCTCCACTGCGTGAGCGCCAGCGACACGAGCACCACCAGCGCGCCGATCCACGGCGTGTGGATCAGGCCCACATGCGTCACGATCAGGCCGCCGGCCCAGGCCGCCCCGGCGATGCCCAGGTTGAACGCTGCGATGTTCAGGCCCGAGGCGACATCCACCGCCTGCGGCGCAAAGCGCTCGGCCTGCTTCACCACATAGACCTGCAGGCCGGGCACGTTGCCGAACGCGACCGCGCCCCACAGCAGCACCGTGGCCAGCGCCAGCCACTTGTGCGGCGCGGTGAACGTGAACAGCAGCAGCACCGCAGCAAGCAGCGCGAAGATGATCCGCAACGCCGGGATGGGCCCCACGCGGTCGGCCAGTTTGCCGCCCCAGATGTTGCCGAACGCCACCGAAGCGCCATAGACCAGCATCACCCAGCCCACGGCGCCGACGCTGAAGCCGGAGATGTCGGTCAGGATCGGTGCCAGGAACGTGAACGGGATGAACGATCCACCGTAGCCAATCGCCGTCTTGGCGTAGACCAGCAGCAGGCGCGGCTCGGCCAGCACTTTGGCTTGCTGCATCAGCGTGGCCGGCGGCGTATGGCGAATCGTGCGCGGCACGAAGATCCAGCTGCCCACGAATGCGATGACGCCGAGTGCCGACACCGCCAGAAACGTCGCGCGCCAGCCGAAGTGCTGGCCGATGAAGGTGCCCAGCGGCACGCCGGTGACCAGCGCGACCGTCAGCCCTGTGAACATGATGGCGATCGCGCTGGCGGCGCGCTCCCGCGGCACCAGGCTGGTGGCGATGGTCGATCCGATGGAGAAGAACACGCCGTGGGCCAGGCCGGTCAGCACGCGGGCGGCGATCAGTGATTCGTAGCCCGGCGCCTGCCAGGCCAGCAGGTTGCCCACGGTGAACAGCGCCATCAGGCCCAGCAGCAGCGCCTTGCGCGGCAAGCGGCCGGTCAGCGCGGTCAGCACCGGCGCGCCGAAGGCCACCCCGGCCGCATACAGGCTGACGAGCAAACCGGCAGATGGCAGATCGATGCCGAGATCGGCGGCCACCGTGGGCAGCAGGCCGACGATAACGAACTCCGTCGTCCCGATGGCGAATGCGCTGAGCGTCAGCGCGAGCAAGGCAATGGGCATGGAAACACTCCTGATGAAGGGGCGCAGTGTCGGCCGATCGGCTTTGCAGAAAAATGGGGTTCTGAACACAATACTGTTGATTCGGAATCAACAATCGCCTGGCCCATATGAAGACCACGCTGGAAGAACTGCAGGCCTTTGCCGGCGTCGTCGCCAGCGGGTCCATCACCGCAGCGGCCGATCGGCTGGGGCAGACCGTCTCCGGCATCAGCCGCGCGCTCGGCCGGCTGGAGAAGAAGTTGGACACCACGCTGCTGCGCCGCACGACACGCCGCCTGGAGCTGACGGAAGAAGGCCATGCCTTCCTCGCGCACACCCAGGCCATCCTGGCATCCATCGACGCGGCAGAGGAGCAGATGGCGGTGCGCCGCGCCAAGCCGTCGGGCCGGCTGCGCGTCAACGCTGCCACGCCGTTCATGCTGCACGCCATCGTGCCGCTGGTGCCGGCGTTTCGCCTGGCGTACCCGCAGATCGCGCTGGATCTGGACACCGACGAGCTCAACATCGATCTGCTGGAGCGCCGCACCGATGTGGCGATCCGCATCGGGCCGTTGCGCGATTCGACCTTGCACGCCAGGCCGCTGGCCACAACGCGCCTGCGGGTGCTGGCCAGCCCCGCCTACCTGGCCGAGCGAGGCCGGCCGCGCAATGTGGCGGCGTTGGCCGGCCATGCGCTGCTCGGCTTCACGCAGCCGGAGTCACTCAACCGCTGGCCCTTGCGCGGGCCGCACGGCGATGGGTTCGCCATCGTGCCGACGATGACCGCATCCAGCGGCGAGACGCTGCGCCACCTGGCCTTGCAGGGCCTGGGCATCGTGTGCCTGTCGGACTTCATGACCGAGGGCGACCGGCAGCGCGGCGATCTGGTGCAGCTGCTGGTGCGCGACACGCTGGACGCGCGCCAGCCGGTCAACGCCGTGTATTACCGCAACACGCAGCTGTCGGCGCGGATTGCTTGCTTTTTGGATTTCATTGCGGAGCGGATGGGGGCCGGAGCGTAAGCAATGCCATTAAGTTCAGTTTCACCGATAAGCCTTCTTCGGCCGTTGTGCCCAGCCGATCCCATGCTCTCAAGCAAAGCTTCTGCCAGGTCTGACCTTTGTCCCGGGTGCGCGCGATCAGCGCGACGAGGGCCTGCAGCGTTTGCGCCAGACCGAGCGGATCGGCCGCGATTTAGGCGACCACCACGCGCGGCAGGTGCCGCAGCGCATAGGCGTGGTTGACGCGTTAGTGCTCGGCGATGTGCGGCGTCAGAGTTTCCTGGGCTTGCTGGCACACGGCCTGGGCGATGTTGTGCATTAACGCCTTGGCGGCCACGTCTTGCGCGATGGCACGGGGCAGCTCGCCGCTCCAGCCTTCCACGTGCAGGCGATGCTTGATCGTCTTGATGTGCGGGGCAGTGCAGCCCCAGGCCCTGCAAGGCACGGCGAACGTCGGCATGCGGGCGGTGCTGCACCACCAACTCCTTGGCGCTGCCGCGCAGCAAGCGCGCCACGTCGGGCCAGCCGCAGGCTTGACTTAATGGCATTGGTGTGGGGGCCGGAAGTCAGAAACTCCTGGCTACCCGATGAGGCATTGCTTTGGCGCTATACCCAGCGCTTCACTGCTTCTGCCGTGTCATTCGGTCTCGTATTGAAGCAAATCCGAGCTGCGGGCGCATGCTCATGAACGATGTTGATTATCTTCTCAAACAGGAGAAAGTTGGGAGAGATCGTGCGAACCCCTGCGCCAATCAGAATACAGTCGTAGTTCTTCTCGTTGAGTTTCTCTCGGATAACCGCTTCTGCCGTTTCGCCAAAGTCAGTAAGGCAAAGCGTCGCGTCGTATCCCATCGCATTGAGACTGTGTTCATCGGCCTTAAGTGCAGCCATTACTTTGGCTGCGTCGAGACCCGGAAATGCAGCATATGCAGGATCTGCGAAATTGATCAGCTCAGGCCGGAGCCCAACGAGCAGGACGCTCTTCTTTGCTGTCATGAATATCTCCTGTTGGTTGGAAAAAAGTCGAGGGGTAGCTGGGGTGTTGGACGAGCGAGGGTGGGTGTCTGCGATGCCCAACGAATTAGCTCAGCTCGCGGCGAAGCCGTCCGCTGGACCGCACCGTTAGACCGCGCCGCGCTCACTCTACCTTCCCTTTGGTCGTGTCGTCGGCCACCAGCAATGACAGAATGTCCTGCGCGAACTGCGCCGTCCGATTCTGCTCTTCAACCATCTCGCTAAGACTTTCGGCGGTACTGCTTGCCGCGCCAAGGCCTGCCCATTCAGCTACCTGTTGCGGTGTTGCGCCAACGTATGCCATCTTCCAGTTGCCAAAGATCGCCTCCGGAATTTCACCTTCTCGCAAGACGATCACACTTACATGGCGCATGTCCCGCCGTATATTGGCCATCAAATCCTGAACTCGAACCTTGTCACCTTCAAGGATCTGCAGAAATATCCCATCTGCATAGACTAGAGCACCAGTAATTCCTTCATCAGCGTTTCTACGTCTGGCATGGCAAAGGAGTTTCTCCAGATCGTCGGTCTGCATCGGAGTTGCTGCTTCCGAAGAATAGATGATTTGGTATGTCACTGGATTATCCTAGCGTATTGCATAAGGCAGACCTTGATCAAGGTATGGAAACCGGGATGCCGCTCGGCTTCCAAGAGTGCAGGCGGATCCAGAAAGAACACTGTGCGGTCTACGAATACGCTCAACGGGCGGCGAAGCCGTCCGCTGGAGCGCTTGGTTGGACCGGCGGCTAAACGAGGGCATGGAGACAAGGGATGACGTGACGCATAAACCATGTGATGCCGACGATCACAGCCACGAGCCAAAGACCGCGAACTAGAGGAATTCGGTGATGTGAGATTCGATGACAGGTACCGGACGCAAAAACGAACCACAAAAATGCACCACCGACAAAAAAAGAAATTGAGGCTTGGGGAAATTCCATCGGGCGATGGAAAAGCCAAGCGACGATTCCAGCGAAAACAGGCAGCCACACCTTCGCCGAGTCGCGCTTGTACAGCGGAATCTTCAAATTCGGTGGCTCGAGCTTCATGATGCCCAACGTTTGACATGAGGGGCGGCCGGAGCCGCAGGCGGAGGGAACCCAAAGCGCAGCTTTGGGACGTCCCTCTAGACGGAATTGTTGTGCGTCTTTTCAGGGGCCATTGTCATTGGTTTGATAGTCGTTTCTTGTCAAATAAAACCTGTACTTCATTCCAGACGATTGTGCCCACTGGGTCAGGCCTTTCAGCAAGTCTTGACGTGCCAGCTCATCTAGATTGAGCTCATAAAGCCACATCGCAACAAGGCCATCACTCAGCGGCGAGTCTTCACAAGGGATTTCATACTGCAGGGCACCTTTCGACACCTTCAGGCTATGGCAGTACATATGAACGTTCTTTTGGAACTGAATTTCCCAGCCGCCGTGCAATTGGCTACGCATATCGTTTGATGGATGACGCCTAACGTTGAAGCTGAGCCGCGAGCGGCGGCCTGCCGACGCGAGGGAACTTGTTTTTCAAAAGTAGACACAGGCTCGTCAACACACACTCTTCTCAAACATCGCAGGTGAGCGGTAGCCGATCGAAGAATGCAGGCGCTGCTGATTGTAGAACTGGATGTA
>NZ_JBWMBB010000009.1:0-284815 GCF_056521305.1 Rhodoferax sp. RT4P68
CTTGCAGACCCTGAGCGAAACTGCGCCCACTCGGCTGCCCGCTGTGGCGCGCTGAGTACCGTGCATCTCAGCTCTGTCCGGGCTGTGGACCTACACCACGGAATGGGACACGACCCTCATCTGTTGGCCAGTCGAGTCTGGAGTCGAATATTCGCGCCATTGGCTGGGGCATCAATCAAGGCCGCCATGTGTCTTGGCATGCGGCTGAGAGGTACAACCCGTCTCTACAGCGAACAGCTTTACAGCCCGCTGAGCGTTCGCCTTCGGCCGATTCTGTTGAAAAACTCGGTCAGTCGCACAGGGTGAAAGTGCCTGCGCCACAGGTGGAGGCGCAGTTCTCCCTTTCTCCGGGCTCTCATGCCCTGTTTTGATGGTTGTTCGGAGGGTTTCGCCTCAAGCGGGCGCAGCTGTGCTCTGGAACGGTGGTCCATGGGAGGTCAGCTTGGCAAGACGTCGCAGGTTTTGGACCGCCGCTGCCAGCGTGAACTCATCTGCTGCCCCCGTAAGCCCACGCAGACGCAGTCGGTCGAGCTTGAGGATGCGTTTGAGGTGCGCGAACAGCACCTCGACCTTCTTGCGTTCGTGACGTGATCGTTGGTACTGCGCTGTGGCGCCGATGCGCCTGGCAACATCGCGGGCATCTTCATGAATGCTGCGAGCAATCTTGCGGTTGGGCGTATTGGGGCAGCACTGCTGCTTCCTCGGGCAGTTGGTGCAGTCCTTCTGGCTGGCTCGGTAGATGACGGTGTCCGCCTTGGTGATGCGAGTTCGCTCGATCTTGAAGACGCGACGGTCGCGGCGCAGTTCATGGCCTTCAGGGCAGAGGTATGCGCCAGTCTCCGCATCCCATTGAAAGTCGTTGCTCGACAGGCTGTCGTCCTTGCGCTTGGTCTTGTCCCATACCGGTACGTGCGGCTCGATTCCCTTGTCCTGGACCATCCAGCCCAACATCGGCGCTGTGCCATACCGTCGAATGCAAGCCTCGTTGACCAGGCAATGCGTGAACATCTCGGAGAAGGTCGTGCAGCGGCTGATGAAGCAGGAATGCTTGGTTGCCGCCACGCGCAAGCGCCGACGATACGGCTCTTACATGGGAGAGATCAGCCCTGCGCCAGACAACCTACTGGAGCGCGACTTCAGCGCAGGTGCGCCGAACGAGAAGTGGCTCACCGACCTCACAGAATTCCAGATTCCAGCTGGCAGGTGTACCTGTCGCCCATGATCGACTGCTTCAATGGCATGGTCGTCAGCTGGACGATCGGAACTCGCCCGGACGCCGAACTCGTCAACACGATGTTGGACGCGGCCATCGAGACCGTCACAGCCAGCGATGAGCGGCCGATCGTGCACTCCGATCGCGGCGCCCACTACCGGTGGCCTGGCTGGCTGTCTCGGATTGCTGAAGCAAAGCTTGCGCGCTCGATGTCTCGCAAGGCATGCTCGCCGGACAACGCTGCGTGTGAAGGGTTCTTTGGCCGCCTGAAGACCGAGCTGTTCTACGCGCGCAGCTGGCTGTCCACGACTATCGAGGACTTCATCGCGGCGTTGCACTCCTACATCCTTTGGTACAACGAGGATCGGATCAAGATCTCGCTGGGAGCCCGCAGCCCCATCGAGTACCGGCGCAACCTTGGACTTGTTAGATAACCCGTCCAAGTTTTCTGCCGCCCCCCCCTGGGTTAGTTTTACATCGGCGCTAACTGCCAGCACCACGCAGTGCGCCAGAGCGTTGCCCTCGATGGCGTCGCGGTGCAGTTGGTAGGTGCCCTTGTCAGCGCTGCGGCGCAAGCCCGTGATGAACTCGCACAGGTTGCCGTAGCCCTCGATGTTGCAGGCCAGCACGGTGAACGTGAATGGGGCGTCGCCGTCCACGGCGAACTGGCTGCCGTGGATGATCTTCAGGCCCTGCGCCTTGCCCTCGGTGTGCGCGCGCACCGCGCCCGTGGAGCACTCGTCGCAGACGGCGCGTTGTAGCCGAGCTTCTGCGCTCGCTCGACCAGTTCCTCGGGCCAGCTGGCGCCCTTCGAAAAGCTGAAGTTGGACAGGCACCGCAGCTCGGCGTAGCCCGGGATGCCGGCCCGCGGACCGGCGCTCATGCGAAGGCGCCATGCAGGTACCAGGCAGTCTGTTCCCCCGCGAGCCGCTCGTGGAAGATCCACAGCACGCCGGCATGGGGGCTCTGCGCCACCCAGTAGTCGCGCACCACGGTCCGGGTGGTCTCCTGGGCGTCCTCGCGCACGCGGTGCCACCAGCCGCCCTCGACGCGGTGCGGGCCGGCGACCAGTTGCAGCGGGCCCTGGTAGAGCGGGGTTTCGCCGCGCATGCTCAGGCGCAGCGGTGCGGGCAGCAAGAAGCTGGGCGGCGGAAACCGGCTGCGGCGCGCCCGCTTGCGGGGCAGCGGCTGGGGTGCGGGCAGCCACTGCGTCTGCCATTCCAGGCGGTGGTCCTCCAGCAGAAGCGGCCGCAGCACCTTCTGGGGTCCCAGCCGCGCCGCAATGCGTTCGAGCACCAGGGCCAGCGACTCGCCCGTCTGCGCCGCGTCCGGCAGCAGCGACTTGCTCAGCTCCTCCAGGTCCTGCACCTCCACCGCTTCGAGCTCGAGGTCGCCCGCAGGCGCCGCCAGCTGCACCTTGGCCAGGTGCTCGGCCAGCAGCGGGCACAGGTGCTCGACGTCGCGCATCGGGGCGGCGGTGCGCACCGTGAGTTCGCCGCCCTCGCCCGCGTCCTTGGACCGCATGGCGTCGTGGCGCCAGCGCAGGGTGAACGCCGTGGTGCCGGCATGCCGTGCGGCGAGCCGACCGCACAGTTGCAGTACCAGCCGGCGGGCGCCGAACAGCAGGGCCGGGGCGGTCTCCACGCGCGCCATGAGTTCCACCTTCGCCAGGAACGTGGGCGCCAGTGCGATCCAGCTGTGGGCCTCCGGCCGCAGCCCGTAGGCCTGGTCCAGCGCGATCAGCAGCTGCGCGTCGAAGCGTCGGCTGATGCCCCCGCGCGGCAGCGCGCGCACGTCGCCCAGGCGGCGGCAGCCCAGTTGCGTCAGCGTGGTCTGGTGCGGCCGCACGGCCGCCAGGACCTCCATCGGCAGCGCGTCCAGCAGGCCGGCCAAGGCGCCGCGCAGGCCATTCTCATGCCCGGCCCACGCGAACGCGATGGCCGCCAGGCTGGTCGGCGCCCAGGCCACCTGGCCGACGTCCTGGTCCTGGGCGTGCACCACGATCCGGTCGCGCAACGCGCGCCTGCCGCCGAACAGGCGAGCGCTGGCGTCCACCTCGAGCACCACGGCGTCTTCGACGAGGGCCACGCGCGGGGAGAACTGCAGCGCCCAGGTCGCCAGTCCGCGCAGTGGCACGTCAAGCGGCGGAGGGTGCGCGTCGGGCCGCAACAGCAGGGCGGCCCACAGCATGGGGAGCCTCGCGAACCACCGGTGGGGCCACACGCCGCATGCGCGGTGTGAGCACGGACGTCAGGCCGCCGGGCACGGAGGGCGGCGACAGCGGCTGCGCGTGCGACGGCCCGCGACGCTTGAGGATCTGGACGTCCAGGTGCCAGTCCTGGGTGGACTGCGCCTGCACGCGCAACGGCGCGGCCGAGGATTCGTGCCGGGCCGCCTCGGGGCGGCACAGGAACACCGGCCCGTCGCACGCCAGCGCGCAGACCTGCAGGCGGCGCAGCTGTTCGGGCCGGGCGTTGGGCAGCCAGGCGATGACCGCGCCGGCGGCGTTCGACTTGATGAGCTGCTCGGTGATCCACAGCCGTTCCGCCGGCGCATCGGCCTGGATCCAGATGAACTGTCGCTCGCTCAGACCCATGTGCTGCAGGCCGGGCAGGTGCGGATGCCGGGGCGGCCCAATGACCACGACCTGCCCGCCCGCCTGCACCACCTGGGCCAGGCTGGGGGACAGCAGCCGCCATTCGATGACGCAGGGCTGTGCGGCCAGGATCTCGGTGACGGAGCGTCGCAGCCAACCACCGCCCGGCAGTTCCGCATCGAGCGCCGCCCAGCCCGACGAGACGGATTCGACGACCTGATGGCCCAGCGCATCGCCCCGCCACACCGCATCGGCGATGTGCGGCGCGAGCCGCAACGGCGCAGGGGCACCGGTGGCTTGAGGGGATTCGGAGGCAATGGCGACGGCGGGCATGGTCTAAAATAACTGTACATCAATACAGTATCACGATCGTCGCCACGTGGCTGTCGGTGCATCGCACGCGGCGTCCGAACCGACGTCGTGCCGGAGTGCCGCATGCAGAGCGACTTGTTCGCCGACACCGAGACCGCGTCCATCCCGGGCCTGCGCTACCAGCCGGAATTTCTGACGGCCGCGCAGGAGGCTGAGTTGCTGGACATCATCCGCAGCTTGCCGCTGCGCCCGGCGCAGTACAAGGCGTACCTGGCGCGCCGGCACGTGGTCAGCTTCGGGGGCACCCGCGACGTCGACACCCACCCGCTGCGCGTTGGCGCGGCGCTGGACGCGCGGCTGGTGCCGCTGCGCGACCGCGTGGCCCACTGGCTGGGCGTGAAGCCGGACCGGCTCGTGCAGGTGCTGGTGGCGTCGTACGCGCCGGGCACTCCGCTGGGGTGGCACCGCGATGTGCCCGAGTACGAGACCATTGCGGGGGTCTCGCTCGGAAGCACGGCCACGCTGCGGTTCCGGCCGTATCCGCCTGACCTGCCGGCCAGGCGGCATGCCGTGCAGCTGGACGTGGCGCCGCGTTCAATCTACAGCCTGGAAGGCACGGCCCGCTGGGGCTGGCAGCACTGCGTGCCACCGGTGCGGTCGCAGCGCTGGTCGATCACGTTCAGGACACCTCGGGCGGGAAGACCGTGAATCGGTCCCACACGCTCCCCGGCAATGCCGTCGGCGCCTTCCACGGCTGAACCCTGCGTGGCCCTGGCGCTACGATGCCCCATGTGCTATTCATCCCGCATCGAGGCCGAGTACCGCAGGTATGTGCGAGAGATGGGCGCGCGCATGAGCTTCCACGACTACCACCAGGTGTTCTGGGAGCGGCCCGGCGGGCGCAACATCAAAGTACCGCGCGCGATCGAGGATGCGTTCTTGGCCGGCGACAGCGAGGACGAGCGCAGGATCGCCGCACTGATCCACGCGCACCGGGCCGCAGAGGCCGTCCGCATGGACCAGGAGCTGTTCGCGCAGCGCAAGCGCTTGGCCGATGCCGAGCGCAAGTTGGCCTTGAAGCCGACCAAGGCGGCCAGCGAAAGCCAGCGCATCGCGACCTCCAAGATCGAGCAGTTCATGGCCCGGATCACGGATCTCCAGCGCGCGGACGGCAAGAGCGGCGATGCGCGCATCTTCCCGGGCACCTATGCGCACGTCCTGATTGTGGAGAACGGTGAGCGCGTGCTCAAACCCATGCGCCATGGCTGCCGGCCGGCCGGCAAGCCGGCGCTTTACGACACCAAGTACCCGGGCACCTACAACGCACGCCGAGACAACCTCGAAGGGTTCTGGAAGCAGCAGTTCGGCCACACCCACGGCGTCGCGTTCTGGTGGCAGTTCTACGAGCACGTCGACCGCGGCGGCCAGGACGTTGTGCTGGAGTTCACACCGGCCACTGGCGAACTGATGGCCGTTGCGTGCCTGTACTCGCACTGGACACCGCCGGCGGGTTCAACCGAGCCGGCGCTGTGGTCCTTCGCGGCAGTCACCGACGAGCCGCCGCCAGAGGTCGCGGGGGCGGGGCACGACCGCTGCATCATCCCGCTGCAGGCCCGGCACCTGGACACTTGGTTGAATCCCGATGCGCAAGACCTGCCGGCCCAGCATGCGGTGCTGGATGACCGCGAGCGGTACTTTTACGACCACCGGATGGCGGCGTGACTCGGAGTGTGGGTCGAAGCACCTGGCAGTTTGTGGAATCGATCCGTTTGCGAAGGCATACAGGGGAGTTGGGGGCAGCCCGACATGGCGGATTCGAGGTGGCTGCTGCGGGATCGTAGTGGTCGCGGCATTGGACCCATGGAGATTTTGCAGCGGTCGCCTGTTGACCCGTATCGGTTGCCCGGGCCGGAACAGCGAAGGCCGGGTTAAGCCGGGGCTCGGGCGGTCACCTAGATTGGCAGCAACCGCGCTGCGCCCGTCGCCTCGCGATCCCGAGCGACAGCAGTGCAGCGGTTGCTGCCGGTGACCTGCAGCGGCCGTACTCACGCTGCCCGCAATCAAGCCGTCGTTCGGCTGGGCGCCAGGCGCTGGCCTGAATGACCGCGGTACGAGGTACAGCGGTCGCACGAATCCATTGGGGCGATTCGCGCAGCGTCGACGGCCGCTTCTGAACTCTGGGTGACCAGAGAAGTTGTCACTTTTTGCCAACCCTCAAATGACGTCTAGGCACGTCCCCTTTTGCGATCACTTTGCGCGAGTTAAGCTCCACAGCGCAAGGCGGCCCGGTGTTGGGTTGCAGCGCGAAGTGGCGTGGCCTGACGATGGAATTCGGGAAGTCTTTGCAGGCGTGAGGGTGCGCCGCGACTGCACGCTCTTTTTCCATTGACGAAAGCAGAACGCTGTGGACATGACACTTCTGATGAGCTTCCTTGGACTATCCATCCTGGAGACGATCGTGCCCGGTCCCACGCTTGCGCTAGTGTTGCAGACGCGCACAAATCACAGCAGACCCGCTGCGTTTGCAACCGTTGCCGGAATCACCGTCGGAAACGTCGTATGGGTGATTGTTGCCTTGGGCGTGACCTATTGGAATGCGCAGGTCGCTAGCGAGTGGATCAGTTCGATCGTCAGAAATTTCGGTGCTGCCTTCCTGATCTATCTGGCTTCCAGAAGAATCCTGTCTTCTGCGGTGGGCATGATTGCGGGACGGGACGGCGATCCTCCCCTCGATTCCTCCGAGACGACCAAGAAGGCGTTCCTGACCGGCTTTGTCGCGCACGGATTGAACCCTCTGTCAGCGACCTACTACCTGGCCGCATTCAGTGTGGCCATTTCAGGGTTGCCTTTCAAGTACGCAATAGTGTTCGGCGCGATTCCAGTGGTGGTCGATCTATTGATCTTTTCCTTGCTGGCATGGGTGAACCTGCCAACGTTCGGTCATCTCCCGACGCGCCTGGTCCGCCTCTTCGCGGGATTCTTCTTCGTTTTCCTCATCGGCCATGTGTATTCGGAATCGCAGGAACAACCGAACATCCTGGTGACTTCGTGGACCGCCATCGTCATGCTGATCGGATTCTCGTCGGGGGCCGTTCACGAAGCCATAGACCAGGTTGAACTGCGCCAGAAGAAGTCCAACAAGATGCTCTGGCGAACAGTGGCGGTTTGGAGTTCTTGGTTTTCCATCGCCGCGCTCGTCGGCGGCTTCTATACGCTGATCGGTGGATTCGGCGAGTCGATGCTCTCGTTGCCGCCGGCGGTGGAACACAGAGTGCGCATCTGTTTCGTGATCGCCGCCGTGCTGGCCGCAACGCTGTCGTTCGCGAAAGCGATCGGAGAACTGCAGGATGAAAGAGTTCCCGCGGGAGGCGCCGCGCACGGTGCCGCGGCGCAGGGGTGGCAGACCAAACCACTGCTCGTAGGACTGGTGGTGATAGGCCTGTTGCTTGCGACGTTCTTGATGCTTTCGGCGGCCAATTTCAGCGTGGTAACGCACGGCAAGACCTGATCCGTTTCAGGCCGGCGTAGAAGCTGCAACGCCGGCTTCCCGGATGGTTTTTATGAGGAGACGTTGACGTGGAATCAAGTTGCTCACCCTCCATGCTCGCGAGCAGCGAGCGCCTATCGAGGGATGACATAGAGTCGCTGTGGAATGCCGCGTCCGGTCAGGACGACTCGCTGACCGTTTCTCCCGGAATGATCTCGGCGCTGGCAAACAAGCAGGTGAAGCCTGTTGCCTATTCACGGGCACTTTTCTACGAAAGAACACTGTCCTGTGCCCCCAGTATCTTCTGCAATTTCGAGTTGCGACGAAACGGGCGCCGTACGTCGCATCACCCGGACCCGTCGACGTTGCCTGATGTGCTGCGTAACGTGTTCGCACGCGAGAGTGCCCGTGTCCGGAGCGGCGAGTCAGTTCGCCGGGTGCTGATTCCCGACATTCTGAAAAAATGGGACCGCGAGCGAGCGATCTTTGGCGTAACCGACCTCCACTACATTGGTTCCCGCTTCGACAGGGTTGTCGATACGTCCGGGCTGAACGACTTCAACTTGCTGCCCAGGGGCACAGAGGGCTTTCAATCGCAGGACTCCCTCGTCATCAGTTCAAAGGGGGCCGTCACCGACTCCCACTCCGACGATCACAGCGGTAGCAATCACAGCTTCATCGGGAGCAAGCTCTGGCTGCTGTGGGACACCCTGGAAGGCATTGGACGTGGGCTTCAGGATGCCGAGCATTGCAGCGTTCGAGGACGCGCCGCCTTCGATCTAGCCGAGTTCATCGGCCTGAAGACATCCAGTTGGATCCTGATCGGCCCGGGCCAGACAATGTTCATCCCCGCGCACCTGACCCACAAGGTGATCACACTGGAGAAATACATCGGCCTCGGAAGCTTTCACGCGGCCTTGCCGGCTTTCCCCGACCTGCTGTCGCGCTGGAATTCCCTCAAGCCGCGATGGACCGTGCATCATTTCGGAAATGCCGATTGTTCGGTCGAGTTCCTAACACGACGAGCCATCCGGAAGATTCATGCACTCAGGCATGCCAGCGAGGCGGAACGCGAGCGCTGGGGCGTTCCCCAATTGCAGGCACGTATGCGGATGAGACGACCCCGCTACTGTGCAGCAAACCTGTACGATCCATGTGACGATGACGTCTGTCTGAAGGCGTTTTGCCACGCTGCGCGCCGGCTTTGATCCGCAGACCCGTGAGACAGCGGTCGGGTCAAATTTCATTTCGGGTCAAGAAAAGAGACCTGATCCAAAGTGTCGAACCACCAACCTCGCACGCTAGGTCCTGCGGTTGGCTCGAACGACCGCATCGGAGTGCGCTGCGGTCATCCCAGTCATCGTCGCTCAACCATCTAGAGAATTTGGCGCTTCAACGATCGCTGTCAGCTGGGGTGAACTGGCGCTGCGCGCCCAATCCGGTCAGAGAAGACTCAAAATTCGGCGCCGCAAAGCGGGCACCGCAGTCTGCCGCTTGCCGGGTTCAGCTTTTGACTCGGACAATCTGCTCCCTAACAGGCCGTTGAAAAACCGACGATGAACGCGAGTTCAGCCATGGAAGTTCGGCTCGCCGAGGTCATGGAGCTTTCTGGTTCGACCCGAGTGCGCCTGATGGGCCAGTTGCACAGCCCTTTTTGCGGCTGGAACGCGCCATTTTCGACGTCCTTCGCCCTCATGGGACGCACTGCGGACGCAGTTGCGCCAAGGTACGCAGCCGCGTGAGGTTGTAGGCTGCCATCGTCAGCGTTAGAAGCTGATCGACCTTGTCCAGTCCCTGCACCATGACCTGGCGGATCGGGCCAATCACCTCGCTTTGTCGCCCCGACCGTCACGCGCTTGCCCGGACCCGCCACGTCGGCCAGCATCTGCGCGGCCACTTCGCGCTCGGCCGTTCCATCGGAAGTGCTGGCTTGCTCATTGACAACCAGGCCGTGGCGGTTGACGGTGCTCGCCTCTACAGCCTCCAGCAGTTGTTCGAACTGAAGCGGCTGCGATACGAAGCCGACGCGCGGTTGATGGCGCTCGAGGCCACGCAGGAGCCAGCGGCGACGGACTGACGCGACGGCGGCGTTGCTGGGCGGCGTCTGAAAATGGATTCGCCACCGCCAGCAGGTGGCGCGGCTCGATCATGTCGGCAACCGGCTGGACGGAAGAAATCTGCCCCGGGCATCGGCAAAACGCCCAGGAATCAAGAATCTGATGAGAGGGTTCTCGGGGGATCGTGCACCCGGAGGAACTGGGGCAACCCCAGTGTTCATGCGGGAGCGGAGGTCTTCAGGGCCGACCACTAAGCTCCTTGGGCCTCGTCTCGAAGCGGCGCGTGCGCCCGTCCTCATCTTTGATGACGCGCTGCGTCCGGGCGGCCCGTCCTGTGGGCTCCAGCAGCCAGAATCCTGGCGTGCGCGACGACACCGCGCTGGATCACAAGAACACGGGGGCTTCGGATGAACCGCACATTCCGCGCGCTGACCGCCATCGTGGCCATCACAGCAATCACGACCGGCTGCGGGGGTGGAGGCGACGACTCTGATCCGCAATCGATCTCGGCGATGCCTCTGGCCATCACCGCAGACGCTGCGGACAGCATCGGGACGCTGGTGCCCGGCGTCGCAGACGCGGTCCTGACGGCCGCGCAGTTCGCCGTGGATGCCACCCGCCGTTTTACGCTGCCGGGCACCAAGTCGCCCGTGATCTCCACCTGTCCCAACAGCGGCCTGCTGACCGTCACGCTGGTCGACCGCGACGGTGATGGTGTTGCCTCGCCCGGTGACCGCATCTCGGTCGACGCGCGCGACTGCGCGGCGCCGATCCTCGCCGACATGGTCGCGGGCACCATGCACATCGACCTGGGCATGCCAGCCGGCCTGCCCGCGACCAGCCTGCGGGCGGCCCTGACCCTGGCCACACCCGTGCGCGTAGGAGAGGCGGACGCTGACGCGGCGCGCCTGCTGGGATCGATGCAGCTCGACTGGTCGTCGACCGGCGTGCAGACCATCTTGCGCGTGACCGCATCGGCTGCCGATGACCTGCGGGTCGTGGAAGCCGGCACCGGTGCCAACGCTGCATCGTCGATGGCGTCGATCCGCCAGCCCGACCTGACGAAGACGCTCCAGTTCGATCAGGCGCGCTCTGTGGTCTCGATGTCCTTTCGCTACGAGAGTGAAGCGCTTGCGGGCAGCGTCATCGTCGCCACGCCCGTCCCGCTGCAGGCCTACCTGAACACATTCCCGGAAGAAGGCCAGGTCGAGGTGTCAGGCGCAGCCGGCAGCAAGGTGGTGCTGACGCCCAATTTCGCGAGCAACAGCCATCAGTACCAGTCTGCGTTCGACAGCAATGGCGACGGCCAGACCGAGGCCCGCAGGAGCATCGACTGGGCCGCCAGCGTGGCGGGCTACCTCTGGTGGGACGGCACCACCATGCCCCCCCTCTGGAACCCCCATGGCTATGCCACGCGCACCTTTGCGACGACCGACTTGTTCGCGAACGCGACCTTGGACTGGACGACTTCGAGCGCGAGTTCCGTTCGGTTGCAGTTCAGCCGCCTGCCGGCCAGCACGACACCCGCGCTGTTCTTCCGCTTCGTCGACCAAGGCTCCTCGAGCAGCGGCTACACGCCGCCCGTTTACATTGCCGCCAGCGCGCAGGTGCATGGTGCGCTCATCATCGTCAAGCCCAGCACGCCGCTGCGCCATGCGCGCTCCTACACGCTGCAGGTCTCCGGGGATGGCGTGAGCTGGTCGAACAGCGTGACGGTGCAGGACGCACTCGGCAACAGTTCGTCCAGTTTCCAGTGGAGCGGCATGTCCTTCACCACACCCGACAACCTGCTGGCCAGCGCTGTGGCGACTGGTCTGCTGGCGGGCCCGGCCGACCAGGTGTCGTTGAACGGGCAGGCGTCAACCGGTGATCCCCGTCCCATCGTCAGCTACCAGTGGTCGCAAGTCTCCGGTACGCCGCTGCGCTTCGCCGATGCCAGTGCGGCGCAGACCACAGTGTCGTGGGGGGCTACACCACCGACCGGCGTGGAGATGGTGGTGGTCCGGCTGACGGTGACCGATGCAGCAGGCGACACCGAATGGGCGGAGGTGCCGGTCACCTCGGCCGACCTGACCACCGCCTCTCGTGTGCTGTACTTTCGCAGTGCTGCGGGCGACTCTGTTGGCGCAGGAGTCACCAGCCTGCTCGTCGATGGCCAGGCGCAGTTCCAGAACTACGGCAGCTTTGGCTGGTTCTATGTGACGGCCGCCACGCCAGGCTCTGCGCAATGGTGGAACCTAAACCTGACCAGCGGGGACGGCCTGCCCTTTCACGTGGGTGCCTACGAGAACGCCATTTCTTGGGCTTCTTTCGGCCAGAACGGCATCAACTTCACCGTCAACGGGCGTGGTTGCGGCCAGACGGTCGGCCGCTTCGACGTGCTCGAGATCCAGACGGACTTCAGCGGCACGATCACAAAGCTTGCCATCGATTTCGAGCAACGCTGCGGATCCGCGTCTGCGCCCCCGTTGCTAGGCAGCTATCGCGTGAACAGCAGCGTGCCGATCCGGCGCTGAAGCACGGCGACGACGGTGCGGCGCGTGCACCGGCCGCCTAAGACCCCGCAGGGGTTCTAGCCATGCGCCGCATCCTCCGCACGATCTGGAGTTCGGCGTGAAGGTCAGCCTGGCGGTCACGAACTAGCAGGGTCGGATGGTCGGTCGGGCCGAAGCGCGCGGAAGCACCGGGTTGTTCCCAACGGCAAAGCCGCATCAACGGCTCTGCACAGTTATCTATGTTGTTGGCGCCGACGCCAGGATGAGCCACTTGCAGCCACGGCGCCGGCTTCGCAGTGAGCCGGCTCAACCAGTTGCCCGCCCGCGCGGGGCGTGGCATTTTCGATTTGAGGGAGGCTCACTGCGAAGCCGGCGCGGTGGCTCAAATCTCGATCGGCGTCAACACCGCAACGGGCAACAATCGGTCATCGACCGGGTACCGCTGTTCAAAGAGCAGGTCATCCCCTCCCAAACAACGCTGGCTTCAGACTTACGGAAATAACGACCCGCAGGTCGGCGTCGGGGGTCGGATGCGTCAAGTGCGCCCTTGCTACTTGACACGACCGACTGTGGTGTTCAGGACGGCGCCTGCCACCTCTTTCTGGTCGAGCAGCACACGGATGAACTTGCGGGGGGCTTGCACGAATGCGCTGTTAGTGGAGGGGAACGGGGAAATCCGCGTCGGCTGAATGCCAGACAGCTCGCAAGCCCGATCCAACACCTGTTCGACAGCGTTGCTCACGACTGTGGCGCGATGCTGACGTTGAGCGACTAACGGCATCGCTGCATTGATCGACGGCAACCCACCGACATCAAAGCGAACCACTACGTCGAGCAACTCGTCGGGAGCTTCGGCGGTGTCAGGCAGGCTCAGCGCCGCCTCCAGGCGGGGTTCAACCTTGGCGGGCATGAGCATCGGCTGTGGTCAAGTGCACCGTGCCAGTCTACGCCTTGATGAGCCAGCGTAAACGGCACGCGGTCACCGAGATCCGTGTGCCACCGAGGTCGCGGCCTAGCCGTTCACGAGGCCTGCAAGCGACTGCAAGGCTGCTTCGGCGTCGGGCATACCCCGCCCGGCCCGGGTATCGGGGACCGACGCATGGCGCTTGGCTGAGCCAATGATCGCAGTCTCGACTAGGCTAATCGGTGCTCTCGGATGCGCTTCCATCAGGAGGGCGGCGAGCCCCGCGACGTGCGGCGTCGCCTGAGAGGTGCCCTGCAGCATCTGGAAACCGTCGCCGGGCGCCGCCGACCAGATGTCGACGCCCGGAGCCACGATGTCTGGAACGATCGGTTCGTTGGGCCGATTCATCACTTCGCTGCCCGAGAAGGTTGGTACGCGGCCGAACTGCGAGACAGCACCTACGCTGAGCGACTGCGCGTAGTTGCCGGGAGAGCGCGTCGAGCCTTCGCCGTCGTTGCCGGTAGCGATCACCGGTAGGCACTCGTTGGCGCGCAGGGCATCGACGATGGTTAGAAAGCAGTCGGTATAGGTCGGCCAACCCAACGAGAGGTTGAGGATGCGCGCACCATTGGTCAGCGCCCATTCCATTCCGCCTAGGACCCGCGCGATGGAATCACCGGCTTCGAGTACCTCTGCTGAGAGTAGTTTCGCCCCCGGCGCGACGCCCGCCTTTACCTGTTTGAAGGGCCGGCCCGCGATGATCCCTGCAGTGTGGGTACCGTGATGGCCACTATCGGTAG
The DNA here is from genome assembly GCF_056521305.1 of Rhodoferax sp. RT4P68. NCBI lineage: Bacteria > Pseudomonadati > Pseudomonadota > Betaproteobacteria > Burkholderiales > Comamonadaceae > Rhodoferax > Rhodoferax sp. RT4P68. Next base: position 13,865 of record NZ_JBWMBB010000009.1, read on the forward strand.
GTGGGTTCGTGGCGCGCTTCTCGACGCCGCCCAGGTCGAACACCGTGGCCTTTTCAATCGCGCCCTCAAGCATCGGGTGTGCCCCATCTATGCCCGTGTCCAGGTGACCCACCAGCACGCCCTTGCCTGTAAGGCCCTGAGACCACAACGCTTCAATCTTAAGTGCTTTGATGCCCCATGTTGGCCCCTTGTCGGGAGTATCCTGCGCACTCTGGGCGAGGTATGGCACCGGACGGATCATGCGAAGACTGTTGGACTCAGTCACGCTTCGCACCGCCTGGTGCTTGCGCATCGCTTCGAGCCCCTCGCGCGTCACCGCCCCGTAGGCCAAACCCAATTTGGGGAAGACTAGCATCGGCGAGGGAGACTCAGAAGTGCCACTCCTGCGGGAGCGACGCCTGTTTGTTGCCAGCACGGCGCCGCGGGAGCCCGCTTCGGAATCGAAAAGGCCCTTTAGCGTTGTGAGGTCGGCCTCGCTTTGCGACGAAAGGCGCACTAGCACGCCGGCAGCCCTACGGTTGGCCAGAAGTTCGTCGATGCTCATGGCGAAGTCTTGCCAGCGTTAACGGCTCCGGTAGCTCCCTGCTGGGATGCAGTCGGCTCGGCCGGTCGGGCGTTGACGATATTCTGGACGTTGCTCACGGAGTGGTAGCCGCCGTGAACAGGGACAAGGCTTGAAGCCATGACGTTTCCGGTGGGCCCATCGAAGGCGGTCATGGTTGCAACCGCACCGCCCATCACGAAGAACGGGTTCGCTCCAAGTGAGGACAATATGTTCTTCTTTGTGTAGCCGGTTCCCCCGGCTTTGTGCAGTTGGACAACAACCAGCGAGGCTCCATCATCGAGCTGTCCGCGTAAGGCCCCTTCTCGAACGACGTTCGCTAACGGGATCTGGCCCTTGTCGTCCGCCGTGCCGAGCTTGACGGCCCACGTATCGATGCGATCAGCCAGCGCCTTCCACTGCGCGGCCGCTTCCTTCGCCTTGGCAATCTCCTTCTGGAGGCGGATCGCTTCGGCTTCCGCCGTATCGCGCTCGGCTTTCGGCTTTGTCGCGTCGTCCCTGATCTTTGCCTGGGCAGCCAGGGACGTCTCCCGCTCGACCTGCGCGGACGCATGCTGGCGAGCTCTCTGCGCTGCGAGGTCGCCGATTTCAAAGGCGGCTGTTATCTCGCCCAGCGCTTGCTGGTCTGTCTGGTCCGGCTTGGCCTGATACATCGCCGGGGCCTGGGCCGTGATGGCAGGACTGAGAGCGCGCAGCTCACCCGCCAACGCCGCTAAAAGCATGCCATCCGTGGTCGCCACCTCAATGCCCTGGAACTTATAGTCGGTCTTGAAGTAGCTCAAGACCTTGTTCAACGCTTCGAGACCGAGGCCCACCGACGCCAACGACTGAGCCAGGGTGTCAGACCTCGGAGCATCCTTCGTCTGCTCGGTCACTCCCTTCTGTGCGGCCTTAAAGCTCTCGTGTTGCGCGTTGAAGGCGATGAGCGCCTGAAAGTCAGGGACAGTGGAGGAGGTGAAAAGCAACGCTTTCTTCTGGTCCGACTTGGACTTCCCGATAGACACCGCGAATTCTCTGGCAATCGTGCGGACCGCTAAGGTGGCGAGCAGGAGCGCCTCCGCGTTGCCCGCATTGGTGCCCATGTCAGCCGCGCCCGTGTAGCCGGAGGCTGTGAAGTCTCCGTACTTCGCCTTCGCTGCTGCCGACGCCGCTTCGAAGCTCGCCTTCTCGGCGTCTGCTTGTGCCTTCCTCGCGTCGGCGAGCTCCTTGGCCGCCTTGGCAACGGCGGCCTGATCGGCGGCTGGCGATTTCGCCGTGTCCTGCGCGGCGGCCAGCGCCTTGGCCGCGTTGGCTTCCTGTGTCAAGGCTTCCAACGCTTCCTTCCTTGCCACGGCCTGCTCTTTGATCTTCTTGAGTTCTTCGGGCGTTGCATTCGCGGGAATGGCTGGATCTTGAGCGGCCACGGGACCTCCGTAGAGAGAAAGCAGAAGCAGGGTCGCCGGAGCGATTCGGCGGAAACGAGCGATTGCGGTCAGGACGCCGTCGGGCGGCGTGATCGTTAGATGTTCGACGAGCGCGATGGCAACGCGTGCCGCAGAGCCTTCGGCCATGGTATGCATTCTCCTTCTGTGGGGTAGCAAGTCGCCACACCCGCATAGTGCTTAGAACGCCGTGTGCCGTCATCATCAATTGGACTGACGAGCGGTGCCCTATCAAGGTGGTTGTGGACCTGCGTACCGGGTCGCCTCGATATCGGGCGGTCGTAGCAGAAATTTCGCAACGTGCGCACGGATGAGTCATCATGGCCGGACACGCCGCATCGGCTTTACGCTGGAAGCGAATGATCTGCGACTCGGTATAGCGCTTCGTCGCCTACTCTCCGAGAAGCCCAAAAAACTCTTGTTGGGATGCTGTTTAGCTGCCGCTCGTCAATTGCCGAAACTGGCCGAGAGCGACTGCCCACCGGGACGCTTGAATGCAGCCCTTCAACCCTGCTTGGCGGAGGGGGCAACCCGCAACGACAGCTGCTAGGCAGGCGCATCCTACAAGGCCCTCAACTCGATGGGAGACCATCATGGAAACTGCAAGCACTGCGATCCACCACGAGCCGTGGAACAAGGGCAAGATCGTGGGACAGAAGGCACCGTTCAAGCTGCAAGACATCTGGGCGCTTCGCGTTCGCCTCCAGATGGAAGGCCGGGTCCGCGAGCTGGCCCTCTTCAACCTCGGGATCGACAGCAAGCTGCGCGGGTGCGACCTCGTTGCCTTGAAGGTCCGCGACGTGTGCCATGGCGAACAAGTTGCCGCGCGCGCCATCGTCATGCAGCACAAGACGCAACGCCCGGTCCAGTTCGAGATCACAGCCGCCACCCGAAAGGCTCTGGCGGCGTGGATCAAGCAAGCTAGGCTGAGGTCGGATGACTTCCTGTTTCCCAGCCGGCTCCACGAGTCGCCACACCTGGGGACGCGACAGTAGCCCGGATTCTCGGCTGGGGCTGGACCGCGCGGACTACGGGACTCACTCCATGCGACGGACGAAAGCGACCCTGATCTATCGACGGACGAAGAACCTGCGCGCGGTGCAACTGCTGCTCGGGCACTCCAAGCTGGAATCGACCGTGCGATACCTCGGCATTGAAGTAGATGAAGCACTCGAGATCTCCGAGCAGACAGAGATCTGAGCAGCCGCAGCGGCAGCTCTGCAATTGCGCCGAGCCGGCCGCTGCTCAACGACGGCTATGTGCAGTCTGGCTGCACCAACGCTATCGGCCAGAGGACTAAACCGCTCGCGCGGTAAGCGCTTCGCGCAACCCGTTGGCGACTGATCGGCACCGTTGGTGCCACCGTCGATGTCGAGGCAATCCGCCTCGTTCACCGACGGAGCAGTAACCATGGACACGATCACATCGGCGGTCACCCCGCTGCGCCAGCGCATGCTCGAAGACATGCGCATGCGCAAACTGGAACCACGCACGCAGGAAGCCTACATCCGCGCCGTGCGCAAGCTGGCGGCCTGGCTGCACCGCTCGCCAGACACGGCCACCGTGGAAGACCTGCGCAACTTTCAGCTCCACCTGGTCGACGAAGGCGCCTCGCCGATGACGTTGAACGTCACGCTCACCGGCCTGCGATTCTTCTTCGACGTCACGCTGCAGCGGCTGGAACTGATGGCCCGCATGCACCCGGTCAAGCTGCCGCACAAACTGCCGGTGGTGCTCAGCACGCAGGAGGTCTCGCGCCTGATCGCCGCTGCCTCCAACGTCAAGCACCAGGCGGCGTTGTCGGTCGCCTACGGCGCCGGCCTGCGTGCCAGCGAAGTCATCCACCTGAAGGTCACCGACGTGGACAGCGAGCGCATGACGCTGCGAGTGGAGCAAGGCAAGGGCCGCAAGGACCGCTACGCCATGCTCAGCCCGGTGCTGTTGCAGCGCCTGCGTTCGTGGTGGCGCATCGCCAACAGGCAGGGCCGCATGCTGCCCGGCGGATGGCTGTTCCCGGGCCTGGACCCGACGGACCCGCTGACGCCGCGCCAGCTCAACCGCGCCGTGCACGCCGCCGCCGAGGCCGCCGGCATCGACAAGCGGATCTCCACGCACTCGCTGCGCCACGGGTTCGCCACCCACCTGTTGGAGCGCAAAGTGGACATCCGCGTGATCCAGGTGTTGCTGGGCCACAAGCGGCTGGAGACGACGGCGATCTACGCCCATGTGGCCAGCGACCTGCTGCGCGAGGTGATCGGCCCGCTGGAGCCTGTGCCGTCATCCTGAGGTCGCTGTGCAGCGGCCCGTCCTGGAGGTCGCCGACGTCTTTCATCAGCACGGCCCGGCCTGGCGTGCCGCCCAACGCGGCCACCTGAGCCTGGGCCAGCTCAAGGTCATGTCGGCCATCGAGCAGTGCCGCAGCGCGGCGCTGGGTGGACACGTGTTGCGCTGCGAGGGCTGCGGCACGGACCAGGTCTCGTACAACTCGTGCCGCAATCGACACTGCCCCAAGTGCCAGAGCGCAGCAGCGCAGCGCTGGTTGGAGTCCCGGCAGGTCGATCTGCTGCCGGTGGACTACTACCACGTGGTGTTCACGCTGCCGGCGCCCGTGGCCGATCTCGCGTACCAGAACAAGGCCGCGCTCTACGGGCTGTTGTTCGACTTGGCCTCCGAGGTCTTGCTGACCATCGCGGCCGATCCGAAGCATCTGGGCGCCAGGATCGGCGCCACGCTGGTGCTGCACACCTGGGGCTCGGCGTTGACGCACCATCCGCATGTGCACGGCATCGTGCCCGGTGGCGGGCTGGCGCCCGACGGCAAGACCTGGGTGGCGTGCCGGCCTGGCTTCTTTCTGCCGGTGCGGGTGCTGTCGCGCTTGTTCCGGCGGCGCTTTCTCGACGAGCTGGGGCGGCTGCACGCCGGCGGCAAGCTGCGGTTCTTCGGCGAGCTCGCCGCACTGGCCGATGCGCGCACCTTCAAGAGCTGGCTGGCACCGCTGCGCAAGGTCGAGTGGGTGGTCTACGCCAAGCGTCCCTTTGCCGGCCCGCAGGCCGTGCTGGCCTACCTGTCGCGCTACACCCACCGGGTGGCGATCTCCAACAGCCGGCTGCTCGCGATGGACGAGCGCGGCGTGACGTTCCGCTGGAAGGACTACCGCGCCAAGGGACGCACGCGTCACAAGGCCATGACGCTGGAGCCAGCGGAGTTCATGCGGCGCTTCCTGCTGCACGTGCTGCCCGGTGGCTTGCACCGCATCCGGCACTACGGACTGCTGGCCAACGGCTGTCGCAAAGCCAGCCTGGCGTTGGCGCGCGAGCTGCTGCAGGTCGCGCCAGAGCCAGTCGCGACGGACAGTGACGCTGGTGCGTCGGCCCCGCAGGCTGTCGCCTTCATCTGCCGGCACTGTGGGAGCCCGATGGGCATCGTGCAGATCTTCCCGCGCGGCGTGGCCATCCGCGCACCGCCACCGCGATGACCGCCGACAAACCAACACCACGCCTTGCGCCGATCAGCCAGTGGCTTGAATCGCCTGGACACTTGCGCGCGTGGCGGCTCAAACAAGAGCCGCGGCCGCCTGCAAGAGCTGCTGCGCTGGGACTGTTCACGCAGCGGTGGGGCTGTGGGCGAGCACAGCGACCTCGTCAATCACCACGGCATGCCCGTCCACCATCGCACCGTGCCGCTCAAATCCCCATAGACCCCTGCGTCTGACAACCGCTGCGCCTTGGTCCGCGGTTTCCTCCCTCGAGGCTTGTGCGACACCTGCCCTCAGGCCGTGGGCGCTCCATGCCCGGCTGGTTGTCGGGCAGGTATCTCACAACCCTAAACACTAGGAGTCATCGACAAGCGGCAGCTTTCCCGGACCTCTGTTGGCGATGGCCGGTCAGCCGGTCAGCCGCCAACCTCATCAAGTCGATCGGGCACCACAGTGCAGAACCACCAATCCGGCACCCGCACCGTGCATGAGGTGTCTCCGCTAGACTACCGCCACCAATTGCGGTGGGATTAGGCGTCGGCGATGGGGGACACGGCGGTGGCGGCAAACGGTTCCGGGGCGTGCCCCATGTGCGGATATGTGGGCGCCGAGCCCAGCCTGCGCTTCTGCGGGCAGTGCGGCATGCGCTTGGCCGCGCCTCCTGCATCCGGCAGCGCAATAGTGCCCCGGCGCGACCCTGCTGGCGGTCCCGAACGCCGGCAGGTCACAGTGATGTTTTGCGACCTCGTCGGGTCGAGCACCCTGGCCCAGCAACTGGAGCTCGAGGAGTTCCGCGACTTGATCCTGGCCTTCCAGGATCGATGCACGTCCATCGTGCAACGGTTCGGCGGCGAGGTCTCGCGCTTCATGGGAGACGCGCTGCTCGTAGTGTTCGGCTACCCGCGCGCGGACGAAAGCGCCTCGGAACGCGCGGTGCTCGCGGGCCTGGAACTGGTGGCCGGCGTGTCGCGCCTCCCGCTGCAAAGCCACCCGCAGCAGGTGCTGGGAGTGCGCGTGGGCATTGCGACAGGCATGGCCGTGGTGGGCGACCGGATCGGGGAAGGTGCCTGGCTTGAGCAGGCCGTGCTCGGTGAAACGCCCAACCTGGCGTCGCGGCTGCAGGGGCTGGCGCCGCCGGATTCGGTGGTCGTCTCGGGGGCCACCCGCGAACTGATCGGCAGCCGGTTCCTGTGCGAAAACCTCGGAATGCAATCACTCAAGGGCTTCGACGCACCGGTGCCGGTGTGGCGCGTGTCAGGTGTGCAGCAGGTCTCCAGCCGATTTCAGGCGCTGCGCTCGGCGAATTTGCCTCCGCTGGTCGACCGCCATGACGAATTGGGCTGGCTGGACGACCTGTGGCAGGCAGCCACGCAAGGCCAGGGCCGCGTGGCGCTGATCGGCGGCGAACCGGGCATCGGCAAGTCGCGCCTTGTGGAAGCGCTGCGCCAGCGCGTCGGTCAGGAGCAGGCCGCGTGCATCCACCTGCAGTGCTCGCCTTATTACACCAACCGCGCGCTGCATCCGGTGCTGGAGTACATCGAAGGCGCCGCCTTCATGGACAAGGAAGATGCCCCAAAGAGGAAGGTACAGCGGCTGGCGCAATGGCTGGGCGCGCAGACGGGCCGCACCCATGCGATGGCGCTGCTCGGCGGGCTGCTGTCGATCCCTGCGGCCGATCTGCCGCCGCTGCCATCGATGACGGCTTCGCGCCAGAAGGCGCTGGTCTTCAGGCTGCTGAACGAGCTGATCCAGGGAATCGCCGTCGAGCGTCCGCTGATGCTGGTGTGCGAGGACCTGCAGTGGATCGACCCCACTAGCGAAGCTTTGCTGTCGCAGATGGTGGCCGGTGTCCGCCAGATGCCGATCTTCATCGTCGGCACGCACCGGCCGGAGTTCGTGTCCGCCTGGCCGGATGCCGAGCGGCGCACGCTGCGCCGCCTCGCCCCACAGCTGGCGCGCACGCTGGCTGAGCACCTACCCGGCGCCCGCGACCTGCCCGCCGACGAACTGGACGATCTGGTCGCCGCCTCCGACGGCATTCCGCTGTTCGTCGAAGAGATCACTCGTGCGGCTGTGCACGCCAGGTCCGTGAGCGGTGCGCCTTCGGGGCGCAGCGCGCGACGAGGGCGCCTGTCGATCCCGTCATCGTTGCACGACACGCTCCTCGCGCGCCTGGACCAGCTGGGACCAGAGCGCCAGGTGGCGCAGCTGGCCAGCGTGATTGGCCGCGAGTTCAGCTATCCGCTGCTGCAGGCGATTTCCACGTCGCCGCCGGCCGCAGTGCACGAAGCGATCGGCGCGCTCGAGCGCGCCGAGCTGATCTTCGCCGACCGCAGCGGGGTGGGCGCGCGCTACGTCTTCAGCCATGCGCTAGTCCGTGAGGCCGCCTACGAAACGCTGCTGCATAGCCGGCGTCGACAGCTGCATGCGGCCGTGGCCGAGGCTCTTGAGCGGCAGTTCCCGCAGACCGCGACCGAGACACCGGAGCTGGTAGCCCACCACTGGTCGGAAGCCGGACGCCCGGAGCTGGCCATTGCCAGCTGGCTGCTGGCCGGCCGACGGGCGAGTGAGCGATCGGAATATCGCGAAGCGATCGGCCACCTGCAGCGCGCTATCGAACTGCTGCCGCAGTTGCCCGAGGATCAGTCCCACGAGCATCGCGAATTGGAGGTGCTGCTGGAACTAGCGCCTTCATTGATCGTCACCCAGGGTGCGGGCACGGCCGAGGTGGCCCAGCTCTACACTCGAGCGCTGGACTTATGCGACCGGCTGCCGACTTCGCCGCTGCACTTCGCTGCGCGCTGGGGCTGGTGGCGTGTCTCGATGGATCACCGCTCGGGGCGTGGGCGCGCCGCCGAACTGATTGGCCTGGCGCAGAGCCTGGACGACCCAGGCCTCGTCGTGCAAGCGCACCATGCACAGTGGGCGACCCTTTATATGGTTGGCCAGCACGAGCAGTGCTGCGCGCACGCCGACGCGGGCCTGAGCCTGTATGACCCGCTACGGCATCGGATGCATGGCGGCATCTTCGGCGGCCACGACGCGAAGGTTTGTGCGCTGGGCGAATCAGCGCTGTCGGCATGGATGCTCGCCCGTCTCGACGAAGCAACCGGCCGCATGCAGGCCGCGCTGGACTGGTCTGCTACCCTGGGCCACGCCGCCAGCCGCGTACATGCGATGGACTACGCGCTGCAGTTGCACCGCTTCCGAGGTGACGCCGCCGAGGTCGCCCGCCGGGCCGATGAGTTGGTCGCCTACGCCGTGGAGCAGCACCTCCATGAACACCGCGCCAAAGGCCGGATCTTCCGCGGCTGGGCGCGCGCGCGGCTCGAGCCCGATGCCGCGAAGGCGTTCGAGGAGATCCGCTCGGCGCTGGACGAAGAAAAGACCGCCGCCACGCCGGAAGACTTCCCCCAGTACTACGAGATGTATGCCGATGTCTGCGCGCGCGCGGGGCAAGTCGATGCCGGGCTGGCGGCGGTGGACGAAGCGCTGCGGCTCGCTGACAAGGGCGGCTTTGTCTACTGGAATGCCGAGTTGCTACGCCGCCGCGCCGGGCTGCTGGGGGTGGCCGGCGCCGACAGCGAGACCATCGACGCCTGCTTCTGCCAGGCCCTAACCTGCGCGCGCGAGCAAGGCGCTTTGTCACTGGCGCTGCGCGCCGCCACCAGCCGGGCCCGCTTCTGCGCCGACGGCCCGCGCGCGACCGAAGCCTTCGACGCGCTCCGCCAGATCCTCGGGCAGTTCCGCCAGGGATTGGCCTCCCCCGACGTTGTCGAAGCTACCCGGCTGGCCGAAGCGCCGCGGTCCGTATGACGGAGGCCGCCTTGCCCGAGCTCGGGACCATGCATCGCTGCTGCACGCCGGCGCAGACACTGGCCCGGCTTGAGCCACTGCTGCCTGCCTTTGGTATCACGCGGGTCGCCAACGTGACCGGCTTGGACCGTATCGGTATCCCGGTGGTGATGGTTGCACGGCCGCTGGCCCGGTCGATCTCGGTCTCGCAGGGCAAGGGGCTTACGCTCGACGCCGCCAAGGTGGGCGGCCTGATGGAGGCCATCGAGGTCTGGCACGCCGAACGCATCACGCAGCCGCTGCGCATGGGCAGCGCGGCGGAGCTGGCGCAGGAGCACCGCGTTGTCGCCGTCGGCCGGCTCGTGCTGACGGTGGACTCACAAGTGGCGCATGAGAGGCCGACGCTGTGGGTCGAGGGCCGGGACCTTTCATGCGGCCATGGCGTGTGGGTGCCCTATGAGATGGTCAGCACCGACTACACGCTGCCCTTGCCACCGGGCAGCGGCATGTTCGAGGCCAGCACCAACGGCCTGGCCTCGGGCAACGATTCGGCGGAGGCCGAATGCCACGCGCTGTGCGAGGTGGTCGAACGCGATGCCACCGTGCGCTGGAAGCGCTTGCCTGCCTCCTGCCGCGATGCACGCACGCTAGACCTGGACTCGGTCCACGATCCGGCCTGCCGGGACGTCATCGTACGGCTGCGGGCAGCGGGCCTGTCCATCCATGCCTGGGACACCACGTCCGACGTCCGCGTAGCCGCCTTCGTTTGCTTGGTGATGGAAGTATCCGGGGACTTTGCCGACCCGGAGTTCGGTGCCGGCTGCCATCCGCAGCGGGCCGCGGCGCTGCTGAGCGCGTTGCTCGAAGCTGCGCAGGCCCGCACGACCTTCATCACCGGTGCGCGCGACGACTTCGCGCCCGATGCCTGGGAAACGCGGCATCGGCATCGCCGCCACCGGGCCTGCAGCAGCCTGCTGCCGCGCAGTCCGGCGCAACGTCGCTTCGATGCCGTCCCTGACGTAGCGACAGCGAATGCGGCCGAGGACCGCAGCCACGTCATTGCCCGCCTGCAGGAGATCGGATGCGACCAGGCGATTGCCGTCGACCTGAGCAAGTCGGCGATCGGCATACCGGTGGTCAAGGTCGTGGTACCTGGGCTGGTCGGTCGGCTGGCCGAAGAGCAGCGCGCGCCGGTCCATCGCGAGCGCGCGAAGACGGCTCTGCGCCGCAACTGGGTGGTGCAGTGGCCGTGAAGGCCTGCGTCTTCGTGGGCCCAACACTGCGGCGGCAAGAGGCACTCGCGGCGCTCGACGCCCACTTCCTGCCGCCGGCCCGGCTGGGTGACGTGTACCAGGCGGTGTCGCTGCTTCGGCCGCGGGTGATCGGCATCGTCGACGGATACTTCCAGTGGGCACCCGCGGTCTGGCACAAGGAGATCCTCTGGGCGCTGTACGGCGGCATTCAGGTATTCGGCGCTGCCAGCCTCGGCGCCCTTCGGGCGGCGGAGCTGCATCCCTTCGGCATGCAGGGGGTCGGCACGATCTTCCAGGCCTACCGCGACGCCGTGCTACCGGGCGACGATGGCACGCCGTTTGAGGACGACGACGAGGTGGCCGTGGTGCACGGGCCGGCCGAGTTGGGCTACCCGCCACTTTCGGACGCAATGGTCAACATCCGGCTCACGATTCAACGGGCCGTGTCCGAAGGGGTGGTGGCACCGTCGATCGGCGACCAGCTGCGCCAGCTTGCGAAGGCCACGTTCTTCGCCGAGCGCTCGTACGCGGGTCTGCTCCGCCTTGCGCGGCAGCGCGGCCTACCAGCTGCCGAGTTGCGAGCGCTCGAGTGGTGGCTTCCCAACGGCGTCGTCGACCAGAAGCGGGCCGACGCCCTCGACATGCTGCGGGCGATGCGTGCGTCGCGCGCCACCTGGCAGCGGCCACCGGCAGTGAACTTCAGGTTCGAGTCGAACTGCTACTGGCAAGCCGTGGTCCACCACTTTGAGCCCGAACTCGCCGTTGACGAGACCGACGAACGGGTGCTGGCCGAATTGCGCCTGGATCCGGCGGCGTGGCAGGACGCCAAGCGGGCGGCGCTGGACCGCCTGTTGCCACCGCCGCCGTCAGCCTCCGCAGAGCCCGAGCCCCCAATGGCCGCGGCGCAGCAGTCTCGAGCGTGGGCGATCGCGCGAGATCGCCTGACCCCGGCCGTGGTCGACCGCGCGATGCTCGGTCACCTGCAAGCCACTGGCAAACTCGAGAACCTGCGCCGACGCGGCGACGCCAAGCACCGCTACCTAGGCGCCATGCCGAAGCCGCTTGGTGCCGATCGCCTCGGCGACATGCAACGGCTGGCCTTGACCGACTGGTATTTCGCCCAGGTCGTGGGCGGTGAGATGCCCGACGACCTGCCACAGTGGGCCCGCGACGCAGGCCATCGTGACGAGGAGGCGTTCATCGGTGCACTGTTCGACGAGTACCGGTTCCGCCAGGCGGTGGACGCTGAACCCGACGGCGCGGCCGCCGGATCCGGGGGCGCGAGCCAATGAGCCTTCGAGCCGTCTCCGCGCGCCGGTACGGCCGGCAAGTCAGCCTCACCCGGACCGGAACCAGGTTCCTGCTTTTTCCGCAGGCCCCGGTGTTGCCGGGCATTCGCGGGCCCGAGACGGTTTGGGTGTCGCCGCCGGCCGGAAGCATCGGACCCGGGCCAGCGGATGGTCGCATGTACGTGGTCGACGCAATCGAGAAGCTGCCGTACGACGGCGAGGCCTTCCCACCCTGGCGCGGCCCCGCGAATGCTCCAGCGCGGCCCGGACCGGAAGGCCACTTTGACCACCTCGAACCGCGCCAGCGGGAATTCATGGCGGCGCACTGCTACGGCGCGCTGAGGCTGGTGTTAGACATCTGGGAGCACTACCTCGGCCAGGTGATTCCGTGGCACTTCGCGATGCACTTCGACCGCCTGGAGATCGTGCCGATGGTGCACTGGAACAACGCCCAGTGCGGCTATGGCTTCATGGAGTTTGGCACGCACGCGCTCGGGCTGCCGGGCGCGCTGCCGTTGTGCCTCAACTTCGACGTGCTGGCGCACGAGTTGGGCCATGCGCTGCTCTATTCCCTTCTCGGGCTGCCGCGGCCGGAAGAGGTCTGCGCGCCCTACATCGCCTTTCATGAATCGGCGGCGGACTGCGTCGCGTTGATCTCGACCCTTCACTTCGACACGGTGGTAGACCGCCTGCTCCGCGCCACGCATGGCAACCTGTACTTGCCAAACGAGCTGAATCGCATCGGCGAACTGTCCACGACCGACCAGATCCGCAACGCCAGCCAGTCGCTGAAAATGTCCGACGTGCCGGCGTTCGATTTGCCGCTCGATCTGTTGTCGAACCGCCAGCGCCACGACATGAGCCTGCCGCTTACGGGTGCTGTCTTCGACATCCTGGTCGAGGTGTTCCAGGAGATCTTGGTGCGCGAAGGCCTGATCGGCGAGGAACTGAATGCGCTATCGCGCCAGGCCGGTGATGCCCACGAAGCCCTGGTGCAGCAGGCCTTCGACGTAGCTTTCAGTGGGCACGAGGCGCAGTTCAAGGCGGCCCTGCTGGATGCGCGGGACTACACGGCACGCTGCCTGGCTGGCGCGTGGAGAGCCCTTGACGATCAGGTCACCTTCGATCGCGCCGCCCAGGCCATGCTTCAGGCCGACCTAGCTCTGACCAGCGGCGCGGGCCACCGAATCCTGGTCGACTGCCTGAGCTGGCGCGGGATCCGTGTCTGATGAATCGGCTGACCTTCAGCAAGCCGACGGACGGAGCTCCTATCCACTGCAGCAAGCTGTGCGTATCATCGGTTAGGCAGTGAAGGTACTTTCAAAGGGAGGGTCCATGGCTAGTGAACGAAAAGCAAAAGAAAAGCCGGCGGAGACGTTGCCCAAGACGCCAGACAAGAAGCCGGACGAGATAACGGAGTCTGGGGGGCCTCCGCTGTACCCCTCACAAAACGCCGCAGAATCGTTCTTTGACTCCAACCGGATCGTCATGTTCGGCAAGCCGTTCAACGATCTGGCCGTCGCGAATCAGCAGCAGTCCAGAGGCGTTGTCAATGCCTCGGCCGCGCAGCGGAAGGCGGCGCTGCGCAATCTACTTCAAGACCGCGACGCACGGGTCGCCCGGATCTTCGGCTACTCGTTCGAAGGGCAATACTACAAGCTGCCTCGACCGATGCTTTTCGTCGTGATCGGAGACGGCACTTCGGTAGGTAACAGCCCCAGCGTCGCGGTCGCCGGCGTCGAAGGTCAGGACTGGAACTTTTCACCCGACATCGTCGCGTGGCCGGTTGATGGCGACGATGTCGCGATCTGCCTGGATCTGATGATCGGCACCTTCGAGGAACTGCTGCTCGGCGTGGACCCGGCGGTACCCGACGACACGAAAGCACGCAGCGCGATGGCAGGTCGCAGCGCGGTCGCTTCGCGCAGCGCGGCCACGCTGCGCAGCGCAGCCGCATTCCGCTCTGCGATGCTCGGGCCGCACCAGGACCGATGAGCGACGTATTTTGGGAAGCGAAGGTCTGTTCTAGATGTCGCTGACACGCCGGCAGCATTCCCGGCAATTGAGGCCCGGAGCGCGGCTTGAGACCGTGCGGACTCCCGCGCAGGGAGCCAACGTGGAAGCCGTTCGGCCGGCAAACTCTAGCGGGAGATGGCTGCCACCCAGTTCCACTACGAACGGCACCGCGCCCAGCAGGCCACGCCAAACGCCTGGTGCAGCAACACGCCGGCAATGTTCGTCGCGCAAGCCGAGGCCGGCACCGGATCTGAGCGACCACGGTTCTTTGAGAGACGAGTTCAATGCCCAGCCTGTCGCAGCGTTCTGCATCTACCCGCTTGATCGGCGCCTGGAGCAAACCCACCCGAGGTTCTTCGAATGGCAGTCTATGCGCGATGCGGCTCGGAAGATCCGTGCCGGATGTCCGACCCTGACCATGCGTGCAGGTGAGACAGCGCTCGAGGTGTGTTGGCGCCGACCGAAATTTGAGCTCACTTTTGCATTGGAGCCCACACTCGATGTGGCCATCGCGGAATGCGCAGCGCTTGCAGGCGGCAGATAACTGTGGCCTCGAACGCGTGACTGTGGGAGTGGCCGACCGACCGCTCCAGGGCGGCGAGATCGGGGCGGCCGATGACGGCTCCGGGCGCATAGCCGCATGCAATCGCATAGAAGCTGGCACGGACCCGACCCGGCTTCTTTCGGTCTGCGGCAGCCCCACGCTACCGTCGAAGCTGGTTACGCAGTGGCAACAGTATCGGGAATTTGCGACGAGCATCCGAAGCCGACCTTGACTAATGCGATGTGCCCTGCACTTTGACTCTGAACGAAAAAAGCACGGCCCGCTTTTCCAAAGTGCCCTCATCCGGAGCGGCGCTCCGCGACCCACCCTGCGTGGGGCGCTGGGACTACCGCAAAGCCTCAGTGGTCATGCACGACCGCAAGTGGGGAAGAAGCGAAATCCTTTCGGATGGGGCTGACGTCGAAAACACCCGATTCATGCCCCTTTGTCGCTGGCGAAACGAATCGCCGGGTTGATGTTGAGGGTCGTCTTTACCGGCTGTACACCGAGGCGAACCTGACCGTGCGCAAGCGCAAGAAGGTGCGCAGGCCACCCGCCGAGCGCACGCCGCTGAACATCGCCACCCAAGTCAACGAGGTATGGAGCATGGACTTCGTCAGCGACAGCCTGGCCAATGGAAGACGGCTGAAGTGCCTGACCGTGGCCGACGACTTCAGCCACGAGGCTGTGGACATTGCGGTGGACTACGGCATCAGCGGGCAGTACGTGATCAGGCTGCTGGACCAGGCCGCGCGGTTCCGGGGCTACCCGGCTGCTGTCAGGACAGACAACGGCCCCGAGTTCACCAGCAGGGCCTTCATCGGCTGGGCACAAAGCCACGGCATTCGACACATCCTGATCGAGCCGGGGCGACCCATGCAGAACGGCTACATCGAGAGCTTCAACGGCCGGTTTCGCGACGAGTGCCTGAACGAGCACTGGTTCCAGACGCTGCACCAGGCGCGCAAAGAGATCGCGGCATGGCGGCTCGACTACAACGTGGTGCGGCCCCACGGGAGCATCGGGCGCATGCCGCCAGCCCGGTTCGCCGAGCAGCATCGGAATGCCGGCGATGCTGCTCAACAGCTCACACCAGCAAACAACGAGATCCAGTAACCTTCAACCAGGACTTCTGCCGAAACATTGGTACGGCGGATGGGGGCAGGTCAGGAGGCTCAGCTTAACAACCCCACCTGCTCCACGCAGTAGCGCCGCGCCACCTCGGAATCGAACACCGCGCCGCACAGGCCCACATGGCCGTCGGGCCGCAGCAGGTGGAACGCCAGCAGCGCGATACCCGCGCCAGCCAGCACCGCGTCGTTGCCGGCATCGGCGGGCACGCACAGCACCGCCACGTCCGGCGGCAACGCAGCCGGCGGGGGGGCGTCCTGGCCGAACAGCAGCAGCGTCCAGCGCGTGTCGTCCAGCTGCTCGAACAGGTCCTGGGGCGCCGCTCCCGCCGCCAGGCGCAGCTGCAGCCACGGAAAGCGGTCCCCTGCGCGCACGCCTTCGGCCGGCATAGGTGCGGCTTCGCGCGACAGCGGACCGCCGCGGTAGCAGATGGCGGTCTGGGAGATGGTGCGGAAAGCCAGCGACTGCACACGGGCGGACCGCATCGCCAGCGCGGCGACGCGGGCCAGCACCTGCGTGCGCAGCAGCCCCGCGAGCGGGTTATCGGACACGATCACGCGGAAGGCGCGGTCTGTGGTGTCCAGCAGGCGGTCCGCCACCGGGATGCGTTCGGCCTCGTAGCTGTCCAGCAGCGCCGCTGCGGCCTCGCCGCGGGCCACGCGTGCGAGCTTCCAGGCCAGGTTGTAGGCATCCTGCAGCCCGGTGTTCATGCCTTGCGCGCCGACCGGGCTGTGCACATGCGCCGCGTCGCCGAGCAAGAAGCAGCGGCCGGCGCGGAAGCTGGCCGCGCGGCGATGGTGGATGCGGTAGGTGGAGAACCAGGAGCAGCCCTGAAACGCGAGCTGGTCGCCGGCCTCCTGTTCGATGGACGGCACCACCGCCTCGAAAGTCAGCCCGGGCCGGTCGCGCAGCTGCGGCTCCAGGATGCCGACCACGCGCCAGTGGTCGTTGCCGCGCATCGGAAAGAACAGGTGAAAGCCCTTCTTCCACAGGTAGATGTTGAGCTCGCCAGGGACCATGCTGCCGGTGGCCGTCGTGTCGGCCACGAAGAACACCTGCTCGTAGGACGCGCCTGGAAAGCCGATGCCGTTGAGCTCGCGCACGCTGCTGCGGGCGCCGTCGCAGCCGGCCACCCAGTCGGCCTGCAGCTCGCGCTCGCGGCCGTCCGGGTTGCGCAGTCGCGCCCGCACGCCGCCCACATCCTGCGCCAGCTCGACCAGCTCGGTGTTCCAGGCGATGGTCACGCCCAGGCCGCTCAGCCGCTCGCCCATGATGCGTTCGTTGTCGTCCTGGCCCAGCACCAGGATGTACGGATAGCGGCTGACGCGTGCACCAGCACTACCCAGCGGCACGCGGCCCAGCCGCCGGCCGTCGGCCCACAGGTTGCCGCCGGTGGCCGGGGTGCCGAGCGCCAGCGCCTGCTCCACCACGCCCATGCGCTCGTAGATCTCCAGCGTGCGCGCGTGCACGCCGAGCGCGCGCGACTGCATGGCCGGGCCGGCATGGCGGTCGACGATGAACGGCATCAGCCCGGCGCGCGCCATCTGGACGGCCAGCATCAGGCCGGTCGGGCCGGCCCCTACGATCAAGACCTGCGTGTGCATGGCGCTTCTCCTCGTAGCCTGCCCGCCATGATGCGCCGCTGGCCGGCGCACCGCCAGCCTGCATCGCGTCTAAAGGCACCCGAGTACGGCGCCAGCACGCGGCGGATGTCGCTGTCGGGCCGTGCCTTCGGCAATGCGCGGTCGGCCACGCCGTACAGGAGCACATCGATCAGCGCACCGGCGCTTCCACAACGTCGTGGTGCTCGCGCTCACAGCGCATCCGCTGGGACGCGGCCCAGTGCAGCCGTTCGAGCCTCGCAAGCGATGGGGGCGCAGCGACCGCAAACAACCCGGACCACTCGCTCGCCTTATCCATGGCAACGGCGGCAACCGCTGCACTGCCGACGTCCAAATTCGTCCGGCGACCGACAGCAAAGGGCGGCGAAGCTGCCACTCAGCAGGGCCGTCGCGCAACGCGCGAGCATGGATGCCGGGCGTTCACGAATAGCGCATGCGCTAATGGGCCCAGACGTTGATGCGCTGTCGCGGGCGTCGATGGCAAGCCACCCGCCATCGCGCTGGGCACGGCTGTGCAGCAGCACATCCGTGCCGCCGCCCTCACCTCGACGCGCTCCTCGCCGGTAGTCCGCGGTCACCGCCACTGCTGAATCCACTGCCGCAAATCTTCGGCCCGCCAGGCGGTGATGCCCTCGGACAACCGAACCGGCTTCGGAAACTCTCCTGCTTGCACCCGTCGCCACAGCGTGGTCTTGGAGAAGGGGATGACGCGCAGCAGCAGCTTCTGCCGCACGAACCCGATCTCCGGCAGGCTTGCGCGTTCAAGCGCAGGTGCATCGGCTGCACGTGGCGCGCTGGGGGTCGAAGGAAATACGTGTTGCATGATCGATCCTTGTGCCGGCTGTCGCCGACTGGAACAGGGATGACCCGCTCTGTCGCGGCCGTCGAGGTCACAAGACAACGCGCCGCCAAGGAACGCTGGATCTTAAGCGCCTGGCCGGCGTTCCGAGGGGCCAGGATGTCCATGCAACAAGGCGCACTGCGCCAGGAAGAGCGCCTGCACACAGCGCGTCCACGAAACTCCATGCGACGGCGGCGGAGGCCGTCCCACGGCGTTGCAAGAGGCAGGTACGACTGCGACGCGCCCGATCGGCGTCGCGTGCGCCGCAGTGGGCGGCGTACACGCCTGACCACTTTAGCGCGCGCCGTGCAGCGGCGGAACCACCGCGTGCCAGGGACCCGCCTATTGGCCCCGCCATCCTGGCACTTCGTGCATGGCGATGCGACGCGATGGGATCAGACGGAGGCGACCACGCCCTGCTGCACCACGGCGGTGGGGTGTGGCGCCGTGTTGCGTGCTTCGGCTCCGTTGCACGCTTTGGCATCCTCGGGCGCGGTGACCGCGGCTGGAGCATCTGGCACACCATCCTCCTCGTCCCCGCGGCGGCCGGCAGCCTCGGCGGACCGGTCCAGTGCATTCATCTTCATCCGCAAGCGACTCGCCTGGCTGCGCGCGCTGTTCGCCACGTCGCGCACCTTGCGCTTCAGGACCGCGCGCTCGTGGTCGATCTGCTCGGCGGTCCCGACCTCGTGGATCTCCAGCGTCTGCAGCAGCGGCATCAGCTGGTCCAGCTTGCCCAGGATCTCCAGATAGCGGCGTCCGCTGGACGACAGCACGCCGACCTCCAGGACCATGGGCACGGTGTCGTAGGTGGCGGTCACCGTGATGCCGTGCGCCTGGAAGTTCGCCTCGGCGGCATCGATGGCCTCGTCGATCAGCGCGGCCAGCTGGTCCATCTGCGCACGCAGCGTGGTCTCGGCCCTGGCCACCTCGGTCGGGTCCAGCCGCGTGCGCGCGATCACCGAGACGAAGTGGCTGCCGAGCTGGAAGGTGTTGAAGTAGCGCACAAACGCGCGCTTGCCGTCGGGACTGGCGAAACGCGACGGCATCTTCAGGCTGGCGGCCTCGACGCGCCGGAAGTCCGTCTTGTGCTCGCGCGCGAGGATGCGGGCGTTGACGCCCCCCTGGTCATGCTGGACGACTTCGATCTGGGCCATGGCCTCCTCCGGTGCGGATCCTGCGGCCTCCATGATCGGCATCTTGCGGATCCATCGCCATGCGAATCGGGCACTGATTTGGGGGGATATCGACCCCAGCCCCGTTGCGAGGTGGCGATGGGGTTGACGCGTCACGCTCCGTCGCCTACTGTGCCTCCCATGCAGTAGCTTGGCCCTGCTTCCCCGGCTAGCCCTGGAGTCAACGACGCCCCCGCTCGAGTCCCTGCGGTGCGGCGTCAGGAGGATCGACCGGACGCGGATGCGGCTTTCGAGGCCGGTCCAGGCCCTGCACCGCTGGCCTGGCGCCGAAAGCTTTCCCGCCGGTCGCTGGCAGACCGGACGCACGACGCACCGCGCCGTGCGCAAGCCAGCCTCGTGTCCCGATCCGTCCCGGATCCGATGTTTGCCAACCCCTGGGGGCTCCACGCCCCGCGGGTGATGGTGGCCTCCCTTTCAACCCTAGGAGCCCACCATGGTGCACACCCACGCCTGCTCGCAGATCATTTCCGTTGACTCGCTGTTCCATGTCCCGGTCGATCTGCTCGAGACCGACACCGGCAGCGCCGACACCGGTGCCTTCGATGTCGATGCACCCGTCGAATGGAGCGAAGAAGACCTGGTGCTGCTGCATTGGCGGCTGCTGCGGGAGATCCAGCGGCTGGCCGAGCCAGAGACGCCGCTGGAGGAGAAGCTGGACACGCTGCGCTGGGTCTTCACCGAGCGCGCCAAGGACGGCCAGCCGTTCTCGTTCGTGTCCTGCCTGCGCGTCGTGGGCTGCAGCCCGCTGTCGCCCCTGCCCTATTGCGGGCTCGTGGACGCCGAAGAGGTCCGCGACCGCATCCGCGCCGCCGTGAAGCCCTGGCTGCGCGAGACGCTGCTGCGCTACCCGGGCTGGGTACGCGAGGCCGTGCTGGACCACCCGGACTGGGTGGCCGCGCGCCTGGCCGCCAACCCGCAGTGGCTCAACGAGGAAACGCGGCGCATCGCGCTGCATGGCGACATGTTCGCCTGATGTCTTCGCGTTCTTTGGCGTGATTTGTTCGCCTGACCCATCCACCCCCGCGGTGCCGCGCTCCCTTAGGCCGACCCGCATTCCACAGGAGATGACCATGCAGATCCAAGTGCACATCGACGAAGCCGGCGCGCTGCGCAACCAGCGCTACGCCTTCTCCAACCGCTTCACGCTCGTCACCGAGCTGCTGCAGAACGCGCGCCGTGCCGGCGCGCAGCACATCGAGGTCGACTACGACCTGGACGCACAACGCCTGACCGTGCAGGACGACGGTTGCGGCCTGCAGGACTTCCAGGCCCTGCTGACCTTCCACCATTCGGGCTGGGACAGCCAGACCGTGGTCGAGGAACGCGCGTTCGGCCTGGGCTTCACCAAGTGCCTGTATGCGGCCACGCGCTGCATCGTGCACTCGGGCCACCAGCGCGTCGACATCGACACCGTGGCTGCGCTGGACCGGGCGCCATGTGACGTCGTCACCACCGACGCCCACGTCGCCGGCACACGCGTCGAGCTGCACGGCGTGGACCTGCCCGACCTGTCCGTGCGCATGGAACGGCTGTGCCAGGGCTTTCCGGTCGACGTGGTGTTCAACGGCGAACAGCTGGTCCGTCGCTATGCCGAGGACTGTCTGGTGTTCGAAGCCACCCCCATCGGCGCCATGCACCTCACAGGCCGCCACGACGGCCGCGCCATGCGCGGCATGCTGGTGTTCCTGCAGGGCTTCTGTGTGCACGCGCCCTCGTACCACGAGAGTGACCACGTCAATGTCGTGCACCTGGACCCGCGCCAGTTCGTGGCCAGGCTGCCAGACCGCGACATGCTGATCGACGCCGACCAGCAGTTGCCACGCATCGAGGCGCAGCTGCGCCTGTGCTGGCGCCACCACCTGCACAAGGCGCGTGACAGCCAGCCGGACCGCAGCTTCGTCGACACGTTCTACAACGCCATGCGCAGCTGGAACCTGCTGGAGCTGCTGAACGACCTGGACGAACTGCCGACCGCGCTGTGCGAGCGCATCGGTGGCTACCCGGTCCAGGGCCATGCGTTCGCGCGGGCTTTCATGGACCCGGTGGCCACGGCGCCCAGCCGCGCGGAGATCGAGCAAGGCCAGGTGCGACTGGTCGCGCTGGAGGATCCGCATGCGGGCAACGCCGCCCACTGGATGCTGGCCCGCGCGCGCCGCTGGCTGGTCATGCGCCCCCACAGTCTGCAGGCCTGCCACTGGGCGCAGCGCCACATCCGCATGCTGGACGACACCCCGGCCCAGGTCGAGGCGCTGGACGTGCAGACGCAGGCGCAGCTCGAAGGCCGGGTGGTGCGCGCGCGCGTCGTGCTCTGTCGCGCCGTGCGCATCCGGGTCGGCCAGGAGGAAGCCGAGATCGAGGACGCCGGTGTCTGCCATGCCGAGCAGCTGCTGCTGCCCGCCGGCGAGTGCAGTGGCGAGCCGGTGCGCCAGCTGTCGGACTTCCTCGACGACTGCGACCGGTACCAGGACGGCGCCATGCAGGCCGACCGCGAGGCCCTGGCGGCGTTGATCCAGCACCTGCGCTCCACCGATGCGCAGGCCACGCTGTCGGCGCTGCTGGCGACCATGAAGCTGGACCGCTACCCGCTGCTGCACGGCTGCTCGTTCGAGATCAGCGTCGGCAACGGTGCGGCGTCAGGCTGCTCGGTCGAGCTGGTCGGCTCGCCGCTGGTCGCCATCCCGCTGGGGAACCTTGGCTTGGAAGAGCGGCCACTGGGAGCGCTGCATGGACAACCCTGAGTACGCGCAGCGCGTGGACGCCGCCCGGCGTGCCGCGCATGGCCGCTGGACCGAGATCCTGCGCGCCCAGGGGCTGGACGAGCGCATGCTGCTGCGCAAGCCCATGGCCTGCCCGCTGTGCCGCGCCGGCGTGGACCGGTTCCAGTACACCGACAAGTTCGGCGAAGGGAACTACCACTGCCGCAAGTGCGGCGCCGGCGGCGGCTTCAAGCTGCTGCAGGCCTGCAAGGGCCTGGACTTCCATGCGGCGCTGTGTGCCGTGGAGTCGCTGCTGGGCCGGCTGCCGGAACCACCGGCATCGACGGCCCAGCCCGCGGCGCCCTCCCCCGAGCGCATGCGCGCCCTGGCGCAGCGCATCTGGGACGAGGCCCTGCCGGTGTCGCCCGGCGATGCCGTCGACCGCTACCTGCAGGCGCGCAGCCTGGGCCTGGCGGTGTACCCGCCAGCCCTGCGCTGCCACCCCGCCCTGGGCTACTTCCGCAAGGACGGTGGCCCGCGTGCGCGCAAGCTGGCCGACTACCCGGCCATGCTGGCCAGCGTGCAAAGCCCGCAGGGCCTGGTGACGCTGCACCGCACCTACCTGACGGACGGCCACAAGCTGGACGCCCAGGATGCGAAGAAGCTGCTGTCGGGTGGCTACGTCGGGGCCTCCGTGCCCCTGGCCGCGGCCACCGACGAACTGGCGGTGTGCGAGGGCCTGGAGACCGGCCTGGCCGTGCTGCTGGCGACCGGCAAGCCGGTCTGGTGCGCGCTCGGCGCGGGCAATCTGGAAAAGCTCTGGGTGCCGCCCACCGTGCGCCGGGTCTGCATCTACGCCGACAACGACGCCGACGGTGACTTCACCGGCCAGGCCAGTGCCTACGCGCTAGCGCGGCGGCTGCGGCGCGAGGACAGCACGGCGCGCGAGGTGCAGGTCTACCTGCCCAAGGCCGCCGGATCGGACTGGGCCGATGTCTGGCGCCAACGCCAGCAGACCCGTCTCGTGAGGGTGGCATGAGCGTGCCGTCTTGTGGGCGCGGCCACGCGCCATGGCTTGGCGGGCGACGGCGGTGGCCGCGCCCGGCCTTTTCAGCGCAGGTCGCGCGGGCCTGGCGGCCCGGTGCATCGGCCTGCACCGCAAAGGTCACCCCCGGCTTTCCCGACTGGTCGCTGCCAGACCAGGCCGCTCGCGCGGCGAAGGCAGCCTCGGAGTTCACGGTGCGATCCCTCGCACCACGGTGGTGCCGGCTTGCCGGCACCGATTGGCACCCCCTGGGGACCAGCGTCCCCAAGAGGGCCGTGGTTCCCTACTTGAAATGCAAAGGAGATGGTCATGAGACATGGACGTACCCTGCTGAGCTTGGCGCAGGAACTGCAGCGCCAGCTGGACAGCAAGAAGGACCTGGTCGTTCCGTCCGCACTCGTGCGGCACACAACCAGCGACACCGGCGACACCCGCCTGGTGGTCGCCGAAGCCACTGGCGCCGCCGAGTACGGCGTCACGCAGTTGGCGCGGCGTCAGCTCGCCGACAAGCTCGGCATTCCGCATGCCTACTTCGAGCGCATGCGCGCCGACCAGCCCAGCCTGCTGGACCGCAACGTCAACACCTGGCTGGCAAGCGAGAGCGAGCGCCGTCTGCTGCGGACCCTGGACGGCCGCGTGCGCGCCGTGCTGTCCGACCGCTACCGCCGGCTCGACAACTACGACCTGGCCGAGCATGTGCTGCCGATCTTGCAGGGCCTGCCGGACGTGGTGTTCGAATCCGTCGAGCTGACCGAGACGCGCATGTACCTCAAATGCATCACGCCGCAGCTGCAGTGCGAGATGGCGCCTGGCGACATCGTGCAGGCCGGCGTGGCCATCACCAACTCCGAGGTCGGCCAGGGCACGCTGTCGGTGCAGCCCCTGCTGTTCCGGCTGGTCTGCCGCAACGGCTTGATCGTGCCGGACCGCGCCCTGCGCAAGACCCACATCGGACGGGCATTGGCGCGCGAGGACGCAGCCGTGACGGTCTACCAGGACGACACGCTGCAGGCCGACGACAAGGCCTTCTTCCTGAAGGCGCGCGACGTGGTGCAGGCGGCGGTGTCCGAGTTGAGCTTCCACCAGGCGGCCAACAAGCTGCGCCACACCATGGGCATCCGGCTCGTCGGCGACCCGGTGCAAGCCGTGCAGGTGCTGGCCCAGCGCTGCGCGCTGAACGACCAGGAGCGCGCCGGGGTGCTGCGGCACCTGGTGGCCGGCGGCGATCTGTCGGGCTACGGCGTGGTCAACGCCGTCACGCACTACAGCCAGGAGATCGAGGACTACGACCGCGCGACGGACTTCGAAGTCCTGGGCGGCCGCCTGCTCGAGTGGAGTGCGCCGGAATGGAAGGCGCTTGCCGAAGCGGCGTGAGGTGCGGCGCGCAGGCGACCGGGAGGGCGACCTCCCGCGCCTGCGCGGCGCTCCGTGCTTCAGAGCGGGCGCAGTTCCAGCGCCGCGTGGACCTTGCCGACGACCCGCAGGCGTCCATCCTGCGCGACGTCGGTGCCGAGTTCGCAGTCCGCATAGGCCGGGTTGTCGCACTTGAGCACGAGCCGGTCCCCGATCCGCTGCTCGACGCGGCGGATCAGGCGCCGGCCATCGAACTCCAGCGCATACAGGCCGTTGCCGGCCAGGGCCGCCACCTGGGTGTCGACGAAGACCAGATCGCCTTCGCGCAGGTGGGGCGCCATTTCGTCGCCGACGATGCGCATGGGCGTGCCGATGCCGCCGCGCGCGGCCATGCTGCGCGCCAGGGCCTGCAGGCTGTCGGCCAGCACCAGCGTGTCCTGCACCAGGTGGCCGAGCGCGGCCTGGGCCGGCTCGATGCCGAGCAGATCGTCGGCGCGACAGCCCAGCCCGATGCACAGCCGCACGAACGAGGCCAAATCCGGCAGCCCGGGCTCGCGCGGATCGAACCAGCGCCGCACGCTCTGCACCGTGCGCTGGGTGATGCGGGCCGCATGCGAGACGGTGCGCGAGGGGGCGATGCCCATGGCATGCAGGCGCGCCAGCAGCCGGTCGCGGACCTCGGGCACCAGGCTCGGGGCGACCACCGTCGCGGCGGTGGTGGCGTCAACGTGCTGTCGCGGCTCCGACGCTGCCGTGGGTGCCTTGTCGTGGGGCACGAGCACGGAGAACTTGGCGTGTGCGTCGTGCCCGGTCGGCCGCGCAGGTTTTTTTTTTCGGATCATGGTGGTTCTTGGCGCGTTGGTCTCACCCAGAGCATGAGTGTCACCGTGACGCCTGGGATCCGCAGTTGCTGACGTGCGACATCGCCCAGATTCCTGGGACTTCGTGCATGGCAACCGAATCTGCCCTTGCGATTGAAACAGTTTGTGCCTGGTGGTCCTGGCTGTGCAGCATATGCTGTAAACGGCTTCATCCACCGGCAATCCACCACGACCATGAAACCGCTGTAAACCCCGGCCCGCACCGGGCCACCCGCATGAGGAAGCTGATCATGTCCCCCGTTGACTTCGACGTTCAAACCTCGAATCTCCGCCTGATAAACACCATCCGCTTCGGGCTGGAGCACGATCCCATCGACACCTGCCGCGCATTCGGCCTGCAGGCCGACGACGCGGAACGCCTGCGATCGTTCACGCCCGACCAGCTGTGGAACCGCACCCAGGCGATCGGGCCGATTTCCATCGTGGTCCTGCGCAGCGACTTCCTCGAGCTGCTGAACTCCCCGACCGACCTGTCGGCCACGTTGGCAGCGGCGCAGCCGCCCAGGCCAGCGCCACGGTCCAAGCGCAAGCCGTCCTCGCCTGCCGACCGGTCGCGCTGAGGAGATCGCCATGGCCAAGGTCTTTCGCATCGACCGCACGATCCACGACCTCGTTCTGGCGCGTGCCTGCGCGCACGCAGGGGCCCGCATCAGCACGATGGCCCTGCTGACGAACATCTCCGAGAAAAACCTGCGCAAGCTGATACCTCCGGGCGAGCTGCACGCGGCGCGCGGCCGGCTGCCGAATACGCGCGAATGGTTCCACAATGCCAGCCTGCCGCAGCAGATCGAGGCCTCCATCCTCATGACGGACTTCGAGCACTCGCGCGCGCTGGGCTTCCGCGCGGCCGAATCGCTGGTCGCCGCGTTCCGGTTCGACCGCCGGCTCTTCGGCGAGCTGTCCTGCATCAACTTCGACCGGGCCTTCGACCTCGCGGCGCACACCGCCGGGCGGTGGATCGCCACCAGCGCCAGCTTCCGCGTGAGTCCGTGCGCGGCCTGTGCCAGGCACCGCCTGCACATGGCCTGCACCGGACCCGTTCTCGAGCGCTGCATCTTCTGCAAGCTGGTCGAACGGTCGGCTTGGGACAAGCGCCTGGTGGCCGCCCTGCCCCGCGTCCCGCTCCGGGAGCGCCTGGGTGGCGATGGGACGCTTGCGCACGACCTTCCCGGGGGCTGACGCCGATATCCCCCCAAATCAGTGTCCGATACGGCGTGCGGCGCCGCCGGCCTGCGCGAACAATGGCCCGCCAGGACGCCCGAGGGGGCGTGGCATCCGCACCATGGCGCAACACCCACCAGCCCGCACAGCCGCGCCGCGTGACAGCGCTGGCGCGACGCGCCAAGACGCGCGGCCGGTGGACGCGCTGCTGGAGCAGAACGGCGCCCTGCTGGCCCGGCTGAAACTGTGTTTCGGCGCCGACCGCCCGACCTTCGAGCGCGACCTCCTGCCGCTGCTGCGCGGCTACGCGCGCTACGTGCACCTGCTGCCGGCCACCGCCGACAGCTTCTTCAGCGAGCCCGGCGGCCTGCTGCGGCTGGGGTTGGAGACCGCCTTCTTCGCGCTGCAGGGCACGGACGCGCACATCTTCTCCGGCAAGGCCACGATCTCGGAACGCGTCGAGCTGGAGCCGCGCTGGCGCCTCGCAACGCTCGTGGGCGGTCTCTGCAGCGAACTGCACCGCGCGCTAGGCCCCGTGACGGTCGTCGCCGACGACGGCGCCGTGTGGCCGGCCTGCCTGGGCCCGCTCGCCGACTGGCTGGCGCAGCATGCGTACGGCGGCTACCGCGTACTGTGGCGTGACGCATCGCGCGATGCGTCAGAACTGCGAGGAACGCGGGAAGCACGAGAAACGCGAGAAGCGCGCGGCACCGCCCTGTTTGCCTTGCCGCATGTGCTGCCGCCGGAACTGCTGCAGCATCTCGACCACGGCCACAGCGCCATCGTCGCCCATCTGCTGGCCAGCATCGGGGGTGTCCCGCTCGCCGAGCACAACGTGCTGGACCGGCTGGTGCGGCGGTCCGCAGCGCTGGTGATCGGCCGCGACCTGCTGGTCCACGCCGGCCAGCGCGGCAGCGCGGCCGACGCCGAGCACCTGGCGCGCTACCTGCTGGACGCGCTGCGCCGGCTCAGCGCGGGCCACTCGGCCTGGGTGCCGAACCAGGACAAGAGCCGCGTCTGGTACGCGCTGGACGGCCTGTTCCTGCTGTGGCCGGGCTGCGGCCACGATGTGCTCGCGTTGCTGGCCATCGACGAGCTGGCCGGCATGCCCGGCGATGCGCCCGCGGTCCTGGACATCCTGCTGCAGGCAGGCGCCATCGTCCCCCGCACGCCGGACCAGGTGATCTGGTCCATCCAGACGCCCACCGGCAAAGGACCCATGTCGGCTGTGAAGCTCAGTACCCCGGCGTTGCTGCTGGCCGGGGTCCCCGTCCTGGCCCAACCGCTGGACCAGCGCCTGGCGGTGGCGGTCGAGACCCGGGGCCCGCCTGGTCAGGTCGCTCCGGATGTGCCCTTGCCCGCAGCAGCCTCACGGCAGCAGTCGGCAGCAACGCCAGGCACAACGTCCCCACGCACGTCGGTGGTGCTGGACGCGGGCATGGGCCAGCTGTCGCTGCTCGGCGACGCGCCGGGACCGCTCATGGCACGACCCGAGCAGCACGGGGTGTCGGACGCAGCGCACGCCGAAACGCCGCCCACCCGCTTCAAGGCACCACTGCGGCTGCACCCGGCCGTCACCGCCGCGCTCGCGGAGATGGTGGCGGCCCACACAGCCCAGGGGGCCGTGGAGGGCTTCTTGCCTGACGACGAGGGCGTGTTCATTGCGCTCGAACAGTTCCAGCGTCGTGGCGTGCAACCCGCGCTCGCGCTGCGTGCCCTGCGCGAGGCGCGCCTGCTGGCGAGCCGACCGGGCGACCAGGCCACCACCTGCACGCAAAGCGTCAACGGCACGCCCACCCTGGGGGTGCGCCTGGCGTGGGAGCATTTCGAAGGGTTGCGGCGCGCGCCACCCGCGGCAGCAGGGGTCCAAAGAGGCCAGGTTGGCCGTGAAGCGTCAACGGGGCAGGCATGCTGACCCGTCGGTACGAGATGCCCTGGCGCCCGGCCTTCGAGGCGCAGGCCGCCGCGGTCTGGCTTGCCACCAGCCTCTACTTCGCCGTGGTCGCCTGGGGCGCGTGGCTGCCCCGCGAGGTCGCGTCAAGCCTGGCCCTGGCTTGCTTCGCCTTCGGGTTCCGGCGCGCCATGCAAGCCTTGCGCGTGTTGCGCCTGCGCGGCGCGCTGGGCGGACGCCGGGTGCAGGTCATCGGTCCGCGCGCCATGGCCCAACAGAGCCAGGATCCGGAGCAGGTCTTTCTGGGCTTTGGCTTCGAATGGCAACCGGTGCATGCCCAGCGCCTGTACGAGCTCGCCAAAGTCGACTACCGCGAGCAGGCCATCCCGCGCTGGCTGCAACGGCTGCTGGGTCAGGGCCAATTGGCGCAGCCCGATGCCGAGATCGGCCTGCCCTACCTGCACGGCGTCGAACCGCGCGAACACCCGCTGCACCGGCCGCTGCAGAACTTCGAAGGTGGCACCCTCTTGGTCGGCACGACCCAGTCGGGCAAAGGCGTGGCGCTGGCCTGCCTGATCACCCAGGCCGTGCGCCGCGGCGACGTGGTGGTCGTCATCGACCCGAAGAACAGCCAACGCCTCAAGCGCGTGGTCGAGCGCGCCTGCGCTGACTACCGCGAGCCCGACTGCTTCCTCGAATTCCACCCCGCCTTCCCCGAGCGCGGCGTGCGGCTGGACTTCACGTTCAACTGGCAGAAGCCGACCGAGATCGCCTCGCGCATCCAGGCCATCATGCCGCCCGACACGGCCGGCGCCTTCAGCGCCTTCGGCTGGGACGCCGTCAACGTCGTGGTGCAGGGCCTGGTGGCGCTCGAGGAGCGGCCGAACCTGATCAAGCTGACCAAGTACATCGAGGGCGGCATCGAGCCCGTGCTGGAGGCCTCGCTGCGGCGCTTCTACGAGGGGCTCCTCGGCCCCGGCTGGCGCGAACTGCCGGACATGCGGCGCCTGCTGCATGAGGCCCACCGCGGCCAGATGAAGCGGCCGTCCGAGGCCGCCAGTGCCGACCTGATGGCCTTCGTCGCTTACTACGAACACCAGGTCGCCCAGCACCAGCGCCACAAGGTGCTCGACGCCCAGGTCCGCACCTTCCGCCACAACCGCGAGCACTACCAGAAGATCACGGCCAACCTGCTGCCCATCCTGTCCATGCTGACCTCGGGCGACCTGGGCCGCAGCCTGTCGCCCGACCCGTTCGACGCCGAAGACGAGCGGCCCATCATGAACTTCGAGAAGATCGAGCGCGGCGCCCATGTGCTGTACATGTGCCTGGACGCCCTGCCCGATCCCTCGGTCGCCTCGGCCATCGGCGCGCTGGCGCTGGCCGACCAGGCCGCGCGCGCCGGCATGCGCTACAACCTGGGCACCTACCGCCGCATCGCGCTGTTCGTCGACGAGGTCAGCAACGTCATCAACCAGCCGCTGATCGAGATCCTGAACAAGGGCGCCGAGGGCGGCATCTTCACCACCTGCTCGATGCAGACGCTGGCCGACCTGGCCCGGCGCCTGGGCAGCGAGCATGCGGCGCGCATGGCGCTGGGCAACCTGAACAATCTGATTGCGCTGCGCACCAAGGACCGGCCGACGCAGGACTTCGTGGTCGAGACCTTCGGCAAGACGGCCATCCACACGGTGCGCGTGGGGCTGAGCCATGGGGCGGACGCACACCTCGGGGATTTCTCGTCGAGCTACTCGACCCAGCTGGCCGAGAGCTTCGAGGAACTGGTGCCGGCCGATGTGTTGGGCAAGCTGCCGAACCTGCAGTACTTTGCCTCGGTGTCCGGCGGGCGCATCGTCAAGGGGCGGTTTCCGATTCTGGACCCTGGCGCCGATGCGGGTGTGGCGCATGCGCGGAGCGTCGCATGATCCGGGTCGTTGCTGTCGTGTCGCTGCTGGCGGTGCTGGTGCTGGTCCTGTACGTCCCGGCCATCCACGCGCCGGCCGAGATTCTGCAGGTCCTGCGGCAAGAACACCATCGCGCCACGGACCTGTGGGGCGCCGAGCGCGCTGACCAGCATCTTCAGAGCGCCATGCGCCTGCAGACGCAGGTAGCCAGGGCGAGCCCGCTACCCGATGTCTCGCCGAAGCCAGAACGAGAGGTCGTCGGCAGCGCCGTCGCGTCGGAGATGCGCTACGTGACGCAGCGCCTGTTCGCCAACGACTATGTGCGCTCCGTCGACGCGATTTTGCTGCTGGCGAGCTACCGGCTCGCCGGCTTGATGGCCTGGCTGCCCTGGCTGTT
Source organism: Rhodoferax sp. RT4P68 (assembly GCF_056521305.1). Taxonomy (NCBI): domain Bacteria; kingdom Pseudomonadati; phylum Pseudomonadota; class Betaproteobacteria; order Burkholderiales; family Comamonadaceae; genus Rhodoferax; species Rhodoferax sp. RT4P68. The sequence continues at coordinate 44,338 of NZ_JBWMBB010000009.1, forward strand.
GCCCATCGCGATCGCAGCCGCGAGTGATGGCGCCCTGCGCCGCCTGATCAAAGCCAGGGAGTTCCTTCAACATGACCCTGAACTGTTCGCCGTGTGGTGCTGCCTGCTCATCGTGGTCGCGTGCGGAACGGTCGTGGCGCTGGTGGTCCCCCGTAAGCTGCATCCGCTGACGATCGCTCTACTGCCCATCGCCGCGTCGCTCTTGGTCGGCCTGTCGATCGCGAGCTTTCACAGGCGCGCCTAGGACGCATGGCCATTGCCTTCGGCGGACTGCCTGCAAACGTCCGACGGTTCTCCAAGTCGATGGGCAGCTTGGCGCCCATTGCAGCCGGCGGCGGCTTTCTCGGCGAGTGACCCGTCCACCTTGGAACCTGACCTTCGCTCGCCCCGCGGAGAGAGTTGATGATGGCGACAGCGGTCGTTCGCGCATGCCGACCGACTATCGGCACAAGTTCGGGGCCGAACGACTGCATCCGGCGACCTCGAACTGGCGCTGCCGACACATTGGCGACATCCGCGGCGCCGAACTCGCCGCCCAGACCTACCGGGCGTACCCGAGCGCAGGCACCAGATGACGGCCCTGCGGCACCGACCGATGGCCGCTACGTCGCCGCCGCGTTGCGCGCGGCATCGGCGGCGGCGTCGGCCTCCTGCAAGCCCAGCAGGTGGTAGACGGCGCGATCGCCGTGGGCTTTGCGCGCATCAACCGCGGCTTCATCCTCCCCGGGAAGTGACGTCGGCCCTCACGCAGCGACGCGAATGACGAGCTTGCCATGCACCTGGCTCGACACCAGCGCGCGCATGCCTGCCGCTGTTTCCTCAAGCGGGAAGGTGCGATCGACCGCGGGAGTCACGCCAGGCTGCCCGAGTATGTCGGCCAGCGCCTGCAGCGGTTCCGGCTTCACGAAGCCCACCAGCATCGCCAGCCGCTGCTTCAGGAACATCGACCACAGCACTGCTCGCAGCGTTCGCCCCATGCCGCCGAAGACGCGGTCACCGCCTTCGCCGCCGCCGAGCACCAACGTGCCCCGGGGCGCGAGCGCTTTGCGCAGCACGATCAATGGCCGGTTGCCCGCCAGATCGAGAATCACATCGAAGCGGCCATCGGTCGGCAGCGGCACTTTCGTGTAGTCGAGCACCCAGGTGGCGCCGAGCGAACGCGCGAACTCGAGCTTCGAGGTGCTGCACACCGCGGTGACGAGTGCGCCGAAGTGCCGTGCGAGTTGCACGGCCCATGATCCGACGCCGCCGCCCGCGCCGATCACGCACACCGACTGGCCGGGCAACACCCTGGCCACGTCGCGCAGACCGATGAGCGCGGTCACACCAGAAATCGCTGAGCCCGCCGCCTGCTCGAAGCTCAGGCGCTCGGGTTTGAGGCAGAGCTGGTCTTCACGAGCGCAGGTGAACTCCGCGAACGTTCCCGACGCCGCGCCGAACACCGAGTCACCGACCTTGAAGCGCGTCACTTCGGCGCCGACAGCCTCCACCACGCCACTCACGTCCTTGCCAAGCACGCGCTGCTTCGGCTTCGTCAGTCCCGTCGCGAGTCGCATCACGTATGGCTTGCCGGACATGAGGTGCCATTGCCCGTAGTCGAGGCCGGCGGCCACCACGCGAACCAGCACTTCGTTCTTCTGCGGCAGGGGGCGCTCTAGGGTGACGACCTGGAGCACTTCGGGGTTGCCGTAGCGCGAATGGAAAACGGCTTTCATGAGCATGGCGCACTTGTTCAATGGAGCTCGAGGGTCTGATGGTGGCGAGCGCGCCGTGCCCGAATCAGCATCACCAACGCGACGATCACCGCAGCGGTCACGTCGAAAGTCATGCAGAATCCCGGCCAGCTGGCCGGCACGCCGGTGTTGTGCACCAGGTGGCCGTGGAAGGAGTCCATCACTCCGTGCCCGCCCAAGGCGAGCACTGCGATCCATGGGTTGCGCTTGAAGCCCAGTACCGCCCCGACGATGAACACTGCCGCGATCGCCACTTCGGTCAACCAGACCCCGGCGCGACCATCCCCAGCGGAGAACGCCAGGTAGTAGGAGGCGACGGTGATCGCCACGGCCGGGTAGAACACGCGCTCGCGGTCCATACCCAGTCCCGCGGCGGCGGCGCAGAAGAACAGCGCGAGAGTGATCCCGACGATGTATTCCATGGCTGGATCTCCGTGTTTCAAGGCACGAGATGCCGCAGGTCCGCCGGAACCGGCATCGGCTTGAAAGCGCTGACCCGCGCCCGCCCGCTGTTGCCGCGCGGCACCCACAGCCGCGAGAACAGTATTGAGGCCACGATCCGCGGCACCTGACCGACGGCTTCGCGAAGGTCGCCGCGGTGCAGGCCAGCCACGAGCATCCGCCAGTGAATGAACGTGTGCCGACCCGTCATCCGCTGGGCCAGCACATGGGCCCGCTCCAGATGCCTGAAGGCGACCTCGAAGTCATCTCGCCGCAGCGCCTCGTCGGCGCTTGCCACTTCCTGTTCGTACGCATCGTCCACGTCGTTGCTCCTGGTTTGCGCGAACGCGACCTGTGTTCGCTGACGTGAACTGTCGGCGGCGCTTGTGGGCGGCAACAGCGGCAAGCGCCCAACGGTCGAAATCTGTCCGGCAAGGGTCCGAACGCTCGATCGAGCGGTGGATGCAGGCGCCCTGCGGGAAGGGCGCGACATGGCAGCTCCACCCGCACCGGGGGCCCGACCACCCGGTCGATTGCCGAGACTGCTGCCGCACGCGCGCCGACCATTCGTCTCATTGGGCTGTCCATGCGCCGTCGCGCCGCCGAAAGTGCAGCCATCGAAGACATCCCGTCGTCGATGCAACCTTAAAGGACTCCACCATGAACACCACCCAGCAAACCACCTGCGGCTGCAACACCTGTCCCGGTACTGGCTGCAACTGCGGCTGCCAGCAAGCCGCCGCACAAACCACCGGCACCTGCGGCCCGCAGTGCCAGTGGGGCACGCAATGCAACTGCGGCTCGCAGTGCCAATGCGGCGCCGGCGCCAGCTGCGCCCAATCCTGAGCCGTGCTCCAACCGGCACGGCGCCGGCGGTCGCCACCCGGCCGCTGCCGGCATCTCGGCCTCGCGGGTCGACCCCACCCGCTTCCGTACAAAGGAATCCGTCTGTGAACAGCTTCGTCCTGGCCTATGTCGGCGGCATCGTCGGCGCCGTCCTGATGGACATCACCGAGACGTTCGCAGCCCGTGCGGGCCTGACGAGCGGCGTCACCGTCGCCCTGGTCGGCCGTTGGGCGCTGGGCCTGCTGCGCGGGCAATGGGCCCATGCTGACATCGCCCGCACCCCGATACGACCGGGCGAGGTGCGGGCGGGCTGGGCCTTTCACTTTCTCGTCGGCGGCGGGGTTGCGCTGCTGTACGCGGCCTTCGCCCACGCCGCGGGGTTCAACCTGCCCGCCCAGCACCTCTGGGGTGGCGTGATCTTCGGCGCGGTGACTTCGCTGCTGCCCTGGCTGCTGCTGTTGCCGGCCTTCGGCTGGGGCTGGTTCGGGCGACGCGGGCCGCGCGGGGCCAACGCCCTTCTGGCCAGCACGGTCTCGCACATCCCCTATGGTCTGGGCGTTGGGGTCGTGATGGCGTTGGGCTCGAGTCTGTAGCGGCTTGGTGTTGAACCACGCCGGCCCTAAAGTTGCGCTGACCCGATCCAGCCTCTCGAGGCACCACTGCCCACCATGTATCTGTCTTCGACACCTTCCGCCGAGTTGTGGCCCGACACGCTGAAGGGCTCGCTGCGTGGCGTTGCTATCGCCGCCGTCTTCTGGGCCCTCGCTGCGACGCTGCTTTACTTGCTGTCCCCTGGCCTCGATACCTGGTCCCGGCTTCTGGTGTTCCACGAGTGCGTGGGCATGACGATGGTGGTGTGCGTGCTGCTGCTGCGGCGCATGCGCGCCTTCTCGCCATTCAGACCGATGACCCGCTGGCTCCTCACCGGGATCGTCGCCATACCGATCGGCTTTGTCGTGGGGCACCAATTCGCCTTCCTGCTGCTGGGCGAGCCGCTGCGCATGGTCGGGTATCTGAGCGTCAGCCTGATCCCGGTTCTCTTCACCCTGTTGGTGGGTGGCGTGGGGCTGCACTACTACGCCACCCGCGAGCAGCTGGCCACGGAGGCGGCCGCACGCTCGGAGGCGCAACGCCTGGCAGTCGACGCCCAGCTGCGCCTGCTGCGCGCTCAGCTCGAGCCGCACATGCTGTTCAACACCCTTGCCAACCTGCGCTCTCTGGTGCGCGAGGACGTTGACCGGGCCGAGTCGATGATCGACCAGCTGATCGTGTACCTGCGCAGCGCGCTGGCGGCGTCGCAGACGGAGTCGGTGTCCCTGAGCCGGGAGTTCGCCCAGTTGCGCGCCTACCTGGACATCATGTCCCTGCGCATGGGGCCTCGACTGACCTACATGATGGACCTGCCGCCTGAGCTGGAGGCCACGACGGTGCCGCCCATGCTGCTGCAGCCGCTGGTCGAGAACGCCATCAAGCACGGGCTGGAACCCAAGGTGGGCCCGGGCAGCATCGAGGTGGTGGCACGCGCGACGGCCGCCGGAATCGAGATCCGCATCAACGACAGCGGCCTTGGGCTGCCCGCGGACGAGGAAGACGAGCTGGCGCCACGCTCTTCAGGCACGAGCTATGGCCTGCAGCATGTCCGCGACCGGCTGCAGGCGGTTTACGGGCCAGCCGCGCGGCTCAACCTGGAGCGGCGCCAGCCCACGGGTGTCAGCGCCCTGGTGTTCATTCCCGCTTGACCCGTCGCACACCCCAATTGCCCATCACCTTTGCCATCGACCCGTCGAGAGGGACCTCCATGACCCTGGCTACCGCCCCCACCGCCGTCATCGCCGAGGACGAACCCGTTCTTGCGCGCACCTTGACCCGCCTGCTGGAGCAGGTGTGGCCCGAGCTTCGCATCGTCGGCGTCGCGGAAGACGGCCTGCGGGCGACGGAGCTGGGGCTGGCGCATGCCCCCGACGTGATGTTCCTGGACATCAAGATGCCCGGTCGCACCGGCCTCGACGTGGCCGAGGCCGTCGCCGACGACTGGCCTGACGACCGTGCCGAGCCGCTCTTCGTGTTCATCACCGCCTACGACAGTTTCGCGGTGCCAGCGTTCGAACGCGCAGCGGTCGATTACCTGCTCAAGCCCGCCACGGCCGAGCGGCTGCAGCAGACCGTGGAACGCTTGAAGACAAGGTTGGCTGGACGCACCGCGTCACCCGCTGTGGGCGACCGGGCCGCGCTGATGCAGCGCATGCAGTCGCTGGCGGCGCCGCAGGTCGAGGCCGGCGAGCGCATCAAGGTCATCCGCGCCGGCGTGGGCAACACCGTGCGCATGATCCCGGTGGCCGACGTGGTCTGCTTCGAGGCGACTGAGAAGTACGTCAACGTCGTCACGCCCAACGGCGAAGCGCTGGTGCGCATGAGCCTGCGTGAGCTGATGGCGCGCGTCGACTCGACCGACTTCATCCAGGTGCACCGCAGCGTGATGGTGAACACCAACGCCATCCTCAGCGCGACACGCGACGAGATCGGGCACTACAGCCTGGCCGTGCGCGGCCTGCAGCGGCCCCTGAAGGTGAGCCGCGCCTTCGGGCACCTCTTCCGGCCGATGTAGGCCTGCAGCGAGCGTGACGCCCGCGCGTCACGACAGGGCCACCTCAAGGCTCAAGGACGTGCTCGCTCGAGCGCTTGCTGCCGAACTTCGAGATCATTCGCGTCGATGGCCAGCGCAAGGTACTGCTCTTCAATGCTGGCGGTCCGCCGCAGGGTCAGCAGGCTGGCGATGGCTTGCAGCGGGGTCTTCATGGGTCTCTCCTTGGCACCTTGCGGCGGCCGGGTGTGCGCGACGGCGGAATGCCTTCGATGACGGCACTGCGGTTGTCGGCTCCCTTGGAGCGACAGCCCTTTGCGACCGACTGTCGGCGGGCTTGCTGCAGCGGTCGACGGCGTCGACCGAACGGCACGCCGCTCAGGCGGTCGCGGGCCGCGCCGGGGCGATCGGCGCCAGCCGGACCGGCAGTGCCCAGGCGGCGACGCAGGCCGGCAGGGCGGCCAGTGCCGCCGCGGTGAAGACGCCCGCCAGTGCGGGCAGCAAGCCGCCGGACAGGTGTCGCGCCAGATACTCACCGAGCAGGGCCATGCCCACCGCCGCCACCCAGCGCGCGCAGCATCATCGGCATCGCGGTGGCGATGCCCGTTTGCGCCGACGGGGCGGCACGCTGCGAAACGACGGTCAACACCGGCACGGCCAAGCCCAGGCCCGCGCCCAGCGGCAGCACCGCAGCCGACAAGACCCAGTTCGACGTGGCGCCGGCGTGCAGCAAGCCGGCCAGCACGGCGAGCGATCCTGCCATCGCCAGCGTCGCCGCCACCGCCAGAGACCGTGGCGCCGTGCCGCACCGCATCCGTGCACCGGCACGCCGCGACGCAAGCATCAGCCCCGCCATCAGCGGCAGCAGGTGTGCAGCCGATGCCGTGGGCGACAGGTGCTGCACGCCCTGAGGAAGGCTGGCAGGAACACCACGGCGGCGAACAGCGACATGCCGGTGCTGGCCGCCCGCCAGCGGGCCGGCCATCGTCGCCAGGCCGTAGGCCGCGCCCAGCCTGGTCGTGCGCGTGCTGCGTTCCTCGGGTGCCGACAGCGCCGCGGTGGCCAGCAGCGTCAACGTCATCAGCCCGCCGCCGCCCAGGCCCTGCAGCGCGCGCGCCGCGATCAGTGCGTCCATCGTGGATGCAAGCCCGCAGGCCAGCGAGCCGGCGATGAACAGGCCCGCCGCCGTCAGCAACAGCAGCCGCACGCCCCAGCGGTCGGCCAGCTTGCCGTAGACCGGAATGACCACGGTCGACGCGACGAGGAAGGCCGTGAACACCCAGGGCGAGCGGTCGGCCCCGCCGAGCTCGCGCGCGATGGTGGGCAGCGCCGCCGACAGCAGGGTCTGGTCCAGGCCGGACAGCACGAGCAGCAAGGCCAGCAGGGCGTGGGCGACGGGGGTGGTGGTGGGGTTGGCAGTCTTCATGGTCGCGCAGTTTGCAAACGCGCTTCGATTCCGTACAGTGCAATGATCAAAAACAAAGCTTGCAAGCTTGCATGAACTGAAATCCTGGGACCTCAACCTCCTGCGCGCCCTCGATGCGCTGCTGACCACCGGCAGCGTGACTTTGGCGGCCGAGCGCCTGCACCTGTCCGTGCCCGCCACCAGCCACACCTTGGCGCGCGCCCGAGTGGCGCTGGGCGACCCGCTGTTCGTGCGTGCCGGCCGCTGCCTGACGCCCACGCCGCGCGCGCTGGCGATGAAGCAGGTGATTGCACGCCTGCTGGCCGAGGCCGACGCGCTGGCAGCTGCGCCCGGCGAGCGCGACGTCGCGACGCTCGAGCGCCGCTTCGTCGTGCGCGCACCTGGTGGCCTGGTGGTGGCCTACGCCGCCGCGCTGGCCCAGGCGCTGCGCGAAACCCTGCCGCGGGCCACGCTGCACTTTGTGCCCGAACCACACGGCGACCGCAGCGCGCTGCGCGACGGCCGGATCGACCTAGACATCGGCAGCTTTAGTGGCCGCAACCCCGAAGTGGAGGTGACCCAGCTGTCGCAGCACGCCCCGCTGGGCGCGGTGCGCGCCGACCACCCGCTGGCCCGGGGGCGGCGCACGCTGCAGGGCTACGTGGCGGCCGCCCACGTGGCGGCAATGCAGCGGGGCGGCGAAGCCTCGGTGGTTGACGACGCGCTGGCGCAGCACGGCCTGGCGCGCACGATCGCCCTCACGGTACGCAGCAGCTACGCGGCGCTGGTGGCGGCGGCCCGCTCGACCTTCGTCGCCACCGCGTCCGAACGCACCTTGCGCGCCATGGCGCCGGCGCTCGGCCTCGTCGTCTTCGAACTGCCTTTCGAGCTGCCGCCCGAACGCCAGTTGATGGCGTGGCACCGCGTCACGACGCAGACCCCGCGCACAGGCATCTGCGCGCGCTGGTGCAGCGTGTGCTGGGCCGCACGCCGGCGACGCCCGCTCTGACCCCCAGCGTCGGCCTGAGCCGGCTGCAGTTCGGCGCAGCGCGTCGACCGTTCGGTCGGCCTCTTCGACCGCTGCCGGACGCCCGTGCACCGCTGATCGCCTGGCGCTGTCGCCTGGACGGGTCGGACCCGACAGTGCGTCCAACCCGCCGCCCACCCGGCTGGTGGGTCCGACCCCCTCAACACCCGACCACTCGCCAGAACACCCAGGAGCTCCGCATGAATCGCCATCTCGCCACCGCACTTTCCCTGGCCGCGCTCGCCGCCACCACCGGCTGCATGTCCCCGCCGAAAGACCTCGACCTCGCGCTGACGCGCCCGACGGCCGACAACAAGTACGTCGTCACGCTGCAGCCGCCGCCCAAGCCGGCGGCCATCAACCAGATGCATGCCTGGCAAGTGAAGCTGACCTCACCTGCCGGCGTGCCGGTGCCGAACGCGCGCGTCAAGGTCGACGGCGGCATGCCGCAGCACGGCCACGGCCTGCCCACGCGACCACAGGTGACGCGCGAACTGCCGGGCGGCGGCTACCTCATCGAGGGCATGAAGTTCAGCATGACCGGCTGGTGGGAGATCAAGCTCGCCATCGACGGCCCCGACGGCGCCGACCGCGTCACCTTCCACACCGTCGTCGCCGAAGCCGGCGCGAGCCGCTGAAGCCCCGCAGCGGCACCACCAGGAGACGACGATGATCAAACTGGCCTCGATGGCCTCGATGCTCGGCAGCGCTGGAGCAGCCATGTGCGCGGCGCTGACCGTGACCCTGGCGAGCGCCGGCACGCCGGAGCCCGCGGCGGGTGCGGTGCGCTGGAGCACCGCAGAGCGGGCCGTGCTGGCATCGCTCAGCCTGAAGCGGCTGCCGCCGGTGCCGACAGATCCGTCGAACGCGGTCGAACGGCAGCCCGCCGCCGTGGAGTTGGGTCGGCGCCTCTTCAACGACGCACGCCTCAGCCGCAACGGCGTCGTCGCGTGCGCCACTTGCCACGATCCGGCCCAGCAGTTCCAGGACGGCCTGCCAGTGAGCCAGGGCGTGGGTACCGGTTCGCGCCGCGCCATGCCCATCGTCGGCGCCGACCACAGCCCCTGGCTGTTCTGGGACGGCCGCAAGGACAGCCTGTGGGCGCAGGCGTTGGGCCCCCTCGAGGATGCCGTGGAGCATGGGACCAACCGCACGCGGGTGGCCCACCTGGTGGCCACAAACCATCGCCGTGATTGCGTGGAGGTCTTCGGTTCGCTGCCGCCGTTCGATGGGTATCCGGGCCACGCCGGCCCGAATGGCAGCGCAGCCGAGCAGGCGGCGTGGGCTGCCATCGACACGCGTCGGCGCGAGGACGTGTCGCGCGTGTTCGCGAACATCGGCAAGGCCATCGCGGCGTACGAGAAGTCGCTGCAGGACGAGCCGACGCGTCTGGACGGCTACATCGACGTTATGCTGAGCGGCGACCGGGCCGCCAGCGGCCTGCTGCGGGCCGATGAAGCACGAGGCCTGCGCCTGTTCATCGGCAAGGCACAGTGCGTGAGCTGCCACCACGGACCGCTCTTCAGCGACCAGCAGTTCCACAACACCGGCGTGCCGCCGCGCGATGCCGCCCGGTCCGACCGCGGGCGTGCCGCTGCGACGGCCAAGGTGCGCAGCGATGAATTCAACTGCCTGGGGCCGTTTAGCGATGCCCGTCCCGAGCAGTGTCAGGAACTGCGCTTCATGGTCACCGACGACCCGGCGCTGGAGGGGGCTTTCCGGACCCCGGGCCTGCGCGGCGTCGCCGGCCGACCGCCCTACATGCACGCCGGTCAGTTCAGCTCGCTGGAGCAGGTGGTGCGCCACTACGTCGCGGCACCCCATGCCGCGGTGGGGCACTCGGAGCTCACGCATCGCCATGCTGGCGCCGCGCCTGCGAAGCATGTCGAGCGCGCGCCGATCGAGATGAGCGACGCCGAGATCGCCGACCTGGTGAGCTTTCTCGGCACGCTGAATGCGGAGCGACCATCGGCTGCACCACCGCCACCGCCACCGCCACCGCCAGCGCCAACGCCAACGCCAACGCGACTGGAGGACGGCCGCGCGTCGAGCAGGATAGGGCCAGCGCACTGCAATGAAGCTGCGTGTCGTGATCGGCTGCATCTGGGCCACATGGACCTGCCCCAGAGCGACGGGGGCACGACAACGGTCTTCTATCCCACCGAGGCCGCGGAAGCCCCTGTCCGCAGAGGCCCCTTCCAACTCTCCTGGGCTGAGGATGCACCACCCCGCCGGGGCAACGGCAGGCTCGTCGTGATCTCGCATGGTTCCGGAGGATCACCCTGGGTCCACGTCGACCTGGCGCGCGTGCTGGTCGAGCGTGGCTTCACGGTGGCCCTGCCGCAGCACGCCGGCGACAACGTCAAGGACCCCTCGGAGCCCGGCCCGACGAGCTGGGCCAGGCGCCCGCGCGAGGTCAGTCAAGCCATCGACCGCGTGGCCGCCGATGGCAGGCTGGCAACGCATCTCCGGCTAGACGCGGTCGGCGTCTTCGGTGGATCTGCTGGCGGCCACACGGCGCTGTCGCTGGCGGGCGGTCAGTGGTCCCCGAGCCGCTTTCGCGATCACTGCCTGCAGAACATCGAACAGGACTTTTCTTCCTGCGTCGGCTTCATCACCTTGCGGCGAGGTGATGGGCTCGACACGGTCAAGATCTGGGCAGCCAAGCTTGTCATCCGCCTCAGGTTTTCCGACGACACGTCGCAGCGACACATTGACCCACGCATCGGGGCCGCCATCGCCATGGTCCCCTTCGCGGCCGACTTCGATCCCGAGTCCTTGCGCCGGCCGGTCGTCCCTCTGGGCCTGGTGATCGCCGAGCAGGACATCAACCAAATTCCTCGCTTTCACGCGGAAGCCGTTCGGGCAGCCTGCGAGCCACGGTGTGAGGTGTTGGCGCGCCTGGCCCAGGGCGGGCACGGGGCCATGCTGTCGCCTTTGCCGCCGCTCGAGCCGGGCAGCATCGCCGAGCGGCTCCTCGGCGATCCCCCACCGTTCGATCGCACGGCCACATTGCCGCCACTGCATGCCGCCATCGCCGCGTTCTTCGTCCACCGTCTCGCGCCGGCGAAGTAACGCCTGCTGCAGAACTGAAGCACGAAGGACCGGGTAGGTAGACCGTCGGGCGAGCAAGCGACTGCCACCATCGAGATGTCCAGCCGCGACGACGCGAAAGTCCAAGAGGCAATGGGCACCAAGCAAGACACCGCGCAAGGGCCTCGGGTCGCTGCCCGTGCAAAGGGAGAGAGCGCTGCACGGTGGCGCGAGGGAGCAAGGGAGCAATCAAGCTCAAAAGTCCGCAAACCGCGTGACCGACTTGGCCCACTCCGGGACAGCGCGCTCTCGGTCGTTGAAGAGCGGCGTCTCGCGCCACACAGCGACAGTCGCCAAGCGCCGCTCGCCCTTTCCCGCTTTGCGGGCGTCGGCCGTGTGCACATCGATGCAGTGCGCGCAGCCGTTCAACTGCGACGCCCGAAGGCGCACCGGTTCGACCAGTGGCTTCTCCAGGTCCGATCAGGCGATCTGCTGAACGATGCCGGCCATGCCCTTCATGGCTTCTGGACCTGACTTGAAGAAATTCAGAAGGGGATCCATGGTGTTCGCCTTAGGCGGTGGGCAGTTGTTGGATGCTTCTGGGTGATCCAAGTTCAGGTGCAAAGCTTCTGCGAAGGGCGCGGGCTCAACGCGCTCTGGTCTCCACCCATGGCTTGACCCGCAACACGCTCACGAGCCCTGCAAACAGGGTCAGCACCGCTCCGACCCCGAGACCGACTCTGGGTGCTGACTCGACGGATGCGACGGTGAACAGCAGGCTCATGACGACCCCACCCGCGGTCTGACCTGCCAGCCGCGCGGTACTCTGCATGCCGCCCGCGGCGCCCGCTCTTTCGGGTGGCGCCGAGAGGAACATATTGCGGTTGTTGGGTACCTGAAAGAGGCCGAAGCCCAAACCGCAAAACATGGTGATCGGCACCAGCGGCAAGGCGCTGCCGTGCAGCGGCCAGAGCGAGGCAGCGGCGAGCCCAAGCGCGAGAAAGGCACCGCCGGCCGCGCAGAGCCATGCCGTCGGTACGCGATTCGCGAGATGGCCGGACAGCGGGGCTGCGACAGCCACGGTCAGCGGCCAGGGCGTCATGTAGAGCCCCGTCATCAGGGTGTCCTGGCCGAGGCTGTGCTGCAGGTAGAAGGGCAGGGCAAGCAGGCCCGTGGTCATGCCTGCGAAGCACCAGACCGAGGCCATCACCGAAATGCGAAATGAGGCTCAGCGCAGCAGGTCCAGCGGAATCAAGGGCGCGGCTCTGGGCATCACCCGCCGGATCAGCGCTGCCAGGCTGATGGCCGCCGCGGCGAGCAAGGCGGCTGCCAACACCGGCTGCTCGACCAACACTTCCGCGCCAACCACCAGCGATGCAAAGACTGCGGCGTTCAGCGCCACGCTGGACCCGTCAAGCGGCCGCGCCGTACCGGCGAGATCGGGCATTGCACGGCAGGCGAGAAGCACCAGTCCGCCCAAGGGCAGGTTCAACGCGAACAGCCAAGGCCAGCTCGCGCCTGACAGGAGCACGGCGCCGATGGTTGGGCCGGCCGCAGAGGACAGGGCCACCGCCAGCGCGTTCCACCCGATGGCGGCACCCAGCTCGCGCTGAGGAACCACTAGGCGCAGCAGCGCGATGCCCAGCGCCATGATGGCGGCACCACCAAGCCCTTGAAGGAAGCGGGCCGCGACGAGCCACGGCAGCGACGGGGCCAGTGCACACAGCGCGGACGCGACCGTGAACAATGCGACGCCCATCCTGAAGACACGGCGATAGCCCAGGCTCTCGCCGAGCGCGGCGCAGGGCAGCAAGCCCATCACCAGCGCCGCCTGGTAGGCGGTAATGATCCACACCGACATACCCGGTGTCACTTGCAGTGACTGCGCCATGCTGGGCAACGCTACGTTTGCGATGGCTGCATCCAGCACCGCCAGCACCATGGCCGCCAGCACGGCGGCAATCGCAGCTTTGCGCCGCAGCCCGTGCAGCCCAGTCACGGCAACCCCACGGTCCAGGCACCGTCCCGCTCGACGTACCTCGTCACCCGGTGTTCTTCCTTGTCCTCCCTCTTCAGGTCTCGCTCCGTGAAGCGGAACAGCAAGGCAGGTCCGGTCATGCACAGAGTGTCGTGGATGTCTCCCGGCAGGTACACCTGGACCTGGCCCGGCAGCACCCGCGTTGAACCCCGTTTCACCAGCCGAACGCTGCCACCCGGAGCCGCCAGCCGGCCGTAGGTGCCCATCTCGATTTCGCCCTGCTGAATCGCGTAGATGACCCAGCCCCGGCCGTGGTCGTGAGGCGGCCGGTACAGCCCCGCGGGTTCGGTGTGTGCGAGGAGCACGAACCCGTGTGTCGGGTCGCGGTACAGCTCCTTGTTGGCCGGCGCTTCCTTGTGCAGCGCCGCCAACCAGCCCTCGGTGGCGGGCGCTTGGAGCAGGTCCTCCAGGTGTCCGCGACAGGCGGCGAGCACTTCGGAGCTGAGCGGCCCCCAGGCGGACTTGATCCCCTCAATCGATCTAGCAAACGCATTGCGAGCCATGAATTTCTCCTCTGGTTTCGCTCGAACGAAGGCCGTTCAAACGCATGGCCAGAAGATATTCATTCGCCGGGGATAGCGGAAGGCGCATCATTTGCACTCTGTACGTGCGTCACACGCCATGCCAACCGAAACGCCCGGAGCCACGACTTGGCCAGACCCGATCTCAATCTGCTCTTCACCCTGGACGTGCTGCTCGCGGAAGGCAGCGTGGCGCGCGCTGCGCGGCGCTTGCACCTGAGCCCGTCAGCGATGAGCCGCGCGCTGGCCCGGCTGCGTGAGGCTACCGGCGATCCGCTGCTGGTGCGCGCAGGTCGCGGACTGGTGGCCTCACCCCGGGCGCTGGAGCTTCGCGCCTCCATCAGCCAACTCGTGCAAGACGCCGAAGCGGCCCTGCGGCCTGTCGGCAAGCTCGACCTCGGACAACTCGACCGGACGTTCACGCTGCGGGCCAGCGAGGGCTTCGTCGAGAACTTCGGGGCCAGCCTCCTGTTGCGGATCTCCGAGGAGGCCCCAGGTGTTCGCCTGCACTTCCTGCACAAACTGGACAAGGACAGCGGGCCGCTGCGCGATGGTTCGGTCGATCTGGAAACCGGCGTCGTGGACAAGGCCATCGGCCCGGAAGTGCGGGCGCAGGCCTTGTTCTGCGACCGCTACGTGGGCGTCGTGCGGGCGGGCCACCCGCTGAGCGAGGGAGACATCACGCCCGCCCGATTGGCCGCCGCAAGCCATGTCCACGTCTCGCGACGGGACGGCGACAAAGGCCCCATCGACGACGCTTTGGCGGGCGTGGGGCTGCAACGACAGATCGCCGCCACCGTCGGCGGCTTTACGGCTGCGCTTGCGCTGGTTCGTGCCACGGATTGGGTCGTCTGCGTCCACGAACGACACACCGGCGTTCTGTATGCCGGCATGCACAGTTTCGTGCTGCCAGTGCCCGTCGCGCCGTTCACGGTGTCCTTGCTCTGGCACCCACGGCTGGATGGCGATCCAGCACACCGCTGGCTGCGGGGGTGCGTTCGGGGCGTCTGCGCCGAGCAGCGTTCGGCGGAGTCGTGCACGGGAGCCGATACAGGAGACGCGCCACCCGATCGCGGATGCCGTGGAACAAAGGCCCTGGGGACTCATATAGTCGACGATGACCTCCCCCTTGCTTGCCACCAAGCTCTTCGCGCCCCCACCGTCGCCGCAGAGCGTGGAGCGTCACCGTTTGACGCAGCGCCTGGATGCTGAGTTGCGGGGCAAGTTGACAATGGTCTGCGCACCAGCAGGTTCGACGCTGCTCGGTGCCTGGGTCCAGGCCTGTGAGCACCCCAGCGCCTGGTTGTCCCTCAATGAGGAAGAGCGCGATCCAAACCGGTTTGTGGCGTACCTGACGGCCAGCCTGCGGTCCATCTCCGTCGATCTGGGTGAAGGTGCCTTGGCACTGGCCCAGGCCCACCCTAGGCCCTCGCCAGAAGCGGTGCTGGGCCATCTGATCAACCGCCTGGCCAAGCGGCGCGGCAGGCTGGTGCTGGTGCTCGACGACTACCAGTTGGCCAGCGGCCCTGAAGTCGACGCGGCGCTGATATTTCTGATCGACCACATGCCCGCGTCACTGCATCTGGTGGTCGCTTCGCGCGAAATGCCGGCCATCGCGTTGGCCCCGTTGCGTGCCCAGGGCGAACTGCTGGAGATCGGACAGGACGATCTGCGCTTTCATGCAGCATGATGGCAGCGGCCGAAGTTGCCATTCGCAAGGTTGCCACCGACTTTGTGCTGCTGCTGCAAGTCGCGCCCGATGCCGGGAAGCAGACCGCACTGCGCTGAGACCTGCTCGGGTAGCCAAGCAGCCGGCGACCGCTGGCGGTCGTCTCGCGCTTCGCTGCTCTGCCTTTGTCGCGTGGCCCTATTGCTATTGCGCTGTCTGGTCTGACACTCGAACAACCCACCGAATTGGAGCACCACATGCCCCGCTTTCTTCAGCGCATCCTGGCCTCGCTTGCCACCCTGCTCGTCGCAGCAAGCGCGCACGCGTTCGAGGCCGGCTGGATGCAGATCCAGACCTCTGGTGCGACACCAGACGGCCCCAAGACGACGGTCGCTCTGTACTACCCGACGATGGCCGCGCCGCGAGTCGTCGCAATGGGGCCGTTCTCGGTTGACGCTGCCATCGGCGGCAAACCCGTCGACAAGGTCAAAGCACTGATCCTGCTCAGTCATGGCATCAGCGGCACCGAGCTCGGGCACAGCACGCTGGCGCAAGCCCTTGCCCGCAACGGCTATCTGGTCGCCGCGCTCCGTCATCCCGGCGACAACTACCAGGATCGGTCACTGCTGGAGAAGGGCCCCGAGCGCTACTTCGACGAGCGGCCGCGGCAAGCCTCCCGTGTCATCGACGCGATCCTGGCCGACCCGGCTTGGAAGGCCCGCATTGCGGCCGACAGCCAGGGGCCTCTCGTGGGTGCGCTTGGACATTCGGCCGGCGGCTACACGGTGCTGGCGTTGGCAGGGGCCAAGCCAGACTTGTCCCGGATAAAGAAGCACTGCCAGGCCGAAGCATCCGAAGACCCGATCTTCTGCAGTCTGGCTCGCCCGGGTGAAGCGACGCCGCCGTCACCGGTGGCCACGCCCTCGCCCCTGCCTTCGCTGAAGGACGAGCGCGTTCGCGCGATCGTTGCGATGGCCCCGACAGGTGTGCTGCTCACCGCCGAATCGCTCGCCGCGGTTCGCTCGGCAACCATGATCTACGAGGCCGAGCTCGATCGATTCCTGGTGCCGCGATTTCATGCCGAGTGGGTGGCGAGCAGTCTGCCCGCAGCTAACCTTCATCGGGTGCCCAACGCTTGGCACTTCGCCTTCATGAATGCGCCCAGCATGCCCATCCCCAGCCACGACGGCGACGTCGCCGCGAACCCGGCGGGTTTCGATCGCGATGCGTTTCTGAAGCAACTTGCCGTCGAAATCACGGCCTTCTTCGACAAGAACCTGCTTTAGCCCGAACATTGGACGGCGGAAGCACCATGTCAGCCATCCACCCGTGTGAAGTCCCGTTGAACACAATGCTCCGTAGCTACAAAGACGGGCCGGGCTACGCCGACTGCTACGTCACCGAAGTTCAGGGCGCGATCACGCAGGAAATTTTCATCGAGGCGTTTTATACGTCGCCTACGTTCAAAGTGGAGAGAACCATTCTGAAATTCCTTGCCGCAAGACCCGCAACCGATGCTGAGGCAAGGCAGCTGGCGGCAGGCAACGCTACCAAGTTCTCAGCTTGGCGCATCGAGCGGCAGTCGACCGCAGAACTGCTTCTTGCAGACTTCACTGGTCGCACAAGGTCATGGCTCATGGCAACACCAGGCCCAGGATCAGTGACTGCGCCCAGTACGTTTCTCTACTTCGGCTCCGCGGTACTGCCGCGCACGAGCCATGGCAACACGAACCCAAGCATGGGTTGGCCCTTCCACGCCCTGTCGGGCTTCCATCGCCTCTATTCACGGCTGCTTCTTTCAGCGGCAAGCCGGAGGGTTGCCCCGGCATAGCAAAACGCCGCATGGTGGCAAAAGGTGTCGATGTGGATCCGTGCAGGTTGAACTGGAGGTAGCGTTGCTGCCAGCGGCACGGAGCTATGGGGGTCGTTCATGGTTGAGTCGCCCATGCTGGGGTCGGCAACGCCAGCTCGGGCGGGCTTGTCCGGTGTCGCACCAGAGCCACTCCGAGCACCAGCAGCCAGACCGGCAGCACTACGTTGTTGAGCGCTGCGATCGGCTCGACCCAGCCGGCCACGTTGCGCAGCATGGCCGGGCCGCCCAGCAGGCTGGCCGACGCGCCGGCCACCAGCAGCCAGCGCGGTGCAGGTGCCGCCGCGCGGGTGAGCTCGATGGCAGCGCACAGGAAAACGAGTTCAGGAACAGCTCTCCCAGAAACTCGCCGATGAAGTTGCCCAGGTCGCTGTTGGAGGCGTCGAAGATCGCGGTGATGGCCTCCCGCGCGTTGGGGGTGCATCCGCGTCGGCGAGTGCAAGTTGCCAGTGCAGGCTGGGCCAGCGCAACAGGCCCGCCATCATGGCGGCGGCAACACCCCGAGTTGCCATCAGCCGATGACACGACGCCGTAGTGCTCGACAGGTCGTTCAGCAATCGTTGGAAGGCATCGAACGGCCATGGGCAGCCGTGCCTTCGCGACGCAGCGCCCCGCCAAGCGGTGGCGCTGGAGCGTGACCCGCGCTCCCGGCAGAAGTCGATGGGTCCGGCGAGTGCTTTGCGGCGGAGCACCGGTGGCGCGCGCAGGACGGCGCAGGCTGTGCATGCGCTGGTGGAAATTCCGCCCCGGCAAGTTGTATTTTTATCCGGGTGTTATTGACCCACTAATTTAACCCGGATAAAATTCTCGGCATGTACCAAACCATGCCACTCACCTACACCGCTTTTCTGGAGGGGCGCCGTCTCACCAGCGGTCCCTTGCACGAGGTTGCCGTGGCCGTGTTGCGGGCGCAGCAGGTGCAACCCGAGGGGTATCTGCTGGTCTTCAGCGATGCCAGCGGCCAGTCTGCCGACCTGGACCTGCGTGGCGGCGAAGAAGCCGTCGCGGCCCGCTACACCGTGGTTGCGCCGACCCAAGCGCCCAAGGGCCGCGGTCGCCCCAAGCTCGGCGTGGTCGCGCGGGAAGTGACGTTGCTGCCGGAACACTGGGATTGGCTCGCTGCGCAACCAGGCGGCGTCTCCGTGGCCTTGCGCAAGCTCGTGCATGAAGCGCGGCACAAGGGCGGCGAGCGGGGCCGGACGCGTCAGGCGCGCGACCGCGCCTATCACGCCATGTCCACGCTGGCCGGCGATATTGCCGGCTTCGAGGAAGCATCGCGGGCGCTGTTCGCCGGCGACCACGAGCGGCTGGTAGCGCAGATGGCCGCATGGCCTGAAGACGTGCGGGCGTACGTGCTGCAGCTCGCCGAACCTGACCCCGGCTAAGCCGGACCTCTTTTTCCCTTTTGCAACCAGCGCGCGGCTCCGGGCCGCAGCGCTGCGGGCACACGCACGCCCGCTTGTCCACAGGAGCACTCATGAACGAGCCAGAAACGACACCCCCCGCCGGACCGGCGCCGACGCTGCGCACGCACTACCTTGCGCTTCTGACGCCCCTCATCCTGACGCACGCACTGCAGAGCGCTGGCGGCCTGCTCGATGGCTTCTGGCTCGGGCACCTGCTGGGCGTGCGCGGCATCGCGACGGCCGCGTCGTTCTTTCCCGTGTTCTTCTTGCTGCTGTCGCTGAACATCGGGCTGGGCGCCGGGGCGACCATCCTTGCGGGACAAGCCTAGGGCGCGCGTGATGCGGCGCGGGTGCGGCGCGTGGGTGCGACGGCCTTCGTGGCTGCGCTTGGCGTCGGGCTTGCGGTCGCGGTCGCCGGAGCATGGTCTGCGCCGTGGTTGATGCAAGCTCTAGGCACGCCGCAGGACATCTTGCCGGCGGCTGTCGGCTATGCGCGCGCCATGTTGCTGGTGATGCCCTTCGTGTTCGTCGCATGGACGGGCCTGTCCTTGAGCCGCGGCACCGGCGACGCGATCTCGCCGATGTGGTCCTTGCTGGCCGCGACGCTGGTGGGCACGGTGTGCACGCCGCTGCTCGTTTCGGGCACGTCTTTGGGTGCGGCTGGCGTGGCAGTCTCGGCGCTCGTCGCACAGCTGGCTGCGCTTGCTGTGTTGATCCGGCGCTGGCGTCGGGACGGCCATCCGCTCGCCCCCGGCGCCGGGTGGCAGTACTGCAAGCCGAATGGGGCAATAGCCAAACGCATGCTGCGCATCGCCCTGCCGGCCGCATTGCAGATGCTGGCGATGGCGCTTGCGGAGATCGTGCTGCTGGGCTTGGTGAACCGTCACGGGTCGACCGCTACCGCAGCCTATGGCGCGGCGACGCAGGTCCTGAGCTGGGTGCAGTTTCCGGCGATGAGCCTGGGCATTGCCGCGACGATCTCAGCGCGCACGCAGTCGGTGCAGGACGACGCGAACGGCTACCCGCGATCGTGAGTGCGGGGTTGCGCCTGAACGCAGTGGTCACCGCGCTGTTCGTCGTCGCTGCGCACCTGCTCGCGCCGTTCGCGTTGCAAGTGTTCCTGGAACCCGGGCCCGTGCTGGAGCAGGCAGTCACCATCGTGCGAACCGTCGCCTAGAGCGTGATGCTGCTCGGATGGAGCAACGTGCTGGTGGGCGCGCGATGCGCGCGAGCGGCGCGGCGCTGGTGCCAGCGCTCCTCAGCATGGCTGCGATCGTGGCCGTCGAATGGCCGGTTGCCGTGGCACTGGACGCGCGTTTCGGCCTGGCAGGGGTGTTTTGGGCCTGCCCTGTCGCGTTCGTGGCCATGCTGGTGCTGCACGGCCTCTACTACCTTCACAAGAAGAAAGAAGATGGATTCTTCCGCCAACCAGGCGTCGCGCTCGGCGCGGCGGGTGGCTGTACGCCTAGCGCGTGACGCCTTTCCGCCGATGGGCATTTACGCCATCCGCGACCGCGCAAGCGGTCACCTGCTGCTCGGCGCGAGCCGCAACGTGCATGCGGCGCTGAACCGCGCTCGCTTTGAACTGGGCATGGGCAAGCACGCGGACCGCGTGCTGCAGGCCGAGTGGCATCGCAGCGGGGTCGAGGGGCTCGCCTTCGAAGTTCTGGAACTCGTGAAGGAACGCGAGGAAGCGGGTTTCGACTACGCGGGCGAACTGAAAGCGATGGAGCAGATCCACCGCGAAGTGCAAGGGCTGGCGCCATGAGTGAAGAAGCATTGCAAGCCTGCGTGGACCGGCACCTGGCGCACGCGGCGTTGGTGTTCATGCTCGACGACGAACTCGGCACGCATCACGGCCTGTCGTGGGCCGACTTCGTTCTGCTGACGGTGCTGGATGCCGCCGGCGCCGCTGCGTCCGCGACGGCGCTCGCGCGCACCTTGCGCATGCCGGCCTCGCACCTGCTGCTGCGGCTGCTGCCGCTGGAGAAGACCGGGCTGGTGGAGCGCGCTGCAGATGGCGACGGCAAGCGCCGCGTCACGCTGCGCCCGCAAGGCCGGCGACTGCTGCACGAGGCGGGGGACACGGCCGCGCACGCCTGCGCACCCTGATTTCGCTTCGGCGCCAACGTACCGTGGCGCGAGTCCGACCTGGGACATGCGGACGTATGTGTCAACGCCCCTCCAACGGACTTCAGCTTTGGGTGGCGCAAGTTC
The DNA here is from genome assembly GCF_056521305.1 of Rhodoferax sp. RT4P68. Lineage (NCBI taxonomy): Bacteria > Pseudomonadati > Pseudomonadota > Betaproteobacteria > Burkholderiales > Comamonadaceae > Rhodoferax > Rhodoferax sp. RT4P68. The sequence goes on from NZ_JBWMBB010000009.1 coordinate 65,125, forward strand.
GGCTGATCGAACTGCGGGCGTACGGCCTGCTTCGTATCTCGCCCGGCGCCGCAAGACTGCGGTCGACTGCTTTGGAGAGTGGTCGCGTCTTGGCGGCCGCCATGCTATGGCCGCCGCCCTTGGCGGTCTTTCGCGTCATGGGAGTTGACGGGCGGCTGTGGCGCATTGCCGTCGCTCCCCTGTGTCGAGGAGGCCGCGGATGCTGGTCAATGAACGGCAACGCGCGGCGGCAGCGAAGGCATCGACTGTTCCACCGACCAGACGCTCGAGGGTGCGGTGTTTGCCTGCACCAGGCGTTCCTTGACAGCGATCCTCGTCCGACATGAAGTCGCCCGCACTTCACACCGGGCCATGCGTCAGCCAACCCAACTGGCGTTGGTTACCGTGGCTCGGGACGTGCATGGTGGGCCGCATTTTTTTCTCAGAGTCCTACAGGTGCCTTCGCGTATTCGCTTCTGTGCCGCATGAACCGGTGGTGCGACATGCGCAGATGCAATTGCATCACCTCACGGGCGAGTTCCCCGTCCTGGGCTGCCACTGCCAAGGTCAAGTCCCGGTGGTGGTGCAGGCTTTGTTCCAGTTCAGCCGGCGAGTAGAGATAGAACGACCTCACCACGATGGGCATGTCGATGATGGTGTCGAGCATCGAGCGCAACCGTGAGGAGCCGGCTGCGTCCAGAAGCGCGCGATGAAACTGGCGGTTCGCCTCCTGGACGCCCTCTGTTCCCGCATTGCCACCCAGCCGGATGGCGTTTTCCATTGCCAGGTTGCTTGCCTGAAGCCGCGCCAGCAGGTCTGTACCTCCTCGCGTCGCGGCAAGGTAGGAGGCGTAGGGCTCCAGCAGCATGCGGAGCTGAAACGTCTCTTCGACATCCCACTGCGTCCACTTGGCCACGTGGACGCCTTGACCGACCGCGTCCGTGGCCAAGCCTTCCTCCACCAGGCGCTTGAGCGCCGTTCGAACAGGAGTGCGGCTTAGGCCCAGTTCGCGTGCAATCGGCTCCTCTTTCAGCTGCGAGCCAGGGTTGTAGTGCCCGCCGATCAGGCGTTCCCTGAGCACCTCGTAGGCGTTGTCACTTCCATTGCGCATCACATCGTCCACTGTCGTTGATCCGCGCGATTGTAGGGATCTGGGCTTTGCCCCCATCCGAACAAAATTGTTGGAATATTGGTTTTAAGGCAGAGGTTTGCAAAGCACTGAAATAAGAACTTCGTGCTTTCCTGGACGTAATTGTTTTTAATCTGTACTATCAAGTCAGTGACGGCACTCGCCTGAACGCTTTGTCCTGGGGCGGTGCCCCTGCTGCTTCACCCCATTGCGGCCTGGCGCCGCATTTCAAGAACCTGGAGACAGATATGCGCACTCTGATACGAATCTCGACGGCGGTCCTTCTCTGCATCGGTGCTGCCGGCGCCGGTGCACAACCCTATCCCGAACGCCCCATCCGGATGGTTGTTCCTTTCCCGGCCGGCGGTGGGACCGACAGCCTGTCGCGCCTGCTGGCCACGGCGCTGACCTCCAAGCTGAACTGGGTGATCACGGTCGACAACAAGCCCGGCGCCGGCGGCAATCTGGCGCTGGACACCGTCGCCAAATCCAAGCCGGACGGCTATACCTTCGTCATGGCCCAGACCGACAACGTCGTGCTGAACCCGCTGCTCTACGCGAAGTTGACGTACGACCCGGTCAAGGATCTGCAGGCGGTGTCATCGGTGGCCAGTGGCGCAGTGGTGGTCGTCGTGCGCGCCGATTCGCCTTATAAGACGTTGGCCGACATCGTCGCGGCAGCCAAGGCGAAGCCGGACACGGTGACGGTGGCGACACCCGGCACGGGCACCATCGCGCACCTGGTCAGCCAGCTGTGGCAGAACGCCTCCGGCGTGAAGTTCACGCACGTGCCTTACCGCGGCATGTCCCAGGCGCTGCCCGACCTCATCGGTGGGCAAACCGAAATCTACATGGGCTCGATCCCGACGCTGCTGAGCCAGATCGAAGGGGGCAAGGTGCGCCCCATTGCCGTGACGGCCGCCAAGCGCTCTCCGGTTCTCCCCAACGTGCCGACCTTCACCGAATCCGGTATTCGGGGCGTCGAGCTCGCGAGCGTCTGGGGCGTCATGGCGCCGGCCGGCACCCCCAAGACGATCATCGACAAGTGGAACACCGCCATCAACGAGTTGCTCGCTCAACCCGATGTACGGCAAAAGATCCTTGCGACCGGCGCCGAGCTGTACGGCGGCACGCCCCAATCCATGGCAGATCTCTACCAGGCCGATCGCAACCGCCTGGCTCCCGTGGTCAAGGCCGCCGACATCAAGCTCGATTGAACAACAGCGCCACCGGACACACACCATGCACAACGGACTTCGTATCCTCCAAAGGCGCCGTGCCGTCGACCTCGATCTGGCGCGCCAGTTCCTCGAGGTGCCGGTTGCCAATGTCAGCGACTGTATGTCGCGCATGACGGCCGGCGGCCCACGCCTGCGCCCGATGCACGCAGGGGGCCGGATGGCGGGCCCCGCGCTGACGGTCAAGACGCGCCCGGGTGACAACCTCATGATCCACAAGGCGCTGCAGATGGCCAGGCCGGGCGACGTGATCGTTGTCGACGCCGGCGGCGATCTCACGAATGCCCTGGTCGGCGAAATCATGGTCGGCGATGCCGTTCAGCAAGGCCTGGGCGGCTTCGTGATGAACGGCGCGATCCGCGACGCCGGTGCATTGCGCGCCGGCGCCTTCCCCGTGTTTGCCGCAGGCATCACCCACCGCGGACCCTACAAGGATGGCCCCGGCGAAATCAACGTGTCGATCGCCATCGATGGCATGGTCATCGAGCCGGGCGATCTCGTCATCGGCGACGAGGATGGCCTGCTGTGCGTGCCTTTCGAAGACGTCGAGCGGCTGCTGGCGGCTGCACAGCACAAGCAGCGCGTCGAGGACAAGATGGTTGCAGACATCAAGGCGGGCTGCCTAGACCGGGCCTGGGTGGACGAGACCCTGGCGCGGCTGAACTGCTACATCGAACCGTGACCCGCTCCAGGCCAACCCAGGAATCCATTATGTCCACCGAAATGCAAGCCAAGCGCGTGGTGCGCTTGAACCAATGGATCAACCCGGTCTTCGACGAGCGACTGTCGCGCGAGCACGATGTGCAGCTCACGGTCGCCCCCATGCGAGGGGACGATGCGTCGACCTGGGCGGCATTGGCGCAGGCCCACATCTACCAGATCTCTTCTGCCAAGGACGAGCTGCCCCCGCAGTTCTGGGCCAATGAGGCGCTGCTGTCGCGCTGCCCGGACCTACTGTGCGTGTCGGCGGGCGGCGCGGGCTACGACACGGTCGACGTCGACGCCTGCACGCGCGCTGGCGTGGCGGTCGTCTGCCAGATCGGGGGCAACGCTGCCGCAGTCGCCGAGATGGCGATCGGCCTCATGCTGGCTGTGTCGCGCCGTATCGTGGAGTCCGACCGCAAACTGCGCACCGCCACAGAGCGCTTTTCGCGCGAGTCCGTGATGGGCCACGACCTGGGCGGCAAGACGCTGGGCATCGTGGGCCTGGGCTATGCCGGCACCAGAACGGCGGCGCTGGCCCGGGCTTTTGGCATGCATGTGCTGGCGTACGACCCGCTGCTGTCGGCGGACGACTTCGCGGAACGAGGGGCGCAACAGGTCGACCTCGACACCTTGGTTCGCGCATCGGACATCGTGTCCCTGCACTGCCCGCGAGACGCGTCCACTTTGAAGATGTTCAATGCCGATCGCTTCTCGGCCATGAAGTCGGGCGCCATCTTCGTCAGTACCGCCCGCGGCGGTGTGCACGACGAAGGCGCACTGCACCAGGCACTGCAGTCGGGCCACCTGGCCGGTGCGGGACTCGATGTCTGGGAGCAGGAGCCGCCCTCCAGGGAGAACCCGCTGCTTGCGTTGGACAACGTGGTCGCAACCTTCCACACGGCTGGCGTCTCCCACGAAGGCAGGGCGAACATCGCCGCCCTGAGCGCCGAGCAGATCATTGAGGTGCTGGCAGGACGCAAACCCCCGCGCCTGGTCAATCCCGAGGTGTGGCCACGCTTCGAGGCGCGACGCGACGCGGTGCTGGCGCGAGCGCGCGACCGGAGTGTGCAATGAGCGCCGCTCCGGCCCGCCCCGAGCAAGCGCGCGCCGCAGGTGAAGCCGCAGGCGTCCCTGCAGGCTTCACCGCCGTACTGGCCGAAATCGTCGGCCCGGCCAATGTGTTGACGGGCGCCGAGGCGGCGCCGTTCCTGACCGACTGGCGCAACCGGTTCACCGGCCAGGCCATCGCCGTGGTGCGGCCCGGCACCACGCCGCAGGTGGCCGATGTGGTCCGGGCGTGTGCGGCGCGCGGCATCCCGCTGGTGCCGCAAGGCGGCAACACCGGCTTGTGCGGAGGAGCCACGCCCGACGATTCCGGACGGGCCGTGGTGCTGCTCACGTCCAGGCTCAACCGCGTGCGCGCCGTCGACACGGTCAACGACACCATGACGGTGGAGGCCGGCTGCATTCTCCAGGCCGTGCAGGAACGCGCCGCCGCCGAGGGTCGCTTCTTTCCGCTGTCTCTCGGTGCCGAAGGCAGCTGCACCATCGGCGGCAACCTGGCGACCAATGCCGGTGGCACCGGCGTGCTGCGCTACGGCAACATGCGCGACCTGACGCTCGGGCTCGAAGTGGTGGGCGCAGACGGTGAGATCTGGGACGGGCTGCGCGGCCTGCGCAAGGACAACACCGGCTACGACCTGCGCGACCTGTACGTCGGCAGCGAAGGCACGCTGGGCATCATCACCGCCGCCACCCTCAAATTGTTCCCGCAACCTGCGGCGCGCTGTACGGCCTTGCTGGCGCTGTCCAGCGCCGGGCAGGCCGTGGCGCTGCTCGCCCGGGCGCGCTCGGGTTTTGCTGCATCGCTGACGGGGTTCGAGCTGATGGCGGGGGTGTGCCTGCAGATGGTGACGCGCACCTATCCGGCCCAGCGCCTGCCCTTCGAAGGCCCGTCGGCCAGCGCGGCCTGGTATGCCCTGCTCGAGATCTCGGACGCCGAGAGCGAGGCACATGCCCGCGAGCGCTTCGAGGTCGTGCTCGGCCAGGCGATCGAAGCCGGCGAAGCCGAGGATGCGGTGGTGGCCGAGAACATCGCGCAAAGCAAGGCGCTGTGGCACCTGCGCGAGAGCATCACGCTGGCCCAGGCGGAAGCGGGCAAGAGCATCAAGCACGATGTGTCGCTGCCCATCTCGCAGATCCCGCGCTTCGTGCAGGAGACCGATGCACTGCTGCAGCAGCGCTTTGCGGGCCTGGTCAACATGACGTTCGGCCATCTCGGCGACGGCAATCTTCACTACAACGTCGGCACATCGCCGACGTTCGGCGATGCAGACATGGTGGCCCACCAGGATGCGATCTATGAACTGGTCCACGGCCGCGTGCACGCTCTCGGCGGCTCCATCAGTGCCGAGCATGGCGTCGGCCAACTGAAGGTCGGGGAACTGGCCCGCTACAAGAGTGCCCAGGAACTCAAGCTCATGTCGCTGCTCAAGCGCTCCCTGGAACCGCGCTGCATCTTAAATCCGGGCAAGGTGTTGCCAAGGTACTAGTCTCGGCGACACCAACTGCCACGTTCAGATGGGCGAGATAGGCCTGCTGTTTGACGGCGTCTCTGCATTTCTAGCAGACCGACGCTGGTGTCTGTGCCACGCGCTGTCGACGATGAGCTGGCTGCAATGCGATCTGGCATCGGACTCGCCCTCTACATGCGAGCGTCTGAAGCTAGTGGCGGAGCAGTCGTTCGCGGCTTCACGGCGATCGACCGCTGATGGCCGCCGGTAGCGGGTCGTCGTAGCTGGCTGCTCTGCGCCCGTAGCAGACCCCAGATCTGAAAGCAATCTGCGCAGTTCAGTTTGCAGGGACCATGGTCTGAGATCGGCGCCGGCCGAGTTCTTGAATGTTCATGGAGAACAGAGCGGCAACTGAGTCCCGCTCGTGACGGTACTAAGTCGATCCTACTCGTGACAGGATCGAGCCGTGCTCCTTCTGCTCATATTCCTAAAGGTCGAGATACCTCTGAGCATCAAGGGCCGCCATGCAACCGCTGCCCGCGCTGGTGATAGCTTGTCTGTAGACGTGATCCTGGACATCGCCCGCAGCGAAGACTCCCTGGACGCTTGTCATCGTGGCATAGCCATCGGTACCCGATCTGGTCTTGATGTATCCGTCCGTCATCGTTAGTTGGCCATTGAACAGACCCGTGTTGGGCTGGTGGCCAATGGCGATGAAGCAGCCCTGCACGTCGATCGTCTGGGTGGTTTCGCTTTGCTGGTGGCGCAGCTGTACTCCTGTGACACCAGCAGCGTTACCGACAACCTGCTCGACGACGCAGTTCACCTTGAGCTCGATCTTTCCGTCTTCCACCTTCCTGCCCAGTCGGTCGAGAAGGATGGGCTCGGCACGGAACTTCTCACGCCGGTGCACGAGCGTCACTTTCCTGGCGATGTTGGCCAGATACAGCGCCTCCTCTACCGCACTGTTGCCCCCGCCCACCACGCATACGTCCTGATCGACGAAGAAAAAGCCGTCGCATGTGGCGCAGCCCGAGACGCCGCGGCCCATGAATGCAGCCTCCGAAGGCAGGCCGAGATACTTGGCCGAGGCGCCCGTCGCCACGATGAGTGCGTCGCACGAATAGGTGCCTGATTGCCCTTCGAGCACGAAAGGACGGCGCTTCAGGTCGACGGACAGGATGTGATCCGACACCACCCGCGTGTTGAAGCGTTCTGCGTGCTGAAGGAATCGGTCCATCAGATCGGGCCCTTGCACGCCTTGCACGTCGGCAGGCCAGTTCTCGACATCCGTCGTCGTGGTGAGTTGACCACCTTGGACGCTGCCGGTGATCAGCATCGGCGACAGATTCGCCCTTGCTGCATAGATGGCGGCGGTGTATCCGGCTGGGCCAGAGCCCAGGATGATCAGCTTGGCATGTTCCATGGTCGGCACCGGTGATGCATGGGGTTCAAGGTCAGCCAGGACACTGATCATTCCCAAAGGCCTTTCGGCACTGGCAGACCATCGAGGATTTTCTCTGTCAGCGGCTTTTCAATGACGATGCGGTTTTCGTTGCTCCACCAGAGGATTTGGCGCGTGTGTTGTGCGGTGTGCCACACGGAGCGTTCCAGAAAGGAGTGCATCGAATGGACGCCATAGAACATCTTCAATGGCCTCTTGCAGCTCCTGTCTTCCAAAGCGTCCCACCATGCAGCGACGCCTGCCCGTTGCCTGTCTGCATATGCAAGGATGGCTGCTGTCTCGAGGCTTGGGGGCGCATCAACATTTGCAACGACCGTCCAGTCTTCCAGCCCATGGTTGACTACCTGAAGAAAGGCATCGGGCACCTGGAAGATGTGATACGCAACATCTCGCACGGTGCGTGCACGCGGCGGGGCAGGCAACTCTTCAAGCATCGCGTCGGGAATCTTGGAAATTGCTGTTGCGGCAATGTCCATGATGGCGTTCCACCGCTCCACCAGAACTTCTGGCGCGAGCACATCGACGGCATGCTCGATGCCCACGAATGCAGCGACATCGTCCAGCGACTGAGCGAACGTGAATTCGTTGCCACGGACCACGACCGGGATCGACCGCGCGCCGAGCGAGGCCAGGAACTTCATCGCTGCGGGGTCCTTGGCGACGTTGATCGACTCGAATGGAACACCCTTGCGGGTCAGGAACTCTTTGACCCTGACACAACTGGAGCACCCGGTGGTCCAGTAAACGCTGATGGCTTCCATGATGCGGCTTCTCTTGAGTGGGAATGACCGCACTGTAGGAAAAGCAGCGCCACGCCGCTATTCAATCTGCATAGGGGCTCTTCGCTCAAGTCGATGGCGCGTCTTTTGCCTCGCCGATGCCCAGCCAAAGCTTTCGGTCCAACGCGTGCCGGACCACCCGTTCGAGCAGTTCATAGACGGCTGCAGCAGTTGCGCCAAGAGGAAGGTGCTCGGAGGTACAGAGCACCACGTTCCGGGCCATTTGAAGGGGCGTGACCACGAGGGGATGTGCGTCAGGACTGCGAAATTGCCTCTGTAGCGCCGACGCCGGCAGGATCGTGTGAGCGTATCCGGCCTCGACTGCGTCGACCAGCGTCCTGAGGGAATCCACCTCGGCGACCACATCCACGGAGACATCGTGTGCGCGGAGTTCGGCTTCCACGATACGTCGCATCCCTGTCTGTCGGCTGGAAAGCACCAACGGTAGGTCGGCGACTTCGGAAATGGACAAGGCACGGCCGCCGGCCTTGACGGCAGAGGCAGCAGGCGACACGAGGTAGATGGCTTCGCTGAACAGGGGCTGTTCCACGATTCCCGGCGAGGGCTCGAATTGGTAGGTGACCGTCATGTCGAGCCTGCCTTGCAGCACCATCTCCTTCAACAGGTAGCTCATTCCCTCGGCAAGGTGGAGCTGGACCGCTGGGAGTTGCTGGCGCGCAGCCGTCAACAGGTCGATCGCGAGCAGGTCCTGGACGACCACAGGCAGTCCGAGCGACGCTGGTCCGCCGACCTCGGCGGCAGATCGCTTCACGTCCAACGCTGCGCGCTCCACCTGTCGAAGAATGGCTTGTGCGTGCTTGTAGAGCGCCTCGCCCGCCTTGGTGGGAAAGACACCGGTGGAGCGCCTGACCAACAGTTTTTGCTGGAGGCGCGTCTCAAGATTAGAGATTTGCAGGCTCAGCGCGGACTGCGCCACATGAAGCTCGACCGAAGCGCGCGACATGCTGCGCTGTTCGACGATCTTGACGAAATACTTGAGCTGTCGAAAGTCCATGGTGCTTAGCCGGAAGGTTGGCGTGTAGCCATCTCGCGATTCGATTCCCGCATCTGTCGATTGAATGGCGCGCGCTCGGAGCGAGCCAGATACTCCGGCCACTACTACACAAGGCAACAGATGAGACAAGCTCCTCCCATTCGCCGGCGCACCTTGATCGCAGCCTTCGCTGCGGCTTCCGGATTGTGCGCGCTGCCTGCACGAGCCCAAAGTCCCAAGGCGCTACGCCTTGTCGTTCCCTATCCTCCGGGCGGCGCGGTCGATGCGCTTGCCAGAGTGCTCGCGGAGAAGCTGCCAGCGTCGCTCCATGACAGGACAGTCATCGTCGACAACCGCCCAGGAGCCGGGGGCAACATCGCAGCAGGCCTTGTCGCGAAGTCTGAAGCGGACGGCAGCAGCGTACTGGTGACATCGAACAACCACACGATCAATCTGTCCCTGTATCAGAAGCCCGGCTACACGCTGGACGAGTTCGAGCCGATTGCGCAGATTGGTGTCACCGGCTTTGCCATCGTGGCGCATCCGTCAACCAACTTCAAAACGCTCTCCGATATGCTGACTGCAGCGCGCAGGAAACCCGGCTCCATTTCTTTCGGGACCGGCGGAAATGGACATCCTGCGCATCTGGCTACCGAATTGCTCAAGGACTTAGCCAAGGTGTCCATGCAGCACATTCCTTACAAGGGAACTGGCCCGCTCACGGCCGACGTGGTCGGCGGGCAGTTGCCCGTGGGCGTCATCTCTGTCGTCGCTGCCCAGCCATTCGTTCTGTCTGGCCAGTTGATCGGTCTTGCCGTCACCACGAAAGAACGTTGGCCCGACCTTCCGAAGGTCCCAACGGTTGAGGAGTCCGGATTTCCCAACTACGAGTACAGCGCATGGATAGGCGTTCTTGGGCGTAAAGGCATGCCTGAGGCAGACCTGGCAAATCTCGAGCGCCAGTTGCTTGCGATCTCCGATACCGCCGACGTGCGCTCAAGGCTTTACAAGCAGGGGATCGTCCAAGCCTACAAGGGCCGGGCAGACTTCAAGGCCGCACTTATCCAGGACGCCGCGGTGAATCGGGACTTGGTCAAAACTATTGGCGTGCAAGTGGATTGACCGCAGGCGCAAGGGGGATGTAACGCAAACTCTGCTTGCTAATTGCATGCGCGATTGCCCAGGTGGGAGTTAAATTCTTAAGTGACTGCTACTGGCGATAGTGCGCATTCGCCTCTCCGGTGCCTACCGCCGCACCCAGGTTGGACTTGACGTTCGCGCCCGGCGAACTGAACGTCGTTGCTGGCCGATCTGAGGCGCAGGCTGGCGTGCCGCAGTTCGCTGCGACCGCCGCTGAGAAGACCGAAATCTCGGGCAAGCTCTTGCAGCGACGGGGTGACAGGCTGACGGCAATAAGCCGCCTAAAAAGTGCCTGTAAAGCAAGCGACAGCCGCGCGCTCGAAGCCTATCGTTTTACCCGTGTGCCCGCGTGCTTTTCCTCTACCCGTAGCCGGAAGGACCGATGCCATGCTCGAAGCTATGACGCCAGATGTGCCTGCGCAGCGCCCGATCGCGGCCACTGGAGAGCCCAGCGACATCGTCGAGACCCGTCTGTGGCTGGAGGAACACGACTGGCTCTATGCGCTGCTGCGTCGCAGCGACAATACCGCCCCTACGTTCCGTATGCCAGACCTGCTCAGTGCCTGCGTTGCCCAGGTCTTCGCCCAGTCCCGTCCGGCAGAGCGCATTTTCGGGTTCATGGGCATTGAGCTGGTCCTGCGCTCGCCCACAACGTTGCGCCGCCGTGAATGCCTGTGGCGCGCGCAGTTCGACCTGCTGCACGACTTGCAATGCTCGCCGCTCAATCGGCATCCGCATCCCAAGTTCCAGTTGGACCAGCTGACCACGGCTTGCGTGGCGCTCTGCCAGCAGGAGGACACCACAGGAGCGGCGGTGCTGCGCCAGGCAAGGCGCAACATGGTCGACCGGCTGCAGGCTGCGCAACGCGCAGCGGATGCCGCCCAGGCCCGCGCCTGAACCCAACCCGCATCTGACCCGCCGGGCGTACCCCGCCCGTCCCACCCGCACCCCACCCTGACCGCCGTTGCGGTCCCTACCTCGTACCTGTCGACCGACAGGTGGTGCGGTTGCGTCATGGAGAGGTCCGATGCGTGTTGCGTTTGTTCTGGGTGTTGCGTTTGTTCTGGGTCTGACGGTGCTGGCCATGCCCACCGCGCACGCGGTCCCCTGCTGGGACGAAGCGGCGCAGAGATACGGCATCGCGCCGGAGCTGCTCTACGCGGTCGCCCGCACCGAGTCCAACCTGGACGCGGCGGCCGTGAACCGCACCCATCTGCAGCGCACCGGCAGCTACGACATCGGCCTGATGCAGATCAACAGTCGGCATCTGCCGCAACTGGCCCGCCAAGGCATCCAGGAGTCCGATTTGGACGATGCCTGCATGAACCTGCAGGTGGGCGCCTGGCTGCTGGCCGATCTGTTCGCGCGGCATGGCGTGAGTTGGGACAGCGTGGGGGCCTACAACGCCGCCTGCAGCCAGCTCCAGGGCGACAACTGCCGGCGTGCACGCGCCAGCTACGCCTGGAAGGTCTACCAACGCTTGCCGACGACGAACGCCGGCAGCGCTGCACAGGCTGCACGACCGATCGCGGCCGCAGCGCCTCTGGCATCCAACCTCACGGTGAGGGTGGCGCAATGAACTCGCATTGGCTGCCTCTGCTTGGCTCCGCGTGCATCGCGGTGCCGCCCTGGCTGACCGGCTGCGCCACAGCGCCGGTCGTGGAGCCTGCCACGCCGCCAACGGTCGTGTCGGCCACGCTGCGCGCGGCTCAACGTGGCCATGGGTCGTTCGCATCGTTCGCGCTGTGCGAAGCCAGCCAGTGCCCGCAGCCGACACCGAAGGCCTTCGCGGCCAAGGCGTCAGCGCCCATGCACGGTCGTGATGGCCGCGATGGCCGCGATGGCCGTGCCGAGACCTTCGTCGCCCCGGTGCCCGAGCGTCCACCGTGATGCCGGCCGGACGCCTGTCGCCATCCCGCCATCCCGCCATCCCGCCATCCCGAGCCGTCCCCGTCCACCATCCATTGGAGTTCCCATGACCATTGCTTCCCTACCCTCCACCACGCCGCCCACGCGCCTGCCCAAGCGCCGGCTGCTCGGCTTCCTCGGCCTGCTGGGCATGGCCCTGCTCGCCCTCGTGCTGGCGTCGCCAGGCCACGCGCTCGACCTGGTGGCCTTCACCGGCATCACCGGCCCTATGACGTCGGCACTGGCGCAGATCGCCGACCTCGGCCCGGCGGTCAAGGCGCTGGTCGGTTTCATCGGCTTCGTGGTCGCCCTGATCAGCCTGTCGGCGCTGCGCAACTTCGGCCCCGTGCTGTCCTACATCGGCCTGGCGATCTTCGGCGCCGTGGGCCTGGTGATCGCCGGCGCCATCATGGGCGCGGTGGTCTGAACCGCCACCGCCCGCGCGCAGGCCCGCCATGCAGGCAGACACCTACATCCCGCGCCGGCTGGACGACAGCTGGAAGATCGGCTTCTGGGACATCGACGTGGCCGCGCCCATCGTGTGCATGTTCTTCGTCGGCTACCTGACGTCGAGCAAAGGCGCCTTCGCCGTGTGCATGGCCATCGGCATCGCCCTGTCGCGCTGGATCGCCCGCCTGAAGGCCGACAAGCACCCGGCCTTCGCGATCCACTGGCTGTACTGGCACCTGCCGACGAACCCGGCGACCTCGATGCTGGCCAGCCCGCCCTCCCACATCCGCCGCATGGTCGGCTGAGAGACGGAGCACCCCATGGACTTCGAGCGACTCAGCGGCGACCTGAAGGATCTGCGCCGGCGCAACCAGGGGCTGGGCCTGGCGGTCGGCGCCTTGGCCGCATGCCAGTTGATCGCACTGGCTGTGATCCTGGCCCTGCTCGGCACGGTGCGCACGGTGGTCGTGCCGCCTACGCTGCACAAGAGCTTCTGGGTCGACAGCGGCCGGGCGTCGAGCGAGTACTTGGAGCAGATGGGCAGCTTCGTCGCCTGGCTGGTGCTGGACGTCACGCCCAGCACCATCGACTGGAAAAAGGACATGCTGCTGGGCTACGTGGACCCGGCCCAGTACGGCGCGCTCAAGACGCGCCAGGAGGTCGAGGCCGAGCGCCTGAAGCGCATCAACGCCACCACGGCCTTCGCACCGCAGCAACTGGTGGCCAGCGAAGACGCCCAGAGCCTGGTCGTGCGCGGTCGGCTGCGCACCCTCGTCAATGGGCATGAGACCGGCAACGACCTCAAGGCCTACCGCATCGAATTCAGCCATGCCGGCGCGCGCATGCACCTCGTCGGTTTCCAGGAGGTGCCCTATGCGGTCAAGTGAGTTGGTGGGCGAACGCAGCCCCCACGCGGCGGCCACGCCACCCCCCGCCGCGGCGGGTCAGATCTCAGGCTCAACACAACGGCGTGCCCCAGCGCAACGCACGACCAACTGGCCTCTGCTGCCCTCGGCCCGCCGCATCCTGGCCATCACCGCCCTGGCCTACGGATTGCCCGCCCAGGCACTGCAGATGGTGGAGGCCAGCGACGGCGTGGCGGCCGAAGCCATCGTGTCGCTGAAGGAGCCGACGCGCCTGCGCATCGAAGGCATGCCGATCACCGATGTGTTCGGCAACATCCACTCCAGCCATTGCGGGCCGCCGAGCGCAGTACCGGGGCCGGCCCTGCCTGCCACGGCGACTGGCAGTGCCATGGCCGGCAGCCTGAGCGCGCCGGTCAACCCGGCCGGTGACGTCATCGTCGCCTGCGACCGCGACAAGGGCGAGATCTACCTGCGGCCCGTCGGCACCGGCACGCGGCCCATCAACCTGTTCGTGTCGTCGGCCACGGCCACCTACACGCTGCTGCTGCGCCGCGCCGACACGCCGGCCGACACCATCGTGATCCGCGACAAAACGCCCCGTGCGCTGCGCCCCCCAGGCCCCGAGGCCGCGCCCGCCGGCCCTGCGCCCAACCATGTGCGCACCATGAAGGCGCTGCTGGTCGCCATGGCCACTGACCGGCTGCCGTCGGACATCCGCGTGGAGGAGACGCAGCGGCCACTGCAGCTGTGGGCTGGCACGCGCTTCACGCTGATGCGTCTGTATGAGGGCCGTGGCTTCGTCGGCGAGAAGTACGCGCTGCAGAACATTGGCGCCGCGCCCATGGTGCTGGCCGAGCAGGAGTTCGACCGGCCGGCCGGCGGCGGGCCCGGTGGCGAGATCGCCGGCATCGCCATCGAGCACCACAACCTGCGGCCGGGCGAGTCCACCAGCGTCTATGTGCTGCGGCGTGGGGGCACGCGATGAACGGACCCACACCGCATGTCGGCCCGCACGCTGGTGCAACGCACCCCCAGCGTGGCCCTCTGCACCAGCGGCTGACGCCCCGGCAACGCCAGTACGCGCTGCTGGCGGCCATCGTCGCCGGCGGCGTGTTGCTTCTGTGGCTGGTGTTCAGCTTCTCGGCCGCGCAGCCCTCGACCGGACCAGCACGCCAGCGGCCAACCCTGCCGGGCGACGTCACCAACATCGGCATCATGCCGCCCGGCGCGCAGGTCAACCCGGTCGACCAGTGGGTTGGAACTGCCGGCCGCAAGCTCGCGCAGTACGAATCCGAACGCGAGGAACAGGGCCGGCTGAACAAGGACCGCCAGACCTTCGAGGCCCGCACGATGCAGCGCTTTGCGGAGCTGGAGCAACGGTTGACGGTGGGACAGGCAGCGGCCAAGCCGGTGCCGGCAGCAGCACCAGCATCGGCACCTACGCCCTTACCCGCGCTTGCCGCTGCGCTGGACAGCCCGACTGCCATGCCGCCAGCCGCCGCGCTGCCACCTCGGCTGCCGGCCACGGGCAGCGGCGGCGCCATGCCGACCGGATTGCCGCCCCCGCTGCTCGCCCCCGCAGCACCTCCTCTGACGGTCATCACGCGCGTCACGCTGGCCGAGCGCCGGCCCGCCGGTGCGGATGCCGACGGCGCCGCAGGCCGCAGCACCGACGGCAAGCAGGCGAAGGACACCCCCCGCACCGTCGCCACCTACCTGCCCGTCAGCTTCACGCGCGGCATCCTGCTGGGCGGGCTGGACGCGCCCACGGGCGGCCAATCGCAATCCAACCCGCACCCGGTGCTGATCCGCCTGTCCGACAACAGCGTGTTGCCGAACCAGTTCCGTGGCGAGTACCGCGAGTGCTTCGTCGTCGCGGCCGGCTACGGCGACATCAGCTCCGAGCGCGCCTACCTGCGCACGGAAAGCCTGTCCTGCGTGCGCACCGACGGCGCCATGCTGGAGGCGCGCATCCAGGGCACAGTCTATGGCGAGGACGGCAAGGTCGGCATGCGCGGCCGGCTGGTGACCAAGCAGGGGCAGATGCTGGCCAACGCGCTGCTGGCCGGCGTCGTCAGCGGCATCGGCCAGGGCCTGTCAACGGCCAACACCAGCTACAGCAGCTCGCCGCTGGGCACCATCGCCAGCACCGACAGCAACGCCGACGCCTACCGCGCGGGACTGGGCAGCGGCGTCGGCAAGGCCCTGGACCGGCTGGCGCGGTACTACATCAAGCTGGCCGAAAACACCTTCCCGGTGATCGAGGTCGATGGTGGCCGGCAGATCGACGTGGTGATCACCAAGGGCGTGCGCATCGACGTGCCGATGACGGCCCTGGCCGGTGCCGCCACGCGCCACGGCGGCACGCCTGGCCTTCGCAACCTGGAGCCCACCGATGACCAAGCCTACTGACTGCGGCCGGCTGCACATTGGCAGCCATCCGACGCTGGCGCTCGCAGTGCTGATGACCAGCATGCTGTCCGCGCCGTCGCCCACGCTGGCCGACACCGAGGCAGAACGGTTGCTGGGCACGCTGCGCCAGGCCCACCCGGGCACGCAGTTCACCGAGGTGGCCCGCACGGAAGTGCCGGGGATCTTCGAGGTCTGGATGCACGGCAACGTGGCCTATGTCGCGGCGTCCGCGCCACGCTACTTCCTGTTCGGGCGGCTGTTCGACACGCAGGACATGCGCGACCTGACCGGCCCGAAGCTGGCGCAGCGCGCTGACGGGACGCCCGTCGACCCCAGCGATAGTTCACCCACCGTGGCCATCAACCAGTTGCCGCTGGCCGATGCCATCACGGTCCAGCGCGGCAACGGGCAGCGGAAGATCGTGGTCTTCAGCGATCCCAGCTGCGGCTATTGCAAGCAACTCGAAGCCGAACTGGCCACGCTGGACGATGTGACTGTCCACACCTTCCTGGTGCCGTTCCAGGGTGAGGCGCGGCCGGTGGCCATCTGGTGTGCGGCCGACCGTGTGCAAGCCTGGCACCAATGGATGGTGCAGGGCAATGCCAGCACTCTGCAGCCGAAGCCGGGTTGCCAACACCCGATCGCGCGCAACCTGGCGCTGGCCCGCACCCTGCGCGTGCAAGGCACGCCCACGCTGTTCTGGGCCGACGGTTCGCGCACCGATGGCTATGTGGACCGCACGGTGCTGCAGGCCAGGCTGGCGGCAGCGGGCCAGGGCGCAGCCTCCACGGCGGAGCGGCGGCCATGAGATTTGCCTTGCTTCTTGGCACGTCCCTGCTGCTGACCGGCTGCGTCAACATGTCCGGGCTGGACGGTGAGTCCCGCTATGCCTGCGCCGCACCGGACGGTGTGGCCTGCGACTCGGTGGCGGGCACCTATGCCAACGCGCTGCACCACAACCTGCCGAGTCAGCGCACCGGCGCGCCGTTGACTGGGCCGGGTGCAACGAGATCGGCAGGCGCGGCATCACCTTACACGGATGCACCACCGCGCCCGGTGCTGCAGGGGGCCTTGCCAGCAACGGGCGACCCCGTCGACGAACCGCGACCCGGCGCCGCCCTGCGCTCGCCCGCACGCGTGCTGCGCCTATGGACCAAGCCCTGGGAAGATGCCGATGGCGACCTCTGGGACCAGGGCTATGTCTACGTGCAGGTGGAAGGCGGGCGCTGGCAGCTTGACCGTGTGCAGCAGCGTATTCGCGACCGTTACGTGCCGCTGCGGCCACCACCGAACACGCCCGTCAGCGCGCCACCGCCCGGCGGGTCCCGGGACACCCCTCCTGCAGAGGCCGAGCCGTCCGGCGATTCGCTGACGGAGAACCTCTCGCGCGGTCTGCCCTCCTCGCCCTTCGGCCACTTCCCGACGCTGCCCCGGCTACCGGCACTGCCGGCACTACCGCCACTGCAGGGCCAGCCCGGCGCACGCCAGCCTTGATCCTTCAGGGACGCCCACCATGCACACCGACACCACCGCTGCACGCACCCCCCGCACCGCCTGGCCCTGGCACTTCGACGCCACCACGCCCGCCGAACAGTTCGCCGGCTGGCTGCCCTACGCCGGCTACCTGGCCGAAGAACGCCTGTTCGTCAACCGCGACGGTCTGGGCTTCCTGCTGGAGCTGATGCCGCAATCGGGCGCCGACGAACGCATGGCCGAAGTGCTGGTGTCGCTCTACGCCAACTGCCCGCCACAGACCGGCCTGCAGTTCCACCTGTTCGCCTCACCGCACATCCGCCAGCAGTTGCGCCAGTACACCAACCTGCGTGTGGAAGACGCCGACCAAGCCGAGCGCGCCCAGCCGTTCGGCCGGCCCGTACCTGACGAGAACCTGTTCCGCAAGCTGGCGCGCCAGCGCGTGCACCACCTGCTGCACGGCACGCAGACCTCGCTGACCTCAGGCTTCCACTACACGCTGCGCGACTTCCGGTTGATGCTGAGCGTGACGGTGCCGGGTGAGGGGGAAGACATGGCCCGGCGCGAGGCCCTGCTGACGCTGCGCGACTCCATCGCCGCCACGCTGCGCTCGGCCATGCTGCCCAACCGCGTCTGCGACGCCAGCGACCTGATCAACTGGTGCGCGCTGTTCACCAACCCCGACCGCATCGCGCATTCGGACCACCCGGACCTGAACTTCGACGACGACCGCCAGCTGCACTACGACGAAGGCCGCGAGATCCGCGACCAGATCGTGGACTTCGACACCATCCAGGACCCGCACCCGGGCGGCCTGACGTTGTGGAAGGAAACCAGCGCCGACGTGTTGGAGGCGCGCTTCTATTCGATCAAGAGCTTCCCGGAGCGCTTCGCGCTGTGGCAGATGGGTTCGCTGATCGGCGACCTGATGCAGCCGGCGCTGCAGTACAGCGCGCCGTTCCTGATCACCCTGGGCGTGCACATGCTGGACCCGAACGCCACCAAGTCCATCGTCACGGCCAACCACGTGCGGGCGACGCAGAACGCCAAGTCCAAGATGGCCGACGTGATGCCGGACGTGCGCAAGAAGCTGGACGACTGGGCGGCTGCAGCGAACGCGGTGGACACCGGCGGCAGCCTGGTCAGCCTGTACCACCAGCTGGCGATCTTCACGCACCCGGACAAGGCCGCCGCCGCGCACGAGGCCGCCAACGCCATCTGGCGCGCCCGCGGCTTCCAGCTCAACGCCGATGCCTACATGCACCGCCAGGCGCTGCTGGCCAGCCTGCCGATGACGCTGAGCCCGCGCATGCACAAGGACCTGGCCAAGATGCGCCGCGTCACGCGCAAGACCATGGCCAACGCCATCCACCTGGCGCCGCTGATCGCCGAGTGGCGTGGGACGCGCACGCCGGCCCTGGTGTTCGGCGGCCGGCGCGGCCAGCTCATGACGCTGGATCTGTTCGACAACGACCTGGGCAACTACAACTTCGCGATCATCGGCGCGCCAGGGTCCGGCAAGTCGGTGCTCATGAACGAGCTGGCCTGGTCGTACCGCGCCATCGGCGCTAAGGTCTGGATGCTGGATCTGGGCCGGTCGTTCGAGAAGCTGTGTCGCAAGGCCCGTGGCACCTACATCGAGTTCCGGCCCGACGTGAACCTGTGCCTGAACCCGTTCACGATCGTGCGCGACATCCACGAGGACATCGACATGCTGGTGCCGGGTATCGCCAAGATGTGCTCGATGCAGCACCAGCTGGACGAGGTCCAGTACAAGGCGATCTCGGCCATGGTGCTGCAGCTCTGGCGGGCGCACGGGCAGGACCTGACGGTCACCGGCCTGCGCGACGCTTTCAAGACCGGCAGCATGCCCGAGTTGGGTGTCGTCAACGACCAGCGCATCAAGGACCTGGCCCTCATGCTGAACCCGTATGCGCGGGGCGGGCAGTACGAGCGCTTCTTCGAGGGCCAAGCCAACGTCGACTTCAGCAACGACTTCGTCGTCATCGAGAACGAGGAACTCAAGCGCCGGCCGGACCTGCACGCCGTCGTCAACATCCTGCTGCTGCACCAGATCACAGGCGAGATGTACCTGACGCGGAATCGGCGCAAGGTGTTGTTCATCGACGAGCTCAAGCAGCAGCTCGGAGACATCGGTGCCGAC
This sequence comes from Rhodoferax sp. RT4P68, assembly GCF_056521305.1. NCBI lineage: Bacteria > Pseudomonadati > Pseudomonadota > Betaproteobacteria > Burkholderiales > Comamonadaceae > Rhodoferax > Rhodoferax sp. RT4P68. The sequence goes on from NZ_JBWMBB010000009.1 coordinate 84,340, forward strand.
GACCCGGTCAAGGCCGCCGTGGTGGAGGAAGCGGCACGCCGGGCACGCAAGTACGGCGGTGCGCTGGGCACGGCCACCCAGAGTGCCGACGACTACTACGGCTCGGCGCAGATGGAGGCGGCCTTCAACTGCTCGGACTGGGTCTTTCTGCTGCGCCAGAAGCCCGAGTCCATCGAGATGCTGGACCGCAAGGGACGGCTCACCATGGACGAGCCCAAGAAGCGGTTGCTGAATTCGTTGCGCACCGAGGCCGGCGCGTTCTCGGAGCTGTACATCTCCTCTCCCGTCGGCGAAGGGGTGGCGCGCAACATCCTGGACCCGGCCACGCACCTGCTGTTCTCGAACAAGCTGGAGGACAACGCGCCGATCGACGCGCTGCGCGCGCAGGGGATGTCGATCGACGAGGCGATCACGGAGCTGCTGCGGCAGCGGGGGCTGGTGCTGTGAACCCGCTGCTGCCACATGCGCTTGCTACCGCCACGGTCTCGGCGTTGATCGCCGGCGCGGGCCTGGCGGCCTACGACCGCTGGGTCTTGCGCCCGGCGCTGGCCATCGGGACGGTGGACCTGGCCGAGGTCTACCGCGCCAAGGAAGCGCAGTTCACGCAGCTGCTGACCGCCAACGGCAGCGAGGAGCACAAGCAGCAGGCGCTCGCCATGGCACGCAGCTTCTCGCAACGGCTGCCGGCGGCGCTGGACGAACTCCCGCGCGAGTGTGGCTGCCTGGTCGTCCTGCGCACGGCCGTGGTCGGCAGCCCGCACGCGCTGGACCTGACGCCGGCGTTGCGGCGCAAGGTGGAGCTGCCATGAGCCACGAACTGGCTCCCCCTACCGCCTCCCAGTCGCGCCGCTGGATGGACCTGCGCGGTCTGCTCGACCACATGCGCCTGCGCTGGTACGTGTACGCGCCGGTTGTCGTCATCTGGGCCTTCGCGTACACCCGCCTGTTCGTCGACCCGACGCCGCGGCTGCCGCTGCTGTTCAACTGGACGCCCAGCCTGCCCTACCACGTGGCCTGGCTGCATAGCAGCACAGGACCACCGCAGCGTGGCGATCTGGTCGTGTACCGCTTCGACGGGCCGGCGCAGACGCGCTACCCCGGCCTGCGCGCGCAGCCCTTCTTCAAGCGCGTGTGTGGGCTGCCGGGCGATATCGTGACGGTGCAGGACCGGCTGGTGCGGGTCAACGGTGCGTCTGTCGGCCTGGCCAAGACCCACGCGTTCGACCGGCAGCCGCTGGCGCCGATCGCGCCGCTGGTGATTCCTGCCGGCCACTACTTCGTGCAGGGCACGGCCGCCGACAGCTTCGATTCACGCTACCGCGACAGCGGGCTGGTGCGGGCGGATCAAGTGCTGGGTGTCGTGGTGCCGCTGTTCTGAGGGGCCGAGATCATGCGGACCCACGCTACCAGCGCCACCGTGCCCCAGGCCACGCATGCCGCGCTACCCCTTGCTGCCATGCTTGGCTGCGTGCTGTCTGTCTGCGCGCACGGGCAAACGCTCGCCCAGACCAGTCCGGCCCAAGTCCCACCGACCACCGTGGCAAGTCCGTCCGCTGTCGATGACCGAGAGCTCGCCGACTACCTCGCTTTGCTGCAGCGCATCGCGCCGGCCTCGGAGACCGGCGCCCGGACGTACGTGGCCGCCGTCCGCCTGCGCTGTGGCCTGGCCCTGGATGCTGCAGGCCTGCGCCGCGCGATGGCGGTGGAAGGCGGTGATCCCGCGCTGATGGGCCTGATCCGCGCAGCGGCGACCCAAGACCGCATGGCCCGGCACCAGGCGGTAGCGCAGCTCCGATGCCCGCGCGAGCAGCGCAGATGACATCGCCCAAGTGCCGTCGATGGATCGCCGGGGCGCTGATCGCACCGGTGCTGTCGGCGCAGGCCATGGACCTCGGCACCCTCGGTCCGACCTACGCGATCACCGAACCGCATCTGCTGCAGATGATCGAACAACGCCTGCGCGAGAAGGGGCGTAGCGGCGAGCTGGACCGCATCGAACAGGAGGCCCGCGCGCGCGGCGTCGCAGCGGTGCGGCAACCCGCCGCCGTCGAAACCGTGCGCACCACCACCGTGGCGCGCAGCTTCCATGTCGATCCGAGCATCACGCTGGACCGAAACATCCTCGGCGCCCAGGGCGAGCTGCTGTTCGCCGCCGGCACGCGCGCCAACCCACTGGACGTCGTGTCGCTGTCCCGCCCGCTGCTGTTTTTCGATGCCCGCGACAGCCGCCAGGTCCGCCAGGCGCGCGCGCTGATGGCCCGAACTCCCGCCCGGGTCAAACCGATCCTGACAGGCGGCTCCTACCTGGACCTGATGCGGTCCTGGCGCGTGCCGGTCTACTACGACCAGCAGGGCCGGCTGACGCAGCGCCTGGGCATCGCCCAGGTGCCGGCGCTCGTGACGCAGGAAGGCCGGCGGCTGCGCGTCGACGAACTGGAGGTGGTGCCATGAGGCGGTTCTCGATGGCGACGTGGCGATGGCTGGCCGGACTCGTTTTGGCGGTCGGTGCCGCATCCGTCGGCGCGACCACCTGCACCGGCAAGTTCCCGAACCCGATCACCGACATCTGCTGGAGCTGCATCCTGCCGATCAGCATCGGCGCGGCCCGTGTCGGCAACTTCGGCGACCAGGAGGACATTGCCAATCCCACGACTCCGCTGTGCAGCTGCGGCGTGAACCCGGTGCTCGGCCTGTCGGTCGGCTTCTGGGAGCCGGCGCGCCATGTGGAGGTGGTGCGCAAACCGTTCTGCCTGAGCGCACTGGGTGGCATCGGCCTGAACCCGGGCCTGCCCGCGCCCGAGGCCGCACGCTTCACGCGCCCGGAAGGCGATGGCGATGGTGGCAGCTTCTACCAGGCGCACTACTACGCGAACCCGGTGCTGTACTACCTGGGCGTCGTGGCGGATTTTCCGTGCCTGGAGCCAGGCGCGTTCGACCTGGCCTACCTGACGGAGGTCGACCCGCTGTGGGCCGACGACGAGCTGAGCCTGATCTTGCATCCGGACGCGCTGCTGTTCGCCAACCCCGTCGCCGTCGCGGCCTGCGCGGCCGACTGTGTGGCTGCCAGCACCGGGTTCGGCATCCGCGAGCTGTTCTGGTGCGCCGGCTGCCAGGGCGGCATCTACCCCATGAACGGGCATGTGCCTTACCACCTGGGCGGCGTGCGCACCGCCGCGCTGATCGCGCAGCGCCTGACCGCCAAGCTGCACCGCGAGCTGATCGCCTGGGGCTGGCACGGCACGCCGGGTCTGTGTGGGCCGTACTTTGCGCCGGTCATGGACAAAACGGCCTACAAGACGCAGCTGACGCATCCGATTCCGAACACGGCCCAGGAGGCGGGCAAGTGCTGCCAGCCGTTCGGCCGCACCACGGTGACCTGGGGCGCCGGCAAGGAGTTTCCGGTGCGGGGCGAGGACTTCGGCTTCATGCTGTTCAGGAAGAGGAACTGCTGTGTGGGGTACTGATCACCTTCGCACGAGCAGCCGCAGCGTGCGATTGGCGCGCCACGCGGGAGCCCTGGCGGCCCTGGCTTGGTCGGCGCAAGCGAGCCCGCAGGCGCCGACCATCACCGATGCCGACATCGACCGTGTCAGCGGCGAACAGCCGGTGCTGATGGAGCGTGACATCGACGAAGCGCGTCGCCGGCACGTCGGGACGGGCGTGGTCGCGTCGGACCCTGCGGCAAGGTCTGCACCACTCCGGCTCGACGCCCTGCCCCAACCACGCACGACCAGACCCCTCGACCTGGAAGCCATCGCGCGCGGCTACGGTGCGTCCACCGCGTCCATCGGCACGGCAGCCGGCCTGCACCCGGGTCCGGGCCTGATCGTGTTCATCAGCCTGACGGTGCCGCGGCCCACACTGGACCGCCTGCTCGACCAGGCCGCACGCGCCGGTGCTACGGTGGTGTTGCGCGGCTTCGTGCAGGGCTCGCTGCGCACCACGGTCACCGCGTTGCACGGGCTGATCGGCCAGCGCCAGATCGCCGTGCAGATCGATCCACCGGCCTTTGACCGTTTCGCGATCACGCACGTGCCGAGCTTCGTGCTGGTGCGCGACGGCGCGCGCCCGGTCTCCTGCGCCAGCGGCACCTGCGCGCCGCCCGAGGCTTTCGTGAAGGCGGCCGGCGACGTCAGCCTGGACCATGCGCTGGACCACATGCAGCGGGCTGCGCCGGCGTTTCAGGCCGACGCCGCGCCGTTCCTGGCCCGGCTGCGGCCGTGAGGGACCGGTCATGCGGCAGCGTCTCCTGTCCTGCCTGCAGCGTGCGGTCGTGTGGTGCACGCTGGGTTGCTTCGTGGTAACCCAGGCGGGCGCGCAGTCAGGCGCCCACGCAGAAGGCATGGCCGCAGGCCAGGCGGTGCAGTCCATCGTCCGCGGCCACATCACCACACCGGGCGCTTCGGCCGTGGTGCCGGGCTACACCGCCGCACCGCCCGAGCGCGCGCACTATGGACAACCCAACCTGTCGGGCGCCAGCAGCAACCGACTGGCCGCCTGCGCGCTGACGCCCGGCGAGCCGGTCTGCCAGGCCCTGCTGGGTGCCCAGGCCTCAGCCCAGACAGCGCGCGCGCCCGTCCTCCCGACCGACCCCGCCGTGCTCGGGGCACGCCGCGTCGCGGCGAACCCTGGTGCGGTGCTGGAAGACCTCGGCAGCTTCTACAGCGGCTGCCAGGTCGACACGGTACCGACGGCCGCGACAGAGCCGCGGATCTGCCGCCAAGGGGCGGGCGTGGCCACTGCGGCGTGCGCGCGCACGCTGACCGTCGAGGTCGAGCGCACAGACAGTTGCGCCCCCGGCTCGTGGTCCGTGCTGGCCGGATCCAGTGACCTGCAACTCGCCGTGCAGTGCCTGCCCGACCATCCACAACAGCGCTTGCGCGCGCAGGATCGCCAGTCCGCGCCGCTGTACTTCAACTTCGATGTGGGGGCCGCACGGGTGTTCCCGCAGCCGCTGCAGCCGCTGTCCCCGACCGCATGGGGGGACACCGCGCGCGCGCTGTGGATCGTCGACGACGTCTGCAACGGCCACGACTGCCAGATGACGGGCTATGTGGCGGAACCGTCGCGACGCGTCTGCCGCACCGAAGGCGAGTCGGCCGAGGTCTGCACGGACGAACCCCCCTTCATCGAGGACGCCCGCCGCCTCGGCGCCGGCTACCGCGTGAACCCGCTGTACGGGCACAACCCGGCGCTGGCGCTGCGCTTCACGCGGCCGCACACGACCGTGACGGAAACGGACCGCTGGGACGATCGGTGCCCGGTGGCGGCCAGCGACAGCCGGTGCCGCGTTACGACTGCGGCACGCTGCGTCGATGGCCCGGCGACCAAGCCGATCGACGGCGTGCCCATCACCCGGGCCTGCTGGCGCTACGACACCGCCCTGTCCTGCCATTCCGGTGCCGCGACCGATGAATGCGCCCCGCTGGCGACGGCAGGCTGCACGCCGACCGCCTCCGTGTGCCGCCAGACGAATCCGGCCACCGGCGCCTGCGACCTCACCGAGAACACCTACGCCTGCCCCGTGGCCCGCGCCACGACGGCCTCGGCGCGCCACTGTCCCACCGACGTGTTCTGCGTGGCCGGCAGTTGCTTCAGCACCGCACATCTGCCGGACGCCGACGTCGCGCGTGCGATGACCTTTCTCGAAGCCGCACGCGAGGCCGGGGTCTACCTGGACGCCGACCGCCTGGAGGTGTTCCGTGGCGAGCCGAACCGCTGCCGGGACCGCTTGCTGAAGAACTGCTGCATGACCGACGCGGCCGGCCGCAGCATGTCCAACCAGAGCATCTACGGTGTCGGTTCGCGGCTGGTCTACGACGTGTTGATGAATGCGGGCAACCGCGAATTCCTCTACCACGGCACGCAGGCGCTGCTGACCAGTGGCGGCTTCAGCGGCAGCTTCTCCAGCTACGGCGTGACCGTCGCCTTGAACGGCACCGCCCTGCCCGCCGGCTCGTCCGTGCTGTACGCCGGCGAAAGCCTGGTGGTCGCCTTCGACCCCTGGAGCCTGGTCATCGCCATCGTGGTCTATGTCGTGATGGCCGCGCTGTCGTGCGATGCCGAGGAAGGCCAGCTGGCCATGAAGGAAGGCGCGCGCTTGTGCCATGCCGTGGGCACCTACTGCTCGTCGTGCATCCGCGTGCACGGGCGCTGCGTGTCCTGCCGGACCACCACCACGAACAAGTGCTGCTTTAACTCGGCCCTGGCTCGCATCATCCAGGAGCAAGGCCGCCAGCAGCTGGGCAAGTCGTGGGGCGGCGCCGGCAACCCGGACTGCTCGGGGTTCACCGTCGCGCAGCTGCAAAGCCTGGACTTCGGGCGCATGGACCTCAGCGAGTTCTACGCCTCCATCGTGCCGACACTGCCGAACGCGGCGGCGGTTCAGGGTGGGGCCATCGGCAAGGCCAGCCAGTGCACCTACGGCGAGGGGCGGTGCCCATGACAGCCCGCCAGATCGTCGCCCTGCACGTCGCCGTGCATGCCGCACTCCGTGTCGCCCTTCGTGATTCGCCGCGCCTTGCCGTGGCGCTGGCCACGTTGCTGGCGCAGGGGGCCGCACGCGCCGAGCCCGCGCGCAGTCCGGTGGCGGATGCGCGACCGGTGATGCTGGCGGCTCTGCAGTCGTCGGACGGCACGGCGCATGGGGTGCTGACCGGGGCGATGGCCGAAGCGATCACACAGAAGTTCCGGGCCAGCTCGCCGATCTTGATCGACGTGTCGACCGTCAAGCGCTACCAGCAGACCGGTTGCAGCCGCCTGAAGGTCCTGGTCTGGCAGGACGGGGTGCATCTGCCCGGCGCCGCCGCACCACGTCGGCAGACCATCGAGTTCGGCATCGACTACTGCCTGGATGGGCTGCCTCCGCGCTCGCGGTCCTGAGGTGTGGCATGGCTTCCTGTTTTGCTCGTCTCTCCCCGCTGCTGGCCAGTGCGTGGCTGTCCACGGGCGTGGCGCTGGCCCAGACTCCGCCCCCGAGCTCCGACGGCGTCCAGCCGCCGTACTGGGTTGACGCCTGGCGCGGCTGGCACTTCTACGAAGAGCCGGCTGCAGATGCGGACAGCGCCGTTGCTCCTCTCTTACCGCGAACCCCTGCGGCGGCGACACCACCCGCACGCCCGGCCGAACTCGTCGCCTTCGAACGGCTGCAGAAGCGCCTGGAGGACACCCGCCACATCGCCATCATGCGGCCGACCGAGGCCAACGTGCGGCGCTACATGGAGCTGGAGATGCAGGTCGTCAGCCGGGCCTCGTACTTCGCGGACGTGGCGCAGCGTGTGGCCTGGGCCACGCCAGCGCTGGATCCGACGCTGCACGGCCGTCCTGTCAACGCGACCGCGCTCGACGTGTTCGAACGCCAGCAGCAGACCGAGCGCTCCGCTTCCGTGGCGCGCCTGAGCCAGGACCACGTACTGTTCTTCTTCTTCCGCTCGGACTGCCCGTACTGCCACGCCTTCGCGCCCGTGCTCAAGGCGTTCGAAGCGCGGCATCGCCTGCAGGTCGTGGCCATCAGCGTCGATGGCGGTCCGATGTCGGGCTTCCCGCATTCCCGCCCCGACAACGGCATTGCCACAACGCTGCAGGTCAGCCAGGTGCCGGCGGTGTTCCTGGCGCAACCCAGTTCCGGAACGATCACCCCCATTGGCTTCGGCGTGCTGTCGGAGTCGCAGTTGCTGGAACGCATTTCGATCGTGACGTCGCCGGAGAACCGGGCCATGCTGCCCGGCACGGCGCGTCGGCTCTCATTGCCGTAGGAGATGCCATGCACAAGCCTCACTGCCCAGCGCCCTGCCGCGGCGCATTCCGCGTCTTCCTAGCCGCCACCTTGCTGGCCACTTCACTGCCCACGCGCGCCGACCTGAACAGCGAGGTCAACGACATGTTCCACAACCTGGGCGCCATCGGCAACTACACGGCACCCGGCGCCTTCCGCGGCCAGACCTACAACACCTACACGGGCGGAAATCTGATGATGCGCTCGCCCAACAAGGTCTACCAGCTGGCCGCCGTCCAGTTCCCCAGCGCGCGGGCCGGCTGCGGCGGCATCGACGTGTTCGGCGGCAGCTTCAGCCACATCTCGGCGGAGGAGTTCAAGAACATGCTGCGCAACATCACGGCTGCTCTGCCCGGCATCGCGTTCCAGCTCGCGCTCGAAGCCGTGTCGCCGCTGCTGGGTGGCCTGACCAAGTGGGCCAAGGGCCTGGAGACCTGGATCAACAACGCCCGCATGAACTCCTGCGAGACGGCCAAGGCCATGGTCAGCACGGCGGCGGAAGCGGCCGGCTACAGCAGCCAGGAAAGCTGCGCGGACCTGGCCATCGAGATGGGACTCGAAGGCGACCGCGACGCAGCGCGGCGGCGCTGTGCCACCCACCGTCCCGGCGTTCTGGCGTCCGCCCGCTTGTCCACGGACGCCAACCTGCGCCACAAGGCGCCCTTCGTCGGCAACCTGACCTGGAAGGCGCTGCAGCACACGGGCAGTACGCTGAGCGACGCTGAGCGCGAGCTGATCATGAGCCTGGTCGGCACCGTCATCTTCCACCCGGAGGAATCGGGCCGGGATCCGGAGCCGATCGCGCCGACGCTGACGTCCATCAGCCACCTCCTCTACGGCCAGGCGGCCGGCACTGGAGGCCAGGTCGTCCAGCACCTGCTGCGTTGCAACGACTACACCAACTGCGATGCGGTGTCGCTGAACACCGGCTACCAGCACCTGCCCTTCACGGCGCGTGTCGAGACGCTGATGCGCTCCATCGCCGACAAGATCGCCACGCGCACCGCCATCCCGAACCATTCGGCCGAGGTCGGCTTCGTGAACCAGACGACAGAGCCGGTCTACAAGATGCTGTCGGTCGGCACCAGCATCCCGGGCTCGGGCCTGGCCGACAGCCTGATCGCCCAGTACCGGGACGTGATCGCCGCCGACTACGCCTACGTGTTCCTGGAGCGCAACCTGCGGCTCGGCATGGCGGCGCTGGCCAAGGACTACACCTTGCAGCAGGGACAGCGTGAGCAGGCGCAGCAGATCCGACAGCGCGCGCAGGCCATGCTGCTGCAGCTTTCCCAGGAGAAGAACCTGCTGTACCAGAAGGTCGGCTCCTTCCGGGCCGTCGCCAGCCATCTGGAGCAACTGGAGCGCCAGCTGCGCTCCAGCATGCCGCAGCATGTGATGGACATGTTGGGGCAGCAGGCGGCCTACGGCACGCGATAGATCGGTGGAGCCAAGCGGCCATGTGGGAGATCTATGCCTACCAGAACGCCGACAGCCTGTTCGGTGTGTTCAACGCGGCCGCCGCCATCCATGCGTCCAGCGACTACGCGTCGGCCGTCGCGGCCGTCGCCTTCTGCGGCTTCGTCGCGGCCATGGTTGCCTACGCCTTCGCCCCGGAGAAGCTGCAGGGATGGAAGTGGCTGGCGTCCGTCGTGCTGGTCTTCGGCCTCCTGATCGTGCCCAAGGTCTCGGTCGGCATCGTGGACAAGACCGGTGGTTCGGCCGTCAAGGTGGTCGACAACGTGCCGTTCGGTGTCGCAGTGCTCGGCGGGCTGACCAGCACGATCGGGCACACGCTGACCGGGTTGTTCGAGACCGCCTTCCAGGTGATTTCCGGACCAGGCGCGCTGCCGGCCGAACTGAGCTACCAGCGCAACGGGCTGATGTTCGGCAACCGGCTGATCCGCGAGACCGGCAACGTGGTGTTCCAGGATCCCGGCTTCCGCACGGACCTGGTGAACTTCATCCACAACTGCACGACCTACGACCTGGTCGACGGCACGCTGGACCCGGCCGTGTTCTCGGCGTCCGACGACGTCTGGCCGCTGATGGCCTCTCCAAACCCAGCCCGCTTCAGCACGCTGAGCGCCACCAGCGGCAGCGTGGGGGTCGACACCTGCCCCAACGTCTACACCAGCCTGAACACCCGGCTGCCGGCGCAGGTCCAGCGCATCCAGGGCCGCATTGCGTTCCGGCTGAACCCCACGCTGCCAGCCGCAGCGGCCGCCAGCGTGATCGCCGGCCAGGTGCAGCAGGCCTATCTGAAAAACGGCATCGCCAACGCGTCGGCCACCGCTGCCGACCTGATCCGCCAGAACGCCATGCTCAATGCGCTGGAAGACACCGGCCGGATCGTGGGCCAGAAGGTCAACGACCCGGCCGCCATGGTGCTGGCCGTCGGGCGCGCCCAGGCACTCGCACAGATGAACGCCTCCTGGCTGAACTTCGGCAAGGTGGCCGAGCAGGCACTGCCGGTGTTCCGCAACGTGATCGAGGCGGTGACCTATGCGCTATTTCCGCTGTTCGTCCTGCTGCTGTTGCTGACCAGCGGCCGCGAGACCATGTTGGCGTTCAAGGGCTACGCGTCGATCCTGATCTGGATCCAGCTCTGGCCGCCGCTGTACGCGATCCTGAACTACATGGCGTCGATCTACGCGGCTTACGACTTGGCGGCGGCGGCGGACCTCGGTACCGGTACCAAGGCGCTGGCGCTGCAGACCGCGTCCGTCATCTACGGGCGGGCAGTGTCGGGCGAGGCCGTCGTCGGCTATCTGGCCATGAGCATCCCGTTCGTGGCCTGGGCGGCGCTCAAGCGCATGGAGAACTTCGGCACGGCGCTGGTCGGTGGGTTGTCGGGGATGCAGGGCGCTCTGTCCGGCGCGACATCGATGTCTGCCATCGGCAACACCACGCTCGGCAATGTGTCCATGGACCAGTTTCAGCTGGCACCGAACAGGAGTTCGGCCTTTATGGGGAGTTGGCAGCACGACCTGTCCGGCAACACGTTCTCGTCGAACGTGCTGACGGGGCGTACGGCTGTCAGCCTGTTGCGCAACCAGGGCTACGCGTCGCGGGTGGTGTCCATGCGGGTGTCGGAGCAGGATGTTCAGGATGCGAGCCGGCAGGTGGATGCGGCACGCGGGGAGTCGGTGGCGGCCAGCAATGAGCGTTCAGCCGTGCTGACGGAGGCGTTCACGAAGGGGTTGACCAAGCTGCGTTCGTCGCGGAACAGCAGCGGCTCCACGTCGAGCAGCTATGAACAGTTGGGGGAGTCGCTGAACAAGCTGGATCAGATCAGCCGCAGCATTGGCGACACGACGGGACTCAGTCAAGCGCAGGTAGCCCGAATCGCCCTCGGGGCATCAGGACACCTTGGGATCAACACGCCGCTTGCGGGCCTGCAGGGTAACGCCATCGTGGATAGAAGCTACACCTCTGGCCTGTCGGGAGCGGAGCAGCGCGCATTGGCCTCACTGAACAGCGACCAGATAGCGGCCTTCAAACAGTTCGGCGATCGCGCAACACGCGACCAAAGCTTTGTGCAGGTTCTCTCAAGTGATGCAGGCGAGGCACAGGATCTTTCCGCGCGCCTGTCATCCTCCGCAGCCCGCTCAGAGCGGGCCGACGCGAGCCTCTCTGAACGAACGGCCTTCGCAGAACGAGTTTCTTCCGCCCACGAGCGCGGTGACAGCATCGCCATCGACATCGCGCAGGACCCGCACAACCTGCGCATGTTCACGCGGTACGCTGAGCAATACGGGGGCGACAGCGCCTCGGCACAAGTCCTCATGGCCTCGGAACTGGCACGGCAGTCGCTGCGGCCGAATCGCGTGTTCTCCGACGGTACAGCTCTTCCAACGACGTTTAACGAAGTCGATGCTCAGCATCAACGAGATGCAACTGAAGGGTCACTGGTGCCGGATCTGGCCGCTCGCCACCAGGCCAACCGCGAATCCGTTCAGAGGAATGAAGTCACACCGAGCCGTCCCGGAAGCGGCACCACGCGGTCTGCGCTACGGGAGTCCATCCGCGAGGAAGGTGCGCAGATCAGAACGGTTGTGGAGAGCGACCAAGACAGATTCGAGCGCAAAGCAAAATTCACAAAGAAACCGGACGGGACGTTGGCGTCAGATAGCTCGCTTGTGAAACGATCTGCTGAGCAACTGCGTCAGGATTCCGCGCCCCTGATCGAGGATGCCAAACGCGCATTGAAGGACATCCTGAAGAAATGAGCCGGTTAGATATTCTTATCTGCGTCGAGCATATGGATGCCATGTTCTGGGCGTGGCGGCTTCATGAACGGTGGGTGCCCCTCATCCCGCCAAAAATTGGCGGCCAAGTCACGGCTGGATACACCCATACCCGGAATCGGTTCGATCTCTTCTTCCGTCCGAAGGCGCTGGATGTGCGGAAAGCGCCTACCGACTTGCGATAACGCTCCGCCAACTGCGCCGCCGAACATCCCGCCGATCACCATCATGACGATCTGCAGGCCGGTGTGATCATGCCGGGCCGAAAGCCAGCCCAGGCCGATGCCGATCGCGAGGAACAACAGGAAGACGAGTTTTCGCATGGCTCAGCCTTGACAGCCTAGCAGGCTTTGGGTCAAGTTCAAGGGAAGGCCAGTAGCGAACAGTGCTGTCCCAGATCCGAGGCAATCGCAAGTCGATCACGTCCACATACCCCGGCACCGCCGGGGGGGGGCACACACCGACTGCTACGCCGCAGTGTCCCTGCGCAGCGCGGCGATCAACTCGTCTAAAGCCGCGGTTGCGCCGTCCGCATCACGGTCCCGCAGGCAGCTCACCACCTTGCGACGCAGCGGAAACACGTCGGGCCTGGCAACCGATGGCGTCACATGTAACAGGCGTTCGCGTAGCACAGCCGTCATGGTCTGCGCCATGAGCCTTAGCGCCTCGTTGTGGCCCGCCAGCGCAATGGCCGAGAAGAAGCGCGCCAGAGCCTCGATGCGTTGCGGCACGGCGCCCGCGCCCTGGTGCTGTTCGATCTCGTCGGTGGCGGCCTCGATCGCATCCACCTCGGCATCGGACGCGCGCTCGCAGGCCAGCCGCAGCAGCGTGCCGTAGAGCGCGCGGTAAGCCTCGTCGATGGCGGGCGTGTCCAGCCGGCCTTCGAGCACCTGCTTGCGCAGCGACTCGGCCAGCATCATGTAGGCGCCCTTGTAGAACACCAGCGCATGCTCGCTGGAGCCGGTGCCCATGTGCCGCACTTCGCCGATGAAGATGTCGTGGTCGCCGGCTTCATGGCGGGCATGCACACGGCATTCGAAGCTGGCCAGGCAGTCGTCGATCAGCGGCGTGCCCAGCGGCCCGGGGGCCCAGTCCACGCCTTCGAACTTGTCGACAATCTTGCTCGACGCGAAGCGGCCGGACAACGCGTCCTGGCTCTGCGACAGGATGTTGATGGCAAAGCTGTCAGCCGCCACGAAAGTGCCCAGCAGGCTGCTGGCCTTGCGCAGGCTGAACAGCACCAGCGGCGGCTCCAGCGACACGGAGCTGAACGAGTTGCAGGTCAGCCCCACGGGCTTGCCGTCGGCGGCGGTCGTGGTGATCACCGCCACCCCGGTCGGAAAGCAGCCCAGCAACTGGCGGAACAGCTTGGGGTCGATGGCCTCGGTGGGCGTGGTCAGTTCGGTCATGGTGCGGGTGTCCCCTGGCGCTTGAAGAGTTGAACGATGTTGCCCTCAGGGTCGCGCAGCGACAGCACGGCGCCGTGCGCGCCCATGTCGCGCGTGCCCAGTACCTCGCCGCCGGCAGCGGCCACGCGCTCGGCGGTGGCCGTGAAGTCGTCCACCTCGAACACTATGACGACGCCGGAAGTGGCGGGCACGGCCTCTTCGCGGCAGGCCAGCGACACGCTGGTGGTGCCCACGGCGTACTGGATCCAGCGGTCGTGGTCGCGGAACTTCAGCTGCAGCCCGAGGGCTGATGCGTAGAAGTCGTGGAGCTCGGCGGGCCGCTCGGCCACGACGAAAACGTTCTGCAGGCGTTTGGGCGATTCCATGGGGTGTGTCTCAGTGTTCGGGTTGGTACAGGTTGCTCAGCGACGCCTTGAGGAAGCCGCCGTCGACCACGATGTCCTGGCCGTTGACGTAGGCAGAGGCATCGCTGGCCAGGAAGCACACGGCGCCCGCGATGTCGGCAGGCAGCCCCAGCCGCCGTGCGGGAATGCGCGCGGTGCGGCGCTTGAGCACGCCCTCGTCGCGGTAGTGCGGCTCGGACAGCGGCGTGCGCACCATGCCCGGGCTGACCGCGTTGGCGCGCAGGCCACGCGGCCCCCACTCCACCGCCATCTGGCGCGTCAAGGCCTGCAACGCGGCCTTGGTCGCACCGTAGGCACCGAGGCGCGAGGGCGACTGCGCGGCGATCGAGGCCACGTTGACGATGCTGCCCGCCTCCTGCGCGAACATCATCGGCACCAGCGCCTGCGCGCACAGCAAAGCGCCCCGCAAATTGACGCGGAAGACGCGGTCCCACAGGTCGACGGGCAAGTCTTCCAGCCCCACCGGCTGGCCAGTGATGGCCGCGTTGTTGACCAGCACATCGCAGCGGCCGAAGCGCGCGCGCGTTAGCTCGGCCATGGCCGCGACGGACGCCGGGTCCGCAATGTCGCAGTGCACGGCCAGCCGGCCATCGGTTTCGCTCGGTGTGGCCGCGTAACTGATGTCGGCCTGCACCACATGCGCACCCATGGCCTGCAGCTGCTGGCAGATGGCCAGACCCAGGCCGCCGGATGCGCCGGTGACCACGGCCACCCTGCCCCGCAGGGCCTGGCTGTCGAACGTCAAGGATGGGAACGCGGAGGTCATCTGCATCACGCGGCCACGGCGTCCATGGACTCGACTTCCTTGCGGATCGCCGGAATGATGCGCTCGCCCCACAGCTCGATCTGGCGCAGCATGGTCTTCTGGTCGAAGTTGCCCAGCTGCGTCTGCAGCGCGATGTGCTTGGGCCGCAGGATGCTGATCTCCTCCAGCATCTTGTCGATCACCTGGTTGACCGAGCCCACCGGCAGGTTCTTGCGCAGCTGCTCGAAGGTCGGGTCGGTGGCCGAGGGCACTTCCTTGACCATGTAGCCGTCGTCGGACTGGGCGCGGCGGTACTTGAGGCTCTCCGAGATGCGGCGCTGGAAGCGTGCGCAGTCCAGGTAGGCGTCGATCTCGGCCTGGTTGTTCGATGCGTAGGCGCAGCGCAGGAAGCCGAACTTCACGTCCTCGTCGAGGTCCTTGCCGTTGTCTTGCGCCACCTTCTCCAGCCGCTCGCGCAGCGACGTGACGGCGTCCGTGCCGTTGAGCAGCGCCGTCACGAACAGGTTGTGGCCTTCGCGCACACCGCGCCCCAGCGCCACCGGGTTGCCCGAGGTGATCCACAGCGGCGGCATCGGGCCTTGCACCGGGCGCACGGCGATCGAGCTGGGCGGCAGCTGCAGGAACTTGCCGTCGTAGGCCACGGTCTTTTGCGTCAGGCCCTTGGGAATGATGTCCAGAAACTCGTTGTAGATCGCAGCCGCGTCTTCGATCTTGACGCCGAAGCGCTCGAACTCGAACTCCTGGTAGCCCGAGCCCACGCCCAGGTCCAGCCGGCCATTCGACACGGTGTCGACGAAGCCGACCTCGGCCAGGAAACGGGCCGGGTGGTACAGCGGCAGGATGCACACCGCAGTGCCCAGCCGGATGCGCCGGGTCTTGGCCGCCATGTGGGCGATCATCATCAGCGGCGAGGGCGACAGCGAGTAGTTGTTGAAGTGGTGCTCGGCATACCAGGCGGTGTTGAAGCCGGCCTGCTCTGCCACCACGGTCTGCTCGATCGAGTTCTCGATGACCTGCTGCGAAGTCTGGTGGTAGCCACGTTGCTGCGCGAGGATGAAGACGCCGAATTCCATGGGGTTGCTCCTGTGTTGAAGAGTGCGATGCGATGGCGTGAATTTTCTGGCTGGCCCCTGCATTCGGGAATATGGAAACGGCGTGGTTCAGTCCTGCAGAAATGTGCGGGATCGACCGCGACCACGAACGGCACGCCCCAACGAAAACCGGGGCCATGGCCCCGGTGTTTCGCGAGCGCAGGCGAGCAGGCGCCTACTTGTCTTTCAGCGCCGTCACGCGCGCCAGCCCCTGCCAGATGGCCGCGTCCTTCTTGATGGACGCGGCGTACTCCTTGGCCGTGCGGGCCACCGGCACAATCATGTTCTGCCCCTCGATCTTCTGGCGCACCGCATCGGTCTTCTGCAACCGGTTGATCTCCTCGTTGAGGCGGTCGACGATGCCCTGCGGCGTGCCGGCCGGCGCGAACACGCCGTACCAGCCATCGGCCTCGAACTTGTAGCCCTGCTCGGACAGCGTGGGCAGGTCCTGCGTGGCCGGCCAGCGCTGCGAACCGGTCTGGCCCAGCGCCACGAGCTTGCCCGCTTTCATGTGCGGCAGCGGCGACTGGATGTCGGTGAAGCCCACGCTGATGTTGTTGCCGATCAGGTCGGTCACTTCGGTGACCAGCGTCTTGTAGGGTGCATGCGGCATGTCCAACCCGTAGTGCGCCTTGATGCCCTCCATGGCGAGGTGGCCCGACGAGCCGGTGCCCCAGGAACCATAAGCCAGCTTGCCGGGGTTGGCCTTGGCGTAGGCCACCATGTCGGCCAGGTTCTTGAAGCCCGTGCTCGGGTTGGCCACCAGCAGGATGCCGGCCGCGCCCACCTGCGCCACGGGCGTCAAGTCTTTCTCCGTGTCGTACGGCATCTTGGCGTGGATCACCGGGTTGATCAGGATGGCGGACGACGGCGCGAACAGCAGCGTGTAACCGTCGGCCTGCGCTTTGGCCACCGCGTCGCAGGCGATCAGGCCGTTGGCGCCCGCCTTGGGCTCCACCACGATGGGCTGCTTGAGTGCCTTGGACAAAGGCTCGGCGATCAGCCGCGCGAAGATGTCGCCGCCTGCGCCGGCCGAGCCGGCCACCACGATGCGGATCGGCCGTGACGGCCAGTCGCCGGTGTCGGCGAAGGCGTGCACGCCGGTGCCCAGCAGCAAGGTGCCAAGCAATAGGGTTCGTCGCTGGATGGGGGGATGGGTGTGGGTGTGGGTGTGGGTGTGGGTCATGAGGTCTCCTGTGTCTATCGATGTTTTGGGTGCGGCCGCTCAGGCCGCCACGGCTTGCGCGTTCGCGGGGTTGCGCGCCAGTTCCTTCTGGATGGCCGGGATGATCCGTTCGCCCCAGAGTTCGATCTGCTTGAGCATGGTCTTCTGGTCGAAATCGCCCAGCTGCGTCTGCAAGGCAATGTGCTTGGGGCGCAGGATGCTGATCTCCTCCAGCATCTTGTCGATCACCTGGTTGACCGAGCCGACGGGCAGGTTCTTGCGCAGCTGCTCCATGGTCGGGTCGGTGTCGGAGGGCACCTCCTTGACCATGTAGCCGTCGTCGGATTGCGCGCGGCGGTACTTGAGGCTTTCGGAGATGCGGCGCTGGAACCGCGCGCAATCCAGGTAGGCATCGATTTCGGCGTTGTTGTCGCTGGCGTAAGCGCAGCGCAGGAAGCCGAACTTCACGTCGCGGTCCAGGTCCTTGCCGTTGTCGCTGGCCACCTTGTCCAGGCGTGCGCGCAGGCCGCCGATGGCCTCGTTGCCGTTCAGCAGCGCGGTGACGAACAGGTTGTGGTTCTCGCGCACGCCGCGGCCCAGCGCCACCGGGTTGCCGGAGGTGACCCACAGAGGCGGCATCGGCTCCTGCACGCAGCGCACGGCGATGGAGGAACGCGGCATCTTCAAGAACTTGCCCTCGTACTCGAAGATCTTCTGCGTCATCCCCTGGTGCAGGATGTCCAGAAACTCGTTGTAGATGGTGCTGGCGTCGGCGATCTTGATGCCGAAGCGCTCGAACTCGAACTCCTGGTAGCCCGAGCCCACGCCCAGGTCGAGCCGGCCGTTGGACACCGTGTCGGCAAAGCCCACCTCGGCCAGGAAGCGCGCGGGTTGGTAGAGTGGCAGGATGCAGACCGCCGTCCCCAGGCGAATGCGCTGGGTCTTGGCGGCCATATGGGCCACCATCATGAGCGGCGATGGCGACAGCGAGTAATTGTTGAAATGGTGCTCGGCGTACCAGGCATTATTGAAACCCGCCTGTTCCGCCGCGACGGTCTGCTCGATCGAGTTGTGGATGACCTGCTGGGATGTCTGGTGATAACCCCGCTGTTGGGCAAGAATGAATACTCCGAATTCCATGAATCATCTCCGCAAAAAGGGCCGCCGAAAGGGTTGCCAAATTCTAGGGAACCACGCCCGTTCAGCTACCGCTGAAACTGCAGTTGTGATCTGCAGAATCCGGAGGACTCATGGATAGATTGCGCGCCATGGAGCTGTTTTTGTCGATCTCGCAAACGCGCAATTTCTCGGAAACGGCGCGCCGATTCGGCATCTCGGCCACGGGTGTGTCGCGCATGATCACGGAGGTCGAGGAAGAGCTGAAGGTCAAGCTGCTGCTGCGCTCCACGCGCCAGGTCACGCTGACCGAATCGGGCCAGGAATATGCGCGTCAGCTGGAAAGCATCCTGTGGCGCATCAACGAGCTGCAGAGCAATATCACCGCCATCAGCACCGCGCCGCAGGGCGTGCTGCGCGTGCATTCGCGTGTGATGTTCGGCCTGGGCGTGCTGCCGACGCTGATCGCAGCCTTCCGCAAGCGCTACCCGGCCATCCACATCGAGCTGACGCTGACCGAGGCCGCCGTGGACTTGCGGCGTAACCAGTTCGACATCGACTTTCGCATCTCGCCGCCCGAAGAGGCCGGCGTCAAGCGGCGCAAGCTGTTCCAGAGCGACCGCCACCTGGTCGCCACCCCCGCCTACCTGGCCGCCAAGCCGCCCTTGTGCCAGCCACAGGACATCCTGGTGCACGACTGCCTGGCCTACCAGCTGCCGGGCGACCAGACCACCTGGCTGTTCAAGCAGGGCGAGCAGCAGAACGAGATCGCGTTCCAGCCGCGCCACCTCAGCAACAGCGGCATCGCGCTCTTGGAACTGGCGCGTCTGGGCGAGGGCCTGGTGCTGCTGGACGACTACACCGTGGCCAACGACATCCGCATGGGCTGGCTGGCGCGGGTGATGGAGGACTGGCGCATCAGCAACAAAGGCTTCGACGAAGGCATGTACGCGACCATCCTGGACACGCCCATCGTGCCGGCCAAGATCAAGCTGTTCCTGGACTTCGTGGCCGACCATGTGGCCGGGCCGGAGCTGCGCTTCGCGGCGCATGGCAAGGCCGCCGGGCTGCACGCGCCGACGGCGGACAGCTGAGCCAGGGCACAGCGTCTTACATCCAAGTACTTCAAGGTCTTGGCGCTGGTACGTCGCCGAGTGGTGGGTTTGCCGTTTGCCGTTTGCCGTTTGCCGTTTGCCGTTTGCCGTTTGCCGTTTGCCGGGGTCGGTGCGGCTGATTCCGATGCGCGGGGCGCGCTGGCAGGCCGTCGAGAAGAAAGAGTCCGCATCTGCGAGCGGTGGGCGCTGAAACGCCGTCAAGAAGAAAAAGCCCGCGTCACGCGAGCCTGTCTGCCAGCAGCGCTTCAGCCACCGACCACGTAGCCCGGCCTGGGGTGGCCGCCGTGGCCAACCTGTGGACGCGCCGAGGAGCGCAGGACTGCGGGCGGCGGCGCAGCACGCCTCGTGAACTGACTCATTGCACTTGTTCGAATGCAGCGAACGCAGTGAGTAGCATGAGTTGTGCAATGCGCCCGCAGGCCGAGCACCGCAGGCTGCCCGAGCCCCTGGGCGAGGGACGCGTCCACCGGGCGGCCGCGGCGGACACCCCAGGCCGGGCGGCCCGCCCCAGGCCGGACGGCCCTGACCCAGGCAGGGCGCTACGCCACGGACAGCGCCCATTGATCGCAAAAACCTTGAAAGGCATGCCTCTTACAGCGCCAGCCGGCACACCGGCCGCGCCAGGCCAGCAAAGCCCAACCCCGTCAGCTTCAGCACCGCGCCATCCAGCGGGCCGGTGGCCTGCAGCCGGCCGCTGTCGCTGATGCTGGTGACGAACAGGTCGGCCATGCCGGGACCGCCGAAGCACAGGGCGCTGGGGTGCGTCACCGGCACATCGATCTTGTGCGTCAACCGGCCCTGCAGGTCGAACCGGGCCAGCGCGCCCACGCGCACCAGCGCCATCCACAGCCCGCCCTCGATGTCGAAGGCGCAGCCGTCGGGGCCGGAGCCATGTTCCTCGGTCCGCACGAAGACCTGCTTGTCGGAAAGCAGGCCGTCGGCCTCGATCCGGTACGAATAAACCACGCGCTCGCTGCTGTCGGCCACATGCAGGCGGCCCGTCAGCGGGTTGACGCAGGGGCCGTTGGTGATGCCCAGGCCCACGTCGAGCTTTTGCAGACGCAGTTGCGGATCGAGCCGGTACAGCCCGCCCAACGGCGCCTCGGCCGGCTCGCGCGGCACGTGCATGGTGCCGACCACGAAACTGCCGTCGGCCAGCGCCGTCCCGTCGTTCAACCGCAGCAGCGGGTGGCTGGTCTCGATGCGGGCCAGCGTGCGCAGTTGCCCGGTGGCGAGGTCGAGCGCGGCGATCTCGTCCTTCAGCGCCAGCACGATGCTGTCCCCGCCTTCGCCGTTGAACGCGAACGAGCCCAGCGGCGCCGGCGCCGCGTGGCGGGCCAGCACCTCACCCGCGTCTGCATCCAGCGCCAACACCAGGCCGGCGCGGCAGTCCAGCAGCCACAGCCGCCCGCCGTGCCACACGGGGCATTCACCCAATGCGGTTTTCAAATCGCCGAGGCGCTGGATAATCATGGTCAATGGGAAATCTCTGAAACGGCTGAATCGAATGGCGTTTGCCGATTCTCCGATTTCCCATCCATCGAATATCAGCGCGCTGAATGGTAGCCAGCGCTGGCGCGCCATCACACCCCCAATCCCTTCGTTTTTTGCAGAACAGTACCCCGAATTCATCGCTACCCATCCGGCCGGCGATTTTTAACAATCCAGCCAGCGTATCGACACTGAGACAAACCAGCGCAGGCCACCCGGCCCCGCAAAGCCAGGACAGAACTTCCCGCGCAGAACGGGCTGTTTGTCACCCAGTGCGATGTCTTGTCAATCTGGCGAATCTTGCTGCGGCAAGCTGGCTTTCACAAAGGTGGTGGTATGAGCGAAGAATGGGTCCGTTTGGAAGTGTCCGAGGGCGTCGGGCTGGTCACGCTGGACCGCAAGCCGGTCAACGCGCTGAACCGCGACATGCGCCGCCTGATCGTGGCCACCTTCGATGCCATCGCCGAGCGCGACGACATCCGCTGCGCGGTGCTGACCGGCACCGGCACCATGTTCTGCGCGGGGGCTGACCTGAAAGACCGGCCGAACGCGGAGGTCATGGGTGACTTCCTGGAGCACAACCGCATCACCCGCGAGACCGGCAACGCCATCCGCGAGTGCAGCAAGCCCGTCATCGCCGCCATCAACGGCGCGGCCCTGGGGGCAGGCTTCGGCCTGGCGGCGGCCTGCGACATCCTGTACGCGTCCGAGAACGCCACGGTCGGCATGCCCGAGATCAACGTCGGCCTGGCCGGCGGCGCCTCGATGCTCAAGACCCTGTTCGGCCGCTCCACGCTGCGCCGCATGTTCTTCACCGGCCAGCGCCTCACCGCGCACGACCTGCTTAAGCGCAACGTGATCGAGGACGTGGTGTCCGAAAAGGACCTGCTGCCCGTGACCATGGCGCTGGCGCGTGAGATCGCGTCCAAGGCGCCGCTCGCCATCGCATATGCGAAGCGCGCCGCCAACATGGTCGACGTGATGCCGCAGCGCGATGCCTACCGCTTCGAGCAGGAGTTCACCGTCGCGCTGTCCAAGACCGAAGACGCACGCGAAGCCCGCATGGCCTTCCTCGAAAAGCGCGCACCGGTCTTCAAGGGGCGCTGAGCATGTTGACCCAGGTTCAAGCGGCGCCCGGCGTCGGGCTGGATGCTTTCTTCGCGGCCGCCAGCGTGGCCATCGTCGGCGCCTCCGAAGACATCACCAAGATCGGCGGGCGCCCGGTGCAGCTGCTGCGCAAGTACGGCTACGCCGGCGCCATCTACCCCATCAACCCCAAGGGCGGCATGCTGCAGGGACTGCAGGCCTACGCCTCGGTGCTGGACACGCCGACGGCCCCCGAGCTGGCGATCCTGGCCGTGCCGGCCGCCGCCACGCTGCAGGCGGTGCGCGACTGTGCCGAGCGTGGTGTGCGCGGCGTGATCGTGCTGTCCACCGGCTTCGCCGAGGCCGGCCCCGAGGGCGCTGCCGTGCAGGCCGAGATGGTGCGCGTGGCGCGCACGCACGGCATGCGCCTGTTGGGCCCAAACTGCCTGGGCGCCGTCAACGTGGTGAACAAGCTGGTCGGCTCGTTCTCGGTCGCGCTGGAGCAGAGCCTGCCGCCCGCAGGCCAGGTGGGCATCGTCTCGCAGTCCGGCAACATCGGCAGCTTCACCATGCGCAACATGGCCGACCGTGGCCTGGGCGTGAGCCGCTTCATCGCCACCGGCAACGAGGCCGATGTCGATGTGGCCGACGGCATCGCCGCGCTGGCCGAAGACCCGGCCACCACCATCATCCTGTGCTGCATGGAGACCTGCCGCCACGCCGGCCGGCTGGCCCAGGCGCTGGACATGGCGCGCCGCCAGCACAAGCCCGTCATCGTGCTGAAGATCGGCGCCACCGCGCAGGGCCAGGCGGCCGCCGCCTCGCACACCGGCGCGCTGACCGGCTCCGACGCGGTGTTCGACGCCGTGTTCCGCCGCCATGGCGTGCTGCGCGTGCGCTCGTTCGAAGAGCTGCTCGATATCGGCCACGCTGCCGTGCTGCTGGGCGCGGAACGCTTGCCCACCACCGACGCGGTGACGCTGGTGGCGGCCTCGGGCGGCTTCGGCATCATGATGGCCGATGCCATGGTGCAAGCCGGCATGACGCTGCCCGCGCTGGGCGAGAACACCCAGGCCCTGATCCGCGAGGCCGTGCCCGCCGCCGGCACCAACAACCCGGTCGATGCATCGGCCCAGATGTCGGCCCGGCCCGACATCTTGTTGAAGATGCTCACTGCCTTGCAGAACGATGCCAACGGCAGCACGCTGGTGCTGCTGCTGGCCCTGTCGCTGTACAACCCGCGGCTGCGTGGCGTGTACCTGGAGGCGCTGACACAGATTCGCGCCAGCCACCCGCATCGGCTGATGGTCCTGATCAGCCAGGGCCCGCCGGACGCCGTGGCCGAGATCCGCGCGCTGGGCATCCCGGTGTTCCCCAGCATTCCGGCTGCCGCCACGGGGCTGGCCGGTTTGGTCCGCCTGGGCCAGCTCACGACGCTGCCCACGGCGCCTGCCTACGACGGCCCGATCGACGCGGTGGACCCTGCGGTGTTCCGCAACGAGTTCCATGCCAAGAAGGCGCTGGCCGCAGCCGGCATCTCCGTGCCGCGCGAAGAGATCGTGGCCTCGGCCGACGAGGCCGTGCGCAGCGCCCGCGCCACGGGCTACCCCGTCGTGCTGAAGATCGCCTCGGAAGACATCGCCCACAAGACCGAGATCGGTGGCGTTGCATTGAACCTGGCCGACGACGCGGCCGTGCGCGCAGCCTTCGACCGGCTGATGGCCAACGCGCGCCAGCACGCCCCCGCCGCGCGGCTGGACGGCGTGCTGGTCGCGCCCATGGTGCGCGGCGGCGTGGAGCTGATCGCAGGCATCTCGCGCGACCCGGTGTTCGGCCCCGTGGTCATGGTCGGCCTGGGCGGCATCTACGCCGAGGTGTTGAAAGACGTGGCCGTGCAGGTGGCCCCCGTCTCCGAAGACGAGGCGCTGCGCATGATCCGCAGCCTCAAGATGTTCGCGCTGCTTGATGGCGCGCGTGGCCAGCCCAAGGCCGACGTGGCCGCCGCCGCCCGCACCGTGGCGTGCCTCTCCGAGTTCGCCTGCCGCCACGCGGCCGACGTGGCCGAGATCGACATGAACCCCATCCTGGTCCGGCCCGAGGGCGAAGGCGTGCTCGTGCTCGATGCGCTGATGGTCCCGACCTCCCGCAACCCTTCCGCCCACTGAAGCAGCCCCATGCACATGGACAAGAACCCGGCCATTCCGGACGCCGCCGCAGGCCCGGCCGTCTACCGCCAGTACGCGCGCCAATGGCTGCGCGCCAACCTGCCCGCGCACATGTACGCCGACAGCGTCGACTACCGCACGCCCACGCTGGACGAATGCCGCGACTGGGAAGCTGCGATGCACCAGGCCGGCCTGGCCGGCATGACCTGGCCCAAGGCCTACGGCGGCCTGGGCCTCACGCTGCGCGAGCACCTGGCCGTCAACAAGGAAGTGGGCGCACTCGCCATGCCCGAGAGCGTGAGCTCCATCGGCAAGGAACTGGCCGGCCCCATCATCCAGACCGTGGGCACAGAGAAGCAGAAGCTGCAGTTCCTGCCGCGCATCCTGTCCATGCAGGACTACTGGTGCCAGGGCTTTTCCGAACCCGACGCCGGCTCCGACCTGGCGCGCCTGCGCACCAAGGGCGTGCCCGAGGGCGACAGCTGGCGCATCAACGGCCAGAAGATCTGGACCAGCGGCGCGGCCAAGGCGCACTACTGCCTGCTGCTGACGCGCACCGGCACCGTGGCCGACAAGCACCGCGGCCTGTTGATGTTCGCCGTGCCCATGGACACGCCCGGCATCCGCGTGGTGCCGATCAAGTCCATCGACGGCAAGGACTCGTTCGCCGAAGTCTTTTTCGACAACGTGGTCGTGCCCGACAGCGCGCGCCTGGGCGCACCCGACGAAGGCTGGAACGCGGCCATCCGCGTGCTGTCCATCGAGCGCGCCACCAACCGCATGTACCGAGCCTGGCGTTTCGAGTGCGAGCTGCGCCAATTGATCGCGGCCTGCAAGTCGGACCCAGAGCTGGCCAAGCTGCTGGACGACGGCCACACGCAGCGCCGCATCGGCGACGTGGTGGGCGAGATCGACGCGCTCAAGGGCCTGGTCGAGCGCACGGTGCGCCAGATGGTGGCGGGCGAGAAGATCGGCGCGCGCGGCTCGTTGACCAAGCTGTACTGGTCCGAATGCCACCAGGCGTTTGCCGCGCTGGCGCTGTCGCTGGTGTCGCATGTGACGCCGCGCTCCAGCGCGCTGGCGCAGCGCGCCCGCAAGCACTTCACCACCGGCTACCTGTTCGCCCGCGCCGAGACCATCTACGCCGGCACCACCGAAGTGCAGCTGGACATCATTGCCGACCGCATCATGAACTTGCCCAAGGACCTCTGACCATGTCGGACCAAGACCTCCAACCCGAAGAGTTCGCCCAGGCCGCGGCCGCGGCCATCGCCGATGCGCAGGGGCGCAGCGCGCGCGAAGCCGCCCAGGTGCTGGCCAATGCCGGCCTGTGCGGCGTGTGCGCTGTCGAAGACGCGGGCGGCCTGGCGCTGGGCACCGCGTTCGCGCTGCCCATCGTGGCCGAAGCCGGCCGTCTGCGCCTGCAGTGGCCGCTACTCGAAACCATCCTGGTCGCAAAGGCGCTGGGCACGTCGCCGCTGGCAGCCAAGCTGGCCGGCGGCACACGCACCGCCACCTGGGCGCTGCAGGGCAGCCTGCAGGACGGCTACGCCGGACAGGCACGCTACGCCCGCGCCAGCGACTGGGTGCTGGTGGCCGACGGCCACGGCGGTGCGGCCCTGCTCGACCTGGCCACCGTGCAGATCGACGACGACCCGGCGCTGGACCCTGACCACCCTCAGTGCTGGCTGGGGCTGGCCGACGCCAAGGTGTTGGCCACGCTGGATGCCGATACGTTCGGCGCGCTGCAGCGCGAGCGCGACATCCTGGTGGCCGGCTTCGTCAACGGTGCCGCCGAAGGCGCGCTGGCCACCACGGCCACCTACATGGCAACCCGCGTGCAGTTCGGCCGGCCGCTGTCGGCCAAGCAGGCGGTGCGCCACCTGCTGGCGCGCATGCGGCTGCTGCAGGAGGCGGCCGGCGCGGGCATCCAGCGCGTGCTCGATCCGGACGAAGACGGGCTGCCGCGCAACGCCCAGCCAGTGCTGGCCAACGCGCTGGCCAGCGCCGCCTTCGTGCTGGAGAAATCCATCCACCTGCACGGCGGCATGGGCTTCACCTGGGAACTGCCACTGCACGTGTCGCTGCGCCAGGTACGCAAGTTCGACGCCGCTTTCGGCTCGGGCGCGCTGGCCAGCCAGGTCGGCCGCGACTTCATCGCGTCCGTGTGAACACCAAGGAAAACTGATGCACCAAGACCTGCTGGGCCGCGTGGCCCTCATCACCGGCGCCGGCGCCGGCATCGGCCGCGAGACGGCCCTGCAGATGGCTGCGCGCGGCGCCATCGTCTGCGTGAACGACCTCAAGGAGGAACTGGTCGCGCCGGTGGTCGACGACATCGTCTCGCGCGGCGGCCAGGCCTTCGGCGCGCCGGTCAACATCGCCAGCCGCGAAGGCATGCGCGAGGCGATCCAGCGCGCGTTCGCGCATGCGCAGCGGCTGGACATCCTGGTCAACAACGCGGCCTGGGTGCGCTACCAGGCCATCCCGGAAATCATGCCGGAGACCATCGATCGCATGCTCGACGTGGGCTTCAAGTCCGTCATCTGGAGCCTGCAGGAAGCGGTGGCCGTGATGGATCCACAGCGCGGCGGCGCCATCGTCAACGTGGCCTCGGTCGCGGCGCTGCGCTCGGCGGCCAACTCGGTGGTGTATTCGGGCATCAAGGCCGGCATCCTGGGCATCACGCGTGCTGCTGCCGCCGAGCTGGGGCCGCGCAACATCCGCGTCAATGCAGTGTGCCCGTCCGCCGTGCCGACCGAGGGCACGCAGCGCAACCGCAATGCCGAGCGCGACGCCAACCGCATCGCCCGCACACCGCTGGGCCGGCTGGGCACGGTGGAAGACATCGCGCGGAGCATCTGCTTTCTGGCGAGCGACGACGCGAGCTTCATGACAGCGCAGGCGCTGGTGGTCGACGGCGGCATCACGCTCACCAATATCTGACGCGGGCCGCCCGATGCAGACGGTTCTGATCACCGGTGCCGCGTCCGGCATCGGGCGCGACACGGCGCGGCTGTTCGCCGCCGCAGGCTGGCAATGCGTGCTGGTCGACCACAACGCCAGCGCCTTGCAGCAGGTAGGCGCGGCCCTGCCCGCGCCGGCCGGAGCCGCGCACGTGCTGCGCGCCATCGACCTGACGGATGCCCAGCAGATCGCCACGCTGACCAATGGCACGCCTGCGCTGGACGCCATCGTCAACAACGCCGGCATGTCCGACGCCTCGAACACACCGCTGGCCCAGCAGAGCGCGGCGCAAATGGGCCGCCTGCTGGCGCTCAACCTGGCGGCGCCTGCCGCCGTGGTGGATGCCTGGAGCGCGCGGCTCAAGCCCGGCGCGCGCGTGGTCAACGTGTCGTCCGGCGCTGGCCTGCAGGCCATCCCCTGGCGCGGCGCCTACAGCCCGAGCAAGGCCGGGTTGATCGCGCAGACGCAGGCCCTGGCACAGGCACACCCCGAGTGGTGTGTGACGGTGCTGGCACCGGGCTTCGTGCGCACCGAGCTGGTGGACGGCCTCATCCAGGCCGGCCGGCTGCAGCCCGACGCGGCCGTCGGCAAGATCCCGCTGGGCCGCATGGCCGCGCCAGCCGAGATGGCGCAGGCGCTGTTCTTCCTCGCCAGCACCGGCGCCCAGCCCTTGAGCGGGCAGACCCTGGCCGTGAACGGTGGCTCGTCCATCTACGGCGGCAGCCAGCGGTTCGCGCCGGCGGTGTTGGCGCCTATGGCCCTGGACCTGCCGTTGCAATTGGAGGTGGTGGGGGGCGACGCCACGCCGTGGCAGGCCGTCGCGCCACCCAGTCCATCCGCCGCGCACTACGCCGCCTGCCTCGACCTCTCGCCGCTGCAAGCCGCGCCGGCCGGCCTGCTGCACGCCGTGCACGCAGCCGCTGCTCGCTTTGCCGCGCAGCACACACAACAAGCCAGCCTGACGGTGCTGCTGCCACGCGCGCAAACGTTGCGCTGGCAAGACGCAGGCGACGCCGCCGCCGCCCGCATGCTGGTCGCCACGCTGGCCTGCGAATGGGGCAGCCGCGCGCTGCGCATCAACGCGCTGGAGGTGGATCCGCATGCCCCGCCGCAGTCCCTGCACGCGCTGCTGCGCTATGCATGCGGCGCCGCTGCGCAGTACCTGACCGGGCAGACGCTGGTCTGCCGAGCGAACGCATCCCAGGCGGCTGCATGAGCGACGCACCGGGCCGCCCCGAGCAAGCTCGCACCGCAGCCGAAAGCAAAGGTTCACCAGTGACCACACCCAACATCGCAGATGGCGCGACGCGCGAACAGATCAAGGCCTTCTTCATCGCCGAGCGCGGCTACTGGCGGCCGTGGACCGAGACACTGCTCGAAATCAGCCCCAGTTTCCTGCAGCAGTACGCGCGCTACGCCGGCTACCCGGCGCGCACCGGGCCGCTGACACCGCGCATGGTCGAGCTGCTCTACGTGGCGCTGGACGCCTCGTCCTCGCACCTGTTCGCGTCCGGCCTTCAGACCCATCTGCAGCGCGCGCTGGAGGTCGGCGCCACGCAGGCCGACATCTTCGACGTGCTGCACTTGGTGGCCGTGCAAGGCGTGGCCAGCGTGTGCCAGGCCAGCGACATCCTCGCCGAGCTGACGGCATCGCCCGACGCGCCGGACCTCGACGCGCGCCTGCAGGCGCGCATCGACAGCGTGGGTGCCGCACACGCCCTGCCCCTGGCCCACCTGGCCCGGCGCGACCCGGGCTATGCCAAGGTGCTGCTGGACTTCATCGAGCACGGCCGGCCCGAGGGCGGCTTGAGCCCGGCCGAGCGCAGCGTCGTGCAGCTGGCGCTGCATGCCTGCTTCACCGCGTTCAACCCGCAGGCCGTGCGCCAGATCGTGGCCACCGCACTGGCGCAGGGCGTGCCAGCGGCCGAGCTGCAGCAAGCCATCCAGCTCGGCGCCCACCTCGCCGTGCACGGCACGGCCCTGGGCGCCAACGTGTTCCGGCAGGTCCAGGACGGCGCAGCTGCGGTGCCGCAGCCGCCGGGCCCTTGAACCATCCCGCGCGGCGTCCCGAACGCTGCTTCTGAACGCTGCAGTTCGAACACCCAAGGAGACAACCCCATGCGCATCCACACCCTCATCTCCGGCCTGCTGCTGGGCCTCGTCGCCACGCTCGGCATGGTCGGCGCGGCCCAGGCCCAGCAACCGGCCCGCATCATCGTGCCGTTTCCGCCCGGTGGCGGCACCGACCAGTACGTGCGCCTGCTGGCGGCCGAGCTCACCAAGCGCGGCATGCTGGTGATCGTGGAGAACAAGCCCGGCGCCAGCGGCATCGTGGCGGCCGACTACGTGGCGCGCGCGCGGCCCGACGGGCAGACGATCCTGATGTCCTCGCTCGGCATCCTGGCCAGCAACACCGTCATCTACGACAAGCTGCCGTACGACCCGGACAAGGACTTCGCGCCGGTCACGCAGATCGCCTACCAGCCCTCCATCCTGGTCGGCCGCATGGATCTGCCCTACCAGGACATCAAGGGGATGGTGGCCTGGGCCAAGGCCAACCCGGGCAAGATCAACCGCGGCTCGCCGGGTGCGTCCATCCTGACGAATCTGGCGCCCATGGCCTTCGAGCACATGGCTGGGATCAGCACCACGCACATTCCGTTCAGCGGCGATTCGCCGGGCCTGCAGGCGCTGCTGGGCGGGCAGATCGACATCCACGGCACGTCGATCACCGGGCCGCTGCAGCATGTGCGCGCCGGCAAGATGCGCGTGCTGGGCGTGATGGACAGCAAGCGCATGCCGCAGGTGCCCGAGGCGCCCACCTTCAAGGAACAGGGCTACGACATCGAGGCGCTGCTGTGGTATTCGCTCACGGTGCCGGCCGCCACGCCGCGCGAGACCATCGACCGCCTGAACCGCGCGGTGAACCAGATCATTGCCGACCCCGAGTTCGTGACCCGCGCCCGCGCTATCGGCATGGAGCCGAGGGGTGGTACGCCGGAGGAGCTGGCGAAATTCATCAAGGCGGAGTTCGATCGGTGGGTGCCGTTGCTGCAGAGTTTGAATCTGCCGAAGCAGGCGCAGTGAATTCAGGCAATGCCAACAAGTCCTCGCAATGCGCCCATCCGTTGAAGCGGGCGGCATGCATCGTTGCACGTCCCCGCGATCACTTGGGCAATCGCCGACTACGAGCGCCTGGTACTGCCCCGCATGTCGTCCCCCTGGCGGCGTTGTACAGCGCATTCGATCTGCTCGGCTCGCGCGTCCGCGCCGATTGCCGTCTCTTCGCTGGAGCGGCTGGCCAAGTCGCTGAACACGTCGATCACGGCGCTGCTCGGCGAGGTGCCTCACGAGGATTGGCTTCACGTGGTGCGCGCTTCGAGCCGGCCGGCTCGCCAGGTCGGCCATCAGATGGC
Organism: Rhodoferax sp. RT4P68; assembly: GCF_056521305.1. NCBI lineage: Bacteria > Pseudomonadati > Pseudomonadota > Betaproteobacteria > Burkholderiales > Comamonadaceae > Rhodoferax > Rhodoferax sp. RT4P68. The sequence continues at coordinate 114,552 of NZ_JBWMBB010000009.1, forward strand.
TACGACTTTTTCGCCCGAGCGCGCGCGGCGATCACGGCTCGGGCGCATTCATCGTGAGCTTCACGAATAGCGTGGTGGTGGGGCAAGGGACCGATCACGCCGGGGAAAAATCCTCTATATCATCTCTGGATCGCTTGAACTCGAAATGGAGACCAAGTCGGTCCTTCTGCGCGCAGGGGACTACGCGCAGTACCCTGGAAAAATGTCGCACCAGTTGCGCGGCCTCGAACCCGGCACGCAAGTGCTGATCGTGGTCAGGAGCAGTGAAGCCTGACCAGAACGTTGGGCGGGCTACTAGCCGTCCGCCGCACGGCAGACGTTGCCGTCGAACCCCAGGTGGTGCACGCACTCCCGCAGGATCAGCAGCGCCGCAACCGACTCACCCGTCGTCACCAGGCCTGCGGCCGTCGACCGGCCAGCCTCGGCCATCGCCGCGAGCGCGTTGAACAGCGCCTCCACCGCGTCGCGCGTGAGGCTGGCGCCTGCGCCCTGCAAGCCCGGCAGCGCGCACAGCCACGGATCGGCGCTGGCCTGCCACCCGCGCGCACCGTGCGCCAGGCGCTGGGACATCAAGGCCACCTCCACTTCATCGATGGCCTGCTCGATTTGCAGCGCGCTGGGCGTGCCGGCGCGCCAGTAGCGCGCGGCCAGCGCCTGCGGCCCGGCCGGCACCATGAACTGGGCTCGCCTGCCGGCGCCAGCACAGTCCGGTCCACCTCGAAGCGCAGCTGCGTTGCCGACGCGGCCGGTAGCGGGGAACTTGCAGACCGGGCGGGTCTTGGTGCCATCGGGCGAGGCGGCCGGCAACGTGCTCGGCGGCTGCTGCTTCTCGACCCAGTCGACCAGCATGAAGTACATGTCGTCCACCGTCACCTGCGCCGTGGCGCTGGCCACGGCACCGATGCTGCCCGTGCCGCCGCAGTGGCCACGCCCCGGGATCAGGAACATGCGGTGGAACTGGTCGGCCTGCGCGTTGCCACCCACCAGGGCCGAGGACCGCGCATAGTAGTTCAGCATGGCTTCCACCGACACGAACGGGTCGGAGATGCCGACGGTGCTGATCATCTTGGCGCCCGCGTCGCGGAACGCTGTGAGATCCGGATTGCTGGCGTCGATGTTGGCGAACACCGTGCTGTTCAGATTGCGGCCGGCGGGGAAGGCCTGCGCGAACTGGCCGTACGACATGGTCTTCCAGCGCTCCTGGCCGGTGGCCGTGGCGTTCACGTAACTGGCGCGCGTGTACGAGATGTCCTGCAGGTTCCAGGCGACCTGGTCGAGCACCAGGCCAAGGATGCCCAACGTTGGCACGTTGCCGGCCGAGTCGGCCACCGGGTCCAGCCCCGTGCCGCGCTTGCGGCCCCACCACAGCTGGTTCGCCGTGCGGAAGGTGTTGACGCCGTTGTCCACCGACGGCGCTGGCACCGTGCCGTCTGCCGTGGGTCGCGCTGCATCACCAGCTGCGCCCACATCAGCGCCGGGAAGTACTGCGTCTGGTCGTACCAGACCGCCTCGGCCACGATGCCGTCGAAGTCCTTGGGGTACATCTGCGCCGACTGGTAGACCGCGCGGCCGCCGCTGGAACAGCCATAGGCGCAGGTGCGGTCCGGGGCCTTGGCGTAGAACGCCTGGGCGAAGGCCTTGGTGCGCACCGACATCGCGTGCACAGCCTGGTGCGAAATCTGCTGCCAGCCAAGTCGGTTGGGCGTGCCATCGGGCAGTGACAAGAAGTCGCCGAAGCCACCGTTCGTGTTGCCGCCATCGGTGGTGACGGTGACCGTGCCGTGCGTGGCGGCAAAGCTTGCCAGCGTGGTCGATGCCAGGCTGGTGGTGGAGGTGACGGCCGGGCTGCCCATGAAGGCGCCGGGCACGTCTGCGCGGATGCGGCCATCCCATTTAGCTGTGGCCGGCAACCACAGCTCCAGCCCGATGCCGGCCGTGGTCGACGGCGCGCCCGCTGGCCCTGGATTGCCCGGCCCCACCAGCAGCTTGACTACGCACAGATCGGCCGCTGCGCGTGGCGCGTTCGCGGGCGGCGTGCTGGCCAGCGAGAGGGCTTCGCCCTGCCGGAACGCACGGACCAGCAGCACCGAGGTGTTGTCCGCAGCCTGCAGCGCGGACTGCACGCTGGCGTCGCAGGCCAGTGGCTGCGCGGGGCGCGCGGCATCGGCCGAGTCGCTGCCGCCGCACGCGGTCATGCCGGCGATGGCGGCCGTAGACCCGGCGGCGAAAGCGAGGCGGCTCCAGGGCAGATGGGATGGAGCGCTGCGCGCAGGTTGTGAGGGCATGCGTTTGTCTCCTGAAATGTTGTGGGGGTTGGGATCGACGGGGCCATTCAGCCCCCGAAATGTGGAACTACTGGCGACTGCTCACGGAAGGGCCAGGCGGTGGTGCGCCCGCCTGCCCAAGGTACGGGCCAGGCAGGTCTGTCGCGCTCGGCACCGCGTCCGCACCTTTGGCGCCCACCAACGTGACGCCCAGCGACGCACAGCACAGCGCCATGGCGCAGGCCTCCAGCACACCGAACGGCTCATGGCGCACGAGTGACCCTGTGACCATGGCCACGACCGGCACCATCATGGCTGTGGACATTGCGGTGGACTACGGCATCAGCGGGCAGTACGTGATCAGGCTGCTGGACCAGGCCGCGCGGTTCCGGGGCTACCCGGCTGCTGTCAGGACAGACAACGGCCCCGAGTTCACCAGCAGGGCCTTCATCGGCTGGGCACAAAGCCACGGCATCCGACACATCCTGATCGAGCCGGGGCGACCCATGCAGAACGGCTACATCGAGAGCTTCAACGGCCGGTTCCGCGACGAGTGCCTGAACGAGCACTGGTTCCAGACGCTGCACCAGGCGCGCAAAGAGATCGCGGCATGGCGGCTCGATTACAACGAGGTGCGGCCCCACGGGAGCATCGGGCGCATGCCGCCAGCCCGGTTCGCCGAGCAGCATCGCCGGCATGCCGGCGATGCTGCTCAACAGCTAACACCAGCAAACAACGAGATCCAGTAACCTTCAACCAGGACTTCTGCCGGCCAATGTCACGGCTTCCATCGACAGCAGGCGCTGTGCGCCCGAAAGATGGTTGTTGACCAATTTCATGACCTGCCCTGCACCCACTCCGCCTGCATGGAAGATGTTGGAGCTGATCGATCGTGCTGGCGCTGGCCGAGCGCATCGGCCGGCTCGAGGACGCGGTGGCGCGTGTCGAAGCCGGCTTGACCCGCATGGCCGCGCCGGCCCCGCCAGCCTCATTGGCCACTGCGGCTCAACCCCCCACCACGCGCCCGGCCCGCACCCGTGAGGCGCCGGCGCCCGCAGCCCGCAAGGCCGCGCGATGAAGATGCCCACCCCGCTGCTGGACCAGCAGCGCGCCGCACTGGCCGCGCTGGAGGCAGAGATGGCGCGCGAGACCGCCGTCACGCCGCGCGAGCTGGTTTACGCACGCGGCACGCTGCGGCTCTACCACTACCTGCCGCAGACGGACGATGTCTACCGCGTGCCGCTGTTGATCGTGATGTCGCTGGTCAGCAAGCCGACGATCTTCGACCTGACGCCCGGCCAGAGCTTCATCGAGCACCTGGTGCAATCTGGCTTCGACGTGTACATGATCGACTGGGGCACACCGCGCGCGGAACACCACACGCTGGGCCTGGACGACTACGTGGCCGACCTGCTGCCCGACTGCATCGATCAGGTCTGCACGCACGCGGGCGAAGACCAGGTCAGCCTGGTTGGCTACTGCTTGGGCGGCATCTTCACCACGCTGTACGCCGCACGCGAGAACTGCGGGCCGCTGAAGAACCTGCTGCTGCTGGCCACACCCATCAACGGCGAAGGCATGGCGATGCAGCGCAGGTTGCTGACGGCCCAGGGCCTGGATGTGGATGCGCTGGTCGACACGCTGGGCAACTTTCCTTCGAGCATGGTGGAGAGCGCGTTCCAGATGCTGCGCCCGCTGCAGAAGGCGAGTGGCCGGGCCACGCTGCTGAACCACCTGGACGACCCGGACTACGTCAAGGCGCAACTGCGCATCGTGCACTAGGGTGCCGATGCGCTGCCCTTCCCCGGCGAAGCGTTTCGCCAGCTCGCGCGCGATTTAGTGTTGGAGAACAAGATCGTGCAGCGCACGCTGGAGGTGCGCGGCACTGTGTGCGACCTGGCCCGCATCCGCGTGCCGCTGCCGCACGTGGTGGCGCAGCACGACCACGTGGCGCCGGCTGCAGCGTCAGCCGATCTGGTGCGGCTGGCAGGAAGCCGGGACAAGGAAGAGATGGTCATCAAGGGCATGTGAGCCTGGTGACCGGGGCGGGGGCGGCGACGCGGACGTGGCCTCACATCGTGGAGTGGTTGGGGGCGCGGTCGAAGTAAGAGCATCGGCAGGCGCCGACGCTCAAAACGTCATAACGAGCCTGAGACCGTCAATTCACGCCGCGCTGGGCCACTTGATCTGCACCCGCCGGTTCTGCGCCAGGCAATCGCGCAGGTACAGGTTGATCAGGCTCTGGTACGGCACACCCGCCTCGTCCGCCATGCCCTTGAAGTACTCGACTACGTCTTCCGACAGACGCATGGTGACAGGCTTCTTGAGCTTGGACGCGTAGGGGTTCTTGCGAGACTTCATCTTGGAGAAGTCGTACTCAGCTTTCATCTCAGCCACCTCGATAGAACACGGCTTCGCCGCGTGTTGCCTTGCGCGCCGAGATGATGCGGACCACCTCGCCCTCTGCACGCTCACAGTGACAGACCACCAGCAGCTTCGCACTCGAACTCATGCCCAGCATGATGAAGCGCTCCTCGTGATCGGAGTGTTCCTCGTCGAAGAACTGCACAGCGAAGTCATCGAAGAACACCGTCCTGGCCTCTTCGAAGGAGATCTGATGCTTCTTGAAGTTGGCGGTGGCCTTGGAAGCATCCCATTCGAATCTCATACATACATTGTATGGATCGAAGCTTGCTGGTCAAGAAGCATTGAGCGACACAGGTGGCTGCTGGCTGCCCGGCTCCTCCACTTCGCGTCGGGCTCGCCCACCACGGCGGCCACGGCCGGGTGCTGGTAGAGCACCTCCTCGATGCCGGTGGGGTCGATGTTGTGGCCGCCGCGGATCACCAGATCCTTGGCGCGGCCGGTGATCCACAAATAGCCGTTGGCGTCGACGCGGCCCAGGTCGCCGCTGTTGACCCAGTCCGGTGCGACGAAGGGCGCATCGGGCGCGCCCGTCACGTAGCCCGAGAACACGCCCGGCCCCCACATCGTCACCACGCCGATCTTGCCGGGCGGGCAGTCGCGCAGGCACTTGCCCTTGTCGTCCACCTCGACCACGCGCACGCGGCTGTAGGGCAGGGGGTGGCCCACCGAGCCCAGGTACACCGTCCGGTCGGAATACGAGATGGTGTGGCAGCTCGACGCCTCGGTCATGCCGTAGGTCTCCAGGATCGGGATGCCGAAGCGGTTGCGGGAGGCGTCGGCGATTGGCACCGGGATGGCCGAGCCGCCGCCCGTGGCGGTGTGGATACTGGAGACGTCGTGCCCTTCCATCGGCACGTTGAGCACGGCCCCCAGCACCGTGGGGCAACGCGGGCTTGAAGCGTTCGACATGGTCTTGGTCCGCTCTAGAGCAGCGAAGAACAAGCGGATCTCGGCTGGTGACAGAACGCGGTCCCTGGGTTCGAAGGTCGCAATGGCACTGGGCCTGATCGCCTCTGCAGGATTCTGGATCGACATACCCCGGGCCTGGGTAAAACGGAAAACCTGGAGCACGATCTCTCTGGCATGGACGGCGGGCGCTGCCGCTCCACCCTCTTTGATTCGCTCGCAGCGTGCCATCAGTCGCAAAGGAGTGATCTCCTGGAGGTTCAACTGTCCGAATTCGGCTGCGAGATGCCGGTTGTAGACCGACTTGCGCATTGCGCGTGTCAATTCAGCGAGCGCCACATCGGCGAAGTACTTGTCGGCCCATTTGCCGAACGTCAACGCGTCCGCTGCTTCCGCCCTCTTGTCCACTTTGGCACGTGAAGGACTCTCGCCGCATTCCACTGATCGGCGTGCTCGAAAGCTGATCATTCCAGTGGGCGTTACCGCGGCGTAGAGACCGGAGTTGATCGGCGACCTTGTAGAGCTTCGCCGGAGGCTTGAGGGCCCGCAACCCAAAATCTGTGAGCATCCGATCCTCCATCACGCCGTTCGCCGCTACCGTCAACGCATTGGACGGTACGGGAACAACGCATTCAAGGACGGCACTCCGATACTGCCGAGACTGCCGCCAAAAACGGTGGCGATCTCGTGAGGCAAATCGAGACCTGATGAAACGCCAACTACTTGTCAGCGCGTGATTTTCAGGACGTACCGAGACCGCATGAAACGGCCTGGCACGACCTTAAATTATTCCTACTCAATTGTTGACCCGTGTAGGCGTTCGCGGCGGCGGGTGTGAAGACGCGCGTTCCGTTGTGGATCTGGTTCCATGCGGCGGCATAACCTTTGCAAAGTCGTCCAAACGGTGATCTGGAACACCCGTTGCGAGGTTTGCCAAGCCTCGCAGATCGCGCGCCCCTGCGGGTGCTATTGGCCTAGCAACTCGCCGACGGGTTTCAGATCGTCGACGTGGTCGCAGATCGACTTGAGCGCCATGATCATTGGTGTGCCCAGCAGCAGCCCCCAAATGCCCCACAGCCAGCCAAAAGCGAGTACGCCGACGAAAATGATCAGTGGGTTCATGCTGCTGGCGCGCCCGGCCAACCAGGGCGTCAGCAGATTGCCCTCGAGCGTGTTGATGAACATCGATAGACCGCCGACCAGCGCGGCCATGCCGAAGGTACCGAACTGCAGGAAGGCCACCAGGGCCAGGCCACTGGCCGTCACGATGGCGCCCAGATACGGCACCAAGTTGAGCACCGCTGCCACCAGCCCCCACACGGCCGCACGCTCCAGCCCGAGCCACGCCATAACGCCCCAGGTCGCCAGCCCCACCAGCGCGCTTGTCGACACTTGGATGACCAGGTAGCGTTGGATCTGCGCGCTGATCTCGTCCATCACCTGCACGGTGACGCGCTGGTTTGCAAAAGTCGGCCCGGTGAACCTGACCAGCTTTCGCCTGAAACGGTCCCCCGTGGTCAACAGGAAGAAGGCGATGAAGAACACCACCGCCGCCTGGCCGATCAGGTAGGCCAGACCGATCGTGCCGCTCCAGAGATACTCCTTAACGTTCAGTCGCGGCTGCTCGATCTGCACGCGGGTGACGCCCCTGGCCGGTGGCGCGAAGGCGGCGCTGGTTTGCGCTGCCTGTTCCAGGCTGGTGGCAGCCTGCTGCACCTTGTCGAGGGTGCTGATTGGCGCGCCGCGCGATGGGCGCAGCGCCTGGCCCAGTTTCTGCGCAGCCTCGGGCAACGACTCGGCCAGTGCCGCGGCATCGTCGCTGAGCGTGTAGACCATCGATCCAAAGCCGCCAACCACCGCGATCAACACCCCTGCTGCGCCCAGCACACGCGGCAGGCGCCAACGATGAAGCCTGTCCACCACTGGCCACAGGGCATAGCTCAACATCACGCCCAGCAGCAGCGGGATGAACACCGCACTGGCCCAGTGCAGGGTATAGACGCAGGCCAGCAGTGCCAGTACCGCCATCAAGACACTGCGCAAGTTAATGGGCGTGGGCAGGGACGGCCCCTCGCCCTGGGGTGCGGCGATGTCAGCCGCAGAGTTGGTGGCGTTCACGGCTTCAACTCAGGAACTGAGGAGTGTTTTGAGAATACGCTATACCGGCGCCGGTGTACGTGTGTAAGCAGGAGACCAGGTCTCGCGCGAACTCCACAGAAATTCGGAGCGCAAAGCCCGAGCTCAGTAAGCCCTGCGCATTGGCCATCTCTCCGATCGGAAGGCCAGTAAGGCGAAGATCGACTCCCCCTGTGCGGATTCGCATCACGCCCGTTTTCGCGTCCCTCGTGAAAACCCATGCCGCCTGCCGTTTGGCTGATACGGTATAAATGCGACGCAAGCCTTTCGCATTGCGCCCCTCGATGAACTCATCCCTTGTCATTTCCTGCTCCTGGTGTATCTCGACTAGAACGGAATGTCGTAGTCAATATCGTTGGTCGTGCCCGGTGGTTTTCTCGGCGGTGGGCGCGATGCATACGCTGTGGGCGCTTGGCGCTTGGCGCTTGGCGCTGATCGCCTTCGCTCCAGTTGCCGTCGTGGCCAATACCCTTTTGTTCGATTGGCCATTCCGCCCACGCAGCAGCTGCCTTTCCGTGGCGGTGACGTCTACCCTGCTCCTTTCGATGCCATCCGGCCCGGGGTAAGTGACAAGCGTCCCATCAACTCATTAAACGCGCTCCGGCTGAGGTCCATCTGGCGCGCCGCCTCTATTCTTTTTCTATAAATCTCTGATTGCTCGTTTTCTTCCATGGTGCAGTCGCTGCAATAGTCGTGTTGCCTGATTGATAGGCGCTGCTGCCGTTCGAACCGTACGTGGATGGGCCCATTTGTGTGAACGAAATTCCGCTAAATGGCCCGTTGGACCATTGCGAGTTACCGGAGTGACGTCTTCCACCCGACTTTCTGGGCGAATGGCTGTGTAGGACCAAGAAGCTGCATCAAGAAAAAATTTCCATTTTTTCTCTTCTAAGTGAATGTGCATGCTATGCCGATCAGCCTCAATGTTCACCTCGCTGTTGCGTGTAAATGCGAGAAAAATCACGCTTACCCTTTGCACAAAGCAAGTCTGTCACTTTTGCGCAGGCAAATGTGTCACTCGACCTTTGCGGCAAGACCGGATCGGGCCAAGGCGCATCCAGCCTGGGTTCGTGCCGTTTGCGAAGCAAATGTGTCACTCGGCGTGCGACGCCGCGCTTGCGAGGCAAATCTGTCACCGCCAATTCTTTCGTGCCCGGTGCATCAAGCAGCCTCACCTACCCTACGGCCGCGCGCGTCACCGCGATCCGCCGCTCGCGCGTCAAGGCCGTGCACGGCAGCGGCGGCGCCGCCGAACTTAAGGTGCAGTAACGCCGGCAATGCCGGCAACGAAATCGCGCGTCCGGCAGCTGGGCATCGAGCCGTAGTCCGACGCCTGACCGCAATGCCAACACACCGCGAGCAAACGAACAGCGGCCTCAAATCTGAAGTGCAACACCCTTTGACGTAAGGTGTTCACATGCTCTCCGCCACCCGATACGAACAATTCCAACCCGAAGGCCGCATGTCGATCGCGAGCATGCAACAGCAAGGCCGCAGCGTGGGGGCCATGGCGCGCGGTGCCGGTATGCCCGACATCAACCACAGCGCAAGCGCCGGGTGGCTATCGCCCGGAACGGTGGACTCGTACCGCTGCGGATCGAAACAGCTGAAGTCGTAGATCGACTGCTGGCCGCCCGCCAGGCGGACTCGCAAACTGGGATCCTCCAGTTCGGCGACACCCCCAGCACAGCACGCGGACGGGGCAGCGCCCGGCCCAACGCGGTCAGCTTCGACCGGCGAGACCGGGTTCGAGCGCGAAGGTCGGCGCGTCGTGCGGGACGAAATGGCCGGGCGGTCGGGTCAAGGTATCGGTGTTGGTGGATCGGCCACCGTGAGCGTGCAGTGATCAACCCGGACCGTGGCCGTGGTGTTCATTGTCTGTTTCATCCTGAAGTGGGGGGTACGGCGTCGAGTTCGACCACGAAGCAGGCGCCGCCACCGGCCTCGTTGTGGGCGGAGAGGCTGCCGTTCAGCACGCGCAGCAACTGCGCCGAGATCACCAGCCCGAGCCCGAGGCCGGCGCCGGCCGGTTTGCTGGTGACGAAGGGTTCGAACAGGCGGGGCAGGATGTCGGCGGCGATGCCATGGCCGGTGTCGCGCACCTTGACCACGGCGCGCGTGCCGCGCATGCGCGCGGCGATGCGCAGCGTGCGTTCGGGCGTGGCCTGCATGGCTTCGATGGCATTGCGCATGAGGTTCACCAGCACGCTGCTCAACGCCGCTTCGTCCGCCACCACCTGCAGGTTGGCAGGTTGCACGTCCAACACGATGGCGACCTCGGCCAGCCGGGCGGCCTCGGCCACGCTGGCTTGCGCATCGGCTAGGCAATGCGCCAGCGGCACCGGCGCGCCCGGCCTCTCGGCCTTGTGGGCGAACGTCTTGAGCTGCGCGGTCAAGCGCGCAAGCCGGTCCACCATGCGCGTGATGCGGAGCAGATTGCCCTGTACATCCTGCGTTCGTTCCTGCTCCAGCAGGACGGCAGCGCTCTCGGCCAGTGTGCGCATCGCAGTCAGCGGTTGGTTCAACTCATGCACCAGGCCGGCCGACATCTGCCCCAGGGCCGCCATTTTGCCGGCGTGCACCAGCTCGTTCTGCGCCGCGCGCAGCTGGGCGGTGCGCGCCACCACGGTGGATTCCAACGTGTCGTGCGCCACCTGCAGCGCTGCCTGGTTGGCCAACTTGTGGCGCACCGCGCGCTGGCGCTGCCACAGCGTCACGGCCATCAGCAGCAGCACCGCCATGGCCAGCGCAGCGGTGACGGAGGCGTTGCGCGCCGACTGCCGCACGCTGGCCAGATCGTCCAGCGTCTTCAGCTGCCAAGGGGCGCTGCGCAGCTGCCGCGACGAGGCCAACTGGTCGCGGCCATCCAGTGCGATCACGGAGGCGTCGCGCCCCAGCCGCTCTTTCGCCGTCCACTGCAGCGCCTGCAGACTGGCGTCGCCATAGGCGCGGGTGCGTTGCACCTCGGCCAGCTGCAGCCCGTCGAGCGCCTGCATCGGCCGAAACCGGAGCGCCTCCCGCGTGGACAGAATGACCACGCCCCGCTCGTCGATCAGCAGGACATCGCCGGGCAGGCTGCGCCAGCTGCGCTCGGCTGCCGCCAGGTTGACCTTGACCGCCACCACCCCGCGCGCCGGCAGCCCGCCGCGCAGGGCGTAGGACAGGTAGTAGCCAGGCCGCCCGCTGGTGATGCCCAGACCGTAGAAGCGACCATGGCCGCGCTGCAACGCATCGGCCACGTAGGGTCGGAACGACAGGTCCTGGCCGACCGTGGTGCCGGGCTTGTCGAAGTCCGACGCGGCCAGCGAAACGCCGCCGGCATCCAGCACGTAGAGCATCTCCGCGCCTGCCGTGGCGTTCACGCCGCCAAGATAGCGGTTGACCGCACCGCGCAGCTGCGTGTCGCCCGGCGCATCGAGCAGCGTCAGCACCAGCGGTGTCATCTCCAGCAGCGCCGGCAGATGCTCGAAGCGGGTCAGGTCGGCGTCCAACGCACCGGCCAGCATGTTGAGCCGGTGCTCCGCCGCCTCGCGCAGCCGCACCTTGGCCGCGTGCGTGGCGATCTGGTGGGTAGCGAATGCCGCCAATGCCACCAGCGCCGTAGCGGCCAGCCAGCGAAACCGCCTGCGCCAGCCGCGCGCGGCGTTGGGTGGCGCCTCGGCATCCGGTTTCAGCTGGCCAGAAGTGTGCTCGCTTATTGCACAAGCCGGCCGCCTCCGCATTGGTAGCAGCCCGGCACCCGGGTGCAGACCTGTGCGCGGAGCCTGCCGGCGGCTGATGCATACCGCAACCCGCCCGTCTTGCCGCGGAACACCCGGTACGAGAACACCGTGTAGCCGACGATGGCCGGCACCGAAATGCAGGTGCCCACCAGGATCACCTTCAGCGCCGCCGGGCTGCTGGCCGCCTGCCAGATCGTCAGCTGGCCATCACCACATAGGGGTAGATGCTGTAGGCCAGGCCCAGAAAGCCAAGCACGACACCAGGATCAGCAGTCCGAACGGGGCCGGCGCACCGGCCCGCGCACCATGCGGGTGTTGAGCAGGCTGCGCACCGCTAGCAGTGCCACGCCGGCGTAGACCACGTAAACCCGCCCATCGGCACCATCAAGATCACGGGCAGCGCGGTGTCAAAGGTCAGGACGTCTATTGGTGCACACTTCGGCTTGCGGCCTGTTTCGCGAGGCGGAAGCGATCTCGTCCCCCTTCCGCGATGGACGGGGTGGTGGCGCCCGGCGGCGCGCCGCCGCGCTCCTGCGCTACGGTTACCAGCCCCTCCTCGGGCTTCTAGGCTATGTACTTCAGCACCGCCACCTTGGCGACGATCAGCGAGAGATACAGCGGCGCCTACATCACCAGCGTCAGCCCGCCATGGCGCGCGGCGTTTGCGACATCACATCGACCGTGCGCACCAGGGATAGCCGACGACGGGCTGGCGGACGATCTCGGTCACGTACCAGCCGGCCACGGTGGCGACCCGGCTCGAGAAGCTTATGCCGGCATAGAGCCACAGCGGCGGCCGTGGCAACTGGGCCGGCTGCCAGCGTTTGCGCCGGTACAGCCACCCGGCCCCACCAGCTTGCGGCCAGCATCAGCATGACAACACCCACCATCATGCGGAGTGTGAAGAACACCGCGCGCGGCAGCGGGTGCGCACCCGGAAAGTGGGTCATGCCACTGATCTCTCGCCGCGCAGATCGTGGGGGAGGATGAAGCTTGCCGCCTTGGGATGGCAATTTAGTAGTGGTTCTTGCGCTGCTCTGCATCCGGAAGGGCAAACAGCAGCAGCGGCGCGCCACGCTTGGTCTCCCACCCGCCTTCATCGCCGCGAGCGCGTGCGCCGAACGAGAGGTGGCTCACCGACATCACGGCGTTCCAGAGCCCTCCTGGCGAGGTGACCTGTCGCCTAAAACCCACTGCTCCGATCGCATGGTCGTCAGGTGGACGATCGGAACGCGCCCGGGCGCCGAGCTCATCAACACGATGTTGGACGCGGCCATCGACCGTGGCTGCCAGCGACGAGCGGCGGGTCGCGCACGAATCGGCAAGTTATCCGTCCTCGCACAGGGGCACACCCTCCGCACGCCACCCGGTGCATAAGTAGGCTGCTCCTCAGTCGTAGTGATGCACAGGGTCGTGTGCGATGCAGGCTTTGACACTGTTCTGTGGCTGTTGTGCCAGCAAGGCGCAAATGACGCCATTGGTCCACCCGAATCCGTCCTGCAGCGGATACTCGCCGCCGCCACCACCGGTTGTGCGTTCTTTCTCGACGTGACGCAGGGCGTACTTCTCGACCAGCTTGCCCTCGCGCTCGTAAAGCGCGGCCACGGTGGCAAGCCAACGGCTCGCTATCGTGTCCGAAAGCGCGTAGAAGCCATAGCTTGCGAAGACCTGGATTCCCATCCACTGCAGCGGCGCCCACCCGTTGGGCCGATCCCATTGCTGATCGCTATGGCATTCAGTGGTGGACATTCCGCCCGGTGCCATCAGCCGTGCCGACACGGTGCCGGCCATCGCTTGGGCATGTGCCTGCTCGGCAAGGCCAACGAAAAGCGGCGTGACGCAGGCAGCCGTGAGGCAGCTTCGGCGCGTTGCGAGACGCCAGTCGTAGTCGAAGAAGCCGCCCCGTGCTTCATCCCAGCAGAACTCGACCAGAGCGATTTTGCGCTTCTGTGCACGTTCGGCGAACGTGTCTTGTGTCGTCTGATCGCCTGCGGCCCCCGAGAGTTCGGCGATCGTGATTTCAAGCTTGTAGAGGAACGCGTTGAGGTCCACCGGCACGATATCGGTCGTGCAGATGCTCGACAGCGAGGCGGCGGTAGCGGCTCGCTCATGGCCATGCGAGGGCGCGCCACGGTGTGGGGCTTCGCGCAGCCAGCGGGTGCTGAAGTCCCAGCCCGACTCGCAGGCGGCGCGTAGATCCCGGTCCAAGCCCTTCGTTGCAGGTCCTCAAACATGCGAGCTTTCGTGTGTCATCTCGCGGCACCGAAGCACGAACCCTGGTGGCGTGTCGACGCCTTGCCGAGAGCGATGGTGGCGTCAATGCATCGATTGGCGTGAGCGCCTGGCGCAGCCTCCCCGCGTTCCGATCCGCAACGACGCGCAGCCCGTGCGGAGAATCCCGTCGACAACGCCAGCAAATTTGGAAGTTGCTGCGTGGCGAAGGGCACGCGGCGGCTCCCATGCGCTACACCAGCGCTCCATACTCGATGCGCTCCCGTGGACATCGCGTCCGCCAAGCCTTCATCGGCCGTTCCAACGGCCCTGAAGTCCAGTTCGTTGGCGTCGCAGTCGTCACCGGCCTTGGTGTACCCGGCCCCGCGCCGGTCGGCCATCCCCGGATGGTCTGGTCATGTCATCGGCGCCCTGCCGATGCCGACCCCATGCCCGCAGCCCGCGCGTTAGGCATCGAGCGAAGGCTTGCGTCTCAGGATGCAAGCCTTCTTCTACGCTGGCCGTCATGGCGCCAGCCGACCGCGCTCCAGCCCGCCTGGAGCTTTCCCAACCGGGGACCCGTGTCCCGCGGGGGATGGGCGTTCCCTTTCACACTGTGAAGAAGAACCCCATGTCCACCGTCCCATGTGTCAGGCGATCCGTCGCGTGCCGATCCTGCTCGGCAGCAGCGGCCGTGTTCGGCCCCTCGCCTCGCGCCACCCGAGCGTGCCGATCCTGTGTCGGTCATTGCCCGGCGTCGCGCCGACATCCCCCCTCGTCCCGGGGTACGGCCTGCGTCTCGCACACCGGTCCGATGCGCCAGAAATCCGCCGGATCCCAGGAGAACCAAGATGAGCCTCGCGACCTTGCGCACCCTGCCCCGGCGCCCCACCGTGCACTCGGAGGAGGAGCAGGCCTGGGTCTCGTTTTGCCGGCGCGCCAGCCACCAACCGGCGGTCGCGGCGGAGGTATTGGCCCCGCTCGATCTGGACCCGGAGATGAAGCGCGCACACCTGGCGCTGTACCTGTGCTGCCGCGATTCCTTGCGTCTGCACGAGGAACGTACCGCACGCGGCGCGCGCCTGGTGGCCTGCCTGCGCTGGCTGGGAAACGCCACCGCGGTCCGGGGACTGGGCGCGTTGCGCCGGCTGCTTGGTCGAACGAGCGACATCGCGCTCGCCAGCCTGCCGGTCGCGGCGCCAGAGCCTGCCAAGGCCAAGGTCCGGCGGCTGGCAGCCGATCCAGCCCAGCGCGCCGCCCGCGCAGCCTACGCGGCGTAGCCGGCTTCTGCTGTGCCAGCCAGCGCCGCTACCGGCGACACGGCGACCGCACCGTCGACCGTGCGCGCCGTCGGCGGCGCCTGACGCCCATGGGGCCATGCCGGGCGCACACCGCCCGGGCGTGGCCCCGTCAGGCGGCCAGGCAGCGCGCCACCTCCTGATCGAGCAACCAGTGCAGCAACGGCGTGTCCTGGGAGTGGCCCCAGTAGTGCGCCTTGCACTGCGCGACGTAGCGCAAATGCTGCTCAGTATCGGCCGAGAGGAACGAGCGTCGTACTGGATCTGAAGGGCGAGCAGGCGGAAGTCGTCATCTCAGTTACCAATTCCGGCCCAGCAATTCCGGCAGATTCGTTGAAGAACATCTTTAGCGCGATGGTGCAGCTCCCTGTCGATGGCGAGCAGGCAGGTCGCCCACGGACAGGCCTCGGGCTTGGGCTGTGTATCGCTCGCGAAACTGCTCTTGCGCACGGTGGTGACGTGAGGCCGACTGCCGAAGGAACAACCTTTACTGTGCGGATTCCACGAGCCGTGGCCGCACCACAGGATGCAAGAATCCTGCCTTGAGCGGAGTAATACCCAGCATGACGCTTGTGTCAGTTCGGCTGATGCGATGCAAATCTGCGGTCACGAAGCTCAACGTCACGCCATTCGCGCTGGCGTACTGACCAAGGCACAGGCAGCCAACGTCCACTTGCGGACCTGTACGCACTCCGCTCAGGCGCGGGCATCAGTTGACGATCCTGTCGCTCATCAAAAGGCTCGCAGACGGCGCACGGCGGTTCGCCGTTCTACCGGTGTTCCCCCGCGAGGGGTGTCGGGTGTATGGGACTTGGATCCTCTCCGCCATGGATGAGCTTCACCGGCAGTGACAATGTCGCGATGAAATCAAAAAGCGGTAGAAGCCTACAAAAGCGACTTCTGCTGCTGATGTTGGCGTTCATGCTCCCCACACTTGTCGCGGCGGTGGGGGCCATCTACTACATCGGCGAGCAAAAGCAGCATCAGTTCGAGCTGGGGCTGCGCGAGACCACGCGCGCCCTGTCCCAGGTGGTGGAGCAGGAGCTATCGCGGCGCGAGACCATCGCCAGGACGCTTTCGGAATCTCCGGCACTCACGAACGGCGATTTGGCCGCGTTTCACCAATACGCCTCGCAGGTCGCCTCGACCCCGGACCGTGTGATCGTCCTGCTGAGTCCGAGCGGGCAGCAGGTGGTCAACACCAGGCGACCCTTTGGCGCGGCGCTCCCGGTGAGCGAGGTGCATCGGGCGACCACCGGCGATCCAGACGCCGCCGTCGCCACCGACATTTACTTCGCGCCCATCGGCAAGAACTTCAGCTTCGCCGTGCAGGTTCCTGTGAAGCGAGCCGGCCAGACCATCTACTACCTTTCGTATGCGAGCTACGCCTCGCTCCTCCAATCGCTCTTCGAGAAGCAGCCCTTGCCTCGCGGCTGGGTCGCGTCCATTGTCGACCGCACGGGGGTCATCGCCGCGCGGAACGTGGACGGAAACAAGTTTGTCGGCAAGCCGTTGACGGAGCGCACACGGACCCGGCTGGCCGCCTCGGAAGATGGCGTATTCGAAGCCCCGTCAGTGGACGGCCGTCAGGTGCTGGCGTCGTTCAATCGGGACTCGGTCTACGGATGGACCGTGTTGCTCGGCGTCCCGTTGACTGATTTCGCGGCAGCGAAAAACGCAGCGCTCGCGTTCAGTCTCTTCGCGCTTGTCGCCTTAGGTGCAGCGCTGCTGGGCGCTCTGTGGCTGGGCCGCAAGCTGGTCGCGCCAGTGGCTGAGCTCTCTGACGCAGCTCGCGCCTTGGGGCGTGGCGAGACTGTGAGGCCGCCGCGCAGCGGCGTGGCCGAGCTGGACGCAATCTCAGAGGAGCTGGCAGAAGCCAGCGATAAACTTGACCAAGCCAAGGTGGCGATGGAAGCACGCGTCAAAGAGGCGCTCGCAGAAGCCGACAGCGCGCAGCGCGCCGTGGTGCAGAACCAGCGACTCGAGGCCCTTGGGCAGCTCACCGGCGGCGTCGCGCACGATTTCAACAATTTGCTGATGGTCGTGGGCAACTACGCGCACCTGCTGCGCAGGACGGTGCCGGCCATCGCCGACCACCCCCACGTGCTGGGAATCGAGCGTGCGGTGTCCACTGGCTCCCGCCTCACTCGGCAGCTTCTGGCCTTTGCGCGCCGGCAGCCCCTGCTCCCGCAAGTGGTGAACGTCGCCGAGCGGCTGCCGGAACTGGCGGGCCTGGTCAAGGCGAGTGTCGGTGGAAGCATTCAGGTGGATTGCTCGGTGGCGGACGATGTCCCGCAGATCTACGCGGACCTGGCCGAATTCGAGCTGGCCATCATCAACCTCGCGGTGAACAGCCGCGACGCGATGCCGTCGGGCGGCCAGCTGAAGCTCTGGGCCACGAAGGCAACGTTGCGTGGGAAGCCCGCGGCCTTGATCGAGGTTGTCGACACCGGCAGCGGCATGGCGCCGGAAGTTGCAGCCCGCGTGTTCGAGCCATTCTTCACCACCAAGGAGGTCGGACGTGGCACCGGCCTCGGCCTGAGCCAAGTGTACGGCTTCGCGCAGCAGGCCGGCGGTGAGGCTTCCGTCCAGACGGCGGTGGGGAAAGGCACGGCAGTGCGCATCCTGGTGCCCGAAGCGGAAGCCCGGTTCCTCGACGCGCCCGGCGAGAGCCCGGAGGCCGCTTCCGCCAGCTTGCCCGCGCGAGGCGCGCGTGTGTTGCTGGTCGAGGACAACGAGGGACTCGCACGTCCCACCGCCGAGCTGTTGCACAGCGCCGGCTACAAGGTGACGCTGGCGAGCTCAGGGGATGAAGCAATCGAGATGCTCGCCGAATGCGATTTCGACGCGGTGCTGAGCGACATCCGTATGCCTGGAACCCACAACGGGGTGGCGCTGGCGCGCTGGGTGAAGCAAAACCGCCCCGCGCTGCCCGTCGTTCTGATGACAGGCTATAGCGACGAGCTCGCGCAAGCTCAAACCCTCGGCGTGCCTGTTCTCGCCAAGCCCACCCCAGCTGCAGCTCTCCTTGGAGCGGTGGGCGCCGCGTTGGCTTCCTTCGCAGCGACGTCGGCAGCCAAATAGCGGCTCGCCAGTCCTAACCAATGAAACTTCCCGTGCCATCACTTCCAGGACTCCGGTCAAAGCTGCTTCTACTGGCATCGTTGAGCTTGCTGCCTGTCTTGTTGCTGGTTGCAGTCCTCAGTTTCGCGGCGTTTGACCGCGAGCGGGACAACTACCAAGCGGCTGCTCAGGCCCGCAACCGTACTTTGGTTTCTGCTCTGGAGGCGCAAATGGAGGGGCATCTTTCCGCGCTTCGGACGTTGGCCGCCTCCGCCGCACTCGAACGCGGTGACTTGCAGGCATTTGACGCCGAAGCCCGGCGGGTCCTGCACATCCAGCCGGCATGGCGCAACATTATGTTGATCGGCGCAGACGGTCGTCAGGTGGTCAACATGCGCGTCCCGTACGGGCAAGTCACGATTCAGGCGTCTCCCGGCGAAGCTCCCCTCATACAACGCGCCCTGGCATCCGACAGGCCCGTCGTGGGGAATGTGTCCACCGGACCGGCGTCTGGAGAACTGGGCATCGCGGTGCGCATGCGGGTGTGGCCAGCGAGCCAGCAGCCTATGGTGCTGCAGTTCATACTGCGGCCGGAGTCGTTCGCTCCGTTCATACATGCGCAGCAACACCCAGTGGGATGGGTGCTCGCTCTCGCTGATGCCAACCGCCGATTCATCGCCCGCGTACCTCATGCCCCAGCCGGACGGCCTGTCGCGCCGGCCTTTGCGAAGGCCATGGAAACCGCTCGCGAAGGGTGGTTTCGTGGTGCGACCGTCGAAGGAATTCGCACTTACCAGGCTTTCCTGACCTCAGAGTTAACCGGCTGGACGATTGGCGTCGCCGTGCCGGCCAAGGAAGTGGAGGGCGTGGCGTGGCGCACTGCAGGGTGGATGGCTGCGGGCGCCCTAGCGTCGCTACTGTCAGCACTCGCGGTTGCCACATGGCTGGGGCGGCGAATCACCGCCCCCGTCACCCGCCTGGCGGACGCTGCGCGCCAGCTTGGCAAGCGGGAGGTGGCTGACGACCTCAAGGCGGTCCAAGCGAGCGCTGGCGTGAGTGAAGTGCAAGCGTTGGCCGCAGCCCTTTGCGAGGCGCAGGCGGCTTTGGCCGAACGTGAGGCGTTGCGAGAACGCGAAGCGAATGCGCTTCGTGCCGCGGACAAGGCAAAAGACGAATTCTTGGCGATGCTGGGCCACGAACTGCGCAACCCGCTTAGCGCGATCACGGCTTCTGCCCATGTACTCCGCCTGAGCCGGCCGGATACTGCGACGCTTAAAGTGCACGGGGTCATCGAGAGACAGGCACGGCAGATGAGTCGGCTGCTTGAGGATCTCATGGATGTCAGTCGGCTGGCCATGGGCAAAGTCATTCTGCAATCAGAGGCACTGGACCTCGGTTTGCTGAGCGAAACGGTAGTGCAGACGTGGCAGGACGCAAGCAGCAGCAGGACCGGCGTCGTGCTTTTGGTGCAGCGGCCCGTGTGGGTTCGGGGCGACCGCGCCAGGTTGGAGCAGGTCCTCACGAACTTGCTGGACAACGCGCAGAAATTTTCGCCCGCAGGGACCCCTATTCATGTTGTCCTAGACACGGACCCCGCGACCGGTGAAGCCGTGCTGGAGGTTCGCGACGAGGGTCAGGGTATTGCTGCAGAAGATCTTCCGCGCGTGTTTGATCTGTTCATGCAGGGTCAGCAAAGTTTTCACCGGCCGCAGGGAGGGATTGGTCTTGGGCTCACGCTCGTGCGGCGCTTGATCGAATTGCAGCACGGCAAGGTCAGCATCCATAGTCCCGGACTGGGACAGGGCACCCGGGTCACCGTGCGGCTGCTCATGAGTGAGCCTCCGTCGGCGCCGCCGACAGAGCCCGTGAGTGGCGCAAGCATGGGACGGCGCGTCTTGCTCGTCGAGGACGACGAGGATGGTCGACTCGTGATGGAAGCCATGCTTGCGTTAGAAGGCCACTCGGTGATGGCAGTTTCGCAGGGCCGGCAGGCGGTCGAGGCCGGGCGCGAGTGGCAACCGGATGTCGCTCTAATAGACATTGGCCTACCAGACATCGACGGCTATGAAGTTGCGCGAGCCATCCGCGCGCTTCCACTTCCGAATCAGCCCAAGCTCATTGCGGTCAGTGGCTATGGACAGCCTGAAGACCAGCGCCGCGCCTACGAGGCCGGGTTTGACCTGCACTTGACCAAGCCTGTGGCCCCTGAATTACTCAGAGACATGATGCAGGCGCTGACTAACCGCCAAGTCCTCCCGCTTCATCTGGCCACAGGCGCAGTCAGGGGTGATTAGCCTGAGCGCGGCGCAGATCCGGGGCAAGACGGCACCGGAGCGATGGCGGGCTCGCCAGGAACGCACGCAACCGGTCCTTCAAGAGCTCAAGGCTTGGTTGAGCGCGACGCTCGCACATGTCTCGGCGAAGTCGCCCATGGCGTTGGCGATCGGCTACGCGCTGAGCAATTGGACCGCGCTCACGCGCTTCGTTGACGACGGCCGCATCGAGGCGCACAACAACGCGGCGGAGCGTGCGTTGAGAGGCGTCGCGATCGGACGCAAGAACTTCTTGCATCTGGGCTCCGATGCGGGCGGGCGTAGCGTTGCGGTCATTTGCACCCTGATCGGCTCGGCCAAGCTATGCGTCGTTGACCCGTAGGCCTACCTGCGCCACGTGCTCGATCGCATTGCCGACCACCCCAGCAACCGCCTGGACGAACTCCCGCCGTGGGCGGTGGCGATGCAGTTGGGCCAAAGCGAGCACGCCGCCGAGCCAACCTCCCAGCAGGCCGCCTGAAGACCACCCACGCGCCGGGCGCTGGGCAAAATGGTCCCATGCGCGTCAAGCTCATCCAAGACCTCCCCATGGCGACCAGCGCCGAGCTCTACCAGCTCAGCTGGGTCATTGAACAACTGATGGCCGATCCGCGGCGCATCGTGCAGGCGCGCCAGCAGCTGCACCTGGGTCAGGTGGTGCAGTTCTGGGAATGGGGCACTGGCAAGCTGCGTCCGGCCAGGATCGTGTCCATGAAGGACAGCCAGGTCACGCTGCTGGACGAGCAGAGCCAGCACCGCATCAGCGTCTCCTACGCGGCGATCCTGCTGGACCAGGAACAGGCCGGGGCAAGCGGCTTGCACACGCCCGATTCAACAGCCAACGCACCGCTGCAGCCGCCTCCCGAGGTCCACCGCAAAGAGGACTTCCGCGTCGGTCAGAAGGTCAGCTTCTCTGACCAGAGCCTGAAGCGGCACGTCGGCCAGATCACGCGCATCAACCAGCGCACTGCGACCGTTCAATGCGACGGCCGGGCATGGCGGATCTCCTTCGCGCTACTCCAGCACGTCGTCGACGTGGCAGCCTGACGTCCGGAGCCGTCGTCAAGAACGGTACTGGGCGGACTATTACGTTGGGGCCGGAGGCCGCTCGCCGTGAAAGTGCTGGCCGGGCTGACCAACATCATCAGTGCGACCGAAGCGCAGGCCCGAACGCGCATAAGCATTCGACAAAACCGTCGTTTGCCGCGCAGCGCACAGCACCTACAGTCGGGCGCTTGCCGCAACCTGTGGCCCCCACGACGGCGCAATTCTTATGTCCGCTTTGCTTGATGCACTAAATTCCACCGACCTTTCCCTCGCCACCGCGCCTGCCCAGGCGTTCGAAGTCCGCCGCCTGGATGCGCCGTTCGGCGCGGAGGTCATGGGCCTTGATCTGGCCCGGCCCCTGAATGCCAAGGACTTTGCCCGGCTGCACCGCGCCCACCTGGACCACCATGTGCTGGTACTGCGCGACCAGCGCATCACGCCAGCCCAGCACGTGGCCTTCAGCCGCCGCTTCGGCCCGCTGCAGATCCATGTGCAGAAGAAGTTCCAGCTCGCCGGCCACCCCGAGGTGCTCGTCGTCTCCAACATCAAGGAAAACGGCGAGCCGATCGGCCTGGGTGATGCCGGCCACTACTGGCACTCCGACCTGTCGTACAAGGACAGGCCCAGCCTGGGCTCGCTCCTGCACGCGCAAGAGCTGCCGAACGAAGGCGGCGACACACTGTTCGCCGACCAGCACGCGGCCTACGACGCCCTGCCCGAACCCCTGAAGGCGTGTTTGGCCACGCTGCAGGCCGAGCACAGCTACCTGACCAAATACGAGGAATTGCGCGCGCGCAGCCCCTGGCGGCCCGCGCTCACGCAGGCCCAGCTCGACGAGGTCAAGCCGGTCGGGCACCCGATCGTGCGCACGCACCCCGAGACCGGCCGCAAGGCGCTGTTCGTCAGCGAGCACTTCACGACCCGCATCATTGGACTGCCCGACAACGAGAGCCGCGCGCTGCTCGACCTGCTGTTCGCGACGAGCACGAAGCCGGAGTTCCAGCTGCGTCACCGCTGGCAGCCGCACGACATCGTGTTCTGGGACAACCGCTCGGTGCTGCATCTGGCGGCCGGCACGCCTGACACCGAACGCCGCAAGCTCTACCGCACGACGATCGAGGGCAGCCAGCCCGTCTAACCCCGCAGAACGTCCGGCCCTTCCGGTCCGCCTGCGCCTGCCGCGGGCAGGCTTTGCTCACCCTGAGAAATGTTGAACACCATGAACCGCATCACCCGCCGCCTTGCCGTCATCGCCTCCGGCGCCGGTGGCGCCGACTTCCAGGCCACGGCGCAGCGACGAAGTCATCGAACAGCGGCAAGTCTGGCAACGGGCCCCGGCGGGCTGCGCGAGCTCGCCTTAGGGCTGGCTGAACAAACCCAAGGCCTCGACCTCCGGTGCGGCGCCCGCATCGAACCCCATGCGCGGCGCCGGCAGGCAGTGCGGCCCACTCACCCGCTCCGTACAGCAGGTCGAGAAAGCGGCATCCGCGCGGATGTCCGTGAGACCCGCGTGGCGGCTGAGGCCACAGGCGGCGATACCGTCGGTCCTCACCGGGCTCATGACTGAGTTCGGGCTATTCAGCCTTCCTTCGGCTTGCCCTTGCTCCTCCGCATCACAAACAAGACAACCCATGCGAGGAGAGCGCTAAGGACCGCTGTGGCCTCCAGCCCCATTCCTGCTGCGACGCCTATGGCCGCCGTCAGCCACACGCCTGCCGCAGTCGTCAGCCCCTTGATCTGGTTCTCATCTTGCAGCTTCAGGATTGCGCCTGCGCCCAAGAAGCCGATGCCAGCGGTCACGCCCTGCACGACTCGGGACAAATCTTCTAATGACAGACCGGCCTGCAGCGGAATCAAGACAAAGAGGGCGGAGCCGAGCGACACCAACATGTGCGTGCGAAGACCGGCGGAAGCGCCGACAGACTCACGCTCATAGCCCAGCAGTGCACCAAGCGCTAATGCGACCAGCAGTCGAAGGCACACGCGTGTGATGTCGGAGGCGTCGCCGAGATCCGAAAACTCCCGCTGGATCGTGATCCAACTCTGCTCCGTCCACATGATTCGTCTCCTTAAGCCGCAGCTCTCCATTGCAATCGTCGCTGGTTCAACGCCGGCCAACCCGCACCATCCGCCAGACGTAGGCTAGACAATTGCCGCCAGGAGCCCCGCGCGCGGGTCCCAGAGCACCGCCGCGAATTAGTCGTCCCGCTCTCCAGGAGTAGCCAGAGCACCCAGTCGATGACCTTGTCCATCGACGGGCGTCGCGTCACGCAGCGCTTGCCGTGCAGCCGCGACCCAGCCAGCGATCCGGCCGGCTTAACACCCACGTCCAAGCCCGTCGATCCGCCTCCGAGCTACGTGGTCACGGCGATAGATTAAAACTTGGTTGACAGCTAGGGGAGTTGTTTTTCCGACGTGGCGCCGCCGTTCACGGCCTTCGAGCACGATCCGGACGCCGACCAAGACATATCGCGTCTCCGGACTGTTCCAGTTTCGATAGCTGATTCTGTCGCATGGCTCCCGGGGCGCGCACACGGCCCGCGCGGTGGGCATGGCCTACGCGCAGATCGCACCGTGGAAATGCACCCCCGCGCGCGGCACCGCCGTGGACGCCCATTTCAGCGCGCGGGTATTGCATTGCATGCCCAGATCGCAAGGCGACCATGCTAGCGCCTTCTTCCATGATTGGCCGCGACGCTCGAGCGCTACTGCTCGCACCCCGCTCCATAGGCTCCAGTTTCCGGCGCCATGCTCGGCGCCACGAACTTGCAGACCGAGGCGATGTCGCTGCCGGGCCGAAAAAACCGGCGACCAGCACCGCGAGGTCGACCATCCGGCGCGCTTGGTCCCACAGGCGGCGCGCGTCCAAGAGCACGCTGATGCCCGTGACCGCGCACGCGCTGGCGCGTCGCTTGACGCATGCACGAGGCACTGCTCAAAGAAAGAATCGGTAGCGCATTGCACGCAATGCCGCATGGAAGTCGCGACCGTCCTCCATCTCCGTCGCAACGAAGCTGCTGGCCGAACGGACCGCCCCTTGCTCGTCGGCCATGAACAGCGCCACGCGCTCGGGACGGGCAGCGAACGGAAATGCCGACGCACGCGTGAACGGCCGCAGCAACGCCGCGCCGGCATGCCCGCCCGGCGCCGTACGGCCTTCGGAGACCCGGGTCCACGCGTCCCAGCCGCCTTCAGGACTGCCCTGCGCCGTGTAGATGTCGCCCGCACGGTCAGCGGTGTACAGGGCAATGCGGTCCTCGCCGATCGCCACCGCGTTGATCGCCGCGCCGGGCACGGTGCTGCCTTGCGAGACGTCGGACCACGGTCCCCAGGCGCCCTGGGCGTTGCTGGATGCGGTGTAGATGCCACCGCCCGGATCGCTGAGAAACAGCGTGATGCGGCCACCGCTGCGCACGACCGCGGCGAGGGGCGCGCCAGCGGTGGTGCGGCCTTCCGAGACGCTGCGCCAGGCGCTCCATCCGTGCTCGGGCGAGCCCGACGCGGTGTAGACGCCGCCGGCCTGGTCGGCCACGAACAGCGCGATCTGGTCCCCCACCTCGACGGCGTTGACGTGGCCTCCGGGGAGCGTCGAGCCTTCCGAAACGGGATGCCATGAACCCCACACGCCACCCGCCGCGCCGCCGACCGCATAGACACCGCCGACGCGGTCGGCGAGGAACAGCGCCAGGCGTCCCTGTGCGCGGGCCACGGCGCTGACCGGAGCGCCGGGCAACGTGCTGCCTTCGGAGACGTTGAGCCACGCGGTCCAGCCTTGGGCCGGCGTGCCGCTGGCGACATAGATGCCGCCTTCGCGGTCGGCGAGCGCCATCGCGATGCTGCCGTCACGCTGCGCCACCGCGCAGACCTCCGCGCCGGCCGAAGTCGATCCCTCGGACACGCGATGCCAACCGCTCCAGCCCGTCTCGGGCTGGCCCTCCGCGGCATAGATGTCGCCAGCGCGGTCAGCGAGCACCAGCGCCAGAGTCCCCGCCCCAGTGAGCAACGCGTGGATGCGCGCGCCCGGCGTCGCGTTGCCTTGCGACACGGTGTCCCACCGGGTCCACGGGGACGGCTCGACGAACGCCGGCTGGGGCGGCACGGGAACCACCGGCTGATCGGTGCGCACCGCGTCACGCATCAAGACCGACAGGTCGTTGGCCGCGGCCACGCGTTCACCCATGTCGGGTGGTGCCGCAGGCAGAAACCGACGGCTGATCGTCTTGATGATCGACGTGTGATCGAAGACCGTGTCGGCGGCGGCACCGCGCTCGACCCAGGGCGAGACCACGAGGGTGGGCACGCGCACGCCGTAGCGGCCGATGCCGGACACCGCAACGCCCAGCGGCGGCGGGACGTGGTCATAGAAGCCGCCGTGCTCGTCGTAGGTGATCAGCAGCAGCGTCTCCTTCCAGCGTGGCCCGCTCATCAGCGCGTTGACGACCGTCCCGATCAGGTGCTGGCCGGCCGCGATGTCGGAGGGCGCGTGGTCGTCGGCGCCGGGTGGCACTTCGATGAAGTCGGGATCGATGAACGACACCGACGGCAGCGTGCCGGTGCGTGCGGCGGTGAAGAAGCCATGGACCTCGTCGTCGACCTGCACCACGTGGGTGTCGTCGAACATGTGGCGCTCGAACAGGCGCAAGAAGCAGTAGCCGTGCTCGTAGTAGCGCCACTCGACGCCCTGCGCGCTCAGGTGATCGAAGATCGTCTTGCCGAACACCGGCGCGATGCTGTCCAGGTTGTTGCGTTGCGGCTGTCCACGGTCGTCCCGGTTGAGGCGCCCCGTGGTGGCGTAGAAGCGGTTGGGGAAGGTGCCGCCCGGGTGCGCGCAGTACCACTGGTTGCAGACCACGAATTCGCGCGCCAGCGCGTCGTAGACCGGGACCTGCGCGGCGCCGTAGTAGCCCATCACGTCGCCGGGCGCGATGGCGACGTTGCGGGCCGCCTTGAGCGCCCGGTCGGCGAAGCTCGCCACGAAGCCGTCCATCGCGCAGACGGTCTTGTCACCACCCACGGGGGCGTGGCGTTCGTGGATCTGCTGCGCCACGCCCTCGAAGTCGTGACGCGGGCTGACCGGAAACCGCGTCGTCGTCAGCGGGAAGGGCCGATGGGCGGCCCCGTCGTGTTCGTTGACGACGATGGTCTGCAGGCCGTCGATGTCGCTGCGTCCGCTCTCGGTCGCGAGGTAACCGAGCATGTGGTCGAACGAACGGTTCTCCATCATCAAGACCACGATGTGGTGGATGGGCGCCAGCCGGCCGGGGTCGAGCGGCGGTTGGGGGGACTCGGGAAACGGCGCGAGCTGCTCACCGACCAGATAGTCGATCGTCAGTGCGTCCGCGTTGCCTTTGACGTCCACCAGCCGGTAGTCGCCGCCCAGGAGGAGACGCGTGAGCCGGCGATCGATGCCCGGCGTGAGCACGGCGCCATCGCGACTGGTGTAGACGCCACCGTTCGGGTCGACGACGAACAGCGAGGCGCGATCGTCATACGTGACGAATGGCGCGGATGCGCGCACGCTGGTCTTGCGGACCACGGCCGCGCCGACATGCCCACCCGGCATGGTGCGGCCTTCGGAGACCGGCACCCACGCGCCCCAGCCGGTCTCGGCACTGCCCTGGTTGACATAGACCCCGCCAGCGCGGTCCGCGATGGACAGTGCGATCTGGTCGGTGCCGAGCGCCACGGCGCTGATCGCCCCGCCCGGCGCCGTGTTGCCGTCGGCGACGGTCGCGCGCAGGCCCCAGGTGCCCTGCGCGTCGGCCGACACGGTCTGGACGGCGCCGCCAGGATCGGCGTAGAACAGCGCGATGCGCCCGCCGCTGCGCACCACCGCCGCCATGGGTGCGCCGGGCGTCGTCGTGCAGTGGTCCACGGGGCGCCAGCCGGTCCAGCCGGCTTCGCGGCTGCCGGTGGCGGTGTAAATCCCGCCGACCGGGTCGGCCAGGAACAGCGCAATGCGCTCTGGGTCCAAGGCCACGGCGGTGATGTGACCGCCGGGCGTCGTGCTGCCCTCGGAGACGGTGTCCCACGGCCCCCACACCTCGCCGATCCGGCCGGTCGCGGCGTAGACACCACCGGCCTGGTTGGCCAGGAACAACGTGCTGCGTCCTTCCGATCGCGCCACCACCGTCACCGGCGCGCCGGGCAGCGTGCTGCCCTCGGAGGCACTCTGCCACCCGCTCCAGCCGCTGGCCGCACTGCCGCCGGCGACGTAGACGCCGCCCGCCCGGTCGGCCACGGCGACGACGATCCGGCCATCGCTGCCGGCCACGGCGTGGACCTGGCCGCCCGGCGCCGTGCTGCCTTCGGACACGGAATGCCAGCCGGTCCACCACGCGTCGGGCTGCCCCTCGGCGGCGTAGATGCCGCCGTTGCCGTCGGCGATGACGAGCGTGACCCGCTCGCCCTGCGCGATGGCACTGATGCGCGCGCCGGCCGTCGAGCTGCCTTCGGAGACGCCCGTCCAGGGCGTCCAGCCGCGCTCGGTGCCGTCGGGCAGCGCTGCCATGAGGCCGTCCCAGATCTTGTCGTTGAGCGCGCTCTCAATCCGGTGCGCGATCTCGCCGTCGGGCGCGGCGGCCACGTCGACCGCCACGTCGGCGCTCACGTACTCCTGCTTCATGTCGCGCAGCAGCAGCAGCTTGCCGACGCCGTCCGAGGGGACGTCGAAGACCTTGCCACGCAGTGTCACCTGGCGCGCACCGGCATACGCGCGACCGATGGCCTCGTTGACCCGATCGGCAAAACTTTCCAGGCGCAACATGCCGGTGGCAGGGTCGAACCCGAAACGCACCCGCACGCGGATCGAGGCGCCCGTCAGGTCCACGTCCTGTGCGTTGTTGATCCGGATCTCGCGACCGCTGGTCTCGAACCGGATGCTGGCTTCGACCTCGGGCGACTCGTCTCCTGGATCGTGGACGATGTTCACCGTGACCTTCTCGGTGTTGAGGTCGTTGATCGCAAAGTCGTTGCCCAACGTGGGCAGCTCGAGTTGTCCCAGGTCCTGGGGGTGCCCGGCTTTGAGTTGCCCGGTCAGGGGATCCTCCATGTGCACCGTCAGGAAGGTGTGCCCGTGCCCCGCGCCGTGCAGCTGGATCTTGAACAGGGGCCGCTCACGCTGGTTGACGAACGCATCGAGCTTGCGCTGCAGCAAGGCGAGCGGAAACACCTTGCGCCGCAAGCTGCCCATCAGCCACTGGGCGCTGAGCCAGCCCGCTTCGACCGGCCCGATCGCCAGCACGCCCTGCTCCAGGTGCAGGCAGGGTTCGATCTCCCACCGGTTCCGCAGACGCACGAAGCGCGTTCCCGCGACGTTCTCCAGACGCCACTGCGCGCTCAACCAGCCCAGGCCGATGGGTCCGGCTTCGACGTTGCCGCTTTCGAGGTGGAAGAACAGCGATGGCTTCCAGCGGTTGCGGAGGCGAACGAACGAGGTGCCCGGCACCGGCTCGAGCGTCCATTGCGCGCTCAGCCACCCTGGCCCGACCGGTCCGGCGGCGATCGGTCCGCTTTCGATGTGCAGACACTGCTCGGCCCGGAAGCGGTTGCGCAGGCGCACGAAGCGGGTGCCGGCCACCTGTTCCACCAGCCACTGGGCACTCAGCCAACCCGGGCCTGCGCTTCCCGCATCGAGCGCGCCCGACTCCACGTGCGCGAATCGCACCAGCCGATGGCGGTTGTACAGCCTGACGAAGGCGGCATCGGCCACCGGCTCGAGACGCCACTGGGCGCTCAACCAGCCGGGGGCAATGGGGCCGACCTCCGGGAGGCCCGACTCCGCATGCAGGTAGGTGTCCGGTCTCGCCTGGTTGCGCAAGCGCAGGTAGTGCTCGCCGGCGATCGGTTCGATCGCCCACTGGGCGCTGAGCCACCCTGGCTCGACAGCGCCCAGCGCCAGTCCACCACCTTCGGCGTGGAGGTGGTCCCCGGGACGCCAGCGGCTGGCAATGCGGCTGATGGCAACGTCGTTCATCTCATCTCCTTGACGCGGTGATCCCGCTATACCTGGCAACGCTCAAACGCCGAGGGCTTCGAACAGCCTGTCGCCCGTTCATCGCAGGCCAACAATGGTCGCAACTGGACTTGTCTGCTCCGATCGGTTCATCAACTTGGATGAAATCGGCCGCCGGGAGAGGTCGATGGCCTCCCTGTGTGCGGAACGTATCGGGGGACAGCGGGTCGTTGAGCCGGGGCCGCCGTATCGATCGCAGCGGTCTGGTGGCGTCCGGACAGGATCCAGGGTCCCAGCCGCCAGCGCATGAAGCGGATGTCCCAGGTGTGCCGGCGGGTGGCATGGCGGATGTCCGGTCATGGGACAGGTGTCCCACGCGCGCCATGCGCGCATGCCCGACCGCATGGCCTTCGCACCGATGCATCCCGACGATTCGCCGGGCCACCTGGGGCGCCAGCTGGCGGTTGCGGCTCGGCCTGCATCGTGGATGCGCGTGGGGGTGGCGCGCTGGCAGGCCGGCTCAAGGGCGCCAAGCTTCCGCCCACCTCTTGCGCAGGCTCCTCGCACCGTCCCAGCCCTGGGTCCTGGCAGCCGGCCCGCCAAGTCTGTTCGGCACCTCCACCATGGCGTCTTCACGACGGCGGCGGTGGACGATGACCGCGAGCCCTTGCCCGCGCCGGTGTTGCCGCTCTTGGCACCTGAGGACCGCCGGCGCCACGCGGCGACCACGGGGCGCCGCGACCTGCGCACGGCGCGGGAGCGCAAGTCCCTCGCGCAACGCGCGCATGGAGCCCGAGGTTCCGCCGCTGGACGGCCGTGAGCGCTCGGCGTTCGCGTGCACGAAAATAGCCTGCGCGCACGGGCCACGCGCCATACCGAGTTCAGCCTCCCACGCCATGTCTCGGCCCTTGATGCGCTGTCGCGGGCTTCCATGCCCAGCACCACGCCATCGAGCGGAGCACGGCTGGGCAGCAGCACATCCGTGCCGTCGCCCCGACGTCGACGTGCTCCACTCGCCGGTCGTCCGGGGTCACCGCCACTGCTGCATCCATTGCCGCAGGTCCTCGGCACGCCAGGCGGTGATGCCCTCGGACAACCGCACCGGCTTCGGAAACTCGCCTGACCGCACCCGTCGCCACAGCGTGGACCTGGAGAACGGGATGACGCGCAGGAGCAGCTTCTGCCGCACGAACCCGGTCTCCGGCAGGCCCGCACGTTCGAGCGCAGGTGCATCGGCTGCACGTGGCGCGCTGGGGGTCGAAGGAAATACGTGTTGCATGATCGATCCTTGTGCCGGCTGTCGCCGACTGGAACAGGGATGACCCGCTCTGTCGCGGCCGTCGAGGTCACAAAACGACGTGCCGCCAAGGAACGCTGGATCCTCTGCGCCTGGCCGGCGTTCCGAGGGGCCAGGGTGGCAAGCCGCAAGGCGCAGGGCGCACGGCATCAGCGCCTGCAGACAGCGCGTCCAGGAAGGTCCATGCGGCGGCGGCGGTGGCCGTCGCACGGCGTTGCAAAAGGCAGGTGACGACTGCGACGCGTCCGTTGGGCGTCGCGTGCGCCGCGGCGGGCGGCGTACGCGCCCCACCACTCTAGCGCGCACCGCGCGCTGGCGGATCCACCGCGCGCCAGGGACCCGCCGATGCGGCCCGGAATCCTGGGACTTCGTGCATGGCGATGCGACGCGTTGGCGTCAGACGGATGCGACGGCGCCCTGCTGCATCGCGTCCGTCAGCGGTGGCGCCGTGCCGCGTCCTTCGCAGCGGTGGACGCTTGGGCGTCCTCACGTGCGCAGACCGCCGCTGGCGCCTCTGGCGCGCCCTCATCCGCACCCCCGCGCCGGCCGGCAGCCTCTGCGGACCGGTCCAGTGCATTCATCTTCATCCGCAAGCGACTCGCCTGGCTGCGCGCGCTGTTCGCCACGTCGCGCACCTTGCGCTTCAGGACCGCGCGCTCGTGGTCGATCTACTCGGCGGTGCCGACCTCGTGAATCTCCAGCGTCTGCAGCAGCGGCATCAGCTGGTCCAGCTTGCCGAGAATCTCCAGATAGCGGCGCCCGCTGGACGACAGCACGCCGACCTCCAGGACCATGGGCACGGTGTCGTAGGTCGCCGTCGCCGTGATGCCATGCGCCTGGAACTTCGCCTCGGCCGCATCGCTGGCCTCGTCGATCTGCGCGGCCAGCTGGTCCAGCTGCGCGCGCAGCGTGGTCTCGGCCTTGGCCACTTCGGTCGGGTCCAGCCGCGTGCGCGCGATCACCGAGCGAAGTGGCTGCCGAGCTGGAAGGTGTTGAAGTAACGCACAAACGCGCGCTTGCCGTCGGGACTGGCGAAGCGCGACGGCATCTTCAGGCTGGCGGCTTCGACGCGCCGGAAGTCCGCCTTGTGCTCGCGCGCAAGGATGCGGGCGTTGACGCCCCCCTGGTCATGCTGGACGACTTCGATCTGGGCCATGGCCTCCTCCGGTGCGGATCCTGCGGCCTCCATGATCGGCATCCTGCGGGTGCATCGCCGCGCGGATCAGGCACTGATTTGGGGGGATATCGACGCCAGCCCCGCGGCGAGGTGGCGATCGGGTTGACGCGCCACGGGCCACCGCCTGCTGTGCCTCCCATGCAGTAGCTTGGCCCTGCTTCCCTGGCTAGCCCTGGAGTCAACGACGCCCCCGCTGGAGTCCCTGCGGTGCGGCGTCAGGAGGATCGACCGGACGCGGATGCGGCTTTCGAGGCCGGTCCAGGCCCTGCACCGCTGGCCTGGCGTCGAAAGCTTTCCCGCCGGTCGCTGGCAGACCGACGCACGACGCACCGCGCCGCGCGCAAGCCAGCCTCGTGTCCCGATCCGTCCCGGATCTGATGTTTGCCAACCCCTGGGGGCTCCACGCCCCGCGGGTGCTGGTCGCCTCCTCGTCAACCCTGGAGACCACCATGCTACAAACCGCCGCCTGCGCGCAGGCCCTTGACGTTCGCGTCTGTCCTGCAGGATCGCGTTCGGAGCCCCCGCTCGGTCCAACCGTCCCGGACGCCGTGCCGTCGCTCTGGAGCGAACTGGAGTGCGCAACCGAGCCGTCGGTCGCCGACACCGAGACCGCGCCACCCCTTGAGTGGAGCGAGGAAGAGCTGGTGCTGCTGCATTGGCGCTTGCTCCGGGAGATCCAGCACCTGGCCGAGCCGGACACGCCGCTGGAGGAGAAGCTGGCCACGCTGCGCTGGGTTTTCACCGAGCGCGCCAAGGACGGCCAGCCGTTCTCGTTCGTGTCCTGCCTGCGCGTGGTGGGCTGCAGCCCGCTGTCGTCCCTGCCCTACTGCGGCCTGGTGGACCCCGAGGAGGTCCGCGCCCGCATCCGCGCCGCCGTGAAGCCCTGGCTGCGCGAGACGCTGCCGCGCTACCCGGGCTGGGTACGCGAGGCCGTGCTGGACCACCCGGACTGGGTGGCCGCGCGCCTGGCCGCCCACCCGCAGTGGCTCAACGAGGAGACGCGGCGCATCGCGCGGCAGGGCGACTTCTTCGCCTGACGCGTTCGCCTGACCCATCCACCCCGCGGCGCCGCTCCGACCGGAGCGTCCGCACTTCAGGAGATGACCATGCAGATCCAGGTCCACATCGACGAAGACGGCGCGCTGCGCAACCAGCGCTACGCCTTCAGCCACCGCTTCACGCCCGTGACCGAGCTGCTGCAGAACGCGCGCCGCGCCGGTGCCCGGCACATCGACGTCACCTACGACAGCGAAGCCCTGCGCCTGGTGGTCCAGGACGATGGTTGCGGCCTGCGGGACTTCCAGGCCTTGCTGACCTTGCATCGCTCGGGCTGGCACCGCTCGGGCTGGCACCGCCAGACCCTGGTCGAAGAACATCCGTTCGGCGTCGGCTTCACCCAGTGCCTGTACGCAGCCACGCGCTGCATCGTGCACTCGGGCCACAGCCGTGTCGACATCGACACCGCCGCGGCCCTGCGCCGCGCGCCCTGCGAGGTCGTTCAGACGGACACCGTTGTCCACGGCACGCGCGTGGAGCTGCACGGCGTGGGTCTCGCCGACCTGGACGTGCGCATCGAACGGCTGTGCCAGGGCTTTCCAGTCGACGTCACGTTCAACGGCGAACGCTTGGTGCGTCGATACGCCGAAGACTGACTGGTGTTCGAGACCACGCCGATCGGCGCCGTGCACCTGACCGGACGCTACGACGGCCGCGCCATGCGCGGCATGCTGGGGTTCCTGCAAGGCTTGTGCGTGCACGTGCCGTCCTACTTCGAGACCGACCGCGTCAATGTCGTGCACCTGGATCCGCGCCAATTCGTGGCCCGGCTGCCAGACCGCGACATGCTGATCGATGCCGACCAGCAGCTGCCGCGGATTGAAGCGCAGCTGCACCAGTGCTGGCGCCACCAGCTGCACAAGGCGCAGGCCAGCCTGCCGGAGCGCCAGTACGTCGACACCTACTACCAGACCATGCGCTGCTGGAGCCTGCTGGGACTGCTGAACGACCTGGACGAACTGCCGAGCGCGCTGTTCGAGCGCATCGGCGGCTACCCGGTCCTGGGCCCTGGGTTCGCGCGGCCCTACCTGGACGCGATGGCCACGGCGCCCTGCTGCGCGGACCTCGCCACGACCGGGTGCGCCTGGTCGCGCTGGAGAACCCGCATGCGGACAACGCGGCGCACTGGATCCTGGCCCGCGCGCACCACTGGCTGGTGGTCCGGACCCCCGGGCTGGACGCCTGCCATTGGGCGCAACGCCACATCCGCATGCTGGACGACGCCCCCGCCGACGTCGAGGCGCTGGACGTGCAGACGCAGGGGCGACTGGACGGCCGGGTGGTGTCCGCTCGGTCGATGCGATGCTGCTGCTCGCCAGCTACCGGCTCGCTGGTCTGTTGGCCTGGCTGCCCGGGCTTCTGCCGATCGCGCTCGCAGCCGCGGGCGATGGCGCGCTCCGCCGTTTGATCAAGGCTAAGGAGTTCCTGCAGCACGATCCCGAATGGTTCGCCGTGTGGTGTTGCCTGCTCATCGTGGTCGCGTGCGGAGCGGTCGTGGCGCTGGTGGTGCCCCGGGCCCTGCATCCGCTGACCTTCGCCTTGGTACCCATCGCAGGGTCTCTACTGCTCGGCTTGCCGATCTCAAGCTTTCATCGGCGCGCGTAGGGGCGCCCTCCACGGTCTCCTGCTTTCGTGCGGGCGTTCGCATGCCCCTGACCACTGCAGACTGAGTGCGCCTGCGCGCAGGGAATGTTGACCCCCCACAGCTGTTCACTTCAGCGACTCCAAGAGCACACGCAGTACGCCCGCATGCGCCGCTTCACCCTTGGGTGATCGAGGACGTGGCGAAAGTTCTGCGGGCGACCAGCAAATCTGCCAGCGGGGGCGGCAACTTGCATCAGCCCGGCCGATCCCGTACGCTGGCCTGGCGTCCACATGCAACGCCCGAGCCCTTGCGGGCTGCCGGGCCGGTCTGCCGGGCGCGCAAAGGAGACCCGCCATGCCAAGCCGATCGAACGGACCCGCGGCCGACATGCAAGTAATGCGAACGCTTGCGTTCGTTGGTGCCGCGGCCGCCGGCAAGAGTTCTCTTGCCGAGGCCCTGCTGTACAAGGCGGGGGCCATCGGCGCGTGCGGCAGCATCGAGCGCGGCAGCACCGTCAGCGATTTCGACCCGCTGGAGCGCCGCATGCAGCACTCGCTCAACGCATCGGTGATGCACCTCACGCATGCCGGCACGCGCGTCCACTTCATCGACACGCCCGGCGGCCCCGACTTCCTGGGCCAGAGCCTGCCGGCGCTGGAGGCGGTCGAGACGGCGGCGGTGGTCATCAATGCCGCCGCCGGCATCGAGCCGATGGCGGTGCGCATGATGGCGTATGCGGCCTCGCGCCACCTCGCCCGCATGATCATCGTCACCAAGATCGATGCGCAAGGCGTCTCGCTGGCGGGCCTGCTGGCCGACATCCAGGCCACCTTCGGCCGCGAATGCCTGCCGCTGAACCTGCCCGACGGGGTCAACCGGCAGGTCGTGGACTGCTTCTTCAACCGCTTCGGGCGCTCCGACTTCGGCCCCGTCGAAGCGGCGCACCGCGCCCTGGTGGAGCAGGTGGTCGAGGTCGATGCGGCCTTCGTCGACCGCTACCTCGAGGAGGGCGACGTGGATCCGGCCGAGCTGCACGCGCCGCTCGAGCAGGCGCTGCGCGAAGGCCACCTGATCCCGGTGTGCTTCGTCTCGTCGCGCAGCGGCGCCGGCGTGGCCGAGTTGCTGGACGTGATCGTCAAGCTGCTGCCCGACGCGATCGAGGCCAACCCGCCGGACTTCATCGTGGGCGAGGGTGACGAGGCCAAGCCCATGGAGGTCAAGCCCGATCCGACGCTGCATGTGCTGGCGCATGTGTTCAAGGTGACCATCGACCCCTATGTCGGCAAGATGGGCATCTTGCGCGTGCACCAGGGCACGGTCACGCGCGACAGCCAGCTCTACATCGGCGACGGCCGCAAGCCCTTCAAGGTTGGGCATTTGTTCATGCTCCAGGGCAAGGACCACGTCGAGGTGTCGCACGCGGTGCCGGGCGACATCGTGGCAGTGGCCAAGGTCGATGAGATCCATTTCGATGCTGTGCTGCACGATGCGGCGGAGGACAGCCATGTGCATCTCGCGCCGCTGGCGTTCCCAGTGCCGGTGTACGGCCTGGCCGTGGAGCCCAGGCGCCATGGTGACGAGCAGCGCGCCTGGGAGATCCTCGGCAAGCTCGCGGCCGAAGACCCGTGCCTGCGCATCGAGCATGTGGCCGCGACCAACGAGACGGTGCTGTACGGGCTGGGCGAACTGCACCTGCGCATCGTGCTCGAACGCCTGCGCGAGGTGTACCGCTTCGAGGTCCAGACGCGGCCGCCGCGCATCGCCTACCGCGAGACCGTGACCGCGCCGGCCGAGGGCCACCACCGCCACAAGAAGCAGAGCGGCGGCGCCGGCCAGTTCGCCGAGGTCTTCCTGCGCATCGAGCCGCTCGCGCGCGGCGCGGGCTTCGAGTTCGCAGACGAAGTCCGGGGCGGCACGATCCCGGGCCAATTCATCCCCGCCATCGAGAAGGGCGTGCGCGAGGTGCTGGCGTGCGGCGCGATCGCCGGCTACCCCGTGGTCGATGTGCGCGTCGTGGTGCACGACGGCAAGCACCACAGCGTGGACAGCAAGGACATCGCCTTCGAGACCGCCGGCCGCAAGGCCTTCATGGCGGCGATTCGCGAGGCCCGGCCGGCCGTGCTCGAGCCCATCGTCCAAGTCGAGATCGCCGTGCCCGAACATTCCGTGGGCGACGTCACGAGCGACCTGTCGTCGCGGCGCGGCGTGGTCACCGGCACCTCGGGCCTCGTGGCCGGCACGGTGGCCATCGGCGGGCAGGTGCCCGAGGCCGAGCTGGCCGGTTATCAGTCGCGGCTCAATGCGATGACCAGCGGGCAGGGCCGCTACACCATCGCGTTGTCGCACTACGAAGCCGTGCCGCCGGCCGTCCAGCAGACGCTGATGGGCCAGTACCGGGTGCGTGAGGACGACTAGGAGAGGCTCAGGGCCGTTCGATGCAGACGTTCGATTTCAACGACTGCCGACACCCCTCGTTTCCCATCATTTCCCGCCAGAGTAAGCCAGTGTGTAGTCCACGCAGGCCTTCAGTTTGAGGCGGTTGCTGGCGACGACTCGGGTCGTCAGCAGTTGCCCCGCTCGCAGGTCCCTCGTCCGGCGATAGGACAGCGTCGCTTTCGTCCTTCGCAAGGAATGCGTCCCCTAGTCCGCGCGGTCCAACCCCAGCTCCGCGACCCAGTGGCCGAGAATCCGGGCGTACTGCCGCGTCCTTAAGTGTGGCGATTCGAGCCAGCCGGGGAACAGGAAGTCATCCGAACTCAACCCAGCTTGCTTGATCCAGGCCGCCAGAGCCTTCCGGGTGGCGGCAGTGATCTCGAGCCGGACCGGGCGCTGCGTCTCATGCTGCATGACGATGGCACGCAAGGCAACTTGTTCGGCGTGGCACACGTCACGGACCTTCAGCAACGAGGTCGCACCCGCGCAGTTCGCTGTCAATCCCCAGACTGAAGAGCGCAAGCTCGCGGACTCGTCCTTCCATTTGAAGGCGAACGCGCAGTGCTCAAATGTCTTTCAGCTTGAACGGTGCCTTCTGTCCAAAAGTCGGACGGTCACGATTCCGCCGATCAGGCCGTGCTTCTCAGCGAATACTGCACCGGGATGAGCCCCTGCAGCCCCAGCTTGATGCGCTCGTGGTTGTAGCAAGCCGCCCGGCGGCGCAAGCTGCACGTTGGCCAGTGGATTTCATGCGCTCCGTGGTCCATGGCCTTGATCCCCGCGACAGCTGGGAGCGCTACTTCCCTTGCCCTGCCCTCCCCGCGCGCCCTTCGGTCTCGTCGGCTGCGGGCTGGCCTGCGGGTTGTCGTTGCGCGCGTTCATGGCGCGCGCCGCGACAGCACGGCGGTCAAGTGGATGCGAGCGTGCGCTGCGAGTAGCGCGGCCGGCGTGTCGTGCTGCGTGGCCATCACCCGGTCGTGTACGCGCTGCCGGTGTTGCCATTGGCGCCGGCACGCATGAGCGGTCAGGCCCCCACACGACGCTGTCCAGTGCGCTGCGAGCCCGCCTCGGTCATCGTGAACTCGGGCCACTGCAGGCCCCACCGGTCGATCACCGCCCTCACCCGCTGGTCGCCGTCGCGCACCAGGCGGTGCAGGTCTGCCTGGTCCCAGCATAGCGCGTCGATACACAGCAGCATGTCGTCCCTGACGGCTTCGTCGCCCGCGGCCACACGCAGACAGCTGCCAGCGACCGCCTTCGGCAATCTGTCTATCAAGGCGCCAGCGTACGCGGTCGCTCCGACTCAAACCTAGCGAGCAATCTTTCGGTCAATATTTGCCACGACGCCTGAACGAAGGGTGATGATCGTCAGCGTCTGCGGGTCTCGAAAGTGCGGGAAGTAGGTCCAAGTCTTTTCCTCCGGTTGCCCCTTGACGTTATTCACAAACGCCTCGTGGTCCGGCTTGCCGATCTTCAGCAGAACCTCGCCTTCCGCCATGCCCTTTCGGAGAAATCCGCGGTCTCGGGGATCCACCGCCAGTGCGCAGACCGATGCGGCACAAAGCAATGAGGCCGCAAGTGCTCTTACAACAAACATACAGTGCTCCAAGGTTGTTCTGAAAGTCATGAGCTGGCTGAGCGGTGGCAAGCTAGATCCATTGCGCTGTCAAAGCCAATGATGAGCGCAATTATTCCCCGCCCGGCGCGTCGGCTCGGCCATGTCTAAGCGACCAACTGGCTTGGCCTTCGCCCATGGGAGCAAAGGCGCTACGCGCGTCACGCGAGATCTGGCGTTTCGCGGCGGCGAATTTGTCGGATGTGTTCATAGCGACTCCCTCAGGTAAGGTCTTGGACAGGCTTGGCGAATGGCAGAAAGGGGGCTCACCCATGGTGCGTTCTGGCTGTGATGCGCAGTCGGGACAGCTCTGCTTGCTGGTATGGCTCGGCCCTAACGCCACTGGTGTCGCTCACGTCGAAGCCGATGTCGCGCAGTGTGCGCAGATCGAGTTCGTGCAGCGAGGTGCTGCGCGACGCCAAAGAGGTGCGGGCCAGACGGAGTACGTTGGACAGCGCGGCCCGGCAGTGGATGTGCCACGGAAGGGCGGTTGAGACCGAGGGGTTCATGGAGCACTCCTAAAGCAGGACCACGCCGAGCAGCGGCCCCGGTTCGCCGAGCGCGAGCAGCGCCGCGCTGGCGGGCAGCACGGCAACCAAGATCACGATCGCGGGCCAGTACGTTGGGCGTTGGGTCATGGCAGGGCCTGGTGGTTGGCGCCAATCGGGTTGATCGGCAGGACGTATTTCGCCGCGCGGCGATTGCTTGTGTGTTGCGCCTGGGCGGTGGGTGATTGCGGATGAAACGAGAAGGCTGCGCCGCGTTGCCGCGGCGCCGCGGCCGTCCTCAGCGATACATCAGCCCTGACAGCCGCCAAGCCATCGCACACCGGATCGCTGGCAGTCGCGCCAACAGCGACAGCAACAGGTTGCGAGCAGAGCGCAGGCCGCGTGGCAGAGTTGCCAGGCGTGTCAGTCGGTCGGCGAAGGCCACGATCTGCTGCGCGATTGGGCGCCGCTCGTTGCCGTAGGCGTCGAGCGCGGCGGCATCGCCACCCAAAGCACGGGCCAGCGCAGCGGTCAGGCTCATCGCGTCGAGGATCCCGGCGTTCATGCCCTGGCCGCCGGCCGGGCTGTGGACATGCGCGGCGTCGCCGGCCAGCACCACGCGGCCGACGCGGTAGACGTCGGCCACGCGGTGTTGCAGGCGAAAGCGCGAGCTCCACAGGACGTCGCCCTGCACAGTGGCTCGGGCCGAAGCAGGCCCGCGCGCGTCGAGCAGCGTCTGCACATAGGCTGCGTCGGGCTGCTCCGGCGCTTCTTCGACCGTGGCGACGATGCGGTGGACCCCGCCGGGCAAGGGCGCCAGCACCAGCATGCCTGTCGGCGAGAAGAAGAGGATCACCTCGTGCCGGGGCCAGGCGGCGTTGTCGTCAAGCCGCACGTCGGCAAGCACGAACGATTCGCTGTCACTTCCTCCGACGAAGCCGATGCCGCTGGCTTCCCTGACCACGCTGTGAGCCCCGTCGGCGCCCGCCAGCCAGCGGGCACGAATGATCGTGCCGTCGTCGAGCGTGGCATGGACGCAGTCCTCGCTCTGCGTCAACGCGGCCAGAGTCCGTGGCCGCAAGACCTCGCCCCCGAGTTCAACGAGCCGGGCGTTGAGGACTTTTTCCAGTGACCGCCTGCGACAGCGTCAGCGTGTAGGGATAGGCGGCCGGCAGCGGTGCAAAGTCGATCGGCACCAGCACCCGGTCGCGATCTCGGATCGTGAAGCGATGCGCCTGGATGCCACGCAACAACAAGTGCGGCGTCACGCCCAGCAGCTCCAGCTTCTCCAGCGCGCGGGCGTGGATCACCGCTGCACGCGAGGTGTTGGCGCCTTGCGCCTGGCGGTCGATGACGGTGGCGCGGATGCCTAGCCGCAGCAACGCGGCAGCGAGGGTGAGGCCAGTGGGTCCGGCGCCGACGATGAGGATGTCGGTGTCAGGGGCGGGGGACGGTGCATAGGTTGTCCTTTCGAGTGGGGCACCGCCGTCAGTGGTCGACAAGGGTCGATGCGGCGGCGCCAGAACTGCATTGCGGCTCAGCGCCCGAGAGATTGCGCGGGCTCGAGGTCGGGGATGACCGGCTGATTCACCTGCGCACCGCTGAGATCAGCAGGCCGATCGACGACGACAAAATGGCGACGCGCTGCTGACGTTGCTTTCGCCCAAGAGTAGCGAGGGGTAGGCAGCTTCTTGCCAGGATGAAGTCGCAGCCCCAAAGCAGCGGCCACTGTTCGCGTGGCGGGCCGACACCTTCATGCAGAAGCGACTAGGCCGTATCGGCGCAACGAGTCAGCGCTCAGTGCCGGGCCGGCGGAATTTCCCATCAACCCTCGCCCGCTCCCGAGCCGGCTTCCCAAGGAGTCAAAAGTGTCGCAACCGGCCAGCCCGTCGCTCAATCTCCAGAAGGGCCTGCGTCGGGCAAAGCAAAGTGGAATATTCATGTCATGGCACGCCCGGCCATACGGGCGCAGGTCGCTGCAGGCCTGCACCAGGTGGTGCAGGCGCGCAGCACCGTCGAGCTGATACTAACTTGCGTTCAAAGATATAGAAGTTATCCAGCTGAACCCTGTCATTGATTGGGTTCTGTCAGGGTCGGATTCAAGTGACACGAGCCCCCGGGCGAGCGCAACTTCGACAGCGTCAAGGTCTGCGAAGACGTGGTTGGCAAAGCGCTCTTCGCGTACCGCTTCCCATAGGTGCTCGGCTGGATTGAGTTCTGGGCTGTAGGGCGGCAGGTAGATCAGCCGCATGTTGGCTGGCACCGCCAAGTCACCGGCCAGGTGCCAGCCGGCTTGGTCCATGACCATCATGATGAATTGCTCGGCATGACGCTCGGCAACCTCGGCCAGGAACAACGACATCGTCTCGGCGTTTACCCACGGCAGGACGAGGCTGTCCATGACGCCGTCATGCGGGCTGACCGCGCTGAAGGCATAGATGTACTTGCGCTCCAGTCGCGCACCGACCACAGGGCGCGTGTTGTGTGGCGCCCAGCAACGCCGCGGAGTGCCCAGCAGCCCGAATCGTCCTTCGTCCTGGAACATCAGCCGCACCGTGCGGCCCTGCTCAGCCTGGCGCGCGACCTCTCGGCGTACCTGGCGGCGAAGTTTTTTTAAAGGCGGCCTGTGCCGCGACGTCAGCCTTGGGATGCCTGGGGCGGGGCACGACCTTGCGCCAGCCGTGACGGTCAAGGAGCCGGTAGATCGTCGAGGGCGCCACTGCCTTGCCCACCTGCTCCTGGTAGGCAAGCT
This sequence comes from Rhodoferax sp. RT4P68, assembly GCF_056521305.1. Taxonomy (NCBI): domain Bacteria; kingdom Pseudomonadati; phylum Pseudomonadota; class Betaproteobacteria; order Burkholderiales; family Comamonadaceae; genus Rhodoferax; species Rhodoferax sp. RT4P68. Next base: position 156,295 of record NZ_JBWMBB010000009.1, read on the forward strand.
GGATCTCCGCGACCGTCAACATTCCGCCGGCCTGGGCTCGTTCCACGAAAGGCGCGAGCAGGGCCTGCTCCCGGTCTGCGCTGAGGTGCTGATGGCGTCTGCCGCCTCTGCCTCGAAGCTCGAAGATGGCATCTCCCTCCTTGGCAAACCGCGAGTGCAAGACATGCACTGTGGCCGTCGACCAGCCCAGCAGATGCGCAATCTCGGCCGCCGAACTGCCCAAGGTGGCTCGGATCAGAACGCACTGGATGCGTTGGTACTCCGAGTGGCTATTGGCTTGCTTGAGCCGCTCCGCCAAGCGCGCCACCGTCGCCTTGTCGCCATTGATCAGATTCATCATCCACGACTCCTTGAAGTACGTGGACGGACATCATATCTAAATTATTGAACGCAAATTGGTATGAGAGGCTTGCGATTGGGCGACGACGCACAGTCCACGGTCGACGTGCCGATCAAGGCGATGCGGGAGCCGAAGTCTCTGGCCGGACTGGTGATGATCTTCCGTGATGTTATCCAGCCTGCGAAGCGCAGGCGCGGCAAAGCTGGCGCAGTCGACCCAGTCACCGCCGAGGAACTCCAACGCTGGAAGGACGAAATACACGCGTTGCGACAGGAGATGGCCACCTCGGCGGAGGAACTGCAGGCGGCTAACGAGGAACTGCAATCGACCAATGAAGAACTGCAGTCGGCCAACGAAGAACTGACCACTTCGAAGGAAGAGTCGCAGTCGATGAACGAGGAAATGCAAACGCTCAACGGGGAGCTTCAATCTAAGCGCGATGACTTGGCCTTGGCGCAAAGCGACATGCAGAACCTAATGAACAGCACCGACATTGCCACGCTGTTCCTGGACGTGCGTTGAACGTGCGTCGGTACACCGACCAGATCGCGCGAATCGTCCACCTCTCTGCCCAGGGATGACCTGGAAACGTGGCTATCGCGCTCGCGTGTGCCCGCTCGAATAGCTCCGGCCAGTTGAAAAGTCTCACTTTCGCTGCTTCCGCCGCACGCCTTGGACTGCCACCTCCCGCCGTCCCAATGTCTCGGAGCGAGTCCTGGTTGAAGGTTACTGGATCGTCTTGGCGACCGCGGCATGAACGGGATACGTTAACTAATTCCTTCAACTAGTCGAAGCTTCCTTCTCGCTGAGAGTGGCGAGCCTACATCGGCGCAGAAACGTCCTGCTACAACACAAGGAGCACCCGCCGCCCCGGCGGTTGTCGCACGGTCTGGGCGAGATACCGGCCCGGCGCCGGACCGTTACACTTTCCAGCACCATGGAAACCATCCTCGTTTGGCTGCTGATCAACGTTGGCAGCGCCGTCTACAGCGGACAGGCAACTGCCGTACTGGCCACCTTCGCAGCGCACGACGAATGTGAACGGGTTGCACTGGTCATCAGAGAGGCGAGAGACGGGCAACAGCCACTGATCCGCTGTGTCGAAGCCCGTATCGTCAAACCGTGATCAGGCGATGGCCGTGGCGGCCGTTCCCCAGGTGGAACGCGTCTGGTCATCAATCAGCGTCGGCTAGGTGCTCGCTGCGCGAACAGCTCCTGCTCCAACCGGACCGTTTCGGCTTCTCGGTGTTCGCGGATCAGCTCGGCGATCACACGTTCCTCGGCGCCGTTACCAGCCGAGAAGGCAGTCTCGATGGCGCGCGGCACCTTGGACTTCGTGCCCGCATTCGCGCTAGGAAGGGCTGCTGATAGGCCGGGAAGATCAAGCGCGCCCCTGGTTCGCGCATATAGCGCCGGTGGCTGGATTCGACCTGGGGTGAGTAACAAATGGGCGGGATCGTACGCGCGAGCTTTCACGCTCGCGCGACGGGAAGATCTGTCCAGCGCGTCGTGTAGTCGGCGTTCGCAGATCCTGGCGCATCGACCAGATGCGCGCCTCGCCTGCCGTTCCCGCGCCGGCCAGCATCACGGTGCGGCACCCGTGCCGTGTGTTGATCGCGTCCAAGGCTGACATGAGCGGGCCCCTGTCCTTGCCTGCGTCGTCCAGTCCCACCTGCCTTGTTCTACCGCCGCGGTTTGTAGGTCCAGCAGCACGACGCCCGCTTTCGCAAACCGATACCCGGGTGTGAAATCGCTTGCAAGCCGCGTACCGCGGAGGTCGTGACCAGCGCGGTGTCGGCCGGCCGACGCAGTGGCACCGTGATGGAGCGCGATAGCGGCTGTCCTGCTGCTTGAAGGGGCTGGTGTGGATGACACAAGGACATGGCCCGCGTTGCGCGCCTGCTTGCGCAGCTTTTCAGAGGCTCGCGCTGAGACTTGCTGACCGCGTCCGTCAGGTCTCCCCGCTGTGTTTGCTATGTTCGTCGCGTGGGCGGCTCCGCATCCTCGACGCCCGATGGCTCGCATGGCGTCTGGCCATCCTCCACTGTCCTGGTCGACCAAGCGCTATCATCAATTACATACCGACGGCGACACCATGAACTACACGATGGGCTTTGTCAGAGCGTTCGCTGACGCGATTGACCGGGTGAACAGTCGAAGGACGCGTTCGCCGGAGGCAGCGGTGCTCGTGATGCATCCTGTCGTGATGCGTTCGCTAATTGAGGAGATGCAGGCTTCTGGCGACTACGACAAGCTTGGGGTGTACAAGAGGCCGCCCTACGCCTTCCATGGCGTAGTGACTGTTCTCCGCACGGATGTGACGCAGCCATTCGTGGCTGATATTCATGGCAATCTGACGCTCGTCTAGCCGGTGAAAATGTGCACGCGGAACAGGCGCGCATCGGTTAATCCCACACGCATGTTGGCGACCGCATCCGGTGCTGCCAACCGGAGCACGTGGCGCACGGACATCTGCACCAGCCGGTGGTCGTGCGGGGTCAGCGCCGGGTCGGTTTCGCTGCCCGGCAGCACCTCCCAGCGCAGCCGCTCGTGCGGGCTCAGGGCCTGCGCGACCCAGGCCCGCAGGTCGGCGCCGGTCAGGCCCGGGGAATATTGGATGTCCACCAGCGCCTGCGCAAAGCCTGGCACCAAGTTGGGCACGGTTCCCGCCTCGAACGCGCCGAGGTTGACGGTCACGTGGCGCAGGTTGTCGAACTCGCCCGCTCCGCCCTCCTCCTCGGACACGGTGCGCGCCTGCGCCATCGCCGCCAGCAGGCCTTCGTCCAGCGGGACGGGCCGCTCACGCAGGGTCCACAGGCTGTATCCCGGCAGTGGCTGACCTGCTGTTCCCACAAGCGCTGGCACGGGCTTTCGGCGAACGATCGGAACTGCTGTGCACCATGGAAACCGGCAACACGGCGCAGGTGCTGGAATGGGTGGAGACCCAGCAGGTCGACCTGGGGATCGCACTGAAGGTGCGCAACAACGACGCGCTGCGCTACCGGCCGTTGATGTCGCTGCACCTGGAATGCTTGATGCCAGGGGACCACCCGCTCGCGGTCCACCGGATCGTGGCGCCCGCGGATCTGGCGCCCTACCCCGTGATCGGCCTGAAGCTCCCCGAACTCGTGCATTCAGACCCCGGCACGCTGCATTGGGACGAGGCGCCTGTGCACGTGCGCATCCGCGTCGATTCCTCCCGCAGCGCCTGCCGCATGGTGGAAGCTGGGCTGGGCGTGGCCGTCATCGAAAGCCTCAGTGCCAGAGCGTTCGCTGGCGCTCATCTCGCGAGCCGCCCGTTGGACCACCCCTTTCGTGCCGAAGTGGGCATCTACCGGCCGGCGTACCGCCCGTGCGCTTCGGCCATCGAGCAACTGGTCAGCGCCCTGACCGCCTTGGCCAGTCCCTGCGCGCCAGCCGCGATCGGCGATGCGCTCGGCGTGCTCAGAGCGTGTGAACCGATCAGAAGATCCATTGGCGCGAGCACCCTGCCCTCGCGTTGAGTGGCGGCTCGGGCGGGTCCGTAGATTTCAGACGTAGCCGCGTCCCAGGGCAAGACATCAACCCGCCGGAGGAACTCACGAACCGCCGCGTGGAGCGCGGTGGCGTCGGGCCGCTTGGCCAGACCGAACAGCAGCTAACCCTGGGTGATGGCTGAGATGCACAAGGAAGTGATCGGCGTCGCGACCACTCGACGAGCAACCACAAGGTGTTTCTTGAGCAGATGGCTGACGGTGTTGGTGTCGAGCATGTAGTGCGTCACTACAGGCACCCGTGCCAGCCCTCCAACGGATCGCGGTCATGGCTACCTTGGGCACGCTCCGCTTCGCTCAGGAAGGCCTCAGGGATGTCGACAGCCTGCAATGCCGTGAAGAACCCGTCCCACGTGGTGGGCTTGCGCGACAGGATCACATCTCCGGTCTTCTTGTCCTGTCGGATGAACACTTCCTTGGTGTCGAAGCGAAAGGCTGCAGGCAACCGCACGGCCTGGCTGCGGCCGTTGGTGAAGAGTTTTGCGGTCTGGGTCACGCGGGGCTCGAATGGCATAGATCAGAGGCTATTCCGTGAGTCAAGAAAGATCAAGGTCCGAGGTTTGCCGACGTGTGCGGGGCGGCGCCGTGACGAACACGCGCAAGGGCACGCATGTCGACCGCGGCGTGGTCGGCTCGCTGTTGGGCACGCGCAGCTTATGCGTCTTGGCCGACCACAACGGCGCGATTGCGCTGTCGCCCACCGAGGTCACACGCTCTGCTCGTCGCTGGCTACGGCTGGCCGGGCGACTACTTTGCGCGGCAGATCGCGCGCTGTCGCGCCAGAGCATGGCGTCGACCCTGCCCATGGGTGATGCCATGCGCCGCTTGATGGACTGCCTGCCAGAGCACACTCGCCTGGCAAACGAGACCACGCTGGTGCACGGCGACTGCCGGCTCGACAACCTGATCTTCCACCCCACCGAACCAACCGTCATCGGCGTGCCGGAACGATGCAGGATTCTCGCGAACCGTTCCGGCGGGGAGGTTGGGCCGGCCCAGGGCGATCAGTGCCACTGATGCGAGGCAACACCGACCGAGCCACTACAGAGCGCAAGGCACGTTCCCAGCCGATATCGGCTAGCGGCTCGGCCTTGCGCGGTGTCCATTGCGTCGGCCGCCGCAGCGGTTCCGTCCCCGCTGCCCGATCCTTTGTAGGCCATGTAGAAATCCCAGTGCGCGCGGGGGTCGCAGCCGGTGACCTGGGCATAGGCGGCGATGTAGCGCGGTTCGTCCGCAATGCGGAGAGCCGCGAGTTCCAGGCCGCCAATGCCGCGCCACAAGGTGGCCAGGATGTGCCAGCCGATGCAGTGGTAAGCGAAACCAGCCAACGGGTGGCCCAGCGTGGACAGCTCCTCGACGGCACATGGCGCGCGAAACTCCGCGAAATTCCGCGCGCCCGCCAGGCCATGCTCCGCCCTCGCGGGCACATCGCCCGGCTGCTAAGGCCAAATGCGGATCATCGTCGGCCTGACTGCCAATTTGTGCGTGCAGTGCAGCGCCGTGAAGTCCGACAAGCAAGGTCACAGCGCACGGGCTCCGGCCGATTGCACTGCCGAAACCGCTGAGGCGACACTACGCGCCTTGCAGCACATAGCCCGGCACGCCCTGCACAACGCGAGCTTCGCTCGCACGGCCCACCGTCCGCAGTGCGGCAGCGTCAAGCCGACCGGCCGCAGTGAGCGCCTGGCTGCGCCGCAAAGGAGGCAATGAACCGAGTGCCTGGCGCTCGCCAGCGGCGCGCGCGTGGCCAACACGCGTGGGCGCGTGCACGCGTCACGGCGTGTCTGCGTCCATGACTTGTCGGGTGCTGGCAGAAGTCCGGGCCGACGACGTCCCGACGCCTGCCACCTTTTCGAGCTGTGCAACGCGTGCTTCCAAAGCATCGAAATTGGCCAGCAGCGCGATGAAGTGCGCAGACATCGACGCGTAGCCATTCGCGAGCGCTGCGATAGCCTCCGTGTTCTTTAGCGTCGTCAGCTCCAAAGCCTGCCGAAGCCGAGCAAGTTCCTGTTCGGCATCGGCAGAGGGCTTAACCGTGGACATTCGCACCGTAAGGCCTCCTTCGTTTTCTGATGTGAACGATAGCGCGTGTCACCCGCACAGGCTGCGGCTGGCAGGCCAGCGGTTGCCCTGTCCGACGAGAAGCCGGCCTGGACCATGCAGCCCGTCGCGGTATCTCCGGCCTGGGACGTTGCCGATGGGATCTTCGGGAACGGGGAACGGATTCGCATCCAAGGAAACCCAGGCTGCGGAGCATGCCACCTTCCGGTCGGGCGGCGGTGCGATCGCCGATGCCATAGGCATGGATTCCGGTCGCCGCCGCCTTGCGCTTGGCACGGCCAGCAACCGGCCCCGCTGCCCTTCATCCGCTGGACCTTGGCATCAGCTCGGCGTTGCTGGCGTGGACGCGCCAACCGAATGGCTGCGAACCGAGCAAGACAGGGTCGGGACCGCATCCCCCGGCGTCCATCAGGCTCTCGCCACCGGCCTCGGCCCTCGCGGATGATGCTGTTGCCAGGCACCGGGGGCCGGCGTCAGGTTCGCAGCCTCGGGCCTGCTGGCGTTTGTGGTCCTGCGCGCCGCGCCTCAGCGGGACGGCGCTGGTCGGGACAAGAGGCGTCACCGCACTGTTGACCGGCGTCCGGGGCGCCGCGGTGCGCGCGTTTCGCTGCCCGCTCGCGCATGATGCAGAGGCGATCGTGCAGGCGCAATCCGATCGGATTGGCTGCAGGCGACGTTGCGAAGTTTGAGCCAGCCGCCAACGCCGTTGACCCGCCTCGGAACAACGTTCCAGCACAGGCTGGCTGGCAGGACGCCGACACCGCCAATCCGCCGTCGACCACTGGCATGGTCCAAGCACGAGACGGCCCGCTGCTCCAAGCGCGACGGACCTGGTGGCTTGCTGGAGCAGCGTCGGAGGCGCACCAACGCAGCAGCGGCCGCCAAGCCAAGCCAAACCGGCCGTGCCGAGCGCGCGCGGCCAACAGCACAGGGGTCCCAGGGCGCACGGCATGCCGACTCTGCAGGCTGCCGCCGGGTGTCAGTCAGGGACGCGCAACGCGAGCAGTTTCTCGAGTGCGTGCAGCGGCCGCAGGGCCTCGTCAAGCCTGCGTGCGCGCAGCCTGAGCTCCTCAGCGGACCTCCGCGGGCCGCGATAGGCTGCCAGCACGTCGTTGCGCCCGGCGCGGTACACGTCGATCTGGTCGAAGGACGCGCTGATGGCGGACCGCAGCTGGCGCTGGTCGACCTGCGGTGTGTAGACGTTTTGCATGACAACGCCCCAGGGTGCCAGGCGAGCCACGACAACCCGGAAAAAATCGGCGCCTGTGAGCGGCGCCGGAATTGACGCGGCGTCGTAGGCGTCGAGCATGATGAGATCGAACACGTCGTTCGACCGTTCGAGCCACCGCCTGCCGTCGTCCACGTGAACGTGGAGGCGAGGATGCGGCGACAGTCCGAAGTACCGGGCGCCCAGTTCAAGGACATCACGATCGATGTCGATGGCATGCACCGCCGCGTCCGGGAACGTCCGGATCGTGTACCCCGCCATGTTGCCGGCGCCGACACCGACGTGCACGATGCGGGCATAGGGCTGTGCGTAGACCACGCCGAGCATCATCAACCGCATGTAGGGCGCCGCCAGCGCGTGTGGGCGGTCCAGATCGACCGCCGACTGGTACACAAACTGAGTTCCCGGGCCGTAGGCGAGGTACCGCGTGCGTCCCTTCTCGAGCACGGCGATCCGCCCAAACTGGGTCTCCCGCTCTTCAATGACACGCGCGCCGGTCCAGCCGGGATGCAGGGTGCGCGACGGTGTCGCGCCGTATGCGCCGAGCGCTGGCGCTGCCACGGCAAGAGCGCCGCTGACGCAGAGCAGACGGCGCCGGGTCACCGGGAATGGGTGGCGGGTCTCCGACACGGTGCAGGCTGACGGTACCGCCGTCACGCGATGCCAGTCGTGCAACGCAAACCTGATGCCGGCATCATGGCACCGACCTGTGGCAGCCCGGTGGGTGTCACACTCCGGATGGAGATCCCGGATGCTGGTGCATCCTCTTGCACACGCGTGGCGATGGAGTGATCCTGCGAGGCCACAGGGAACGCGCCAGACGGGACCGGATCACCGACAGTCCAGCGCGGGAACAACGGCAGCAGCTGATCTGTCCTTCGGCGTTTGCGGCACCGACTCACCGCGGCATTCAGCACCATCCACGCTCCTTTCTGCCGAGGTGATCGGCCCGCGACCCACACGCGCTGTCGACATCGCCGGGCGCGCGTCTGACCACGCCGCACGGGAAACGGCCCGGACAAGCCGACGGGCACCGCTGCAGTCTAAAGCGAAGAGCGCGCGCGTAACCCGTCAACCCGTGGTGGCCGTCCCCGCCCGCGCTCCAATCGGTACCCTGAGGGCAGGTCCCTGGCGCAGCAGCCGTGGGTGTTGTCGCAGGTGACGTGCTGCCAAGGGCCGTGCGGTCGCAGCGGCAGGCCGGTGGCGGCGCATCTCCTGGCCTTGGTCGGGTGTGAAGCTCTGGCGCATGGATCGGCCTGCACGTAGCGCCTGGCGGTGGCGTCGGCCAGGGCCGGGGGGGACGTGGCAATCTGGTCTTGCCCCGTCATGGTCCCCTCCTCCAGCCGCCCTCCCACAACCCCGAAATCCCCCAAATCACCCCCCAGTGACCCGCGCCATCCAGCCGCCGCCGGCCCTATCGTCCGTCCCATGCGCTGCACCATGCCCCCTGCCATCCGCGGGCCGAAGGACCGACGCCATGCTCCACGCCCTGTCGCCCAGCCCCCTTCCCCCGCGCGCGGGGGCCGTGCCCTGCGGACACCCAAGGGGTCGTCGAGACCCGACTGTGGATTGAAGAGCACGAATGGCTCTACACCCTGCTGCGGCGACAACGTCGCACCGATGTTCCGCATCCCGGACCTGCTCAGCGCCCGCGTCGCCCTCGTGTTCGCGCGGCCCGACGCGGCAGAGCGCATCTTCGGCTTCATGGGCATGGAATTGGTTCTGCGCTCGCCGACCACGGTCCGCCGCCGCGAGTCGCTGTGGCACCTGCAGTTCGAGCAACTGCATGACCTGCAGTGCTCCCCCCTGGACCGGCACCCGCACCCCAAGTTCCAGGTCGACCAGTTGACCACGGCCCGCGTCGCGCTGTGCCAGCAGGAAGATCTGAGATCGGAGCACCCATGGACTTCGAGCGACTCAGCGGCGACTTGAAGGATCTGCGCCGGCGCAACCAGGAGCTGGGCCTGGCGGTCGGCGCCTTGGCCGCATGCCAGTTGATCGCACTGGCTGTGATCCTGGCCCTGCTCGGCACGGTGCGCACGGTGGTCGTGCCGCCTACGCTGCACAAGAGCTTCTGGGTCGACAGTGGCCGGGCGTCGAGCGAGTACCTGGAGCAGATGGGCAGCTTCGTCGCCTGGCTGGTGCTGGACGTCACGCCCAGCACCATCGACTGGAAGAAGGACATGCTGCTGGGCTACGTGGACCCGGCCCAGTACGGCGCGCTCAAGACGCGCCAGGAGGTCGAGGCCGAACGCCTGAAGCGCATCATCGCCACCACAGCCTTTGCACCGCAGCAACTGGTGGCCAGCGAAGACGCCCAGAGCCTGCTCGTGCGGAGTCGGCTGCGCCCCTCGTCGATGGCCACGAGACTGGCAATGACCTCAAGGCCTACCGCATCGAATTCGGCCATGCCGGCGCGCGCATGCACCTCGTCGGCCTCCAGGAGGTGCCCTATGCGGTCAAGTGAGTCTTTGGGCGAACGCACCGCACGTGCGACCGCCACGCCGCTCCAGGCGGACGCGGGTCGGATCCCAGGTTCACCCAACGGCCTGCCCCAGCCGAGCGCAGGACCCGTGGGCCGCTGCTGCGTTTCTCGGCTCTGCGGATCCTGGCCATCACCGGTCTAGCCTAAGGCCCGCCGGCCCCGGCGCTGCAGATGGTCAAGGCCAGCGATGGGGTGGCGGCCGAAGCCTTCGTGTCGACGAAGGAGCCGACGCGCCTGCGCATCGAGGGCATGCCGATCAACGAAGTGTTCGGCAACATCCACTCCAGCCATTGCGGGCCACCGAGCGCGGCACCGGGGCCAGCCCTTCCTACCAGAGCGCCCGGCAGTGCCCTGCCGCCAGCCTGAGCGCGCCGACCAACCCGGCCCGCGACGTCATCGTCGCCTGCGACCGCGACAAGGGCGAGGTCTACCTGCGGCCCGTCGGCAACGGCACGCGGCGCATCAACCTGTTCGTGTCGTCGGCCACCGCCACCTACAACTGGCTGCTTCGCCCCACTGGGCAACCGGGTCCGTCGGTCGCTCAGCAAGGGATGCCAGGGTCCGGTTGTCGCGGCGGTGCTGGCACGAAGTCCGGTGGGCTGGTCTTGCTCGGCGGACACGGATCGGCGACAGTCACCAGAAGTCGAAAGGGTAGCCAGCAGCGATCCTCCGACCCCCAGCACTCTCGTCAGACCCAATGTCGATTCACATCTAGTTGCTGAAGGATTCCAGTCATGCCGCGATCAACGACCGTCCTCAAAGCCAAAGCCGCCTTTCCATTGAACGACGCTCAGGTCGTCGTCCTCTTCGATGAGGATTTCTCACTCCAGTCCGCCAGAGGCCTCCAAGCTGTCTGCTCGACTGGGCGGCGAGTAACTGGGCTTGCTGTCGACAAGCAAAATGGTCGAAGATTGACCATCAAGATGGCCTCTGCGCGAAACCCAGGCGTCACGATCGACTCGATACGCATTCATGGTGACGCCCTGGGAAAGGCAGGGGGCAAGGCCATCGTCGTTGAAACGCCGGCGTTCGTGCATGGGGTCAAGGACCCAACCGAACTCAGAGCGCTGCAGCTGTCGGATCAGTTTCCCTTTGCTTCGAAGCTGTCACGCGTACATGTGAGCGTAGCTTGCTGCACCGGCTGCAATGGCGGCATCCATGACCGCAATCTCGTTGTGCTCAATCACCACATAGGAGGGCCGTGGACCGGCATTTGGGTACAGACTGCCAAGACCATTGAGGCCCCTTATCCACGCTGGCAAAAAGTACTTTGTGCTGGCGGTGTTATCAATGACCTCCACGGGTCGGTCACAGTCGTCGATGAAGGTTGGATGGAGATTCACAAACAGATGGAGGTACCCCACAGCGCACCGCCGCCGTTGCCCATCAACTGCGCGCAGTTGCCGACAGCGAAGTCACCACTCCTGATCCACAAGGGGCTTGACGCCTCTTGGGTCGAGTTCACGAACCTCAAGGTCGAGAGCGCAGAACGGTCCGAGCCGCCAGCCCGTCGGTCTGGAGTTGAACGGCTGACGCGCAATCGGATCACGTTCAGCGACCATAGCGGTGGACCGTCGACTGCCTTCCTGTATCAGCCCACAGGCCTGAAGCTGTCCACTGGATCGAAGGTGAGCCGACTGAGGGGTTTCGTGCACGCAGAAGGCCCAGGACGGTACGTGCTGCTTTCCGACAAGGAGGAGGACATCGTCCTGTAGCGGCTGCACGGCCCGTGCCTCGGTCACGCGCTTTCCAGGCCTTCTGGTGCACCTACGGCACGAGCGTGGCCAGACGAGATGCCGTGAAGCTGCCCGTGGCCATAGAAACGAATTGGCTGTCACGCTATCTCGGCCTTTGACAGTCCTTCATTGATGACTGTGGCGGGCTTGCAAGGGTGACGCCGGCGCCTGCGCATGAACGCCAATGACGCCGGCAAGAGCGGGGCCCATTTCGCGCCCCACAGCCCCCCATACCCGTTCAAACCCGGCGCTTGCCATCTTGGATACCCGCCATGCGAAGCGAGACTCCGGCGATGCTGAACTGGCCGGTCTTCGAAAGCAATCTTGCGACCCCGGGCAGCGCCAGCGGTGGCCCTCCGCTTAACGAATATTCTGCGATTGCGTTGGTCATGTCTCAGACCGTGGTGTAAGTCCACAGTCCGTACAGAGCTGAGACGCACGGTACCAGCGCGCCACAGCGGGCAGCCGGGTCGGTGCAGTGTCGCTCAGGGTCTGCAAGCGTTCAAGCTGCATGTAGCGCCGGTTGAGTGCCCACTCATCGTTCTGCTCCAGCATCATGGCGCCGACCAGCCGCACGATGGACGCGTCGTTGGGGAAGACGCCCACCACGTTCGTGCGCCGCTTGATGTACGCGTTCAGCCGCTCCGGCGGGTTGGTGCTGTAGATCTGCGTCCAGTGCGCACGCGGGTAGGTCAGGAAGCCCAGCACATCCTTCTCCGCCTCGCCCATCAGCGCGCCGAGCTTGGGGAACTTGTCTCTGAGCTGATCGGCCACGACCTCCGTTGCGCCCGTGCTGCCTCGGCTGACTCCTGCATGAACACGGTGCCGATGGCCACCGAGACCACGCGCCGCTGGGTCTTGCCGGCGTGCGCCAGGTCGTCGCGCATGAAGTGCGCGCGGCAGCGCTGCCATGTGGACTTCAGGACCAAGGTTGATATTCGCACCTCAACCCTATCCGGAATCACGATGGCCACTCCTCAAGGAGCGGCGGCCGCGCGGCATGCCGCTGCGGGTTACGCCCTCCTCGGCCTGCTACGCGATGAAGACTTACACCACTTCCCGGGACTTCTACGCCTGCGCTGGCAGCTCATCCGAGCTGCATCAACCCCCGCCAGTTTGACCGCCGTCTCATTGGTGCTTAAAGAATGGGCAACGGGATCTGCAGGGTCTTCCACCCCACATCCCTGACATCCGTCCCGCACGTGCGAATCTGCGAACGCAATAGCTCGGGCAGGGAATCCGGTGCTGGCAGTCACTACGCAAAAAAGATTTCTGGGGCACGGATGGAGCACGGCGGACACGCAAGGCCCACGCAAGAAAAAAGCACCTAGGACTCTCGGCCTAAGTGCTTGATTTCATTCTTAAATTTTGGTGGGCCCTGAGTGACTCGAACACTCGACCTACGGATTAAGAGTCCGCTGCTCTACCAACTGAGCTAAGAGCCCTTGCAAGCCGGCAAGTTGCCGACCTACTTGGATCCTCACAACACCGCCATTGCATGGCAGTTTTGCTTGGAGCCCACGACTATATCCGATCTATTTGGCCATTTGCTAATACGATGGCAATATTCAGCGTCAATATGGCGCCACTACAACGAAGCACGCGCGAACGAGAGGAAGTCGACATGGGGGAGCAGCGCATCTGGAACATCTGCACTGTCGGGCACGCGGCGCTGGACCACTGCTTCACCATCGAGGCGTTCCCGCCCCACCCCACCAAGACCGCAGCACAGCACTACCGCGCCATCTCCGGTGGCATGGCGGCCAATGCCTCGATCGCGGCGGCGCGGTTGGGCGCACAGGTGCGATTGCATGGCGCCATCGGCGATGACGACGCGGGCAGCTTCCTGGTCGGCCGGCTGCAGGCGCATGGCGTGGACTGCCGCCAGTTGCAGCGGGTCCCGGGCGCGGCCTCGTCGGTATCGGCCGTGGTGATCGATGCGCATGGTGAGCGGCAGATCTTCAACCACCGCGGAGATGCCTTGGCGCGCGCGGCCCCGCTCGATGTCGCCGTCCTGCAAGGCTGCGATGTGCTGATGGCCGATCCTCGCTGGATGCCCGGCGCGCGCGCCGCACTGGCATGGGCGCGCCAGACCGGCGTGCTGTCGGTGTTCGACGGCGACCTGTCGCCGCGCGCTGACCTGCAGGCGCTGACGGCGCTGGCCGATTGGGCGGTGTTCTCCGAGTCAGGCCTGGCCGCCTTCGCGCCCGATGGCGACATGGCGCATGGGCTGGCCGCGGCCTTGCAGGCCGGCGCGCGCGTGGCAGTCGTCACGCTGGGCGCCAAGGGCGTGCGCTGGCTGCGGCCCGGCGGCGAGGTGCAGTCGCTGCCGGCGTTCCGAGTGCGGGCCGTCGACACCAATGGCGCGGGCGATGTGTTCCACGCCGCGCTGGCCTTGGCGCTGGCGCAAGGGAGGCCCGATGTCGACGCGCTGCGTTTTGCCAGCGCGGCGGCGGCCATCAAGTGCCAGCGGGCCGGTGGCGTGGCGCACGGGCCGGATCTCGCGGAACTCGAGGCCTTTCTGCGCCAGCAGCGCTGACGCCTGCGCTGCGGCGACGCGCTACATCAGCAGATGTTCGCCGGCGTTGTCGCCACCCAGGATCACGTAGTTCACCTTGCGGATGTCCATCAGCCGCTTGCCGCCGGCATAGCTGATGGAGCTCTGCACGTCCTGCTCCATCTCCACCAGCGTGTCGGCAAGATGGCCCTTGATCGGCTCCAGGATGCGTTTGCCCTCCACGTGACGGTACTCACCCTTGTTGAAGTCGCTGGCCGAGCCGTAATACTCCTTGAACAGCTGGCCGTCGACTTCCACCGTCTTGCCCGGCGACTCTTCGTGGCCGGCGAACAGCGAGCCGATCATGACCATCGAGGCGCCGAAGCGGATGCTCTTGGCGATGTCGCCGTGGTCACGGATGCCACCGTCCGCAATGATGGGTTTGGTCGCCACGCGCGCGCACCACTTCAGCGCCGACAGCTGCCAGCCGCCCGTGCCGAACCCGGTCTTGAGCTTGGTGATGCAGACCTTGCCTGGGCCGACGCCGACCTTGGTCGCGTCCGCGCCCCAGTTCTCCAGGTCGATGATGGCCTCGGGCGTGCCCACGTTGCCGGCGATCACGAACGACGCGGGCAACATGTGCTTCAGGTGCGCAATCATGTCCTTCACGCTGTCGGCATGGCCATGGGCGATGTCGATGGTGATGTACTCGGGCACCAGGCCAAGACGGGCCAGCTGGTCCACCGTGTCGTAGTCGGGTTGCTTCACGCCCAGCGAGATCGAGGCGAACACACCCTCGCCGTGCATGCGGCGCACAAAGGCCACGTTGTCCAGGTCGAAGCGGTGCATCACGTAGAAGTAGCCGTGCTGCGCCATCCACAGGCACGTGGTCTCATCCACCACCGTCTTCATGTTGGCCGGCACCACCGGGATGCGGAAACTGCGACCGCCCAGCTCGACGCTGGCGTCGCATTCGGAGCGGCTCTGCACGCGGCACTTGCGCGGCAGCAGCAGCACGTTGTCGTAGTCGAAGATTTCCATGGCATCCAGCTTTCATCAATGGTTGAACAACGATTGAGCGCTTGGACTGAGCCGGCTGTCTGCGCCGCGAACGGGCACAAAAAACCGGGCTGCAATGGCTTGGGCCCGGTGATTGATTCTATCGAGCGCGCGAGAGGGCCCGGTGCTGCGGCGCCATGCCCATACCGGCAGTCCTAGAATCCGGCCGCAATGCACAGGCCCTACAAGATTCCGCAGTCGGTGCTGGTCGTGATCCACACCGCCGCGCTCGATGTACTGCTGATCTGCCGGGCCGACGCGCACGCGCACTGGCAGTCGGTCACCGGCAGCAAGGACAGCGTGCACGAAGACTTCCGCACCACCGCCGCGCGCGAGGTCATGGAGGAGACCGGCATCGACTGCGGCCCGCACACCGCGCTGGCCGACAAGCTGCAGGATTGGCATCTGGAGAACGTCTACGAGATCTACCCGCAGTGGCTGGGCCGCTACGCGCCCGGCGTGCGGCACAACACAGAGCATGTGTTCGGCCTGCAGGTGCCGGCCGGCACGCCGGTGCGGCTCTGCCCGCGCGAGCACACGGCGTTTCGATGGCTGCCCTGGCGCGAGGCCGCCGATGCCTGCTTCTCCGGCTCGAACGCAGAAGCCATCCTGATGCTGCCGCGCTTCGCGCCCCGCGTGGCCGGCGGGCGCTGACGTGAAAACGCCCCCACGCCCATCGCTTCGCGTATCGCTGCCTCCCGAGGGGACGCGTCGGCGGCTTCGGGCGGCCGGGCGCCCCTGACATGGCCCGCGCCTCGCAGCGCCTGCAAGCCGGTCACGACGTGCAGCTGCTGGAAGGCACGCGCGAGTTCTTTCCAGCGCTGGTCGAGGCCATGGATGCCGCGCAGCGCGAAATCCATTTCGAGACTTACATCTTCGACTTCACCGGCAGCGGCGCGCAGGTGGCCCAGGCGCTGGAACGTGCCGCCGCGCGCGGCGTGCGCACCCGCGTCGCCGTCGACGGTCTGGGCACCGGGCGCGCGCCCGAGGACTGGCGCCGTCGCCTGACAGCGGCCGGCGTGCAGTGGCGCGTGTACTCGCCGGTGAACGCGCTGGCGCTGCTGCTGCCCACCCGCTGGCGCAGGCTGCACCGCAAGCTGTGCGTGGTCGATGGGCGCGTGGCGTTCTGCGGGGGCATCAATGTGCTGGACGATTTCCACGACCCCACCTGGGGCCGGCTGGAGGCGCCGCGCCTGGACTTCGCCGTGCGCATCACCGGGCCGCTGGTGACCGACGCGCACCGCACCGTGGCGCTGCTGTGGCGCCGGCTGCAGGCGGTGCACGACCTGCGCCACAACCGGCTGGCCCGGGCAGTGCAGGACCTCACCGACGTGCAGGCGT
Organism: Rhodoferax sp. RT4P68; assembly: GCF_056521305.1. NCBI lineage: Bacteria > Pseudomonadati > Pseudomonadota > Betaproteobacteria > Burkholderiales > Comamonadaceae > Rhodoferax > Rhodoferax sp. RT4P68. The sequence goes on from NZ_JBWMBB010000009.1 coordinate 172,575, forward strand.
CGCCGCCACCGTCGCGCATCGCCGCTGCAGACGTGCAGGCGGCGCTGCTGCTGCGCGACAACCTCAGAAGCCGCAAGCACATTGAGCGCGCCTACCTGAAAGCCATCGGCGGCGCGCGGCACGAGATCGTGATCGCCAACGCCTACTTCATCCCCGGCCGCAAGTTGCGCAACGCCCTGGTGCGCGCGGCGCAGCGCGGCGTGCGCGTGCAACTGTTGCTGCAGGGCCGCTACGAATACTTCATGCAGTTCCACGCCTCGCGCCCGGTCTACGGCATGCTGCTGGACGCGGGGGTGGAGATCCACGAGTACGCCCCCAGCTTTCTGCATGCGAAGGTCGCCGTGATCGATGGCCACTGGGCCACGGTAGGCTCGTCCAACCTCGACCCGCTGAGCCTGCTGCTGGCGCGCGAAGCGAACATCGTCATCGAGGACGCTGCCTTTGCCCAGCGCCTGGCCGCGCGCCTGCAACACGCCATGCGCAGCGAGGGCCAGCCGATGGAGATGGCCAGCTACGGCCAGCGGCCATGGTTGCAGCGATGCAAGGAGCGCGTGGCCATGGCCGTGATGCGGCTGGGGCTCCTGGTCACCGGCAACCGGTATTGAAGGACATGATGGATTTGGTGGTGCAACGGCCCGAAGGCCTGTATTGCCCGGCAGGCGATTTCTACATCGACCCGTGGCGCCCGGTGGACCGCGCCGTGATCACGCACGCCCATGCCGACCATGCGCGCACCGGCCACGGCCACTACCTGGCAGCCGCGCCGGCCGAAGGCGTGCTGCGAGCGCGGCTGGGCGACATCACATTGCAGACGCTGGCCTACGGCGAGCGCATCGCGCACCAGGGCGTGGACATCTCGCTGCACCCGGCCGGCCACGTGCTGGGCTCGGCCCAGGTCCGCCTGGCCCACGGCGGGCAAGTGTGGGTGGCCAGCGGCGACTACAAGGTGGCGCCGGATGCGACCTGCGCGCCGTTCGAGCCCGTGCGCTGCGACGTGTTCATCACCGAATCGACCTTCGGCCTGCCGATCTACCGCTGGCGTGACGACGCCGAGATCTTTGCGGACATCAACGCATGGTGGCAGGCCAACGCACAGGCCGGCCGCGCCAGCATGCTGTGCTGCTACAGCTTCGGCAAGGCGCAACGCATCCTGTCGGGCGTGGACGCCGGCATCGGCCCCATCGTCGTGCACGGTGCGGTGGAGCCGCTGAACCAGGCCTACCGCGCCGCCGGTGTGGTGTTGCCCCCGACGCTGCTGGCAACAGATGTCGAAGACCGCAGCCTGTTCCAACGCGCGCTGGTGTTGTGCCCGCCAGCGGCCGGCGGCGGCCTCTGGGCGCGGCGTTTCGGCGACTTCAGCAACGCCTTTGCCAGCGGGTGGATGCAGCTGCGCGGCGCGCGCCGGCGAGGCGGCTACGACCGCGGCTTCGTGCTCAGCGACCATGCCGACTGGCCCGGTCTGATGGGCGCCATCGCCGCCACCGGCGCGCAGCGCATCATCGTCACGCACGGCAGTATCCCGGTGCTGGTGCGCCACCTGGGCGAACAAGGGCTGGCGGCAGAGTCTTTCCACACCGAGTTCGGCAACGACGCGCTGGAGGCCGCCGCGTGAAGGCCTTCGCCCGGCTGTTCAACGAGCTGGACGCCACCACGTCGACGCTGGCCAAGGTGCAGGCGCTGCAGCGCTACTTCGCCAGTGCGCAGCCCGAAGATGCGGCCTGGGCCGTGTACTTCCTGTCCGGCGGCAAGCCGCGGCAGGTGGTGCGCACCGCCACGCTGCGCGCGCTGGCCTGCGAATTGGCAGGCATTGCCGACTGGTTGTTCGAAGAGTGCTACCAGGCCGCAGGCGACCTGGCCGAGACCATCGCCTATGTGCTGCCACCCGCCGCGCAGGACAGCGACGTCGGCCTGGCCGAGTGGGTCGAGCAGCGCCTGCTGCCGCTGCGCGGACTGCCCGAGCCCGTGGTGGCAGAGCGCGTGCGCAGTTACTGGAATGAACTGGACCCGCAGGGCCGTTTCCTGCTGACCAAGCTGGTGGGCGGCGGCTTTCGCGTGGGCGTGAGCAAACTGCTGGTGCAGCGCGCGCTGGCAGCGCATGCCGGCGTCGATGCCAAGCGCGTGGCCCAGCGCATGATGGGCTACACCGATGGCAAAGCCATGCCCACGGCGGCCCGCTACATGGCGCTGACGCTGGCTGTCACGGATGAAGCCGAGGAGCGCGCCGACCAGGGCCAGCCCTACCCCTTCTTCCTGGCGCACCAGCTGGACACACCGGTGGCCGGGTTGGCCGAGCGGCTGGGCACCACGGCCGACTGGCAGGTGGAGTGGAAGTACGACGGCATCCGCGGCCAGATCGTCAAGCGCGCCGGCCAGGTGTGGATCTGGTCGCGCGGCGAAGAGCTGGTGACCGACCGCTTCCCCGAGATCGTCGCCGCGGCACAGCCGCTGCCGGATGGCACCGTGGTGGACGGCGAGATCATGGTCTGGCATGACGATGTGCCTGTGGGTACAGACCTGGCTGCGGATGCGGGTGTGCATGCGCAAGTGCAAACGGCCCCCGGTCTTGGCAGCGGCCGCCCGGCGCCTTTCGCGCTGCTGCAGCAGCGCATCGGCCGCAAGACGCTGACGCGCAAAGTGCTGGCCGACGCGCCCGTGGTGTTCATGGCCTACGACCTGCTCGAGCAAGCCGGCCAGGACCAGCGCGCAGTGCCGCAAGCGCAACGGCGCCTGCAGCTGGAGCGCCTGCTTGCCACGCACCCCGCATTCAAGCTGTCGCCTCTCGTGCAGGCCGAGGGCTGGGAGGCGCTGGCCGCGCTGCGCGCCGAATCCCGCGTGCGCGGCGTTGAAGGATTCATGCTGAAGCACCGCAGCACCGGCTATGGACAAGGGCGCACCAAGCAGGACGGCCTGTGGTGGAAATGGAAGATCGAGCCGATGACGGCCGACGCCGTGTTGATCTATGCACAGGCCGGCCATGGGCGCCGTGCCTCGGTCTACACCGACTACACCTTCGCCGTGTGGAGCCGCCCGCCGGTGGATGCGGCCGAGGCCCAGGCCGTGCTGGACGCCATCGCGCGCAAGGCACCGGCCCAGCCCGGCGCGCTGCAGCTGGTGGCCTTTGCCAAAGCCTACTCGGGCTTGACGGACGAAGAGTTCCGCCAGGTGGACGCCACCATCCGCAAGACCACGCTGGAGAAGTTCGGCCCGGTGCGCAGCGTGCGGCCGACGCTGGTCTTCGAGCTGGGGTTCGAGGGCATCAACCGCAGCCCTCGCCACAAGAGCGGCATCGCCGTGCGCTTTCCGCGCATGCTGCGCATCCGCAGCGACAAGCCGGTGCACGAAGCCGGCTCGCTGCAAGACCTGGAGGCTTTGCTGGCCTTGGTGGGAAAGGCCATCTCTGACGAAGTGCTCGGTTAATATCCTACGATGCTGATGCACCCCCCTGGCGCGGCTGCGCTCACCCCTCCGCAAGACCTGGCCCCCAACGCGCCCGATGAAGGCACGCCGGTCTCCGTGAAGATCCGCGAGCGCCTGCTGGCAGCGCGCAAACGCTTCAACGCGAACGACAACATCGCCGAGTTCATCCAGCCCGGCGAGCTGGAGAAGCTGTTGGACGAAGTCACGCACCACATGGAGGGCGTGCTGGCCAGCATGGTGATCGACACCGAGAACGACCACAACACCGACAACACCGCGCGCCGCGTGGCCAAGATGTATGTGAACGAGGTGTTCCGCGGCCGCTACGTGCCGGCGCCCAGCATCACCGAATTTCCGAACGCCGAGCACCTGAACGAGCTGATGATCGTCGGCCCGATCACCGTGCGCAGCGCCTGCTCGCACCACTTCTGCCCGGTCATCGGCAAGGTGTGGATCGGCGTGATGCCCAACGAGCACACCAACGTGATCGGCCTGTCCAAGTACGCGCGGCTGGCCGAGTGGATCATGGGCCGCCCGCAGATCCAGGAAGAGGCCGTGGTGCAGCTGGCCGACCTCATCATGGAAAAGACCCAGCCCGACGGGCTGGCCATCGTCATGGAGGCCAGCCACTACTGCATGGCCTGGCGTGGCGTGAAAGACATGGACAGCAAGATGATCAACTCGGTCATGCGCGGCGTGTTTCTGAAAGACTCGAACCTGCGCCGCGAATTCCTGGCGCTGATTCCGCGAAAGAACTGACCATGCTCGTCCGCCTCCTCTACGCCAGCCGCGCCGTCGACACCAGTGCCAGTGCGATCGAGAACATCCTCATGCAAGCGCGCGGGCACAACCCCGGCAGCGGCATCACCGGCATCCTGTGCTATGGCGGCGGTATCTTTCTGCAGGCCATCGAAGGCGGGCGCATGGCCATCAGCGAGCTGTTCGGCCACATCCAGAAAGACCCGCGCCACAAGGATGTGGTGCTGCTGCACTTCGAAGAGATTTCCGAACGGCGCTTTGGCGGCTGGACCATGGGCCAGGTCAACCTCAACAAGCTGAACCACTCGATCCTGCTGAAGTACTCCGAGAAGGCCGAGCTCGACCCGTATGCCGTCTCCGGCAAGGTGTCGCTTGCGCTGCTCGAAGAGTTGATGGCCACCGCGTCCATCATCGGCCGCGTCTGACGCGCTTACATCTGGTCACCACGCAGCGCACGCACGCTGCATCCAAAGCGGCAACTCACCGGTAGTGCTGGGGAGCCTGGACCAATCCGGTCCAGGCCATCCATCATGACCAGGAGTTCCGCATGACCCTTCGCACCGCCCTTCATTCCTCCGTGCTCGTGCTGGCCGCAGCAGGCCTTGTCGCCTGCGGTGGCGGCGATGACGACCAGCCCTCCAGCGTGCCCGTGGGCGACGCCATTGTGCTGACGGAGGGCGGCCTGCTGCTCTCGTTCAACCGCGCCACGCCGGGTACGCAGGTCGGCGCCATCGCCGTGGGCGGGCTGACGGCTGGGGACGCGCTGGTCGGCATCGACGTGCGGCCGGCCGACGGCAAGCTCTATGGCCTGGGCCGCAGCGGCAGCCTCTACACGCTGGACCCGAGCACCGGCATGGCCACGATGAAGTCCACCTTGATACCGGCCGCTGGCGATGACAACCCCTACACGACGCTGGCGGGAACGCAGTTCGCGGTCGACTTCAACCCCGTGGCCGACCGCTTGCGCGTGATCAGCGACACCGGGCTCAACCTGCGCATCAATGTCGAGACGGGCGCTGCCCTGACCGACGGCAGCATCACGCCCACGACCAGCGTGGTGACGGCTGCGGCCTACACCAACTCGTTCGCCGGCACCACGGCCACGCAACTGTTCGACATCGACGCCACCGCGGGCCGCCTGATGCTGCAGAACCCGCCCAACGACGGCGTGCTGAACGCGGGCGTCGCGCTCGGCGTGACGGCGCAGGCGGCCAATGGCTTCGACATCGACGGACGCACCAACGCCGGCTATGCGGTCCTGCGCGTGGGCGGCGAGACGGCGCTCTATTCCATCGACGTGAGCGCGAGCACCGGCAACGCTGCCACGCGCGTGGGCGCCATCGCCGGTGCCGAAGCGGTGCGCGGGCTGGCGCTGAACCCGCTGCCCGCCAACTGACGCACGATGCACCCCGGCGGGACGGGGGCATGCCGACGGGCGCGGTGCCACTCCTAGAATGGCGCGCCCTCGCACCACCCCGCCCATGCCGCCAACCTCCACCGACTTCGACTACGAGACCACGGTGGAAGCATGCGCCCGGGGTGACCGCGACGCGCTGCACGCGCTGTACCAACGCGAAGCCCGCTGGCTGCTGGGCGTGGCGCAACGCATCGTGCGCGACCGCGACCTGGCGCACGACGTGCTGCAGGAAGCCTTCATGCAGGTCTGGCAGCGGGCCTCCACCTACCAGCGCGCGCTGGGTTCCGCGCGCGGCTGGCTCTACACCTTGGTGCGCCACCAGGCGCTGGACGAGGCGCGCAAGGCCGCACGCGAGACACCGGTCGGCGACGCGTTGGAACCGATGCTGGAGCAGGCGGGCAGTGCATGGGGTGCCGTGGACGCACCGGTCGATGGCGAAGCGCTGGGCCGCTGCCTGGAGGCACTGGAGCCACGCAACCGCGACTGCATCGTCAGCGCCTTCGTGGAGGGCCACACGCAGGCCCAGATTGCGCAGCGCCTGGCTGCGCCGCTGGGCACCGTGAAGTCCTGGATCCGCCGTGGACTGCTGTCGCTGCGGGAGTGCATGCAATGAATCTGGACGACCCCGAAGAGCGCAGCCTCGCCGCGGCCGAGTACGTGCTGGGCACACTGGCCGCTGCGGATCACGCGGCCGTGCACGCCCGGTTGGCTGCCGATGCGGCCCTGCGCGCCGAGGTGTATGCCTGGCAGGACCGCCTGCTGCCGCTTGCCCGCCAGGTGCCCGCCGCCGAACCCGACGCCGCACTGTGGCAGCGCATCGCCGACCAGGTCAGCGCCCTGCCCAGCGCTGCCGCGCCTGCGGCCCTGCCGCCCGACCCTGCGCGCACGCTGCAGCCTGCTGCCAACGACGCGTTGTGGCGCAGCCTGCGCCGCTGGCGGGCCACGGCGATGCTGGGCATGGCGGCCTCGATGGTGCTGGCCACGTTGCTGGTGCTGCGGCCGGCCGAGCAACCAGTGCGCTACATCACGCTGCTGCAGGCGCCCGAGACGCAGCGTACCGGCTGGGTGGTCGAGACGATCACGGGTGACCGCATCCGGCTGGTGCCGATCCTGGCCGGGGCCGCCGTGCCGACCGGCAAGTCGCTGCAGTTCTGGACCAAGCCGCAGGGTGCAGAGCGCCCCACGTCCCTGGGACTGGTGCAGCCCGGTGCGCGCGTCGAACTGCCCGTGCTGCGCTCGCCGGGGGTCGGCGAGCAGCAGTTGTTCGAGTTGACTTTGGAGCCCGAGGGCGGCTCGCCCACCGGTTTGCCGACCGGCCCCATCCTGTACGTCGGGCGCTCCGTTCGCTTGTAACAGCCCCCGACTGTAGGCATGTTCCTACGCTCAACGGCAGGGCCCACTGGCACAATCCGCAGCGACAAGTACCTATAGTCGTGACGATTGTCCGAGTGCCACGGCCTGGCGCTTGTACCGTACCGCCGAATATCCCGGCTGCGTACTGTCAGAGAACGAGAGAACGTGGCGTTGAGAACCTATATCGTCGAAGATAACCCCACCATTCGCGAGAACCTGATTGCGACGCTGGAAGAGTTGGCCAACATCCAGTCTGTCGGCAGTGCCGAGACCGAAAACGAAGGCAAGGCGTGGCTGACGGAGCATCCGCTCGACTGGGACATGGCCATCATCGATCTGTTTCTGAAGCAGGGTAGCGGGTTGGGCATCCTGCATGCGTGCAAGGACCGCACGCCTTTGCAGAAGGTGGTCGTGCTCAGCAATTACGCCACTCCCGACATCCGTAAGCGGTGTGCCCATCTCGGCGTGGACGCGGTGTTCGACAAGTCCAACGAGATCGACGCCTTGATCGATTTCTGTGTCGACCACGCGTCCAAATCCTGAATCGCGGCCGCGCGACGCGCGCGTCCCACGCCCCCGCTGGTGGTCGATTCCCAGGATGGCGGTCAGCCTGCCGTTGGCGCTGCTGGCCGCCTGCATTCTGATTGCCATCAACGAGACCGGTTACAGCCGTTCGCGCGAGGCGTTGAACAGCATGGCACGCGTACAGGAGACGCGCACGTCGGTGAACCGGCTGTTGCAGCACATGGTGGACGCCGAGACCGGCCAGCGCGGCTATCTGCTGACCGGCGACCCGCGCTATCTCGAGCCCTACGAGACCGCCACCTCGGTGATCACCGACAACCTCGACGAGCTGCGCACCCTGTACCTCAGCCAGCCGCAAGAGCTGGGCGTGTTCGCCGAACTCTCGCGCAACGTGCAACGCAAGCTGGCCGAGATGGACGTGAGCGTGCGCCTGCGCAAGCAAGGCAACGAGGACGCCTGGAAGTTCGTGCTGACCACCGATGTCGGCAAGGAGCACATGGAGAACATCCGCAAGCAGTCACAAAAGCTGCTGGAAACCACGGTGCAGCGTCTGCAAGCTGGCGAGGCCGAGATCACCCGCTCCCTGCAGCTGTCGCGCATCGGCATCGCCATGGTGGCGCTGGTCGGCCTGCTGGCGTTCTACATGTACCTGCGCCAGACCACGACGCTGCAACTCGTCGACCAGCGTGTGCAGGAGGATCTGCAGCGCGAACGTGACCTGCTGGGCCAGCAGGTCAAGGAACGCACCGCCAGCCTGGCCGAGCTGGCCACCCATCTGCAGGAGGTGCGTGAGCAGGAGCGCGGCCACCTGGCACGCGAGCTGCACGACGAGCTCGGCGCGCTGCTGACCGCGGCCAAGCTCGATGTGGCACGGCTGAAGTCGCGCCTGGGCGTTGACGCGCCCGATGCGCAGCAACGCATCCAGCACCTGACGGACACACTGAACAGCGGCATCGCGCTGAAGCGCCGCATCATCGAAGACCTGCGCCCCTCCTCATTGACCAACCTCGGCCTGGTGACCTCGCTGGAGATTCTGGCGCGCGAGTTTGGTGACCGCTCGGCGCTGGCCGTTGCTGCCAACCTGGAGCCGGTCGAACTGAGCGAGACCTCGCAGTTGACCGTCTACCGCCTGGTGCAGGAGTCGCTGACCAACATCAGCAAGTACGCACAGGCGACGAACGTGAATGTCAGTCTGCTCAACTACGGCAGCCACGTAACGATCGAAGTGGAGGACGATGGCCGGGGCTTCAACACTGCCCACACCCCTGCCTCGAGCCACGGGCTGGCCGGTATGCGGCATCGGGTCGAAGCGGCGGGCGGCCGGTTGACGATTGCCTCCGCGCCCGGACAGGGCACGCGCGTGTCGGCACTGCTGCCCACGCCTCCGATGCTGGCAAGCGTGCCGGCAGCCACTCCACCCATTTGAGAGAACGCGGTACATGCAACCAGGCGAGCGGCTGAGGTCGGCAGCCTCCTACGCACCAAGCGCGCCACAACCGACGGCGCGACCCGCCCGGCACCGATCGGCTGCCGCCCCCTTGCTCTCTAAGCTGTGCACACCTTCACAAGAATGGGTTTCGCCACGCGGCGGGCCCGCTACACCAGGAGATTCGTCATGCTGCACTACTCGGTCGTCTTCCTCGTCATCGCGCTGATCGCAGCCGTCTTCGGCTTCGGCGGTATTGCCGCAGGCGCGGTCGAGATTGCCAAGATCCTGTTCTTCATCTTCGCCATCATGGCCATCGTCGGGTTCGTTGCCAGCCTGATGCGCAAGAAGCACTAGATCTGATCGTCACCGGCACCTGCCGTGCCGACGCCCATTTCCCACACCACAAGTACCACAAGCACCACAAGGAGCCGAGCCATGCACAACCCCCTGCGCAACACGACCAGCCACAACCCCGCCGAGACCAGCCGCCAGCTGTCGGACAAAGTCCTGCAGTCGGCCCACGATGCGGTGGCCAGCACGCGCGACTACGCCAACCATGCGCTGGACAGCGCCGACAGCCGGGTGCGCCATCTGCGCGACCAGATCGACCCCGCCATCCACGAGTTCGCCAACAGTGCGCAGCGGCTGGCACGACGCGGCGCCGACATGGCAGCCCAGACGAGCGCACGGGCGCAACAGTCGGTGCAGCGCTACGCGGCAGTGACTGAGCGCTACGTCGCCGACCAGCCCGTCAAGGCGGTGCTGATCGCGGCCGCAGCTGGCGCACTGATCGCTGCTCTGGTCCTGTCGGCCCGCAAGCGCCGCGCAGAGAACCAGGATCGCACGTACTGATCGACGCTTAAGGCATCCGCATGCTGCACCCGATTTTTTCCACGGTCGTAACGCGGCCCGATCTCGTGCTGGATCACATGTCCGGCTACGTTGCCCTTGCCGTGGAGGAGGTGGCCACCACCGGCAACGCTCTGAAGCGACGGGCCGTCGGGTTGGCCGTGGCCGGCCTCTTCGGGTTGCTGTTCCTGGTGTTTGCCGGCATCGCCACCATGCTCGGTGTGGTGCTGGCGCAGTTCCACTGGGTGCTGGTGTTGGTGCCGGGTGCGACGCTGCTGATCGCTTTGGTCGCCCTGTTTGGCACACGCCCGCCGCCGGTCAGTGACCGTTTCGCCGAGTTGCGCAGCCAGGCACGCGCCGACATGGCGCTGATGCGCGCCGCAGGAGACCGTGATGGACATTGAACGCCCCAAACTGACCGCCAGCCAGCGCCTGGAAGAAACGCGCCGCGCCATTGCCAGCCAACTAGCGCGCCGTCGTGGCAGCAGCATCCGTACCGAAGAGACCGAGTACTTCGAAGACGCTTCCGATGTGCAACCGGGCTTGATGTTTTCTGTGCAGCGCGGTGCACGTACCTGGTGGCAATCCCACCCGGTGCACGGTGTCGTGGAACTGGCACAGCCTGCATTGCAGGACTATGCCCGGCGCCGCCCTTATCAGCTGATGGGCATGGCGGCCGGCGTCGGCGCTGCCCTGACGCTACTAAAATCCTGGCGCGTGCTGTCGCTGACGGGCATTGCCTTGGCGTTGGTTCGCACGTCGAATCTGAAGGGAGCGGCCCGCGCCTTCATGACCGCCCACCGTACTGCCGAGCCGAGCCCGGGCACCGTCACTGCGGCCAGACTGCAGCCGGGGCCCTGAGCCGCAACACCCCCATTACCACGATCGGAAGCCGGCCGTCTCGGTGCATCGACCGGCGCCGTACTGAAGCAAGCGCACCACTCCACAACAAGGAACCATCATGAACATTACCCGCACCCTCACCCTCGCCTTCGCTACCGCACTGGCAGCTGCCACGCTCGCCGGTTGCTCGGTCGCGCGCAACCAGCAGACCGCTGGCGCGTACGTCGATGACGCCGCGATCACGACCAAGGTCAAGGCCCGCTTCATCGAAGACAAGATCGTCGATGCCGGCGCCATCAACGTGCAGACGCTGAACGGCACGGTCGCTCTGTCGGGCTTCGCCAAGTCCGCCGCCGAGCGCAGCAAGGCCGAGATGCTGGCCCGCAACGTGGCTGGCGTGCGCGAAGTGCGCAACACGCTGGCTGTGCGTCCGTAATCGCCAGCGGCTGACGCCGCAGGCGTGAAGAGGCAGGGCTCGCAAGGGCCCTGCCTTTTTTCTTGACCGCTGCGCCGCCCAGCGGGCCGCGCAGCGCGGCAGGCCCCTAAACTGACCGCGATCCATCCAGCCGGAGTAGGCCATGACCAGCGTTCTTGCCTTGTGTGGCGCTTATCCGCAATTGCGCATCCCCGCGGGCGCCACCCTGATCCAGGAATCGGTGGGCAACGACCGGCTGTACGTGGTGCGCAGCGGTGGTTTTGATGTGGTGCGCAACGGGGTGCGCGTGGTGCGCATCGAGGAGCCTGGCGCTTTCCTCGGCGAGATCTCGGCCGTGCTGGGCACCCACGCCACCGCCAGCGTGGTGGCGGCATGCGACAGCGAGGTGCACGTCATCGAGCGCGCCTCCAGCGCCGTGCAACGTGACCCGCGCCTGACGCTGGCCATCGCTCAGCTGCTGGCCCGGCGCCTGCAGGCCGTCACTGCCTACCTCGTCGACATCAAGCGACAGTACGCCGGGGCCGACACGCACCTGGCGCTGATGGACCAGGTGCTGGCCAACCTGATCAGCATGCAGACCGCAGCCGACCTGTCCCCTGGGTCGGAACGCAACGACGTGCCGGACTACTGAACTCCACAGGCGTCCAGCAGCCGCTCCTGTACGCCGGCCAGAGAATGCCAGATCGCGGTGCCCTTGCCGAGGTCGATCTCGATGTGTGCCGGCACATCGCCGATCTGGCGCCCAGGGTTGAACAACCAGGTCGCGCCGATACGGTCGACCCAGCCGCCGCCTGACTTGAACGGCGCCTCGTGGATGTGGCCACACAACACCGCCGTGGGCCGGTGCCGGGCCAGCAGGCCGGGCAGAATCTCATCGCCGAAATGGCGGCGCCCTGTCCAGCTCAGCGGCCCCAGCGGCGGCGCGTGGTAGAGCCACACCCACCGGCCCGATGGCACGGCCGCGCGCAGACCGCCAGCCGCATCCAGCTGGTGCTCCAGCTGCTCCCTGGCGTGGGGCCCATCCCACCACGGACAAACGGTGAACAGCGTGTCGCCGATCACCACGGTGTCGCCATCGACCGCCAGCGCGTGCGCCGACAACGGCGCCAGCCAGTCGGCCATCTTCTCGCCCTGTGCGCTGCGCGTGTTCAAGTCATGATTGCCGGAACAGATGAGCAATGGCGCGCGCGCCGCAAGCGCCCTGAAACTGGCGGAAAGCGCCGCAATCTGAATGTCTGCGGGCACCGGCAGCGAGCCGTCCAGATGATCGCCGGCCACGACCACCGCATCGAATCGGACCGCCTCGCGCGTCAGCCAGTCGTACTGCCGCAGCGTGTAGTGCAGATCAGAGGCCAGAAGAATGCGCATGGGCCGACTCTAAGCCGCAAACGGAAAGGCCCACTGACGGGGCGCGCGTGCCGACACACACGGGGCGCCCAGCAACACAACGGCCGCCAACCCTTGCGGAGTGGCGGCCATCATGGGACGGGGGTGGGATCGGCGTGAGCCACACCTACCGCTTCAGCCAAGCCTCAGCTTGCAGCGCCGACCTGCAGATTGTTGTTGACGCCAGCGACGCCCTTCACGTTCTGCGCGATCGTCGTGGCGCGGTCCTTGGCATCTGGCGTCGGCGCCGGGCCGGTCAATGTGACGACGCCCGATTTGGTGTCGACATCGATCTTGACGGCGCTCAGCACCGGGTCCTTGGCCAGGCCGGCATTGACAGATGCCGTGATGCTCATGTCGTCGACGCGGTTTTCAACCACGGTCGCGGCATTGCTGGCCTCTTCCTTGGCCACAGCGGCCGCCTGCTCGGTTTTCTCGACTGCAGCGTCGACCTTCTGGCCCACCGTGCGGTCATCCGCCCTGTCACAGGCGGCCAAGCCGACCGTCAACGCCAGGGCCGACATCAGGATGGCAGTCCGCGGCCAGCTAGTGGAAGTGTGTTGTGTCATGTGCGTGTCCTTTCGAATCGTGTGGATGGTGCGCCGCCTGCTGCACGACGCCCTGGGGTCACTATGCCCGCAGACCAGCGCGGAGCCCGTCGTCCACCACCGAACCGTGTGTAGGACAGATCAACCGCCTGGAGCCGGTGAAGGGCGACCCGCGGCGTCCCAGTGCCATGCTTTGACGCCACAATCCCCGCCCATGGAAAACACCGACACCCTGGACAAACTCAACGTGAACGTGGCGGGCGCCTGGGCGCAGTTGCAGGCCTATGCCGACCAAGGCCAGGCGCTGCATGCCGATGCCTACCGGCTGGCGTTCGCCGATCCCGAGTTCCTGCTGCGCCGCGAGACGCGCGGCATCCGCTTTCAACTGGAGATGCTCAAGCCCGATTTGGAGCAGCAGGCGCTGGGCATTCAGAACACCATCGTGGTGTTCGGCAGCGCGCGCTTTCCTGCGCCCGAACAGGCCGAACTGGAGCTGGCCAGCGCGCGCGCCGCTGGTGACGCCGCCGCGCTGCGCGTGGCCGAGCGGCGCATGCGCAATGCCCAGTACTACGACGGTGCGCGGCGCTTTGCCGGCCTGGTCGCGCGCGACAGCGAAGCGCGCGCGCCACAGGACCGGCTGTACATCTGCACCGGCGGCGGCCCCGGCATCATGGAGGCGGCCAACCGTGGCGCGCACGAGGTCGGCGCGTTGAACGTGGGCCTGAACATTGCGCTGCCGCACGAGCAGAGCGGCAACCGCTTCATCTCGCCGGGCCTGTCGTTCAAGTTTCACTACTTTGCGCTGCGCAAGATGCATTTCATGATGCGTGCCAAGGCGCTGGTGGCCTTCCCCGGTGGCTTTGGCACGCTGGACGAATTGTTCGAGGTGATGACGCTGGTGCAGACCGGCAAGGCCAAGGCCGTGCCCATCATTCTGTTCGGCTCGGACTACTGGAAGCGGCTGCTCGATTTCGACGTGTTGATCGAAGAAGGCGCCATCTCGCCGGACGACCTGAAGCTGTTCACCTACGTGGACGAACCCGAAGACGCGTGGAAGGCCATCCAGGCGTTCTACGGGATGTAAGCCACCTCGGAGACGTAACAGTTGGTGCGGCCGCCAGCCCAGCGGCCGAACGTCACGCACGGTTCATCCGCGTTCCTTAGCCTGCGAGGGCGCCAGTGCAGACCTTCGTCTGCCCGGCCCAGCGCGCGCCGGCAGATGCCGGCGCGCCCCCCATCGCCAGGAGGACCACACGATGAATCCAAACGACCATCTCATCCCTCGACGACGGCGTCTGCTGCAGGGCAGCCTGGCGCTCGCCGGCGCGGCAGTGCTGTCGCGCACCGGCGTGGCCTCGGCCGCGATCGTCACCTCTGATGTCGAGCGGCCGCAAATGGCCCAAGGCGTCCAGTTCGGCGACATGACGCTGGGCAGCACGATGCTGTGGAGCCGGTCCGACCGGCCGGCCCGGCTGCATGCCGAGTACGCGTTCGATGAAGCCTTCAGTCAGCCAGTGCGCCTGATCGGCCCCCATGCGCTGGAGAACACCGACTTCACCGCACGGATCGACATCAGCGGCCTGCCGGCCGATCGGACCGTGTTCGTGCGGGCCTGGTTCGAGAGCCTGGCCAACAGCCGCGCGCAGAGTGCGCCGGTGATCGGCCGCTTCCGCACGCCAGCGTTCGCGCGCAGCGTGCGCTTCGTCTGGGGTGGCGACACTGCAGGCCAGGGCTGGGGCATCAACCCGGCCTTCGGCGGCATGCGGATCTATGAGCAGATGCGCCGCGTGCAGCCCGATTTCTTCCTGCACAGCGGCGACACCATCTACGCCGACGGCCCGATTGCCGAATCCGTGGTGGCCGAAGACGGCCTGGTCTGGAACAACCTGGTGACGCGCGAAGTCGCCAAGGTTGCCGAAACGCTGGACGAGTACCGTGGCCGCTACAAGTACAACCTGCTCGACGAGAACGTGCGCCGGTTCAATGCCGAGGTGCCGCAGATCTGGCAGTGGGACGACCATGAGGTCACCAACAACTGGAGCGACGCCAAAAGCCTGGCCGCCGATGCGCGCTACAGCGTGAAGGACGTGCCGCTGCTGATCGCGCGCGGCGGCCGCGCCTTCATGGAATACGCGCCGATGCGGCCGTACGGCGCCGCCGAGATGGAACGCGTGTACCGCCACATTCCGTACGGACCGCTGCTGGACGTGTTCGTGGTCGACATGCGCAGCTACCGCGGGCCCAACACCGACAACCTGCAACCGACGGCGGGCGCCGACGCACGCTTCCTCGGCGCCGCGCAGCTCGCGTGGCTGCTGGACGGCCTGCGCCGCTCGCGCGCCACCTGGAAGGTGATCGCGGCCGACATGCCGATCGGCCTGCGCATTGGCGATGGTCGAGACGCCAACGGCGTGGCCCGCTGGGAAGGGATCGCCAACGGCCAGGACGGTCTGCCGTTGGGGCGCGAGCTGGAGATCGCCGGCCTGCTGCGCGAGATCCGCCGCATGGCAGTGCGCAACGTCGTCTGGCTGACCGCCGACGTGCACTACTGCGCCGCGCACCACTACGAACCGGCCCGCGCCCAGTTCACGGAGTTCGACCCGTTCTGGGAGTTTGTCGCCGGCCCCCTGAACGCCGGCACCTTCGGCCCCAATGCGCTGGACGCCACCTTCGGCCCGCGCGTGGACTTCGTGAAGGCGCCGCCGCCGGGCCGCAGCAACCTGTCGCCTTATGCCGGCATGCAGTTCTTCGGGCAGGTCGACGTCGACGCCGCGAGCCGCAGCTTCAGCGTGGCCTTCAAGGACCTTGCCGGCCAGGAGATCTACCGCCGGACCTTGGTCCCCGCCTGAAGGAGCACGGCGATGACTTCGACAACGCAAGGAACGACCCGGCTAGCGCGCTGCGCTGCCGGGCTGGTGCTGGCCGCGCTCGCCTGCAGCGCGCAGGCAGCCGCGCTGGTGTCCACCACGGCTGGCGCCCAGCAGCTGGACGTGGCGGTCAATGGCGACCTGATCGCCGTCGACCTCACACTGCGCGCGCACGGCAGCGCCAGCTTCGAGGTGGCGCTCGATGCCGCCGACGTGGGCCAGTGGCTGCGCTTCAACGCGGTCATCGGCACCCCCATGGCCCAGGGCATTGGCGAGCTGCAGATCGCACTGCTCGGCGCCGGCTTTGCCTGGGTGGGGTCGGTCACGCCGGCCTTCGGCGCGCTGGCGTCGATCGACGGGGACGAGCAGCTGCAGGTCATGCACTTCTCGCCGGCCGAGCCGTTCGGCCTCGATCTGGGCGCGCCCTTCGCGCAAGCCGGCACGCAGGACTGGCTGCTGAGCACGGCCGGGCTGCAGGCGGGCGACGGCTTCACACTCACCATCAGCTCCGTCAACAGCGTGCCGGAACCGGCCAGCAGCGCCCTGGTGCTGGCTGCCCTGGGCGCGGCCGGCTGGCGGATGCGGCGCCGCGCACACGCATCGTCTTGAGAGCTTGCGCGCCAATCGCTTGAGCGCACGCAGGGCTCTGGCAAGCCCGGTGTCGCCCCCCAACGGTGGTCGGCAGGGCTTTGCCCTGCAGGCCACTGTGGGTGCGGCCGTCAGGTCGGCGGCTGCACGTCGGCGCGCTCGCCGTCGCCCTCCTCCTCCCCCGGGGACTCGGGCGGCAGCAGCGCATCGGCGTGGGCATCGGGCAAGACCTCCACGTCGCGCAGCCGGCGCTGCAACACGTTGCTGCGCGTCTGCGCCTTGTCCAGCGTGTTCAGCACGGTCTGCGTCTGGCGCTTGACGTCGGCCAGCACGCCGCCGAATTTGAGGAACTCGGACTTCACCGCGCCCAGCACCTGCCAGACCTCGCTGCTGCGCTTTTCCAGCGCCAGCGTGCGAAAGCCCATCTGCAGTGCGTTCAGCATGGCGAGCAAGGTGGTGGGGCCGGCAATCGTGATGCGGTGCTCGCGCTGCAGTGCCTCCAGCAGGCCCGGGCGGCGCAGCACCTCCGCGTACAAGCCCTCGGTGGGCAGGAACAGGATGGCGAAATCCGTGGTGTAGGGCGGCTCCACGTACTTCTCGGCGATGCCGCGCGCCTCCAGCCGGATGCGGCTCTCCAGTGCCCGGCCCGCCAGTTCGGCGGCCGGCCCGTCGGCGCGCTGCTGGGCATCGAGCAGGCGCTCGTAGTCCTCGTTCGGAAACTTCGCGTCGATGGGCAGCCACACCGGCGCGCCATCGTCGCCACGGCCCGGCAGGCGCACCGCGAAATCGACCGCGTTGCGTGTGTCGGGCCGCGTCGCCACCTGGGCCGCGTATTGCTCGGGCGAGAACACCTGCTCCAGCAGCGATGCCAGCTGCGCTTCGCCAAAGATGCCGCGCGTCTTCACGTTGGTCAGCAGGTGCTTCAGGTCCCCCACGCCCTGGGCCAGGGTCTGCATCTCGCCCAGGCCTTTGTAGACCTGCTCCAGCCGCTCGGCAACCTGGCGGAAGCTCTCGCCCAGCCGCGTCTCCAGCGTGGCCTGCAGCTTCTCATCCACGATGCGGCGCATTTCTTCGAGCTTGGCGGCGTTGCCGGCCTGCAGTTGCTGCAGCTGCGTCTCCAGCGTGGCGCGCACCTCGGCCAGGCGGCGTGTGTTGGATTCGGTGAGCGACTGCAGCTGGCCGGCCAGCGTGTCCGACAGGCTCTTTTGCAGCAGCGTCAGTTGCTGGGCAAAGGCATCGAGCTGGGCGTTCTGCGTGCGCACCGATTCCTGTGCCTGCTGCACCACGCTGAGCTGGAAGGTGGCGAAGCTGGCGGCCTGTTCCTGCCGCCCTGCCCTGGCGCTGTCGGCCAGTTCGCGCCGCAGCGCCTGCGCCAGCTGCTGGCTGGAGGTTTCGATGCTGGCCTGCAGCCGCTCGCGGCTGTCGTCTGTCGGCGGGCGGCGCAACAGCAGCCACAGCAGCAGCACCGCGTTGAGCAGCGCCAGGGCGACCAGCGCCCACGGCAGCAGGGCCTGCAGTTCCGGCGGCAGGCCGGTCACGTGGCCGCGAGCACGGCAGGGTTCAGCGGCGTGAGCGCCTTACCCTGCGTGAGGTAGCCGATCAGGTTGTCGGCCGCCAGGTTGGCCATGGCCAGACGTGTGGGCACGCTGGCGCTGGCGATGTGCGGCGTCAGCACCACGTTGGGCACGGTCAGCAGATCGGGGTGTACCGATGGCTCACCCTCGAACACGTCCAGCCCGGCGGCGGCGATCTGCCGCGCCTTCAGCGCTGCGGCCAGCGCCGCGTCGTCGACGATGCCGCCGCGCGCGATGTTGATGAGCGTGGCCGTGGGCTTCATCTGCGCCAGCTCGGCCGCGCCGATGCTGTGGTGCGACGCTGCAGAGTACGGCAGCACCAGCACCAGGTGGTCAGCCTCGCGCAACAGCGCGTCCTTGCTGACGTAAGCGGCTTTGCACGCGGCCTCGAGATCGGGCGTGAGGCGCGAGCGGTTGTGGTAGATCACGTTCATGCCAAAACCATGCGCGCCGCGCCTGGCAATGCCCTGGCCGATGCGGCCCATGCCCAGGATGCCGAGCGTGGCACCGTGGATGTCGCTGCCGGCGAACAGGTCGTAGCTCCACTTCGTCCACTGCCCGGCGCGCAGGTAGTGTTCGCTCTCGGTGATGCGGCGGGCCGTGGCCATCAGCAATGCGAAGCCGAAGTCGGCCGTGGTCTCGGTCAGCACGTCGGGCGCGTTGGTGGCCAGCACGCCGCGTGCAGTCATGGCGTCCAGGTCGAAGTTGTTGTAGCCCACGGCCATGTTGGCGGCCATCTTCAAGTCAGGGCAGCGGGCCAGCAGCGCCGCATCGATACGCTCGCTGGCGGTCGTGAACACGCCTTGCTTGCCGGCCAGGCGCGCCGCCAGTTCATCGGCATCCCATGTCGCGTCGGCCTGGTTGTCGCTGACCTCGAAGTGCTCGGACAGGCGGGCCAGCACTTCGGGGAACACGGCGCGGGCGACAAGGACGGCGGGCTTGGACATGGCGGCAGGGGCTTTCAAAGGAAGAACAGGAATGTGAGCACGACGAACAGCGGCACCAGCACGGCGCAGGACCACACCATGTAACCGAAGAAGCTGGGCATGCGCACGCCCCGCTCTTCGGCAATGGCCTTGACCATCAGGTTGGGGGCATTGCCGATGTACGAGTTGGCACCCATGAACACGGCGCCCGCCGAGATGGCGGCTAGCGTGGGCGCCATCGTGGTCATGAGCTGCTGCGGGTCGCCGCCGGCTGTGTTGAAGAACACCAGGTAGGTCGGCGCGTTGTCCAGGAAAGAGCTGAGCACGCCCGTGGCCCAGAAGTACATGGCGGGCAAGGGCTGGCCGTCCGGCCCGGTCACGGCGCGGACCACCGCACCGAAGGGGCCATCGACGCCCGCGCGCAGCATGGCGATGACGGGAATGATGGTCAGGAAGATGCCGGCGAACAGCTTGGCTACCTCTTTCATCGGCTCCCAGGAAAACTGGTTGTCGCGGTGCACCTTGTTCGCGGTGAGCTTGAGCGACACCGCAATGACGACGATGAGGCCGATGTCGCGCACCAGCGCAGGCAAGGGTAGCGGCGTGCCGACGACGTCGAACACCACGTCCGAGCGCCACAGCCCGCTCATCAGCACCAGGCCGACCACCACCAGCAGCAGCAGGAAGTTGATGCCGCCATCGAAGCCCAGGCGTTCGGTGTCCGGCGTCGGATCGACCGGCAGCACGCCCTCGCGCCGGTAGAACCAGCTGTCCAGCGCAAAGAAGATCACCAGCAGACAGGCCAGCATGAAGGCCGTCTCGGGCAGGATGTTGCGCAGCGTCCAGAAGAACTCGATGCCCTTCAGAAAACCCAGGAACAGTGGCGGGTCGCCCAGCGGCGTCAGCGAGCCGCCGACGTTGGAGACGATGAAGATGAAGAAGATGACGACGTGCGCCTTGTGGCGGCGGTTGTCGTTGGCGCGGATCAGCGGGCGGATCAACAGCATGGAGGCGCCCGTGGTGCCCATCAGGCTGGCCAGCACCGCGCCGATGGCCAGCAGGCCGGTGTTGAGCACCGCGCTGCCGTGCAGGTTGCCGCGCACGTAGATGCCGCCGGCCACGGTGTACAGGGCGGTCAGCAGCATGATGAACGGGATGTACTCGGCCACCATCGCGTGCACCAGGTTGGCGCCCGCCAGGGCCGGCCCGAACACGATGAGGAACGGCACGAAGAAGGCCAGCGCCCAGGCCGCCGTGATCTTGCCGTAGTGGTGGTGCCAGATGCGCATGGCGACCAGCGGGAACAGGGCGATCGACAGCAGCACGCCGGCGAATGGCAGCGCCCACCAGACCGACAGCGCGCGCCCGTCGAGATCGGCCGCCAGCGCCGCCACCGGCGCACCCAGGGTGGCCGCAGCGATGGCGGCCCGGATCCAGAGAGCGGCTTTCATGCTGCGGGCTGCTCGATCTCGAACACCTGGCGCAGGTAGGCCAGGTATCTCTCGTCGTCGCACATGTTCTTGGAGGGCGTGTCCGACAGCTTGGCCACCGGCTGGCCATTGCAGCGCACCATCTTGATGACGATCTGCAGCGGCACGTGGTCGGGCGGGTCGCCCAGGTCGTTCGTGAGGTTGGTCCCGATGCCGAAGGCCAGCTGGCACCGGCCCCGGAACTGCCGGTACAGCTCGATGGTGCGCGGTACGGTCAGGCCGTCGCTGAAGATCAGCGTCTTGGTGTGCGGATCCACCCGGTTCAGGCGGTAGTGCTCGATCAGCCGCTCGCCCCAGGAGAAGGGGTCGCCGCTGTCGTGGCGCGCGCCATCGAACAGCTTGCAGAAGTACATGTCGAAGTCGCGCAGGAAGGCGTTGATGCCGTAGACATCGGACAGGGCGATGCCCAGGTCGCCGCGGTATTCCTTGGCCCAGGAATCGAAAGCGAAGACCTGGCTGTCGCGCAACCGTGGGCCCAGCGCCTGGCAGGCCTGCAGGTATTCGTGGGCGACGGTGCCCAGCGGCGTGTAGCCCAGCTTCATGGCGAACCACACGTTGCTGGTGCCGGCCAGCTGCCCGGCCGGGCCGGCGCCCAGCCGCTCGCCCAGGCGGCGCAGCACTTCCTCGTGCCAAGATTTGGAGAAGCGCCGGCGCGTGCCGTAGTCGGCGATCTTCAGCTCGTGCAGGCCATCGATCTGCAGCTGCCCGATCTTGCGGTCCAGCCGCTCGCGGCCGCGCGCCAGATCCGGTGTCGGCGCGACATTGCGGAAGTAGACCTCGTTGACGATGGCCAGCACCGGGATCTCGAACAGGATGGTGTGCAGCCAGGGCCCGCGGATGGTGATGTCGATGTCGCCGCTCGGCAGGGCCGTGACGTCGATGTACTTCTCGTTGAGCTTGAACAGACCGAGGAAGTCGACGAAGTCGCTCTTGATGAAGCGCATGGAGCGCAGGTAGGCCAGCTCGGCGTCCTGAAAGCGCAGCGTGCACAGGTGGCGGATCTCCTCGCGGATCTCCTCGACGTAAGGGGCCAGCGGCACGGCGTTGCGGCACTTGAACCGGTATTCGACCTGGGCGCCGGGGAACTGGTGCAGCACGACCTGCATCATCGTGAACTTGTAAAGGTCGGTGTCGAGAAGGCTGCTGAGGATCATGGTGTCGGGTCCTGTGGGACGCTTGTCTCCGCGCCGGGGTGGCGCCGCTTTTTTTCGACGCATTGTGGCAGGCCGGGGGCGTGTCAATCGGCTCGGATGCATGCACTGTCATCGGCCTGCCACGAACGGTATGCTCGGTGCGCCTTCGCCGTGAAGGTCACGACCACGAGGAACACTCCACATGTCCACATTCCAAGAGGCCCCACTGCACGGCCTGCCCCCTCGCCTGCGCTGGACCGGCATCGCCACCGTGGCGGCCATGTCCGTGGCTTTGGCAGGTTGCAGCAGCGGCGACGACGCGGCCAGTGCCCAAGCCTGCGCGGTGGTGACCGACACCGGCTCGGTCGTCGTCGGCTCGGGCCTGCCCGGCGACCCGGCAGCGCCGGAACCGGCGTCCGGCTTTCGGCTCGGCAAAACGGCGGTGCATGCGAAGAGCTACATGGTCGCCACGGCCAACCCGCTCGCGTCCAAAGCCGGTTGTGAGGTGCTCAGGGATGGCGGCAGCGCTGTCGATGCGGCCGTTGCCGTGCAGATGGTGCTGGGCCTCGTGGAGCCGCAGTCGTCCGGTGTGGGCGGAGGCGCCTTCATGCTGCATTACGACGCCGCCACGGGCCGTGTGCGCGCCTACGATGGCCGCGAGACCGCACCGGCCGCCGCAACCGAAAACTACCTGCGCTGGGTCAGCGACACCGACCGCACGCTGCCCCAGCCCGGCGGCGCCCGTGCCAGCGGGCGCTCCATCGGCACGCCCGGTGCCGTGCGCATGCTCGACCTGGCGCACCGCACGCACGGCAGCATGCCCTGGAAAGATCTGTTCCAGCCAGCCATCGACCTGTCGACCAACGGCTTCCAGATCAGCGGACGCATGGCCGCTGCCATCGCCGGCGGCGAGACCGGCCTCAAACGCGATGCCGAGGCCACGGCCTACTTCTTCAACGCCGACGGCACGCCCAAGGCCCTGGGCACACTGCTGACCAACCCGGCCTACGCGCAGACGCTGACCACCGTGGCCAACAGCGGCGCCAATGCCTTCTACACCGGCGCCATCGCCCAGGGCATCGTCGACAAGATCAAGGTGACCAGCGGCGGCAGCCCGGCCGTCGCCATCACGCCCGGCCTGACGGAGCTCAGTGATCTGGCCAGCTACCAGGCCAAGGACCGCGAGGCCGTCTGCACCACCTACCGCGACTACGTGATCTGCGGCATGCCGCCGCCGTCCTCCGGCGGCATCACGGTGGCGTCCATCATGGGCATCCTGGAGAATTTCGACATGGCCTCGCACAAGCCGACCGCCATCGACATCTATGGTGGAGAGCCCACGGTCATGGGTGTTCACCTGGTGGCCGAAGCCGGCCGTCTGGCCTATGCGGATCGCGACAAGTACATCGCCGACACCGACTTCACGCCGCTGCCGGGCAACAGCTGGAACACCATGCTGAACAAGCCCTACATGCAGAGCCGCGCCGCGCTGATCAGCCCGACGACGAGCATGCGCACGGCCAAGGCCGGGGTGCTGGGCACCAACGCCTACGGCACCAGCCTGGTCAACGAGGGCGGCACGACGCACTTCACCATCGTCGACAAGAAGGGCAACGTGGTCTCGATGACGACGACGGTGGAAGCGGGCCTGGGCTCGTTTCACTTCACGCAGGGCTTCATCCTGAACAACCAGCTGACCGACTTCTCGGCGGCACCCACCGACACCGCCGGCCTGCCGATCGCCAACAAGCTGGAAGCCGGCAAGCGGCCGCGCAGTTCGATGGCGCCCACGCTGGTGTTCCGCAAGGTCGGCGAGAGCGGCATCGGCGAGTTCGTGATGGGCACCGGCTCGCCGGGCGGCGCCACCATCATCCAGTACGTGGCCAAGACCCTGGTCGGCGCGCTGGACTGGGGGCTGGACGCCCAGCAGGCCACCTCGCTGGTGGACTTCGGTGCGTCCAACAGCGCCACCACCAACGTGGGCGGCGAGCATCCGAACATCAACACCGCCAACGGCGGCAACGACGATCCGCTGGTCGCAGGCCTGCGCGCGATGGGCCACACGGTGTCGACCTCGGCGCAGTCCAGCGGCATCAGCACCATCATCCGCACCTCGCGCAACGGCGCGTTTCTGCAGGGCGGCGCCGACCCGCGGCGCGAAGGCGTGGCACTGGGCGATACCGTCGTGCCCTGAACTTCGCCCCAGCTCCTGCAACCACCAACGGACCTTCGGGTCCGTTTTTTCTGGAGCGCCGTTGGGCCTGCGGCCTACGGGGCCTGACCGGCGCGTCCTACTGGCACGCCGATTGCCCCTGCCTACAGTGATTGCACGCCCTGCAAACCTGTTCGGGGCGAATTTGACAAGGAGATCGACATGAACAACGACAAGCTCGAAGGCAACTGGAAACAGTTCAAGGGAAAGATGCAGGAGCAGTGGGGCAAGCTCACCGACGACGACCTCGACGTGTTCGAAGGCCGGCGTGAGCAGCTGCTGGGCCGCATCCAGGAGCGCCACGGCATTGCCCGCGACGAAGCCGAGAAGCAGGTGAGCGAGTGGGAAAGCCGCAACCCCGACTTCTTCTTCGAAAAGTCCATCTGAGACGGCTTGCCGTCCCTGCGCCCGCACAACCCCATCAAGGATCCACCATGCAAACCTTCTCCCTCAAGCAGCCCCTGATCGCGCTCTGCGCCGCTGTGTCTCTCGGCTTCGCCGCCCAGGCCAGCGCCATGACCAAGAGCGAGCACAGCGCCGCCAAGGACCGCATCGAAGCTGAGTACAAGGCAGCCAAGGAGCGCTGCGACGGCCTGGCCGGCAATGCCAAGGACGTGTGCACCAGCCAAGCCAAGGGCGTGGAGTCCGTCGCCAAGGCTGAACTGGAAGCCCAGTACAAGCCGACGCCAAAGAATCGCGCCAAGGTGGCCGAGGCCAAGGCCGATTCCACCTACGACACGGCCAAGGAAAAGTGCGACGAGCTGGCCGGCAATGCCAAGGATGTCTGTGTGAAGGACGCCAAGGCTGCCCACACCGCCGCTGTCAGCGCCGCCAAGCGCGGCTGATCGAGGCAGAGCCTCCAAGCACGCCATCTCGCCTGGGCGGGGTGACGACGACCTCACGGGCCGGCAAGCGCAGAGCGCTTGCCGGCCCGTGTCACGTCTGGGTCAGTTGCCGGCGCAATGGCCTCAGGCCAGCCGCTGGAGCACCTCACGCAGGGGCGCTGGCACGGACACGGGGCGTCGGGTGGACCGGTCCACGTAGACGTGGACAAAGTGCCCATGCGCGGCGGTGTGCGCCGCGCCTTCGGCAAACAGGCCGACCTCATAGCGCACGCTGGTGCCGCCCATGCGCGCCACACGCAGGCCCGCTTCGACACGCTGCGGGAACGCCAGCGGCGCAAAGTAGTGGCATTGCGTCTCCACCACCAGCCCGATGGTGGCGCCGCGTTCGATGTCCAGCACGCCCTGCTCTACCAGGTGCGTGTTCACCACCGTGTCGAACCAGCTGTAGTAGACGACGTTGTTGACGTGCCCATATGCGTCGTTGTCGGACCAGCGGGTCGTGATGCTGCGAAAGTGCGGAAAGTCGCTGCGGGGCCGGGCCTGCGGCCGGTCGGTCCTGGAGGTTTCGGAGGAGCTTGCATGCGCCAAATTCTGACAGCGCGCCTGGGCGTTCGCAGTCACCCATAAGCAGATCCATGTCCGGACACGCGCAGGAAGGTGACGAATTAGGGTGCCGCCTCTAGATTGCTGCATTGCAGCAAAAAGGGGTTGCGCCAGCCTTTCGGCTCCCTATAATTCGTTCCATGCTGCACTGCAACATGAACCCGATGGGGCAGCAGAGCTGATCTTTCATCAACCTTGAAACTGGAGATTTTTACTATGCTGACCGCTGACCAAATCGTTGCCACCCACAAAGCCAACTTCGACATCCTGTTCGGTCTGACGACCAAGGCCTTCGAAGGCGTCGAAAAGCTCGTCGAACTGAACGTGACCGCTTCCAAGGCCGCCCTGGCCGAAGCCGCTGACCACACGCAAGCTGCCCTGTCCGTCAAGGACGCCCAAGAGCTGCTGGCCCTGCAAGCTTCGATGCTGCAGCCCCTGGCCGAGAAGACCGCTGCCTACAGCCGCCACGTCTACGAAATCGCCCAAGGCACCAGCGCTGAGCTGACCAAGGCCATCGAAGCCCAGGCCGCTGAAGCCCAGAAGAAGTTCATGTCCGTCGTGGACAGCGCCACCAAGAACGCACCCGCCGGTTCCGAGACCGCCGTCGCCGTGTTCAAGAGCGCCGTTGCCGCTGGCACGAACGCCCTGGAATCGGTCCAGAAGGCCGTCAAGCAAGCCAGCGACGTCGCCGAAGCCAACTTCAACGCCGTGTCGACTTCGGCCATGAACGCCGGCAAGACCGTCACGACCGCTGCCAAGAAGCGTTAATTCAATTTTTGGGAGGCTGGCGCAGCCGACCTCCTGCGAGTTGTCTCCTCGGATCTCTTCGAATTCATCGGAATTCAGGGATCCCTTCAAGGGCCCCGTATGTACGGGGCCTTTTTTTCGTCTGCACGCAGCCCCGCAAGCTGGCCAGAAAACATCAAGAATGATTCGCGTTTGGATTACCATCACGGCATTCAACGCACTAGGAATCGTCTTCATGCTGAAAAAGGCCCTCACCGCAGCAGCGCTGCTGCTTGCGACCGGCATCACGCTGGCGCAGGAACAGGTCGTGAACTTGTATTCGGCGCGCCACTACGCGACCGACGAAGCGCTCTACAGCGGCTTCACCAAAACCACCGGCATCCGCATCAACCGCGTGGATGCAGACGACGCCGGCATCATGGCGCGACTGAAAGCCGAGGGCACCGCCTCGCCGGCCGACGTGATCCTGCTGGTGGACGCCGCGCGGCTGTACCGTGGTGAGGCGGATGGACTGTTCCAGCCCGTCCGTTCCAAGCTGCTGGAAGACGCCATCCCCACCAACCTGCGCGCCCAGCCGGCGGCCGACGGTGGCATCGCCTGGTTCGGGTTCTCCACACGCGCCCGCGTGATCGTCTACGACAAGATCGCGCTGAAAAAGGCCGATGTGGACACGTACGAGAAGCTGGCTTCGCCGGCACTCAAGGGCAAGCTATGCATCCGTTCGGGCTCGCACCCCTACAACCTGAGCCTGTTCGGCGCCATCACCGAGCACATGGGCGAAGCCAAGGCCGAAGAATGGCTCAAAGGCGTGGTGGCCAACCTCGCACGCGATCCCAAGGGCGGCGACACCGACCAGATCAAGGCCGTTGCCGCCGGCGAATGCGCCGTGGCGGTGACCAACAGCTACTACCTGGCGCGCATGATCCGCTCCAGCAACCCGGCAGACCGTGCCGTGGCCGAGCGCGTGGGCGTGGTCTTTCCGAACCAGAGCACCTGGGGCACGCATCTGAACATCGCCGGCGGCGCCGTGGCCAGGAATGCCAAGAACCGCGAGAACGCCGTGAAGCTGCTCGAATATCTTGCCAGCCCGGCAGCGCAGAATTACTTTGCCAACGGCAACAACGAATGGCCCACGGCCAAGGGCGTGAAGATCGACAACCCGGCACTGGCCGCCATGACCGGCGACGGCTTCAAGAGCGAGACGATCCCGATCGGAGTCGTTGGCGCCAACCAGACGAAAGTGCAGCAGATGCTGGACCGGGTGGGGTTCAAGTAAGACGCGAAACGTGGGGCCCGGACGCGAAATGAAGGGCGAGGGCCCCGCGAAGCGCGATCGACCAGCGCAGCTTCCGGCAAGATCGCCGCCTTCGATGGGCGGCGATGTTGTTTCAGCCACCCACCCACCTCCCTCATAATTGACGTTTACGTCAACGTCAACACAAGGAGCACACATGGACATCGCAGGCAAGGTCTTCATCGTCACGGGCGGCGCCTCGGGCCTGGGCGAAGGGACGGCACGCATGCTGGCGGCCAAGGGTGGCCTGCTCGTCATCGCTGACATGCAGGCCGACAAGGGCGAGGCCGTGGCACGCGACATCGGCGGCAACTTCGTGCGCTGCGATGTCAGCCAGGAGGCCGATGGCCAGGCCGTGGTGGCAAAGGCCGTCTCCCTGGGCAAGCTGATGGGGCTGGTCAACTGCGCCGGTATCGCACCGGCGGAAAAGACGGTTGGCAAGAACGGCCCGCACAGCCTGGCGGTGTTCCACAAGACGCTGACGGTCAACCTGCTGGGCAGCTTCAACATGATCCGCCTGGCGGCCGAGGCCATGGGCCGCAACGAGCCGGAGGCCACCGGCGAGCGCGGCGCCATGATCTCGACCGCATCGATCGCAGCCTACGACGGCCAGATCGGCCAGGCCGCCTACAGCGCCTCCAAGGGCGGCATCGTGGGCATGACGCTGCCGATCGCGCGCGACCTGGCCAAGACCGGCATCCGCAACATGACCATCGCACCCGGCATCTTCGGCACGCCCATGCTGTTCGGCATGCCGCAGGAGCTGCAGGACGCGCTGGCCGCCAGCGTGCCCTTTCCCTCGCGCCTGGGCACGCCGCAGGACTACGCACGGCTGGCCGTGCACATCTTCGAGAACGACATGCTGAACGGCGAAGTCATCCGGCTGGATGGCGCCATCCGCCTGGCACCGCGCTGACGCCCTCGCCACTGCGCTCGTCGCGAACGTCGCGCGCGCGCCGGCCATGGCGCGCCGCCGTTTAAGCTTCGGCCCGTGTCCATCCCCCAGTCGTTCATCCAGGAGTTGCTCGCCCGCGTCGACGTGGTCGAGGTGGTGGGCCGCCACGTGCAGCTCAAAAAGGGCGGCGCCAACTTCATGGGGCTGTGCCCGTTCCACGGCGAGAAATCGCCGTCGTTCTCGGTCAGCCCCTCCAAGCAGTTCTACCACTGCTTCGGCTGCGGCAAGAACGGCAACGCCATCGGCTTCCTGATGGACCACACCGGTGCCGGCTTTCGCGAGGCGGTGGAAGACCTGGCGCAGCAGATCGGCCTGGTGGTGCCGGACGACGACAGCAGCCCGCAGGAACGCCAGCGCGCCAGCGAGCAGCGCCAGCGGCAGGCAACGCTGAACGAGGTGCTCGAGAAAGCCGGCGAGGCCTGGCGCAAGCAACTGCGCCTGTCCAGCCGCGCGATCGGCTACTGCAAGCAGCGTGGGCTGTCCGGCCAGATCGCGCAGCGCTTCGGCCTGGGCTATGCGCCCGAGGGCTGGCGCAACCTGGCCAGCGTGTTCCCCCACTACGACGACCCGCTGCTGGTCGACAGCGGCCTGGTGATCCTGAACACCGAGGACGGCGCCGACGAGAAGCGCTACGACCGTTTTCGCGACCGGCTGATGTTCCCAATCCGCAACGTCAAGGGCGAATGCATCGGCTTCGGCGGCCGCGTGCTGGGTGACGAGAAGCCCAAGTACCTGAACTCACCAGAGACGCCGGTGTTCAGCAAGGGCCGCGAGCTGTACGGCCTGTACGAGGCGCGCGATGCGCTGCGCGAAGCCGGTTATGTGCTGGTGACCGAGGGCTACATGGACGTCGTCGCGCTGGCGCAGCTGGGCTTTCCGAATGCCGTCGCGACGCTCGGCACGGCCTGCACCGCCGAGCACGTGCACAAGCTGTTCCGGTTCACGGACACGGTGGTTTTCAGCTTCGACGGCGACGCGGCCGGCCGCCGGGCGGCGCGCAAGGCGCTGGAAGGCGCCCTGCCCTACGCCAGCGACGTGCGCAGCGTCAAGTTTCTCTTCCTGCCGCCCGAGCACGACCCGGACAGCTTCATCCGCGCCCATGGCCAGGAGGCGTTTGCACTGTGCGTGGGCGACGCCGTGCCGCTGTCGCGCTTTCTGATCGACGTCGCCCGCGAAGGCTGCGATCTCACCAGCGCCGAAGGCCGCGCGCACCTGGCCAGCAACGCCAAGCCGCTGTGGATGCCGATGCCCGAAGGTGCGCTCAAGCGTCAGTTGCTGGGTGACATCGCCGAGCTGGTGCAGCTGGACGTGCGCGAACTCGGCGAGTTGTGGGAGCCCAAGGCCGCCGCCAGCACGCCGCGCCCCCGCAAGCGGCCCAAGAGCGCCGATGGTGACGACAGCAGCCGCTGGCGCTCGCGCGGCCGGCTGGCAACGCGCCCGTCCATCGACGCCTATGCCAGCCATGTCGCCACGCTGCTGCTGCGCAACACCAGCCTGTGGGACGGGCTCAACGGGCCCGACCACGACCTGCTGTGCGCACTGGATGGCCCGTATGGCGACCTGTTCCGCTGGACCGACCAGCAGGTGCATGAGCACGGCGCGCAGCCCTGGGCGGCGCTGGACATCGGCCTGCAGGGCCAGCCCTTCGAAGCGGTTGCGCGCAAGCTGGTGGCGCAGGACACGCTGCAGCCGGCCGGCCGCGTCATCGAGATCGAGGAAGTGCCGCTGACCGATGTGCGCGCAACGCTGGTCAAGCTGCACCTGGACGTGATCGACGCCGAGCTCAAACGCCTGCGCACCCTGCCGCCGTCGGACCCGCAGCGCATCGGCCAGGAACGCGAGTTGATCCTGCGCCAGTTCGCAGTGCGCAAGGCCTCTTTGCACTGACAACCTGGCGCCGGAGCCTTGAAATTTGGCGCGGACGCTATAATGTTGGGCTCATCTCTCTGGCAAGAGCGACAGCAGTACCTCCGGACCCGGCCGACCGATGCCAACGCGCGCACGACAGGCCTCTTCATCGCAAGGGCTGCACTCCAAATGATCGCCCTCCCATCTTGCCTTTGGAACACTGCGCCCCAGGTGTTCCTTCTCGCCCCCGCGCCGGGCCCTTGCGGCGCCTGTGTTTCGCTTGTTTCGATGTTCTGAGGTTGTCCATGCCTACCCAAAAGTCCGAGAAGCCTGTCTTGAAGCCTGCCGCCCAGCCCGCCGCGAAAACGACTGCGAAGTCCGCGCCCAAGGCGTTGACCGCCGCCGCGTCTCCTACGAAAGCCAAGACATTGCCTGCCACGAAGATTCCCGCTACGGAAAAAGCCACCGCCAAGAAGGTTGCCGCCCCGGCCGACGAAACCCTGACCAAGAAGAAGCCAGGCCGTCCGCCCAAGGCCGTCGAAGTCAAGACCAAGCCCAAGGCACCCGACAAGTCGCCCTTGGGCGATGACGAGGACATGTCCGACATCGAAGCCGAGTTCGCCGAAGAACCGGCTGCGAGCACCTCGACCGAGAAGGTCAAACCGCTGCGCATGAAGATCAGCAAGGCGAAAGAACGCGCCTTGATGAAGGAGTTTGGCCTGGACGAGACCGTCCTGTCCGAAGAAGACATGGCCAAGCGCCGTCAGCGCCTCAAAGCCCTGATCAAGCTGGGCAAGACGCGCGGCTACCTGACGCACGGCGAAATCTCCGACCACCTGCCCGACAAGCTGGTCGATGCCGAAACGCTCGAAGTCGTCATCGCCACGTTGAACGACCTGGGCGTGGCCGTCTACGAACAGACGCCGGACGCCGAGTCGCTGATCATCACCGACAACGCGCCCACGGGCTCGACCGAAGAAGAAGCCGAAGAAGCCGCCGAAGCCGCCCTGTCCACCGTGGACAGCGAGTTCGGCCGCACCACCGACCCGGTGCGCATGTACATGCGCGAGATGGGCACGGTCGAGCTGCTGACGCGCGAAGGCGAAATCGAAATCGCCAAGCGCATCGAAGGCGGCCTGATGCGCATGATGGAAGCCATCAGCGCCAGCCCCGCCACGCTGGCCGAGGTGTTTCGCCTGGGCGAGGAAATCCGCGATGGCAAGGTTGTCATCTCCACCGTGGTCGATGGCTTTACCGACCCGAACGAGGCCGACGACTATGTGGCCGAGGAAGACTTCGACGAGTTCGACGCTGCCGATGACGACGACGGCAAGGGTGGCTCCAAGGCGCTGACCAAGAAGCTCGAAGAGCTGAAGAACAACGCCCTGGCACGCATCGACAGCCTGCGCGACCTGTTCGAGAAGGTCCACAAGGCCTACGACAAGGAAGGCTACGGCACGCCCAACTACGTCAAGGCGCAACAGGCGCTGAGCGAAGAGCTGATGACCATCCGCTTCACCGCCAAGACGATCGAGAAGCTGTGCGACCTGCTGCGCACGCAGGTGGATGACGTGCGCAAGAAGGAACGCGAGCTGCGCCGCATCATCGTGGACAAGTGCGGCTACCCGCAGGAACTGTTCATCGCCGAGTTCAGTGGCCGCGACAAGATGGGCCACAAGGTGGCCTCGCACCTCCTGGATTTGAAGTGGATCGAAAAGCAGGCCCACTCCAACAAGCCGTGGGCCGCCATCATGGGCCGCAACATCCCGCCGGTGCAGGACCTGCAGCAAAAGCTGATGGACATCCAGTCGCGCGTGGTGGTGCCCCTCGATGAACTCAAGGACATCAACAAGCGCATGAACGAGGGCGAGGCCAACTCGCGCGATGCCAAGAAGGAAATGATCGAGGCCAACCTGCGCCTGGTGATTTCCATCGCCAAGAAGTACACCAACCGCGGCCTGCAGTTCCTGGACCTGATCCAGGAAGGCAACATCGGCCTGATGAAGGCGGTGGACAAGTTCGAATATCGGCGCGGCTACAAGTTCTCGACCTACGCGACGTGGTGGATCCGCCAGGCCATCACCCGCTCGATCGCCGACCAGGCACGGACCATCCGCATCCCGGTGCACATGATCGAGACCATCAACAAGATGAACCGCATCTCGCGCCAGCACTTGCAGGAGTTCGGTTTCGAGCCCGATGCGTCCATCCTGGCAGCGAAGATGGAGATCCCGGAAGACAAGATCCGCAAGATCATGAAGATCGCCAAAGAGCCGATCTCCATGGAAACGCCGATCGGCGACGACGACGACAGCCACCTGGGCGACTTCATCGAAGACAGCGCGAACACTGCGCCCATCGATGCCGCCATGCAGGCCGGCCTGCGCGACGTGGTCAAGGACATCCTGGATTCGCTGACCCCGCGCGAGGCCAAGGTGCTGCGCATGCGTTTCGGCATCGAAATGTCCACTGACCACACGCTGGAAGAAGTCGGCAAGCAGTTCGACGTGACGCGCGAACGCATCCGCCAGATCGAAGCCAAGGCGCTGCGCAAGTTGAAGCACCCCAGCCGCAGCGACAAGCTGCGCAGCTTCATCGACACGCTGTAAAGCCGCCGCGCGCCCGCATTTGCGGGCGATGCCTGAGCCCCTTGAAAAGCCCGCGCGAGCGGGCTTTTCTACGCCCGTTCAGCCTCGGCCGGCAGGTCGATGCGCACCTCCAGGCCCGGGCCTGCATTGCGCACCGTCCAGGCCGCGCCATGGGCCTGTGCCACCAGTCGGCTGAGGTACAGGCCCAGCCCCACGCCGCCGGTGCTGCGCTCACGGGCCGCGTCGGGCCGGTAGAAGGCCTGCGCCAGCTGCGGCAGTGCCGCCTCGTCCACGCCCGGCCCGTGGTCGCGCACGCGCACGACGATGCCCCCGCCCTGCCCCGGTTGCAGATGCAGCTCTGCGGGTGCCGTGCCCGAGCTGTGCCGCAGCGCGTTGGCCAGCAGGTTGCGCAGCAGCAGCCGCATGCGCGCGCGGTCCAGCGACAACGCTGGCAGCCCATCGGCGATGTGCAGCTGCAAAGCGGCCTGCCCTTCGTCCAGTGCCAGGCTGCCGACGAGCTCGCGCGCCAGGGCGCCAAGGTCGGTGGGCTCGCGCAGCAGGGCCGCATGGCGGGTCGCCAGGCGCTCGCTCTCCAGCAGGTCGGTCACCAGATCGCGCATCTCGGCCAGGTCGCGCAGCAACGCGTCGCGCATCGGCGCCACGTCGGTTGAATCGGGTAGCAGCTCGGTGTTCAGCCGCGCGCGCGTCAACGGGCTGCGCAGCTCGTGGCTGATGGCCAGCAGCAGCGCGCGCTTGGCCTCCAGCATCTGGTGGATGTCGTGCGCCATGGCGTTCACGCCCTCGGCCAGCACGCCCAGCTCGTCGCGCCGGCGCACCACGATCGGCTCGGAGAAATCACCCGCGCCGAAGCGCCGGGCGCCATCTCCGATGTCGCGCAGCGGCCGCAGTTGGCGGTGCACGTACAGCCAGGCGAGCAGCGTCAGCGCCAGCAATACGGCCAGCGTGATCCAGCCGATGCGCCGGGGACGGTCCTGCCAGGACGACAGCGCCAGCCCCAGCACGATCTGGTGTCCGTCCGCCGTGTCGCGGCGCAGAAAGGCCGGCTCGTCATCGCCGTCGGCATTGCGGGGCCAGCCGGCCGAGCGATCGTGCCGGCCCTCGCCGCGCGCCGGCGCGCTGCGCCAATTCACCTGCGGCCCACTGATGGCCACGCTGACGGGCAGCCGCTGCGCCACGGCCTGCGCTCGCTCAACGCTGGGCGGCGTGCCGATCTCGGCCACCAGACGGTCCACATAGTCGGCCACCAGCGGGCGCACGGCTTCGCGCCAGCCGCTGGACAGCGCGCGCTGCATGCCGCCCAGAAAGATGAGCGACATCGCCAGTGCCAGCAACACGAACAGCGCCACCAGCCGCAGCCGCAGTGAACGCCGCATGGCGCGCCCGGCCCGCCGGGGCCAGCCCGGCCGCTCAGTCGCCGCCACGGTGGCTGGCTGGCGCCAGCGCCAGCGCGTAGCCGGCATTGCGCAGCGTCTTGATGGCGTCCAGAGGTTCCAGCTTCTTGCGCAGGCGGCTGATCACGATGTCGACCGCACGCGTGTAGAGCTCGGCCTCGTGGCCGCGCAGCTGGTTCAGGATGTCGTCGCGGCTCCACACGCGGCCGGGCTCGCGCGCCAGCAGGTGCAGCAGTTCGAACTCGGTGCCGGTCAGCTCCAGTGGCACACCTTGCCGCACAGCGCTGCGCGTTAGCGGATCGATCTCCAGACCCTCGAAGCGCAGCCGGCTGCTGGCCACCGGCAACGCAGGCGGCGGGCGCCGACGCAGCACGGTCTGCACGCGCGCGACCAGCTCGCGCGGCTCGAAGGGCTTGGGCACGTAGTCGTCAGCGCCGAGCTCCAGGCCGACGACACGGTCCATCACCTCGCCGCGGGCGGTCAGCATCAGGATGGGGATGTCGCTGTCCTTGCGGATGGCGCGGCACAACGCGAAGCCATCCATGCCCGGCAGCATCACGTCCAGAATGGCGGCGTCGAAACCGCCGGCGCGCAGCAGCGCAAGCCCCTGCTCCGGGTGCAGGGCGTGCACCAGGTCCAGTTCGAAGCGCTTGAAGTACGTGGCCAGCGGCCCGCCCAATTGCGCGTCGTCGTCGATCAGCAGGATGCGGGGCATGGGGCCATTGTCAGTGCGGCATCAGCCCTTGCGCCAGCCGCCACGGCGTTGCATGAACTCGCGCACTTTTTGTTGCTGGGCTGGGTTCAGGCTGTCGTAGAAGTCGCCCAACGCGGCCACGACCTCGGGGCTCTTGCTGCTCAAGGCGGCAGTCTTCTCGGCCACCAGCGACTGCGCCCGCGTGCGGTCGAACTTGTCGCCTGCCACCAGCGCCTGCATCTCGGCCCGCGGGTTCTGCGTAGAGCCGACCAGCGCGCTGCGTTGCTCCTGCAGCTTGCCGGCCAACACCTCCAGCTTGGCCTTCTGCGCGGCGTCCAGGTCCAGCTTGCCGCTGACGCGCTCGACCATCTTGGTCCGCATGGCGGCGGATTGCTCAGGGCTCGCGTTCCAGCGCCCGCCCTCGGAGCGGTGGCCACAGGCGCCCAGGGTGCCGACGACGATGGCCGCGCCGAACACGCCGAGCAGAGTGCGTTTGATCCAGTTTTTCATGATGTCTTGCCTTTCAGGCATGGGTTGAACATGGCCTGAATGGTCGCGCCGTCACGTCATGCGCGGGTCTCGCGCCGGTTTCGGTTTGTTTCGTTTTATGTCGGCCGCAGACGACAGCTTCCAGGACGCTGCCCGACAGCCTCCTAGACTTGCAGCCACCACTCTTCGAAAGCCGCCATGCCATATCCCCACATCTCACGGCGCGTTCCGTGCGTTGCCGCCCTGCTGCTGGCAGGCGGCCTGCTGGCCGGTTGCGCCACCACCGCCACGACCGAGCCCGCCGCCCGACCGCTGCAGGTCAAGGTCTTCATCGCCGCCATGTTCGAGATCGGGCAGAACACGGGCGACCGCGCAGGCGAATTCCAGCATTGGTACGAACGCTACTGGAAAGACGCCAAACCGATCCAGGTGCCAGGCGCCTTGCAACCGGTCTATTGCAATCAGGACGGCGTCTGCGGCGCCGTTCTGGGCATGGGCAAGGTCAACTCGTCCGCCTCCATGCAGGCCATTGTGCTGAACCGGGCCTTCGACTTTCCAAGGCGTACTACGTCGTCTCGGGCGTGGCCGGCACGCCGCCCTCACGCGGCACCATCGCCGATGTCAGCTGGGCCACCTGGCTGGTCGACTACGACCTCGGGCACCGCTGGGCGCCCGAAGAAAACACGCCCGGCGCGCCCACCTTCATGCCGCGCAAGGGCTACGAGGAATACCGCCGCTTCCAGCTGAACCCGGCGCTCGTCGCCCGGGCGATGCAGCTCTCGGCCGACACGCCGCTGCGCGATTCGGCCAGCGCTGCCACCTACCGCCAGCGTTACCCCGATGCGCAGGCGCGCCGCGCGCCCAAGGTGCTGACCGGCACGCACATGACGGGCGACACGTTCTTCCACGGCCCCGGCATGTCCAACCAGGCCCAGTACATTGCCAAGCTCTACGGCGCCGACGACTACGTCATCACCGAGATGGAGGCCGCCGCCATTGCGCTCGTCATCAAGCGCACACATGGCACGGACCGCATCATGAGCCTGCGCGGCGCCGTCAACTTCGACCAGGGCAACCCGCGCGAAACGACGCTGCAGCATCTGGACCCGGCTCCAGGCGAGACGGCCGGCGGCTTCGCCGAGACGGTGCAAAACATCGCGCTGGTCGGCACGCGCGTGGTCGACCACATCGTGCTGAACTGGGCGCAGTGGCAAGCCGGCGTGCCGGCCCGCTGACCGGCGTCAGAAACTCTCGGTGTCCACCTCGCCCGTGCCCTGCGGCGCATAGCGCGCGCCGACGACATTGCCCTGGTGGATCAGCGCCTCGACACGCGCCATGGCCTCGCCCGACAGCTGCACACCGGCAGCGCCCAGGTCTTCCTGCAGGTGCTCCAGACGGGTGGTGCCCGGGATCGGCACGATGTGCGGCGCCTTGTGCAGCAGCCAGGCCAGGGCCAGCTGTGCAGGCGTGCAACCCAGCTCCTGCGCCAGCGCGGCGTACGGGGTCAGCAGCTTCAAATTGGCCGCGTAATTCTCGGGCGCGAAGCGCGGCATCGGCCGGCGGATGTCCTTGGCGTCCAGGCCCGTCACGTCGGTCAGTTTGCCGGTGAGAAAGGCGCGGGCCAGCGGGCTGAACGCGACGAAGGCCGCGCCGATCTCGCGGCAGGCGTCGAGCACGGCGATCTCCGGGTTGCGCGTCCACAGCGAATACTCGGTCTGCACCGCGGTGATCGGGTGCACGGCATGCGCCCTGCGCAGCGTGGCGGCCGACACTTCGGACAAGCCGATGGTCTGCACCTTGCCCGCGCGCACCAGGTCGGCCAGCGCGCCCACGCTGTCTTCGATGGGCACCTTCATGTCCCAACGGTGCAGGTAGTACAGGTCGATCACGTCGGTGCCGAGCCGGCGCAGGCTGTCCTCGCAGTTGCGTCGCACGGCCTCGGGGCTGCCGTCGATCACGCGACGCACGATGCCGTCGTCCCCCCGCACACCCGCCATGCCCCCCTTGCTGGCCAGGGTGAACTTGTGCCGGTGCGGCGCCAGCACGCGGCCGACCAGCTCCTCGTTGGCGCCGAAGCCGTACAAGGCTGCCGTGTCGAACAGCGTGACGCCGGCGTCCAGCGCGGCCAGCAGCAGGCGTTCGGCCTGCTCGGGTGAGGGTGGAGAGCCATAGGCATGGCTGAGGTTCATGCAGCCCAGGCCGATGGCCGAGACGGTGAAGGGTCCGATGGTGCGTGTTTGCATGGGCACCAATATACCCATCACCCATCACCCATCACCCATCACCCATCACCCATCACCCATCACCCATCACCCATCACACATCACCCAGCGCGCATCACGCCGCCGCCAGCGCCACCACAGCGGTGGCCGTGTTGGAGATCGGGATGTGGTAGTTGCGCTGCACACGCCGCACGCTGGGGCCGGCCGCCGTCAGCGCACCGCGCATGGCCAGCCACATCAGCAGCTCCACGCCCTGCGTGCCGGCCTTCTCGACCAGCTCGTGCACCGAGAACTGCGTGGCCCACTGCGGGTTGGATTCCAGGCTGTCCAGAAACTGCAGGTCAAAGGCCTTGTTGATGAAGCCGGCGCGCTCGCCATCGAGCTGGTGCGACAGGCCGCCCGAGGCGATGACGGCCACGCGCTGGTCGCTGTCCCACGACGCAATGGCCCGGCCCACGGCCTGCCCCAGCGCATACACGCGGCTGGCCTTGGGCAGCGGGAACTGCACGGTGTTGATGCACACCGGCACGATGCGCACCGGGCACGGGCCCTCGGGCCACAGCAGCTTGAGCGGCAGCGTGCAGGCGTGGTCGACCAGCATCTCCTGGCAGGTCACGACATCGAACTCGGCGTCGATCAGCGTCTCGATCACGTGCCATGACAAGTCCAGGTCGCCGGCCACGGGCGGCTGCGTGGGAATGCCCCAGCCCTCGTCGGACGACACGTACTGCGCCGCCGCGCCGACGGCGAAGGTGGGCATCTTGTCCAGAAAGAAGTTGAGCCCGTGGTCGTTGTAGAACATCACCACCACGTCGGGCCGTGCCGTGGCCAGCCAGTCGCGCACGGGCGGAAAGCCGTCGAAGAAGGGCTTCCAGTAAGGCTCGTTCTGCAAGCCCTTGTGGATGGCACCGCCGATGGCGGGAATGTGCGAGGTACCGACCCCGCCGATGATTTTGGCCATGGAATGTCTCCTGAAAAGTCAATGAATCAGCCGTGCGCGGCCGCAGCCAGCTTGGCCTTGAAGGCTTCCTTGCTCAAGCCGGTCTGCTGCGCGCCGATGTCCTGCATGTCCAGGCCGAAGATGCCCGCGAACTTGGCCAGGTAATAGGCATTGCCGCCAGCGGCGATCAGTTGCAGCACGTTGCGCGCGCGGATCGCGGCGGCCTGTTCCTCGTTCAGACCGAAGCGGCGCATGTAAGCCTCCTCGTCGGCCACGAAAGCATCGCGGGCCGTCTTGTCATTGAACGAAAAGCACATCTTGTTCAGCGCATAGCCCTTGCGGGCCAGCCGGCTGTCGAACAGCGTTGTGCCGGGAATCTCGGGGTGGTCGAAATGCATGGGGTGTCTCCAGTCAACGCCACGCACAGCACGTGGCAGGGCTGAAGTATGGGAACGCGATTGCCAAAGATAAACGCATCGATCATGATGAAACCCATGAGCGGAATCGATTGGTCAAGCCTGGACGCGCGGCTGCTGCGGACGCTGGTCGCAGTGGTCGATGCCGGCTCTGTCACAGGCGCTGCAGAGCAGCTGGACGTGACCCAGTCGGCGGTGAGCCACCTGCTGGACAAGCTGCGCGCCATCACCGGCGATGCGCTGTTCGTGAAGTCTGGGCGCGGCATCGTGGCCACGGCGCGCGGCCAGGTGTTGGCGGCCGAAGCACGCGAGTTGCTGGTGCGCTTGCAGGCCTTCGCGCGGCATGGCGAGTTCGACCCGGCGCGCTGGCGCACGACCTTCTGCATCGCCGCCAATGACTTCCAGCGTGACGTGCTGCTGCCGGCGCTGGCGGCGCGGCTGCGCGCCGAGGCACCCGGCGTGGCGCTGCGCGTGCTGGCCTCGGACGTGCCCTCACTGGACCTGCTGCGCGACGGCCAGGTGCAGTTGGTCATCAGCCCGCGCCCGCCCGACGGCGGCGACGTGCTGCAGCAGCGCCTGTTCGACGACCGTTACCGCGTTTTTTACGACGCCGCCACACGCCCTGCCCCGCGCGGCCGCGCCGACTACCTGGCGGCCGACCACGTCACCGTCGTCTACGCGCCGAACCGTCCCCTGGCGCTGGATGCCGCGCTGCAGCAGGCCGGCGTGGCACGCCGCTTCGCCGTCATGCTGCCGGGCTTTGCGGGCCTGCCCGCCTTCCTGCGTGGCAGCCCGCTGCTGGCCACCGTGCCGGGGCTGCTGGGCGAGGGCCTGCTCCACGGTTGCGCCAGCGTGCCGGTGCCGGTCGCCTGCCCGCCGATTGCGATGTACATGGTCTGGCACCAGCGCCACCAGCACGATGCGGCGCACCGCTGGATGCGCGAGCGGATCGTGGCGCTGGCGCAGGGCTTGCGCATGCGCGCATCGGCGAAGTCTGGATCGTCGGCGCCTGTCTCGGCATCCGCGTCCGCGTCGTAAGCGCTGTCTGTGCCATCCGCGCCATCCGCGCCGTCCGCGCCGTCTGCGCCGTCTGCGCCGCCGGAGCCGTTACCGCCCTGATCCCTCCGGCTGCGCGGGCGCGGTGCGCAGCTCAGTCCGGCGGGCCGCCCTGGCTCCACGCCGAACCGGGCCGCAGCCGGGCGGGTGGACGCTCCACCAGTTCGATCAAGCCGATGTCCAGGTGGTAGTAGAACGCCACGCGCGCGCCATCGAAGGCCAGGGCCTGCGTCGGCTCGGCGACGCACATAAAGTCTCGTCCGCTCAGGGCCGCGCCGCCCGCCTCGATGTCGTCCACGGCATAGCAGGTGTGGTAGGGCGAGGGCAAGACCTTGCGGCGCATCAGCGCATCCAACGGCCCGCCTGCCTCCAGTGGCGCCAGCAGCTCGATGAACGGCCCGCGCGGCGGGCTCGCGACAAAGGCCACGCGGATGTTCAGGCCCGGGTCGTCGACCTGCAGCAACAGCGGGTGGCCGATGGCGGCGTAC
Source organism: Rhodoferax sp. RT4P68 (assembly GCF_056521305.1). Taxonomy (NCBI): domain Bacteria; kingdom Pseudomonadati; phylum Pseudomonadota; class Betaproteobacteria; order Burkholderiales; family Comamonadaceae; genus Rhodoferax; species Rhodoferax sp. RT4P68. Next base: position 212,924 of record NZ_JBWMBB010000009.1, read on the forward strand.
GCGCGCAGGGCAGCGTCCATGTCGCGCACGCCGATGCCGACGTGGTGGAACGCCAGCCCCGGCAAAGGCGGCAACGCCACGGCGTCGTGCTCAGCCATGGGCGGCATCCGTCAGCACGGGCGCGGGCTGCAGTCCGATGCGCTCCACGGCCATCGGCACGGGCACCTCGGCGATGTTCTGCACCGGCAGCACCCAGTCCGTCCGCCCGTCGTCCCAGCGCTTCGCCAATGCAAAGCCGAGCTTGGCGTAATGGTCCTCGACCAGCTTGTTCTTCTCGGTCGGCAGATAGCGGCCCCGCAACTGGCGGATGCCCCGCAGGCGGGCTTGCGCCGCCAGTTCCTGCAGCACCGCCTGCTCGACCTGCCGGCCCAGCACCCGGCAGCTCATGAGCCAGGTGTCGATGTCCCAGTCGTCACCGTCGCGGCGGCAGACCAGCACGCTGATCATGCCGTTGTCGCCGAAGGTGTCCTGCAGCCGCAGCTGCAGCGTGAACGCCGCGTCGTCGTCCTGCAGCGCCGCCACCTCGGCCTCGGTGTAGCGCCGCGTGGTCAGGTTGAACTGGTTGGACTTGTTGATGAGCTGCGCGATGCGCGAGCGCCCGGTGGCATCGAAGGGCTGCAGCGTCAGCCGCATCTCCAGCGACGCCAGATACGCCCCCAGATCGCCCGCCTGACTGGCCAGCGTGGCCCGTCGGGCGTTGTCCTGGTAGTAGCCGGCGCGCTGGCGGTCTTCTGCCGAGAAAGCAACGGCCTCGAAGTACCCGGCCGCCAGCAACGTGCGCGCGTACAGCGCCGGGTCGTCCGGCAGCTCGGGCACGGCCACCTCGGGCAGCATGCGGCGCACCAGCGCGCGCTCGACCGGGTTGTCGTCCAGGAACACCAGCGCATCGACACCCAGCGACAGCTCGGCGGCGATCGCCTGCAGGTTCGTGGCTTTGTCGTTCCAGTTGGCCTGGAACACCGCGATGTGCTCCTCGCGCAGCAGCATTTCGGGGTGGCGGCGGAAGGGCTCGCGGGCGGTGTCGTCGTTGTTCTTCGACGAGACCGCCAGCACCACGCCGCGCGCACGCAGCATCAAGGCGGTGCGCTGCACCTGCAGGTGCGCCTCGCCGGTCGCGTCGCCCTGGCCGATGACGATGCCCTCCACGCCATCGTCACCGACCACGCCGCCCCAGACGGTGTTGTCCAGATCCAGCACCAGGCACTTGCGGCTGCGGCCACGCAGGGCGGCCACCAGGCGGCAGACATGGTCTGCGTACAGCGGCAGGAAGTCGCTGGAGAACGGCAGCTTCGCCATGTTCCATAGGCGCTCGTCGTGCCACGCGTCGAGCCCGACGGTCTCGGCCAGGCGGGCCACGTCGAGCAGCAGATCGGTGCTGCCCCGCAGGCTCTGCGCGATGGCCCGATTGCTCGCATCGACCAGCTGGCGCATGGTGCCGTCGAGCGTGAAGTCCAGATGGCCGAACGCCGGCTCGACCGGGCTCGCCAGCGTCTGCACGATGCAGACGGGAACGCCGCCCTGGTGCAGCCCCTCGCGCATGGCGTTCAGCTGCGACAGCGCGGCATCGACGACCTCGGCCGCCGCAGCGGCGTCGCCAGGCACGGGCTGCAGCGGCAGGCCGCGCACGTCCAGCGCCAGCAGCACGACATCGCAGCCGGCGCGGCGGATGGCCGATTCAGGCGACAGCGCCGACTGCATGGCCTGGCCGTAATCGGCCTCCACACACTCCAGCGCAATGCCGAAGCGCGCTGCGGTTGCGACCAGGGGTGGCACCAGAAAGTGCGTCGTGGCATTGGAGACGATGCCCAGGCGGAACGGCACCAGTGGCGCCAGTGATCGGCCTTGCGCGGCGCAGCGCGCCATCTGCCGGGCCAGGCGGTTGAGCTGGTTCTCGTCGAGCGCGCTGGTGGCCAGGGCCTGCACGCGCTTGCCGAGCGGCTCTGCGTCGCCCGCATCGGTCAACGCGCGGCAGCGCTGGCTGAAGTCGGCCGGTGGTGCGGGCAACCAGGCCAGCCGCGCGTGCAGGCTCAGGTCGCTCACTGAGTGCCTCCGGCTTGGCCTTCGGTGCGAGCTTGCTTGAGGCGGCCCGGCGCGGCGCTCACTAGATTTCCTCCGGCTTCGCCTTCGGTGCGAGCTTGCTTGCGGCGGCCCGGCGCGGCGCTCATTTCGTCTTGGCCTGGATCAGCGATGCGAACTCGCCCACGTTCTTCAGCCGGCTCACCTCGGCGGCCGAGAACTTGACGCCGAATGCCTTCTCGACGGCCAGCACCAGGCGCACATGGGCCAGGCTGTCCCACTCGTCGACATCGTCTGCGGTCAGCTCGGGGGTGGCGATGAGTTCCTCGTCGTCGAAGATGTCGCCCAACAGCGCCGTCAGGCGCTCATAGATCGTGGGGGTGCTCATGTCGGGGTTCCTCGTGCTCAATGGGATCTGGTGGGGGGCTGTGCAATGGCGTCGGCGAGACGCGCGGCCCACTGCGGCGCCACGCGCGGCTTGGGATGCACCTCGTCGCTGAAATCGTCGTTGGCCGAGGCATCGTGCATGTCCAGCACCTGCACGCCCGGGCGCCCGCGCAGCCGCGCCAGCAAGGCATCCATCTGGCGCCGGTAGTCCGCTGCCAGCACCGAGCCCGCCGTGTGCCATGCCGGAATGGGCAGGTCGACCAGCAGCACGCGGCCGCCATCGGCCACGATGGCGTTCACCGAGCGTTCCAACGCTGCAAACTGCTCTGGCTCCAGCGCCTGCGCGCCGCCCGTGTAGTCGCGCCAGAAGGCGAGGTATTTCTCCTGCCGCTCGGGGTCGACGACGATGGCATTGCGCTGCGCATCGTCCATCGAAGCCGGTCGCGCATCGAAGAACCTGCGCATGCCGCGCGTCGCATCGCGCGCCAGGGTGTCCAGCACCAGAAACGGGTGCACCAGCAACACACCGACATCCAGGTAGCGTGCAGGCAGCACGGGCATCGGCCCTTGGGGGCTGCGGCGGTAAAAGCCATAGCGGTAGCGCTCGATGTCCAGATCGGTGTCACCGGCGACGCGATCCGGCGTGCGCCACCGTGCCGCGTCGCTTGCGAAGACGCCATACCAGAGGCCGAACACGTAGAGGTCGTGCTGCCGCGCCTGCGGCGTCTGCACTTCCCGCACGAGCTGGGTGATCTGCGCAAGCTGGGTCATGTTCGACCCGCCGACCGAGAGGTTGTGCACCTCCAGCCCGGGCAGCAAGGGCTGCACCTGTTCCTGCTTGAAGCCGGCCATGGTGTTGGAAGCGCCGACCAGCAGCACCTTGTCGGCATCGGTGTTCAAGCGGCTGCGCGACAGGAACACGTACTTCGGCTGGGTCATGAACAGCGTGTCGCCAGCCTTGCCGGCGTCCAGCCGCTGTGCCGGCTCGCCAGGGCGCACGACCAGCACACTGGCCGCCAGGAACAACCCGTACGCGGCGGCAACCGACACCAACAACCACAGCGCCTGTCTCAGGATGAGTGCCATTCAGAAGGCCCGGTAGACGAACTCGGGTGCCTTGTGGAAAAAGGACGTCACCACAAACACCAACAACACACGAAAGCCCAGGCCCAGATGGCGCACGACCAGCCCGCCACGGCTCAGCGCGTGCTGCGGCGCGCGTTCGTGCCAGCGGCTGGCCAGGCCATCCCACGCGCCATACGCGAGCGCAGCGGCGCAGGTCAGCAGCACATAGACCATCAGCAGGCCGTGCAGGCCCAGCGTTCCCACCAGCCTTTGCAGCTGCGCCATGTCGACCCACAGGCAGGTGATGGCGAGCGCGAAATACGAGGTCGTCAGCCCGCGAGACAGGTAGATGGCCAGCGTGCGTTCGCCCAGGGCCTTGTAACGCTTCTTGCCGAGCCGCCGGGTGGCCACCACCTGCCACAGCTTGTTGACGCTCGCGCCGGCCCCCATCAGCAGGCCATACACCACGAACACCGCAGTCGTGCCGTGCCAGACCCCCATGACCAGGAAGGTGACGAAGAACGCGACCACACCGAGATACGGCGCCGCCGCTGCAGCCGTGAAGTGCGTGGCCAGCACGCGCAGCAAGGGGTTGAACAGATAGGTCTTGAACCACTCCGACAGCGTCATGTGCCAGCGCGCCCAGAAATCCAGGAAGCTGCGGGCCTTGAACGGCTGGTTGAAGTTCTCCGGCAAGTCTTGCCCCAGCAGCCAGCCGACGCCGATGACGATGTCCATGTAGCCGGCGAAGTTGGCGTACAGGTAGACGGTGTAGCAAACGGCACTGCCCAGCAGCAGCAGCGCCATGAGCAGCCACGACTGCGCAAGCGGCGGATCGAGCAGCCGCCCTGAAAGGTTGCTGAACAAATACTCGAACACGGCCGAAATCGCCGCCACCTTCACGAAGCCCAGCACGATGCGCGCGAAGGCATCGAACACACGCTGCGGGTCCAGCGCCCGGGCTTCTTTCTGCGTGGCTTCGAATTGCTGGTAACGCTGGATCGGCCCGGCCGTGAAGGTCAGGAAATTGAAGCTGAAGTTCAGGTAGTGCAGCAGCGGCACCCGGCGGTCCAGCTCGCCCTGCTGTGCATCCACCATCAGGTGAATGATGCGGAACAGGACATAGGACAGCCCGGCAATCAGGTACAGGAATGGCAGCCCGAAGCCTTCAGGCAGAAAGCTGAAGCGCTTGAGCACGATGAACAGCGCCAGCACCAGCCCCACGCCCAGGTACAGCCCTGCGGTCGAGCGGGTGCGGCGCAACATCTCCACCAGCCCATACCCGAGCATCACGAATGCCGCCAGCGGCAGCAGTTGCAATGGCTGCGTCACCTGGCTGGCCACGAAAACGGCGCTGGCCAGCAGCAAGATGCCGCTGCGCCACCAGGGTCGGTTCAATAGCTGACTTGCCAGGGCAACCGCAAGGATAAATCCGACAAAACTGGGGGAAACGAACGACATGAATCTGACGTAATACCAAGAGTAGTGAATTATTACATTTGATTACGATGTTCGCCGGGACCTCTGCTGGCATTGGTCGCCAAACCCTGGCGGTGCGCAAGCGAACAACGTGCCTGCTGCGGTCGGGCTGGAGGACTCTTCTCCTCACTTTTGGGGATGACCAGCCCGCGTCGGTCGACTTATCAACGACACACCCGACGACGCAAGGAATTCCCATGATTCAGGTCGATGCCCACACCATGCGCGAAATCGCACCCACCTTCAGCGGTGAGTTGGCGGAACGGCAGAACGCCATCATCACGGCCGTCGGCGAGGTGCTGGCCGTCACGCTGGCCGAATACGGCATCAACACCCGGCTGCGCATCGCACACTTTCTGGGCCAGACCTGCCACGAAGCGGCCGGCTTTCGCACCACGGAAGAGTTCTCCAGCGGCGACAAGTACGAAGGCCGGGCGGACCTGGGCAACACCCATGCTGGCGACGGCCGGCGCTTCAAGGGCCGTGGACTGCTGCAGCTGACCGGCCGCGCCAACTACAAGACCTATGGCACCCGGCTCGGCGTCGATCTGGTGAACGATCCGGAACTGGCGGCCGAGCCGGTGCTGTCTCTGCGCATCGCCTGCGAGTTCTGGAAGCAGCGCAAGATCAACACCGTGTGCGACCAGGACGATGTGGTCAGGGCCACCAAGCTGGTCAACGGCGGGCAGAACGGATTGGCCGACCGGCGCAGTGCCACCGGCAAGGCCAAAGCCGCCGTCGCGCGCATCGAGGGCTTCGTGCTGCTGGGCGAAGCCCCGCCCACCAAGGGGCGCCCGGTGCTGCGGCGTGGCTCCAAGGGCGACGAGGTGGTGCAGCTGCAGCGCCTGCTGCGCAAGCTGGGGTTCATGGTCGCCGTCGACGGCGACTTCGGGGTCGGCACCGAAGTGGCGGTGGCCGCCTTCCAGCATGGCCGGCAGCTCGACGTGGACGGCATCGTGGGGCGGGATGCCTGGGCGGCGCTGGATGCGGCGGGCAAGGGGGTGTAGCCATCGTGCCCTGGGCGGGCTACGTGCGTGGCCGTCCTGTCGAGGTCAAGATCCTGCAAGGCGCTGCGCATGGACGGCGTCACGTGCCGCGCATTACTGCGCTTGAACTCGACGCCGACGCCCTCACAACTGTGCGCCAGGGTTTCCAGCGATTCGCGCCCTGCCCCCGCCAAACCCTTCCGAATCAGCTTTGCAGCTGATGCTCCAGCCCCTGCAGCACCTGGTAGCACGCCAGCACCTGCGCCACGCTGCTGTTTGGCTCGCGGCCTTCCTGGATCGCGGCGAAGAACTCGCGGTCCTGCAGCTCGATGCCGTTCATGGACACGGCCACCTTGGACACGTCGATCTTCTCGTCCTTGCCGGTGAACAGATCGTCGTAGCGCGCCAGGTAGGTCGCCGTGTCGCCGATGTACCGGAAGAACGTTCCCAGCGGGCCGTCGTTGTTGAAGCTCAGCGACAGCGTGCAGATCGCCCCATTGGCCGCCTGCAGCTGGATGCTCATGTCCATGGCGATGCCCAGGTCCTTGTGGATCGGGCCTTGCACGGCGTTGGCGCGCACGATGGGGCTTCCGGCCTGGTAGGCGAACAGGTCCACCGTGTGCGCCGCGTGGTGCCACAGCAGATGGTCGGTCCAGCTGCGCGCCTGGCCCAGGGCGTTCATGTTGGTGCGGCGGAAGAAGTAGGTCTGCACATCCATCTGCTGGATGTTGAACTCGCCAGCCGTGATCTTGTTGTGCACGTACTGGTGGCTGGGGTTGAAGCGCCGCGTGTGGCCGCACATCGCGACCAGGCCGGTCTGCTTGGCCAGCGCCACCACTTCTTCGGCGTCCTGCAGGCTGTCGGCCAGCGGAATCTCCACCTGCACGTGCTTGCCCGCCTTCAGGCAGGCAATCGACTGCGAGGCGTGCATCTGCGTCGGCGTGCACAGGATGACGGCGTCGACTTCCTTCAACGCCAGGCTGTCGGCCAGGTCGGTCGTGACGTGTGCGATGCCGTACTTGTCGGCCACTTCACGGGTCTTGTCCAGGTCGCGGCTGATCAGCGAGACGACTTCGACGCCGTTGATGTTCTTGATGCCGTCCAGGTGCTTGATGCCGAATGCGCCGGCACCGGCCAGGGCTACTTTGATGGTCATGTCAGTTGTTCTCCAGAACGAGGTGGCCCACGGCCGTGTTGGACGCCGGCACATGGAAGAAGCGGTGCTTGAGCGTGGGCGCCGGGCCGCCGGCAACATCGCTCATCGCCCCGCGTGCGATCAGCCACATCACGAGCTCGATGCCTTCGGAGCCGGCTTCGCGCACGTATTCGATGTGCGACATCTCGGCCAGGTCGGCCGGGTCGGCGATCAGGCGGTCCAGGAACTTGTTGTCCCATTCCTTGTTGATCAGGCCGGCGCGCGGGCCCTGCAGCTGGTGGCTCATGCCGCCCGTGCCCCAGATCTGCACCTTGAGCGGCTGGTCATACGACTCGATCGCGCGGCGGATTGCCTGGCCCAGCTGGAAGCAGCGCTTGCCGCTCGGCACCGGGTACTGCACCACGTTGACGTGGAACGGGATCACCTTGACGGGCCAGGCCTCCGGCGAGCCGAACAACAGGTTCATCGGCACCGTGAGGCCGTGGTCCACCTTCAGGTCGTTCACGATGGTGAGGTCGAAGTCCTGCTGGATGACCGACTGCGCGATGTGCGAGGCCAGGTCCGGGTGGCCCATCACCTTGGGCACGGGGCGTGGGCCATAGCCCTCGTCTGCGGGCTCGAACTCGTCCGCCGTGCCGATGGCAAACGTCGGGATCACGCCCAGGTCGAAGCTGGACGCGTGGTCGTTGTAGACGAGGAACACCACGTCGGGCCGGTTGTCGCGCATCCACTGCTTGGACGGCTCATACCCTGCGAACAGCGGCTTCCAGTACGGCTCTTCGGTCTTGCCCAGGTCGATGGCAGCGCCGATGGCTGGCACGTGCGACGTGAACACTGCGGCGGTGATGTGCGCATGCGCGGCGGCCTGGCCAGCGCCGGTCTGCTTGGCTGCGTGCTGGCCCATGATCTGCGCGGCCAGCGCCTCCTGGTGCGTCAGCTCCCACTCTTTCCAGGCTTCTGACTGCGCCGCCGGGCCCTGGGCATTGCCGCCCTCGCCCAGGTAGCGGTTGCCCTCGGCACTGCGGCCACCGCCGATCATCATGTCGCGGTAGGCGTGCTCGGTCATGCCGGTCATGGAGCCTGCCATCTGCTGGAACGACAGCCCGTCGGTGGCACCCAGCTTGGCCAAAAAGTAGATGTTGCCGCCGGTGCGCATCGCCCAGTTCAGGTCGCGTGCCCGCACGGCCGCGCGCTGCTCGGCGGTCATCGGCCATTCGGCCAGGTAGGCGTCTTCGTCGGCCTTGAAGCGCGTGCGGTTCTCGGCCTTCATCAGGCTCATGCAGAACTGGTTCAGCCAATAGCCTCTGCGGCTTTGGTCGGCGTCGAAGATGGTCGTGCCGGGCACGTCCAGATAGGGTTTGTTCAGGGCCATGTCAGACCTCCTCGGGCCAGTAGAGACGCATCGGGTTGTCGACCAGCAGCTTCTTCTGCAGCTCGGCCGTCGGCGCGATGTGCGGGATGAAGTCCACCAGCAGGCCGTCGTCGGGCATGTGGTCCTTCAGGTTGGGGTGTGGCCAGTCGGTGCCCCACAGCACGCGGTCGGGGAACTGCTCGACGATGCGGCGCGCGAACGGCACCACGTCGGTGTAGGCGTTCTGCTCGCCGTTCAAGGCCTTGGGGCCGGCGACCGACAGGCGCTCGGGGCAGCTCACCTTGCTCCACACATTGGTGTGCTCGCGCATGAATTTTTCGAACAGCGCGAACTCGGGCCCATCGATAGGCTTGCTCACATCGGGCCGGCCCATGTGGTCCACCACCACCGTGTTCGGCAGCGCGGTGAAAAAGTCCCACAGCTCGGGCAGATCGACCGCCTCAAAGTAGATGACCACATGCCAGCCCAGCTTGTGGATGCGGCCGGCGATCTCCAGCAGCTCGTCCTTGGGCGTGAAGTCGACCAGGCGCTTGACGAAGTTGAAGCGCACGCCGCGCACACCGGCATCGTGCAACTCTTGCAGCTCGGCGTCGCTGATGCTGCGCTTGACGGTGGCCACGCCACGCGCCTTGCCGCCGGACGACTTGCAGGCATCGACCATGGCGCGGTTGTCGGCACCGTGGCAGGTGGCCTGCACGACGACGTTGCGGGCGAAGCCCAGGTGGTCGCGCAGCGCGTAGAGCTGCGCCTTGCTGGCATCGCAGGGCGTGTACTTGCGCTCGGGCGCGAACGGAAACTCGTCGCCCGGGCCGAACACGTGGCAGTGCGCATCGACGCTGCCGGGCGGTACCTGGAACTTGGGCTTGGTGGGGCCGGCGTACCAGTCCATCCAGCCGGGGGTCTTGGTGAATTCACTCATGTTGTCTCCTTTAGTCCAGCGAAACATTCGCCTTCTTGATCACCTCGCCGAAGCGTTTGGTCTCGTCCTTGATGAACTGCGAGAACTGCACGCGCGTCGTCGGGAATGCCTCGTAGCCGAAGCTTTTGAACTTCTCCTGCACGTCGGGCTCGGCCAAGGCCTTTTCGACATCGCCGCGGATCTTGTCCGTGACCGCAGCCGGCAGGCCGGGCGGCACGGCAAAGGCGATCCAGCCGGTCACGTTGAAATCCTTGGGGCCGCCCGATTCGCCGACCGTCGGCACATCGGGAAAGTCAGGCGAACGCTTGGGCGCGGTGATCGCCAGGAAGCGCAGCTTGCCGCCACGCTGCAGCGGGCCGGCCGTGGCCGCACTGCCCAGCGCGAAGCCCAGCTCACCGGTGGACACGGCGGTGTAGAGCTGCGTGGTCTCTTTGTAGACCACGTGCTCCATCTGCGTGCCGGTGGCGCTTTCGAACAGCTCGGAGCCCAGGTGCACCGGGTTGCCGATGGACCAGGAGCCGTAGTTCATCTTGCCCGGGTTGGCCTTGGCGTCGGCCACGATGTCGCCCACGGTCTTGTACTTGCTGCCTGTGCCCACGGTGAAGAAGAAGTGCGTCTTGAACAGCGGCAGCAGCACGTCGAAGTCGCGGGCCACGTCGTAGGGCAGCTTCTTAAACAGGCTGGGGTAGGCCGCCAGGTGCACGTTGTCCAGCACCAGAATGTCGGTGCCGTCCTTGGCGCCGCGCTTCCACGCGTCGATGGCGATGAAGCCGTTGCCGCCCGGGCGGTTCTCCACGATCACGCCCTGGCCCCAGGCGCGAGAGACCTTGTCGGCCACCAGCCGGGCCACGCCGTCGGGGCCGCCGCCCACGGGAAACGGCGTGATGATACGCACCGGCTTGCCAGGGAAGTTCTGCGCGGCAGCGGTGAAGGGAACAGCCGCTGCAACGCAGGCAGCCAGCACGGTGCAGCGCAACACGGCGCGGCGGGTCTTCATGGTCATCGAAAGGTCTCCGGGGTCTCTGGGCTTGCTCGCGGACTCAGTGCTCAGTGCTCAGTCCAGCGAGATGTTGGCGCGCTTGATGATCACGTCGTGGCGCTTGGCCTCGGACGCAATGAAGGCTTCGGTCTTGGCGCGGTCCAGCGACAGCGGCACATAGCCGAAGGTCGCGTAGCGCTCCTGCACGTCGGGGCCGGCCAGGGCCTCGGCGATGTCGGCGCGGATCTTGTCCTGCACCGCTTGCGGCAGGCCCTTGGGGCCGGCGATCACGTTCCAGCCGCTGACCTCGTAGTCCTTGGGGCCGCCGACTTCAGCCGCCGTCGGCACGTCAGGGTAGGCCGGCAGGCGCTGGGGCGCCGTCACAGCCAGAAAGCGCACCTTGCCGCCCTTGTACAGCGGCCCGGTGGTGCCGGCCGTGCCCAGCGTCACAGGCAGTTCGCCATTGGCCACGGCGGTGTAGAGCTGCGAGGTTTCCTTGTAGATGACGTGCTGCATCTTGGTGCCGGTCAGGGCCTGGAACTCCTCCATGCCCAGGTGCACCGGGTTGCCGATGGACCACGAGCCATAGTCCAGCTTGCCGGGGTTGGCCTTGGCTTCGGCGATCACATCGGCCACGGTCTTGAACTTGCTGTTGGTGGGCACCACCACCATCATGTAGGCCTTGAACAGCGTGGCCTGCACGTCGAAATCCTTGGCGGCGTCGTAGGGCAGCTTCTTGAACATGTAGGGGTAGGCCACCAGGTGCACGCTGTCCAGCTGCACCAGGTCGTGCCCGTCCTTGGCGCCGCGCTTGAAGGCATCGATGGCGATGAAACCGTTGCCACCCGGGCGGTTCTCCACCACCACCGGCTGGCCCCACTTGCGCGACAGCTTGTCGGCCAGCACGCGAGAGATGGCGTCGGGGCCGCCACCGGTGGGGTAAGGCGAGATCAGGCGCACGGTGCGCGTGGGCCAGGTGGCGGCCGTCTGGGCCACGGTGGCGCCGGCGGCCAGCAGGGACAGGCCGAGCACGGTGGCACGGCGCAGGAACGATGTCTTCATGGGATGTCTCCTCGGGGGTTCAGGGATGGGTTGCGAAGTTCAGTCGATGTACTTCAGGCCGGCCGCTGCCAGCGGCTCGCGCATCTTGTACATGTCCAGGCCCAGCACGCCGCTGGCCAGTTTGTCTCGTTTCTCGCCTTCGAAGGACTCGCGCTTGCGGGCCGCCTCCAGCGTCTTGGCGGCGATGGCGCGCGGCACGCAGACGACGCCGTCATCGTCGGCCACGATCACGTCGCCCGGCGTCACCAGCATGCCGGCGCAGACCACGGGGATGTTGACCGAGCCGATCGTGGCCTTGATGGTGCCCTTGCTGCTGACGGCCTTGCTCCAGACCGGGAAGTTCATTTCCTTCAGCGTCTTCACATCGCGCACGCCGGCGTCGATGATGAGCGCGCGGGCGCCACGGGCCTGGAAGCTGGTGGCCAGCAGGTCGCCGAAATAGCCGTCCGTGCATTCGGCCGTGATGGCCGCCACCACGATGTCGCCGGGCTGGATCTGCTCTGCGACCACATGCATCATCCAGTTGTCACCGGGGTGCAGCAGCACGGTGACCGCCGTGCCGGACACCTGTGCGCCCGGGTAGATCGGCCGCATGTAGGGCTTGAGCAGACCGACGCGGCCCATGGCCTCGTGCACGGTGGCAGAGCCCAGGGCGGCCAGGCCGTCGGCGGTGGCGCTGTCGGTGCGCTGGATGTTGCGGTAGACGACTCCGAGTTCATACATGGTGGTGGCTCCTGCGGGTTACTTATTCTTTGCCTTGAGGGCCGTGTCCAGACGCGAGAACACGCGGCGCGCATTGCCTTCGAACACCTGGTAGCGGTCTTCATCCGTCAGGTTGGGCGTGTTCAGCACATAGCGCTTGGTGTCGTCGAAATAGTGGCCGGTCTCCGGGTCGATGCCGCGCACGGCGCCGATCATCTCGCTGGCGAACAGCACGTTCTTCACCGGGATCACCTTGGTCAACAGGTCGATGCCCGGCTGGTGGTAGACGCAGGTGTCGAAGTAGATGTTGTTCATCAGGTGCTCGGTCAGGAGCGGCTTCTTCAGCTCCTGCGCCAGCCCGCGGAAACGGCCCCAGTGGTAGGGCACGGCGCCGCCGCCGTGCGGGATCAGGAACTTCAGCGTCGGGAAGTCCTTGAACAAGTCAGACGTCAGGCACTGCATGAAGGCCGTGGTGTCTGCGTTCAGATAGTGCGCGCCGGTGGTGTGGAAGCAGGCGTTGCATGAGGTGGAGACGTGCACCATGGCCGGGATGTCGAACTCCACCATCTTCTCGTAGATGGGGTACCAGCTGCGGTCGGACAGCGGCGGGCTCGTCCAGTGGCCGCCCGACGGATCGGGGTTCAGGTTGATGCCGACGTTGCCGTATTCCTTGACGCACTTTTCCAGCTCGGGGATGCAGGTCTTGGGGTCGACGCCGGGGCTTTGCGGCAGCATCGCGGCGGGGATGAAGTGGTCGGGGAACAACTGCGACACGCGGTAACACAGCTCGTTGCAGATGGCCGCCCAGGTGGACGACACGTTGAAGTCGCCGATGTGGTGGGCCATGAAGCTGGCGCGCGGGCTGAAGATCGTGATGTCGCTGCCGCGCTCGCGCATCTTGGCCAGCTGGTTCAGCTCGATGCTCTCGCGCAGTTCGTCGTCGCTGATCTTCAGGTCGGCCACCTTGGGCATGAGGGCCGCGTCCTGGATGCCGGCGATCTGCTGGTTGCGCCAGTTCTCCAGCGCCTTGGGCGCCGTCGTGTAGTGGCCGTGTACGTCGATGATCAGGGGGTTGGCTTGACTCATGTTGCTCCTCGGTTTTATGGCTCGGCTGACCGGGCGGATTCTGGCCGGGAACAGCACCCCGGCAAAGACGGGCCAACCTCTAGCAGTTAGAACAGATTGCGATATCTCATGGCGCGGTATTCTCAATACACTGGGACCGACCATGGACCTCAAGCAACTCGAATACTTCGTGCGCGTCGCCGAGCTGGGCAGCTTCACGCGCGCTGCGATCGCGCTGAACGTGGCCCAGCCGGCGCTGTCCCGGCAGATCCGCTTGCTGGAGGTGGAACTGCGCCAGAACCTGCTGGCCCGCAACGGCCGCGGCGCCACACCCACCGAAGCCGGCAAGCTGCTGCTGGAGCACGGCCGCGGGATCCTGCACCAGGTGGACGTAGCGCGCGAAGAGCTGGGCGTGGCACGCGGCGCGCTGGCCGGGCGCGTGTCCATCGGCCTGCCGCCCAGCCTGTCGCGGCTCATCACCGTGCCGCTGACGAAGGCGTTGCGCGCGCAGCTGCCGCAGGCGCAGGTCACGCTGACGGAGGGGTTTTCGGTCAGCATGGTCGACGGCCTGCGCCTGGGCAAGCTGGACATGGCCGTGCTCTACAACCCCGAGCGCTCGCCCGATATCGAGCTGGCCACGCTGCATGAAGAAGAACTGGTGCTGATCTCACCGCGCAGCGGCACTGCGCGCGGGCGCGGTGCCACGGGCAAAGCCGGCAGCAAGGCCCGCGACCGCATCGGCTTTCGGGAGGTGACGGCGCTGCCGCTGATCCTGCCCAGTCGGCCCAATGCGTTTCGCCTGCTGATCGACGACGAGGCGCAACGCATCGGCCGCCCGGTGCAGGCCCGGCTGGAGGTCGATGGGCTCAATGGCATCCTGAACCTGGTCAAGGAGGGCATGGGCCATGCCGTACTGCCCGCCTACACGCTGAGTAACTTTGAAAACGCCGAGCCGTTCGAGCTGCGCAGCATCCACACGCCGCGGCTGATGGGCCAGTTGATGCTGGTGCGCTCGGCGCGCCGGCCGATCACCGCGACCCAGACCATCGCGCGCGCACTGGTGCAGGACGTGGTGCTCAAGGCCATTGCGCCCTACGTCTGAAGCACAGGCGCGCGGGCGCTAGACTGCCCCGCTTCCTGACGATTCACCTGGACGACATGACCGCCCCTATCCCCCTGCTCGTGCTGTGCCCACTGCAAGCGGCCTACCTGCAACAGTTCCGCGACCACTACGAGGTGATCGAGGCCCGAGACGACGCTCAGCGCGCCGCCGCCATCGCCACGCACGGCCCGCGCGTGCGCGCCGTGCTGACGATCGGCACCATCGGCCTGACCGCGATCGAGATTGCTGCCTTGCCCGCGCTGGAGGTGGTGCACACGCTGGGCGTGGGCTACGAGTTGGTGGACGTGGACGCCGCCCGCGCGCGCGGCATCGCCCTGGCGAACGCGGCCGGCAGCAACGAGACCTGTGTGGCCGACCATGCCTTCGGCTTGCTGCTGGCGGCCGTGCGCGGCATCGTGCAGCTGGACAAGGGTGTGCGCAAGGGCCTGTGGCGCGACCAGTTGCAGTTCTACACGCCCACCGTCAGCGGCAAGCGCATCGGCCTCCTGGGCATGGGCGGCATCGGCCAGCAGATCGCCAAGCGCGCAGCCGGCTTCGACATGCCCGTGGGCTACCACAGCCGCAGCCGCAAGGCCGCATTGCCATACGCGTATTTCGACAGCCCGCGCGCGTTGGCCCAGTGGTGCGACTGCCTGATCGTTGCCACGCCCGGTGGTGCCGACACGCGGCACCTGGTCAACGCCGAGGTGCTGGACGCGCTGGGCCCCCAGGGCACGCTGGTCAACATCGCGCGCGGCAGCGTGGTGGACACGGCCGCGTTGGCCGCCGCGCTGCGGGGTGGCCGCATTGCGTCTGCCGGCATCGACGTCTACGAGAGCGAACCAGCGCCGCCAGCGGAGCTGCTGGATCTGCCGAACGTGGTGCTGACGCCGCACATCGCCGGGCGTTCGCCGGAAGCCGTGCAGGCGTCGGTCACGCTGGTGCTGGGGAACCTGCGGGCCTTCTTCAACGGCCGGGCCTTGACCACGCCGATCTGAATTCGGCTTGGCCCGGCTCGGGGGGGGCCAGGAACGACAGCCGGGGCCGGCGTGCCAGAACGACTGCACGTTCCGTCCAGGCGCCGATGCAGTCGCCCAGTCGGCAGCACTGCATCGATTTCGTGCGCGGCGCTGGCCTGCGCGGCATGGCGCTGCTCGCGCCTGTGCCCACCACGGCGCAACAAGCCGCGTGGCAGGACGTCGCCGAGCAGCGCGACCGTTTCAGCGGGCCATGTGGATGGCAGGGCCCGGCAGTCCGTCCCGCACAAAATGTGACGTCAGGACGGCCAGCGGTCCGATAGACTGGCCTGCGCCCCGATCTCCGTGCAAGCTGCCGATGTGTTCCGCCAATTCATTGCTCCGTTTGTGCCCCTTGGGAGACCAGCGCCCGCGCGTTGGCGCATGACTGCGGCGTCGGGCATCACATGTCGAACCGAGCTGCACTGCTCAACACCGAAATCCTGACGAGCGACCTGCAGGCACTGGAAAGCGCGCGTCGCACACACGCGGCTTCCTATGTCGAGATCGGCCAGGCCGCCAACCGCATTCCGGTGCCCTGGCTCGCGTGCTTTCGTACGTCCGATCTGCGCCCCGTGGAGGTCAAGCGTGCCATCGGGCCTTCGGAATACGAAGTGCTGCATCTGGCGCTGCCCTGCACCTCGGTCGCGGCAGCACGAGAGAACCTTTTGGCCAGCCTTGCGCTGTACGTCGCCATCGTGGGTGATGCGGATGTCGCAGAGGCTTACTGGAAGTACGCGCTCGCGGGGCTCGCAGACCTTCCGTTTCCGTACCTCACGATGAATCCGGTCGAGGTCCTCGCGCTGAACGATCCATCCGAAGAATCGACTGTTCTGGCGAACTCTCTGAGTGGAACGCCAGAGGCTGTTGCGCTGGTCAAGCGCCTGGCCTTCATCGAAGACGGCTATGCACCGTGGTCGTGTCCCATCCCGTGGTGTAGGTCCACAGCCCGGACAGAGCTGGAGATGCACGGTACTCAGCGTGCCACTGCGGACAGCCGAGTGGGGGCAGTGTCGCTCAGGGTCTGCAAGCCTTCAAGCTGCATGTAGCGCCGGTTGAGCGACCACTCGTCGTTCTGCTCCAGCATCATGGCGCCGACCAGGCGCACGATGGACGCGTCGTTGGGGAAGATGCCCACGACGTTGGTGCGCCGCTTGATCTCCGCGTTCAGTCGCTCCAGCGAGTTGGTGCTGTAGATCTGCGTCCAGTGCGCCCGCGGGAAAGTCATGAAGGCCAGCACGTCGTTCTCCGCCTCGTCCATCACGGCGCCGAGCTTTGGGAATTTGTCTCTGAGCTGGTCGGCAACTGACCTCCACTGCGCGCGTGCCGCATCGGCCGACTCCTGCACGAACACCGTGCCGATGGCCGCCGAGACCATGCGCCGCTGGGTCTTGCCGGCATGCGCCAGGGCGTTGCGCATGAAGTGCACGCGGCAGCGCTGCCAGGTGGCCTTCAGAACCTTGGAGGCGGCCGCCTTGATGCCCTCGTGGCTGTCGCTGATCACCAGCTTGACGCCGCGCAGGCCACGGCGGTTCAGGCTGCGCAAGAACTCCGTCCAAAACGGCTCTGCTTCTGAAGCGCCGACCTTCAAACCCAGCACCTCTCGTTGGCCGTCGGTGTTCACGCCGACAGCCACTATCACGGCCACGCTGACGATGCGCCCGGCCTCGCGCGTCTTCACGTAGGTCGCATCCACCCACAGATACGGCCAGTCGCCCTCGATCTGGCGGCCCAGGAAGGCGTTGACACGCTCGTCCAGTTCGCCGCACAGCCGGCTGACCTGGCTCTTGGAGACCCCGCTCATGCCCATCGACTTGACCAGCTCGTCCACCGAGCGGGTGGAGATGCCCTGCACGTAGGCCTCCTGGATCACCGCGGTGAGCGCCTTCTCGGCCGTGCGCCGCGGCTCCAGGAACTCGGGGAAGTAGCTGCCTTGGCGCAGCTTGGGGATCTTCAGCTCCACCGAACCGGCGCGCGTGTCCCAGGTGCGCTCGCGGTAGCCGTTGCGGCTGTTCAGCCGCTCGGCACTCTTCTCGTCGTAGCCGGCGCCGCAGCGCCCCTCGACGTCCAGTTCCATCAGCCGCTGGGCCATGAACTGCACCATCTGGCGCAGCACGTCGATGTCGGCTCCCTTCTCGGCAAGCTCGGTCAATGCCATAGTGGCGTTGGTCATCGTGATTTCCCTTCGCAAGGATCAAGGTTGGTATTCGCACCTCAACCCTATCCGGAATCACGATGGCCACCCCCATCAGGAGCGGCCGCCGCGCGGCAGGCCGCTGCGGGTTACGCCCTCCGGGCTGCACCCTCCGCGGCCTGCCGCGCGATCAAGACTTACACCACTTCCTGGGACATCAACTGCACCGTACACAGTCGACGAATATTTCCGCGGACCACCTGAGGCCTTGACACATCAATCGCGGATTGACAACTCCGCTGCGCTGGACCCCGGATATTCCGACCCTCAGTACCGGCTCTGGTATCGGCCCGAGCTGCCAGCAGCGCCGGCGCCGGGCCAACCCGAACGCAAGCCGTGGTGGAAGCGCTGGTGAAACCCCCACGCGCATGTCACGGTGGCACCAGACCCAGAAAAGGAGAGAAGACCATGGGTGTCGAGGTCAAGCACTTGCTCATTCCCGTACAGGCGTCCTGGCGACCGGACGCTGCTGCCGTCGCGCGCCTGATTGCCAGGCTCACGCAGGAGGGATGGATGGCCGATCCCAAGTCTGCGGACTTCGCGGCCATGGCATTCGAGAGTTCCCACGATGGCGGCCATGCGCCAGGCGAGGGGTTCTACCTGCGCACTGCGTTGGGGGTCAGGCCGGGCCGCACAGCGGATCTGGTCGAAGAACTGCACAGCCTGCATGACCAGGATGTTCTGCTGGGCTGGCCTGTCGAGCGCTTCGGCCCCTCCAAGCTCCGCTATCCGCTCGCACACAGCCCCTTCAACTCGCCAGAAGACGCTGCCGATGGCTACTACGAACTCCAGCTGCACCTCGCGCGAGACGTCGTGCACTGTGTCTCCGAGGTCCTCGGCTCGTTCGACGAGCCTGTTCGGTGTGCGTGCGGAGAGGCGTTCGAGGAGTTCTACCTGGAAGAGGACATCTTCTATCGAAGTCGACTGCCCGCCCGTTGCCCCCGGTGCGCGGTTCCGCTCGACACCAGTGCCCGGACCTTCACGGTCCGGGATGGACGGACAGGTGAGTCACGCAAGGAGACCGGTGGTGCCGCCTACCGATTTGCCTTGGTCGTGGATTGCGGCAAATGCTTCCCGCAGCAGCCCACGCAGGTAGACCCCGCGTTGGCTGCGCTTGTAGAGGCGGAGCTGGGCTGTCGGCTGCGGTCGCTGGAGGATTTCTATTGAAAGCGTCGCGATAGGTCGGAGGCCTGCGAATGCGAAACCGTACCGCCACGATCGTGGTGGCGTTGGGCGCTGCAAGCGGCCTCGATTGCGCCGGCGACATCGCGCCCCTGCCAGGATGTGTGCCGATCGACCGAGCAGGATACGTTGCGCGCCGTTCATGCCGCGCCCGTGACGCCGCACCCATGATCTGAGGTCGTCATGGGCGCTTTCTTGAGCAGCCTCCTACAATCGCTGCCTTTTGCGGTTCGCCGTGACGTACACCGCAACCAGGCACCGCATGCAAGACCACTATCTCGCCTTGGGTGTCAGCAGTGGCGCGAGCCTGGCGGACATCAAGAAGGCCTACCGCCACCACGCCGCCCTGCACCACCCGGACCGCAGCACGGCCCCCGATGCCGCCACGCGTTTCCGCGCCGTCCAGGAGGCGTACGACGTCCTCGGCGACGCAGCGAAGCGCGAGGCTTACGACCACAACCGCAAGCGCAACCTGCTCGACGATCCGCTGGAAACAGCGCGCGAGATCTGGGCCGACTATTTCCGCAAGCTCATTTAGGTTTCGATGCACGTATCCCCCTTCTTTCGCAACCTGCGCTCCGCCTACATGGCCGAACTCGACGACATGCGCCACGACTCCGATGGGCAGTTCGTCCTCGACCGGCGGCTGGCCGAGCGGCGCAGCGAGATCGCGTTCCTGTTCAACATGCTGGAGATCAGCCCCGAGATGGTGGCGGTGGTGCTGCACAAGGCCTTCCGCTTCACGTCCCTGCCCGCCATGGACCAGCTGCTGGCCTGCGAGCCCGAGGACCTGCCCGCATGGGACAGCCTGCGGCACAGCATCGCCATCGCCCCATGGGCCGAGGCCACGGTGCAGGTGCTGCGCGCGCAAGCGGCCGGTGACAACTTCCTGAGCGTGGCCGCCGCGCTGGAATACATGGCGGGCAGCGCCCGGCATGCGAGCGATGGGTTGAAGCACGGCGATGGCGCGCAAGACGCCGACGGCGACGGCGACGGCGACCGCGACCACGACCACGACCACGAGGCTGACCACGATGGAGACGACCATCGCCAGCCCCTCTCGGCAGACGATCTGGACGATGCCGATGGCCTGAGCCGCGAGGACGCCCGCGCCGACTGGATGGTCGAGCAAGGCTTCGACCGCAAAGACTGAACCGCTCCACACGCCAACACCCACCGCCATGAACCACCTTGCCCTGATCGAGAAGACCCAAAGCCTGATTGCCGCAGGCGACATTGCCGGCGCCGAGTCCGCCCTCACCGAGCTGGCCGACACCGAGGGCGACGGTGCGCTGATGGTGGTGCTCGAGCAGCTGGCCCCCAAGGACATCCTGGCGGTGATGCGCGAGTACGACCCATCCCGGGAATCGGTCGTGAACCTGCTGGTCACGCCCGCGCAGTTCGCGCACGCCATCGTCATCGAGAAGCGCTACAAGGACCTCACCCACACGCACCTGCGCGGCATGGTCAATTCCATCGTCTTTCGGGAAGACGCGGACCCGGTGGCTTTCCTGACGGCGGTGGGCGATCTGGAGGGCGGCAGCGAGGCCATGGCCAACTACTTCGCGGAGAAGTGGGGCCGCATCGAAGCCTTCGCCCGCAGCGGCACCTTCGACACCGTCGAGGAAGATGGCGAGATGCTGTCCGAGACGGCGCTGCTGGCGTCGGCCTACGCCCGCCCCAGGGTCGAGCTGGAAGAGGTGGCCGACCAGGACTGGATGGAGCTGGCCTGGCACATGCGTCATGAGTGCCCGGACCTGTTCACCGAAACCTTGCTGGTCATGCGTGCCCAGGCACGCGCCCAGCATCTCGGTGTCGAAGACGAGGAAGAGGCCGCGGAAGAAGAAGACACGCGCGTGGAAACCCGCGACACGGACCGGGGCCGCGGCACACCGGCAGCGCGCGACGACGAGGAAGAGTCGGCCATCTGAGAAGGTGCGAGCGACCCTGTGATGCCACCCCTGCCCGATACCCTCCCCGGTACCCGCCCCGACACGGCCCCCCAGGCCGTCGCCCTGTTCGACGAGCGGCCTTTCTTCGAGAAGGCCCTGCAGCACGGCGTGCGACACGGGATCATCACGCCGCAGAAGCTGGCGACGATGTGCGTGGAGGCGCCCAAGGGCATGGTCCAGATCGCGCGTTACTTCGGCACCGAGTACCTGCGCCCCGACCTGGAGATGGCAAGGGCGCGGCTGGTCAATCTCGTGAGCCTGCACCTGGAGCACGAGAGCGGCGGCGACCTGGACCTGGCCGCCCAGGCCCTGCGCGACCACAGCCTGCTGTCGCGTTCCAAAGGCGGCTCGGACATGCTCAAGGCGCTGATCGCCATGCCCCAGAGCAGCCACTTCGGCATGCAGGAACACGGGGTCTTCGAGGACAAGCACATTGCCTTGCTGGCCAGATGGTCCCTGCGCAGCCTGCCCGAGGTCCACGCCGAACGCGCCGCGCGCAGCCATGCCACGACCCTGGTGGAGGCGGCCATCTGGATGGCAGCGCAACTGGGCCTGGACGCCGATGCGCTGGAGGATGCCGGCAAGGATGCGGAGGCCGTGGTGCGCACGGCTCTGCTGGTGCTGGCATGCCGGCGCAGCGCCATGCCGGACTGGTCCGGCTTCGAGAAGATGGTGCTGGGCCTGCGCAAGAAATACGGGCGGCAGGCCGATGGCCACGCGCAGGTCCCCGTCCCCATCGACTTGCCCAAGGACCTGCCGGCACCCTTCGTGGACGCTGTGCAGTCCGTGCAGGAAACCGTCGTGCAGGACATGCCCAAGATACTGGACGCCGCGCTCGGCGTGCGCAAGCTCTTCGACCAGACGCCGGCCTTTCTGGGCCGCTATTTCTGGCTAGAGGATGCCATGGCCGACCTGGACCATTTCGAGCGCAGCAACAGCGCCTTGTGGGAGAAGGCCACCGAGGGCCACAGCGACGACAGTTCGCTGCTGACACTGTTTTTGCGCATCGCAACGCACGGCAAGCACGCCACGCTGCTGACCGAGAAGTCCGCAGCCAGCCTGGTCAGGAAGATCCGCAAGTCAGGCCTGGATGCCGAGTTGCCCAGGCAGTTCGTCCTGCAGCATGCCCCCGTCGCGCTGCGCAGCGATTACCTGCATCTGTGGAACGCCTTCATCGCAGACGCCGAGCCCGTCTTGCAGAGCGACCGGGTGCACGGCACCGAGGATGCGTTGGCGCTGCTGCGCCGCGAGTGCAACATCGCGGCTTAGTCTTTACAGGAAAGCCCGATGGCGACGCCGATTCGGTGACGCATGCGGGACACCGTAGCGGTCCCATTGACACCCGGGGGAGCACCGCTAGCATCGTTCGGCCACTCCGACATCAACAGGCCGAAGTCTTGGCCGACGGAGCGGCGACAACGACAACGGAGACACCTCATGATCCCCAAAGTACTCTGGGCCGCAATGACGGCATGTGCGGTCGCCACATCGGCGGTCGCCGCGCCGGCCATGATCCCCAACGGGCCTACCGGCAACAACGGCAGCACGGCCTCGCTGCTGAGCTACGAGCAACTCATGCGCGCGTTGCAAAGCGCGGTGCACACGAGCCGCGGCGCCGCCACGCTGAAGGAAGCGCCCTGGATCAGCAACGCGGGCCGCGTCGTGCCCTATGTCGTGATCGGCAATGGTCCTACCCGCGTCATGATCATCGCGCAGCAGCACGGCAACGAGATGGAGACCAGCGACTCTGCCGCCAATCTGGTGCGCTCGTTGACCAACAACTCCAAGGAGTCCAACGCCATCCGCGCGGCGCTGACCGTGGTCGTGGTGCCGCGCGTCAACGTCGATGGTTTCGACGGCGTCAACACAGACGACACGCCGCTGACCGACAGTGCTGGCAACACGCCGCCATGGCGTCAGAACTACGACCCGCGCTACACCGTGAACCCGCTGCCGGCCTTCTACCAGCGTGGCCGCGGCTACGACATCAACCGCTACCACGCGTTTCGGCCCGAATGCCCGCTGGACAATCCCAACTATCCGAACATCACCACCGGCGTGACCAGCTGCGAGACGGCGGACCTCAATTCGCGTCCTGGCAGCAGCTATGACCTGCGGCTGGGCAATCCGGTGCCCGAGGCGAAGAACATCCGCTGGCTCAACGACCAATACAAGCCGGTGGCCGTGCTCGACATGCACCACCAGGGCACGCCCGTGCACAACGGCCAGATGGTGACCGGCTCTACCCTGTACCCGACCGCCGCGTCCACAGCGACCCGGCTGCTCGCGGTGGACCCGAACGCCGTGACCCGCTTCAACGCCGGCCAGACCATGGCCAAGCGCGTGGTGGTGCTGATCGCGAAGACGCTGGCCCAGTACCCCTACGCCACCTTGACGCGCTATCCCGGCGGCACCGAGCCCGGTATCTCGCGCAATGCCTATGGCCTGTTGGGCGCCGGCTCGGTGTTGTTGGAGCTGCGCGGCGGCATCGGCACGAAGTCCGGTGGCTACATCCAGAAAATCGGCTTCCACGCGTCGATGGCCATCGTCAGCGCACTGGCCAAGGACCCGACGCTCTCTGCGTACGACCCGGCCATGGCCGATGTCCTGGTCGTGCCGGCCAATGGGCAGCCGCCCAGCCCCGGGCAGGAGAGTGAAGCCATCACCGAGGGCATGGTGCCCGGCCTGGTCGAACACACCGACGATCACCACGACGGGAACTGAGCGTCGGCGCCCGCGCGCTGCACGCGCAGCGCGTGGCGCGCCGCTGGTGGGACTTTTCCCCTGGTGGCTGCACTGACTGGCGTTCAGCCGGCGGCGCCCGGCGCAATCGCCGCTCAGTCCGCGCGCCCCGGTGCCATACGGCTCTGATCTGAGGAATGGCGCTCGCAGACCGTGGGTCAGCGGCGGCCCATCCAGGCCTCCAGCGGCCATCGGCGGCGGCCGCTGTGCCGTGCGGCGACCAGCGCCACCAACCACAGCATCAGGCAGAACAGCACGGTCGCCACCGTCGTCGCGGCGATCGACCATCCCGCACCAGACAACAGTGCGAGGCACAGCAGGCTGTGCCCGACATATAGCGTCAAGGTGCGCTGCCCGAGCGGACTGAACCAGCCACACCAGGGCGCCCTGCCGCCCGCCGACGCGAGCGACAGCGCCGCCCCATAGCAGGCCGCCACCGGCAGGGCGATGAGGTCGCCGAGCGTGTCAATCCATGGGCGCAACGCGTCCGAAGGGCTTGTCAGGGCGCAGCCCACACCGTAGACGACGCTCAGCGCCAGCAGTGGCGGACCACAGCGCCGCAGGAACTGCCAAAGCGCCCTGCGCCAGCGGCGGTGGGTCAGCAGCCGCAAGCGGGCCGCAGCCACGCCGCACGCCATGCACAGGTACGTCACAGGCCCCGCCAGCAGCACAGACACAGCCAGACTGGTGGCGTAGGACACGGCATTGAGCTGCAGGAACGGCCACGCGCCCTGGACGGTCGCGAGCGATGGCGCGTCGGCTGGAGCGGCATCGACGCTGGTCCCCACGAAGACCCACAGCGACACCAGCTTTGCCAGCAACGCCCAGCCGAGCGCGCGCCAGAGGTGGCGGCGCAGGGCGCCCCAGGGCAGGTGCAGGCGCTGCAGCAGCCGCCCTCCGACCAGCGCGTACAGCGTCAGGATGTCGCCGAAATAGACGAAGACGCCGTGCAGGATGCCCAGTTGCAGCAAGCGGCGCTGGCGCACCCTGCCCCGGCGCAGCGCCTCGGGCCGGCTGCGCCCGCGGGTGGCCAGCCAGAGCGACATGCCGAACACGAAGGCCAGCATCGCATAGCCCTTGCCCTGCAACAGGGCGCCCACAAGTCCCTGGGTGGCGGCGGCCCAGGCACTGTCCTGCGGCGTGCGCTCGCCGAGGATCGGGCCCCAGGGCGCCACGGCGTAGCCGATGGCGTTCACCACCATCACGGAGACCATGGCGATGGCGCGCAGTGCGTCGGGGAGTTCCTGACGGGAATGCGGTGCGCTCACCGGACAACCTCCGTGCTTCGCACTGCGGTGCGAGCTTGCTTGGGGCGGCCCGGCGCGGCGCTCACCGGACAACCTCCGTGCTTCGCACTGCGGTGCGAGCTTGCTTGGGGCGGCCCGGCGCGGCGCTCATGGGGCGCGTGCGGCTATGCGGCGCTGGCCGCGAAGTCCCGCAGCGCCGCCCCGTGCAGGCGGTAGCGCACCCATTCACTTTGCGGCCTGGCACCGATGGATGTATAGAAGTCGATCGCCGGCTGGTTCCAGTCCAGCACGCTCCACTCGAAGCGGCCACAGCCCTCCTCTACCGCGATCACCGCCAGGTGCTGCAGCAGCCGCTTGCCGGCGCCCTGCCCGCGCGCGCCGGGCAGCACGAACAGGTCTTCCAGGTACAGGCCCTTCCTGGCCTGCCAGGTCGAGTAGTTGAAGAAGTAGACGGCGAAGCCGACGGCCTGGCCGTCCTGTTCGCAGATCAGCGCGCGCGACGGGCTGCCGGGGCCGAACAGGCTGCCGGCAATCGTTTCGGCCGTGGCCTCGACCTGGTCTTCGGCCTTCTCGTAGATCGCCAGTTCGCGGATGAAGTGCAGGATCAGCGCGGCGTCTGCGGCGCTGGCGGGGCGGATGGAAATCGTCACTTGGGGGCGCCTTCTTGTGGTGCGTGATCAGCTGTCGGGTGCAGAACAGGTCGGCGTGCATGCCGGCGCGCACGAAGACCAGTCCGCTTTCGTTTGGTCGGTCAATCAGCAGGAAGTCGCCTCCGATGTGGCACTCGCGGTGATCGGCCCCTTCGCCCTTGAGCGCATGGGCCAGCCACTCGGCACCCAGCGGTGCGTCACCCGCAAATGCTCACTGCTTCGGAATCTTCGCCTTGGCGATCACCTCGCCCCAGCGCTTGATCTCGCCGGCCAGTTGCGTGCTCAGCTGCTCCGGCGTGCTGCCCTGGGCCACCAGGTTCAGGTCGAGCAGCTTCTTCTTCACCTCGGGCAGCGCCAGTGCGGCGTTGATGTCCTTGTTCAGCCGGTCAACCACCGCTTTGGGCGTGCCGGCCGGCACGGCCAGGCCGTTCCACGACGCGACGTTGAAGCCCGCCAGGCCGCCACCGGTCTCACGCACTGCGGGCACGCCCGGCAACTGCTGCGCGCGCTTGTCGCCGAGCACGGCCAGCGGGCGCAGCGTCTTGCCGGTGATCTGCGTCATCAGCGGGCCGAGGATGTCGACCATGGCGTCGAGCTGCCCGCCGCGCAGCGCGGTGATCACGGGCGGCGTGCCGTTGAAGGGCACGACCTGCGCCTCGATGCCGGCCGTGCTCTTGAACAGCTCGGCCGCCAGGTTCTGCGTGGTGCCGATGTTGGGCGTGCCGATGTTGAGCTTGCCGGGGTTGGCCTTGGCGTAGGCCACCAGTTCGGCCAGCGTCTTGAAGCGGCTGTCATCGGCCACGACGATGGCCAGGTCGAAGGTGGCCAGCATCGAGACCGGCGTGAAGTCCTTCACCGTGTCGAACGGCAGCGAGCCGAACAGCGCTGCGCTGACCGCCGTGCCGCTGGACACCAGCAGCAGCGTGTGGCCATCGGCCGCCGCGCGCGCCACCATCTCGCCGGCCACCACGCCACCGGCGCTGGGCCGGTTGTCGATGACCACGCTCTGGCCCAGGGTCTTGCCCATCTCCTGGCCGACCGTGCGCGCCGTCAGGTCGGCCGCGCCACCGGCGGCGTTGGGCACGACCAGGCGCAGCGGCTTGGAGGGGAAGGCCTGGGCGGCAGCGATGCCCGGCAGCAGCGATGCCGCCGCGGTGGCGGCAGTGGCGGCCAGGAGTTCTCGTTTGGTCCACATGGTGTTTGTCCCTTCGCTGTTGATGGCTCGCTCTTGCTGCGCGTGGCGGGCGATTGTGGCGCCGACCTCGAGCTTGCCAGCGCCCGAAACACTTTCGTACAACAGCGGCAGACGCGGCCGGTCGGCCCAGGCCCTCAGCGCACCACGCCCAGCAGTTTGTCCAGCAGCTCCGGCTGCGCCCGCAGCTCGGCCGCCGTGCCGCTGTGCACTACCGTGCCCCGATCCAGCACGGCCGCCACGTCGGAGACCGCCAGGATCGCCTGCGGATGCTGCTCCACGATGATGGCCGACAGGCCCTCCTCGCGCGTGATGCGGCGGATGGCCTTCAGCAGTTCCTCCACGATGATGGGCGCCAGGCCCTCCAGCGGCTCATCGAGCAGCAAGAGGCGCGGGTTCAGCACCAGCGCGCGGCCCACGGCCAACATCTGCTGCTCGCCACCCGACAGCTGCGTGCCCAGGTTGGTCTTGCGCTCGGCCAGGCGCGGAAACATCTGGTAGACCCGCTCGGGCGTCCACGCCGGCAGGCCGGCGCGGGCCGGGCGCTTCACTGCCGTCAGGTTCTCGTGCACGGTCAGCGACTTGAAGATGTTGCGCTCTTGCGGCACCCAGCCGATGCCGATGGCCGCGCGCTCGTGCGAGGGCAGCTTGTGCAGCGCCACACCGCCCAAAGTGATGCTGCCGCCGTGCTGGCGCGTGGCGCCGGCCAGCGTGTTCATGAACGTGGTCTTGCCGGTGCCGTTGCGGCCCAGCAGGGCCAGGGTCTGGCCTTCGGGCAGCGTCAGGTTCACACCGGTCAGCACCACCGCCTCGCCGTAGCCCGCGCTCAGGTTCTCGACCTTCAACAACTCAGCCATGTGAAGTGACCCCCACGCTTGCGGCTGGCGCCGTGGCGCTGCCTCCCGAGGGGGCCCTCGCGCCCAGGGGCGGCCCGTCGCCGCTCGCCTCCTCTCCATGACCGAGGTACACCGCCTTCACTTGCGGATCGTTGGCGATCTCGTCCGGCGTGCCCTCGGTCAGCAGCGCGCCGTTGACCAGCACGGTGATGCGCTTGGCGAAGTCGAACACCAGGTCCATGTCGTGCTCGATCAGCAGCACCGACACATCGGCCGGCAGCGCGGCCACGGTCTGCAGCAGCTCCTCGCGCTCACCGGGGGGCACACCGGCCACGGGCTCGTCCAGCAGCAGCACGCGCGGCTCGCAGGCCAGCGCGATGGCGATCTCCAGCAGCCGGCGCTTGCCGTAGGCCAGCAGCTCGGTGCGCTGGTCCATCACGTCGGTCAGGTGGAACTGCGCCAGCAGCTCGGCGCAGCGCTCGGCCACTCCATCCTGCGTGCCCAGGCGCTGCCACCAGCGCGTGCCGATGCCGCGCTGCTGCGAGACCACCAGCGCCAATGTCTGCAGCGGCGTCATGGTGTTGAACAGCTGGTTGATCTGGAAGGTGCGCACCATGCCGCGGCGCACGCGCTGGTGCGGCGCCATGCGGGTGATGTCTTCGCCCTCCAGCACGATGCGGCCTTCGGACGGCTCCAGCATGCCGGTGAGCAGGTTGATGAGCGTGGTCTTGCCCGCGCCGTTGGGGCCGATCAGCGCGTGGCGCGCGCCCTGCTCCAGGTTCAGCGTGACGTTGCTGGTGGCGGTGATGCCGCCGAAGCGCTTCACCAGGTTCTGCGCGGAGAGAACGACCTTTGCCATCAGGTGCCTCTCTTTCCAAACCAGGTCCAGGGCCGGATCAGCCGCTCGCGCCCCACCAGCACCAGCACGACCAGAAACAGGCCCAGCCAGAACGTCCAGTACTGCGGCGTGATGGACGACAGCATGTCGTGCATCAGCTTGAACACGATGGCGCCCACCACGCCGCCATACAGCCAGCCCGTGCCGCCGATGATGAGGATCAGCATCACGTCGGCCGAGCGGTGGAACTCGAACACGTCGAGCGAGGCAAAGCCGGTCGTCTGCGCCAGCAGCGCGCCGGCCGCACCGGCCAGCGCGGCCGCCACCGTGTAGGCCACGACGATGCGGCCATGCACCGGGATGCCGATGGCGCCCGCGCGCAGCCGGTTGTCGCGGATCGCCTTGAGCGTGGCGCCGAGCGGCGAATGCACGAGCCGCCGCCCCAGCAGGAACATCAGCAGCAACACGGTGAGTGAATAGAACGCCGCCGTGCGCCCGTACAGGTCGAACTCGAAGCGGCCCAAGAGCGGCCCCATCACCACACCTTGCAGGCCATCGGCGCCGCCGGTCAACCAGTCCAACTTGTTGGCCAGCTCCATCAGGATGAGGCCGACGCCGAGCGTGACCATCAGCCGCGTGAGGTCGGTGCCGCGCATGACGGTGAACGAACACAGAGCACCCAGCACCGTGGACGTGGCGATGCCGACCGCCAGGCCGACCAGCGGGTCGGGCATCACATGCTTGGCGAACAGCGCCGCCGAATACGCCCCCATGCCGAAGAAGGCTGCATGGCCGAGCGAGACGATGCCGATGTAGCCGAGCACCAAGTCCAGCGAGACCGCGAACAGCGCGACGATGGCAATCTCGTTGACCATCAACGCATGGCTGGGCGCCAGCAGGGGCACGGCAAAGGCCAGCAGCCACAGCACCGGCTCCCATGGCTTCCAGCGGCTGGCGCTCAGGATGGAAGTGCGAGCGTTCATGTTGATTCCTCTGTGCTGCGCACTGCGGTGCGAGCGTCTTCGAGCGGCAGGGCGACGCGCATCATTTGCCCCCCTTGCGCACGAACAGACCTTGCGGCCGCCAGATCAGGATGGCGATCATCAGGCTGTAGACGATGAAGGCCCCCATCTTGGGGATGTAGTACTTGCCCGCCACATCGGCCACGCCCAGCAGCAGCGCGGCCAGCAGCGGCCCGGTGATCGACGAGGTGCCGCCCACCGCCACCACGATCAAAAAATACACCATGAACTTGAGCGGGAACTGCGGGTCCAGCCCCAGCACCTCGGCCCCCAGCGCCCCGCCCAGCCCCGCCAGGCCCGAGCCCACGGCGAAGGTCGAGAGAAACACCATGTTCACGTTGATGCCCAGCCCTGCCGCCACGCGCTGGTCGTCCACACTGGCGCGCAGCCGGCTGCCGAAGCGCGTGCGCGCGAGGATGAACTGCAGCGCCACCGTCAGCGCCGCGCACACGACGATGATGAACAGCCGGTAGTGGCCCATGCCCAGCGTCCACGCGCCGCTGCCGATCTCGGTGCGGCCCTTGAGCCAATCGGGCAGCTGCATGTTCTGCTGCGTGGAGCCGATGAAGTAATCGACCCCCGCCACCGCCATGAACACCAGGCCGATGGAGAACAGCACCTGGTCCAGGTGCGGGCGGTGGTAGAGCGGCCGGTAGAGCGTGCGCTCCAGCAGCGCGCCCAGCGCAGCCGAGACGACAAAGGCCATGGGCAACGCCGCCAGGAACGGCCAGCCCGCGCGCTGCATCAGCAGCACCGTGGTGTAGCCGCCCACCATGGCAAACGCCCCGTGCGCCAGGTTGATGAAGTTCATCAAGCCCATGGTCACGGCCAGCCCTACGGCCAGGATGAACAGCAGCATGCCGTAAGCGATGCCGTCGAAGAGGATGGTGAGCATGTGGAGGGTGGTTTGCCAAGGAGCCCGTCACGCCAGCGCTAGCGCGGAACCGGCTCTGCCGGGCCGCTGGTAGCGCCCCCCGCAAGGGGGTTGGCGGAGCGACGCGAAGTGCGCGCAGACTGGGGGTGGGCTCTTACTTTGTCTTGCCCGGGTCCTTCACATCCTTGATGACGTCGAACTCCATGTTCCACAGCTGCCCGTCCTTGCGCTCGACCTTGCGCAGGTAGATGTCCTGCACGATGTCGCGCGTCTGCGCGTCGATGAAGATCTTGCCGCGCGGGCTTTCGAAGATCTGGCCCTTCATGGCGGCCAGCAGCGCATCGCCGCCGCCCTGCCCCTTGGTGGCCTTCAGCGCCTCGTAGATCACGCGCATGCCGTCATAGCCGCCGACGGCCATGAAGTTGGGCCGCAGGTTCTTGTTGGCCTTCTGGAACGCGTCGACGAACTTCTTGTTCATCTCCGACGGGTGCGCTGTCGAATAGTGGTGCGAGGTGACCACGCCCAGCGCGCCGTCGCCCATGTCGTTCAGCTGGTCGTCGTCGGTTACGTCGCCGGTGCCGATCAGCCGGATGCCGGCCTTGTCCATGCCGCGCTCGACGAACTGCTTCATCACCGCCGCGCCCGCACCCGAGGGCACGAACACGAACAGCGCGTCGGGCTTCAGGTCGCGCACCTTTTGCAGAAACGGCGCGAAGTCGGGGTTGCGCAGCGGCACGCGCAGCGACTCGACGATCTTGCCGCCGTTGAAGGTCAGGCGCTGGTTGAAGAACTTCTCCGCATCGATGCCGGGGCCGTAGTCGGACACCAGCGTCACCACGTTCTTGATGCCGTTCTTGGGCGCCCAGTCGGCCAGCGCGACGGATGCCTGCGGCAGCGTGAAGCTGGTGCGCACGATGTAGGGCGAGGCCTCGGTGATGCTCGACGTGGCGGCCGCCATGACCACCAGCGGCGTCTTCGATTGGGTGGCCAAAGGCGCCACGGCCATGGCCGAAGGCGTGATGCCCATGCCGGCCAGCACGTTGACCTTGTCGTTGACGATCAGCTCCTGCGCCAGGCGGCGCGTCTGGTCCGGCAGGCTGGTGTCGTCCTTGATGATCAACTGCACCTTCTTGCCGGCCACGGTGTCGCCGTTCTGCGCCATGTACAGGCGCGCGGCCGCTTCGATCTGGCGGCCGGTGGTGGCCTGCTGGCCCGTCATGGGCAGCACCAGGCCGATCTTGAACACGTTGTCCTGCGCCAGCGCGGGCGAGAAAGCGGCCATGCCAGACAGGCCCGTGGCCAGGGCGGCCAGCACGGCACGTCGAGAGGTGTTGAAACGCATGCGGTCATCTCCTTGGGTTGTGAATGTCTCGGATCGATCGGCGTGGCGCCCGGCGCCGGGGGGCCACTGTAACGGGAAGTAAGGGCTCGGCATGTCAGCCTCGACCCTGTATCAACTGCACGCCCGGCATGCGCTGGCCCTCGGGCGCGGCCATGGCCTTGCGCAGGTTGCGCTGCGCCAGCCGTGAGTGTTCTCGCAAGATGGATTCGGCCCGCGCGCCCTCGCGCCGCTCGATCGCGTCCAGCACCTGGCGGTGCTGATCCTGCGCCACGATCAGCATGTCGCGCGCCTGCGGCGAATTGGCCTGCTGCACGACAAAGCCCGAGGGCGAGGCGAACGGCAGCCGCACCACGCGCTCCAGCTCGCGCGCAATCACCTCGCTGCCGGGCATCGCGTGCAGCAGGTGGTGAAAGCGGCCGTTGCAGCCCACATAGCGCTCGAAGTCCGCGTCGTTCAGCGCCGGCGCGCGCAGCACCGCGTCGATCTCGTCCAGGCAGGCATGCGCCTGCTGCTGCAGCGCCGCCGGCACGCCGCGCTCGGCCGCCAGGCGCGCGGCCAGGCCCTCCAGCGTGCCGCGCAGTTCGATGGCGTCGGCCACCTCGCGCTCGGAAAACACGCGCACCGCATAGCCGCCGCCGGGCAGTGCCTGCAGCAGGCCCTCCTGCTCCAGCCGCATCAGCGCGGCGCGGATCGGCGTGCGCGAGACGCCCACCTTGTCGACGATGGCCAACTCGGCGATGCGCCCGCCGGCCGGCAGCTCGCCAGCCAGGATCAGTTCGCGCAGGCGCAGCTGTGCCTTGACCGCTTGCGAGCTGGCGGCTTCCACGGGATCCATTGCCTTGATCATGGACAATGTATACATTGAAAGCCATGAACGGCGCAATACGGGTCATTTCTAGGTGTTCATCGGGTATTTTGGTATACATTCACTCTCAAACAAACCCACGGAGCCGACTCATGTTCCCGCGCAATACCTGGTACGTCGCCTGCACGCCCGACGAAATCGACGAGAAGCCGCTGGGCCGCCAGATCTGCGGCGAGCACATCGTGTTCTACCGGGCGGCCGACGGCCAGGTCGCGGCGCTGGAGGATTTCTGCCCGCACCGCGGCGCGCGCTTGTCGCTGGGCAGCGTGTGCGAGGGGCAGTTGGTCTGCGGCTACCACGGCCTGGTGATGGGCTGCGACGGCAAGACCGTCTCCATGCCCGGCCAGCGCGTGGGCGGGTTCCCGAAGATCCGCAACTACCCGGTGGTCGAGCGCTACGGCTTCATCTGGGTCTGGACGGGCGACGCCACCCTGGCCGACCCGGCCACCATCCACCACCTTGAATGGGCCGACCACCCCGAGTGGGCCTACGGCGGCGGCCTGTACCACGTGGCCTGTGACTACCGGTTGATGGTCGACAACCTCATGGACCTCACGCACGAGACCTACGTGCACAGCACCAGCATCGGCCAGAAAGAGATCGACGAGACGCCAGTCTCCACCAAGACCGAGGGCGACCAGGTCGTCACGCGCCGCACCATGGAAGGTGTCATGGCCCCGCCCTTCTGGCGCGCCAACCTGCGCGGCAACCACCTGCCCGACGACCAGCCGGTGGACCGCTGGCAGGTCTGCCGCTTCACGCCCCCTGGGCACATCATGATCGAGGTCGGCGTGGCGCTGGCCGGCAAGGGCGGCATCGATGCGCCGGCCGACCAGAAGGTCTACAGCATCGTGGTCGACTTCCTGACGCCCGAGACCGAGACCTCGATGTGGTACTTCTGGGGCATGGCGCGCAACTTCAACGTGAAGGACCGGGCACTGACGGCGCAGATCCGCGACGGCCAGGCCAGGGTGTTCGCCGAAGACATGGCCGTGCTGGAAGCGCAGCAGCGCAACCTCTCGCTACAGCCCACGCGCAAGCTGCTGATGCTGAACATCGATGCCGGTGGCGTGCAGTCGCGGCGCATGCTGGACAAGATGGTGGCGGCCGAGCAGGCTGCTTCGACGCCGGCAACACAGGCGGCATGATATGAACAAGCCCCCACGCTCATCGCTCCGCGTATCGCTGCCCCCCGAGGGGGCGCTTCAGTGCCTTCGGGCGGCCGGGCGGCACTGAAATGGACACGCTCACCGTCAAAGTCCTGCGCAAGACCGTCGAAGCGCAGGACATCGCCAGCTTCGAACTCGCCCGCGTCGATGGCGCGACGCTGCCGGCGTTCAGCGCCGGCTCGCACATCGACGTGCAGATCCCCGGCGGGCTCACACGCCAGTATTCGCTGTGCAACGACGACAACGAATCGCACCGCTACCGTATCGCCGTGCTGCGCGATGCAGGCTCGCGCGGCGGCTCGGTCGGCATGCACGACCAGGTGAGTGAGGGCGACGTGCTGACCATCAGCACGCCGCGCAACCACTTCCCGCTGGTGCGGGCCGAGCGCACGCTGCTGCTGGCCGGCGGCATCGGCGTCACGCCGCTGCTCTGCATGGCGCAGCGGCTGGCCGCCGTGGGCGCAGATTTCGAACTGCACTACTGCACGCGCTCGCCCGAGCGCACGGCGTTCCGCGACGAGATCGCCGCGTCACGCTTTGCCGACCGCGTGCACTTCCACCATGACGACGGCGATGCTGCGCAGAAGCTCGACGCCGCCAGTCTGCTGGCCGCGCCGAACGCGGGTACGCACCTCTACATCTGCGGCCCGACCGGCTTCATCAACCACATCGTCGGCACAACGCAGGCGCAGGGCTGGGACAAGGCCCATGTGCACCTCGAGTACTTCGGCGCCGCGCCGCAGGACACGGCCAGCGACGGATCGTTCGAGGTGCGTATCGCCAGCAGCGGCAAGAGCTACACCGTCGCCAAGGACCAGAGCGTCGTGCAGGCCCTGCTGCCGCACGGCATCGAGATCCTGACCTCGTGCGAGCAAGGCGTGTGCGGCACCTGCATCACGCGCGTGCTCGAAGGCGAATGCGAGCACCGCGACCTGTACTTCACGGACGATGAAAAAGCCGCGAACGACCAGTTCACACCGTGCTGTTCGCGGGCAAAGTCGGCAGTGTTGGTGCTGGATTTGTAAGCAGCGCTTCGGCGAGCCGCAGGCACGCCGCAGAATGCCGGGCCTGGACCAGAAGGAGCTTGCATTGCCGCCACCCCAACGCTTTCGCCGCCGCCCCGATCGCCCCGTGACAGCCATCCGCCTGCCGCTGGATTGCGACGGCCTGCGCTACCGCAAGTGGGGCGCCGACCAGCACGGCAAACCCGGTGACTGGCTGGTCGACAACGCGGGCGATGTCTACACCGTCGATGCTGCGTCGTTCGAGCGCACCTACCGCGCCGTCGGCGCAGGGGCCTACGTGAAGACCACGCCGATCTGGGCCTCGCGGGCGGAGGCAGCCGGCAGCGTCGCCACCAAGGAAGGCCGCACGCACTACGCGGCCGGCGACTACCTCGCCTCCAACCTCGAAGACGGATCGGACGCCTACGCGATCGCGGCAGAGACGTTCGAATCGATGTACGAGCCGGACCGCTGACGCCAGATCAGCTCACCGCGCGCACAACCCCTCTCCCCGCACGAACGCTTTCGCCGCCAGCACGTCCGCCACCTTGTAGGGCGGGCACACACTCGCGTCGCGGAAGGCGCCCGCCTGCACCAGCGGCGTGGTGTGGCTGGGCAGGAAAGTCTGCAGCGGCAGGATGGAGCGCACCTGGATGCCGGCACGCATCAGCGCCAACGCGACCAGCTTGACGTCGTCCAGCGGCACCGGCGTGCCGAACCAGACCGCGTTGGTCGCGTCCGGCAGCAGCGCGGCGCGCACGCGCATCGTGAAGCCCAGGCGTTCCAGCGCAGCGCGCACGCGCTGCTGGTCCACGTCCTTGGTCCAGATCTCCAGCGTCATGCCGCGGCGGCGGGCGGCGCCCTCGGCACCGGTGCTGCGCACAAGAGTTTGGATGGCGTCGTTGGCCTGCACCGCGTTGTCGTACAGCCAGTTCTCGTTGCCGCCCGCCCAGCCGTAGTCGGACAGCAGCGTCAACTGCGCCAGGCGTTGCTGCGCGTCCTGCGCGGCGGCGCTGGCCTTGGCCTCGGCCTCCTTCGCGCGGGCCAGCGCGGTGGCCAGTTCGGTGGCCGAGCCCTCGGCCCGCTGGCGGGCGGCCTCGGCCACCTCGCGCGCGGCATCGGCCGCCCGGCGCGCCTCGTCCACCTCGCCCAGCGCCCGGTTGGCCAGCACGGCCGAATACACCGCCACGATGGCCAGCAGGCTGACGACCGCCAGCGCCGAGGCGATCCACCGCTTGGCGCGGCGCTGGCGTGCCTGGTCTTCCCGTTGGCGCGCCTGCTCGGCCTGCTGGTCTGCGGCCTTGCGCGATGCCTCGGCCTGCTGCTGCGCCCGCCGCGTATCGCGCGCGCGGCGCACCACCTCGACCACGCGGTCGTGGATCAGCTCGATGCGCGGCACGTTGCCGGCCGGGTCCACGCGCAACAACCGGTGCACCGAGGTCAGCCGGTCCAGTTGCTCGGTGCTGATGAAGCCCTGCGCAATCGCGTCATCGCGCGCATAGCTGCCGCGCGAACGGCCCTGCACGAGGTGGTCTTCGATGAAGTGGCGCACACCTTCGGGCATGCCCTGCATCGCCTCGTCGAAGAAGTCCTCAATGATGTTGGGCCCGGCCGTGCGCAGCAACTCGCCGTCGATGCGCTGACTGTTCTGGCGCCGGCGGTTCAGCTGCGTGCAGCACAGGCTCAGCATGACCGGCTCGACCAAGGCCTCGCTGCTGCCGGCCGGCCCGCTGGCCACGAAATCGACAATGGCCTCGGCCGCGCCCTCGGCCAGCACGGCGTGGCCCGCGCCGCTGACAGCCTCGACCGCCTGCGCGCGCGTCATCGGCAAGAGCCGCATGGACTGGCGCAGCAGCGAGGGCAGGCGCGGCTCCCAGGCGCGCAGGTCGGGCAGGTAGTCCTCGCGGAAGCTCAGCACGATGCGGTAGCGGCAGCGGATCGCGTCCAGCGCGGCCAGCGCTGCCTTGTCGGAGGCGATGGCCGACGGGATGCGGTTCTCCACCAGATCGCCCAGGCCGTCGAACACCGCGCTCGATGCCGGCTGCCCGCCCGTTCGCGAAAACACCTCCTCGAACTGGTCGATCACCAGCACGGGCGTCATCAGGTGGTTGTCGTCGGTCCACAGCTCGAAGTCGGGCCGGTGCAGGTATTGCCACAGCGTCTCGCCAGGGTGCGGCGCCACGCGCTCCAACCCGGCCGCCTCGGTGGCTGCCAGCAGCAGTTGCAGAAGCTGGTCCCACGGGCTGGTGGTCGAGGCGAAATCGAGCCGCGCATGGACGGGCAGGAAGCCGCGCGCGCGCAGCCGCGGGAAGGCGCCTGCCAGCAGCAGCGAGCTTTTGCCCAGTCCCGACTTGCCATACAGGCTCACGACCGCGTGGCCCTCGATCAGGTCGGTGAGCTGGGCCGCCTCCTGGTCGCGGCCTTTGAACCAGGCTTGCGACGCCTCGTCGTAGGGCGCCAGGCCCGGCCAGGGCCGCTGCGCGCTCAGCACCGGGGCGGCGGCGTCGGCGGGAATGGTCGTGGAGCTGGTGGCGGCCATGGCCATCACGCGGTTGCCCGCGCCGGGTTGCGCGCATCGCGCAGCAGCTGCTTGAGCTTGTGCAGAGTGGCGCCGTCGGGCACGCCGCCAGGCGCGTGGCCGAAGTGCAGGTGGCCCCAGTCGACCACGGCGCCGGCATAGCGCGCGGGGTCGTAGGTCTCGTCGACCACCAGCGGCACGACGAAGGGCCGGTTCAACCCGCGCTCGCGTTCGCGCGCCTCGCGCCATTCGCGGAAGACGAAGGCCTCTTCACGCTGCAACGCCGCCTGCGAGAGCAGCGGCAAGAAGTAGCGGCACGACGACACGCCGCCCATGATCTCGCGCGCGAAATCCTCCCCCGGCTCGATGGCGCCACGGTCGAACCAGATCTCGCCCTCGCCGCAGCCCAGGCTGCGCAGTGCGTCCACCAGCTTCTGCGCAGCGGGCGCATCGGTGACGCGCGAGTAGCTGACGAAGAACACGGCGCCGTGCGGCACCTCGGGCACCGGCGCGGCAATGGTCATCGTCGGCACCACCGGGGCGGCCTGGCGCTCGGCCATCCAGCGGCGGTGCAGCTCGTCGACAAAGGCGGTGGGCGATTGCAGTTCCAGGCATTCGGTGTCTTCGCTGAAGTACTTCAGGAAGCTGGCCAGCTCGTCATCGGCCCGGGCGCCGCGCGGTGCCTCGACCAGCCATTCGTGGCGCGTCTTCTCGGACAACCGGTCCTTGTTGGTCAGCCGCAGGAAGAAGCGGCCCAGCCAGTCCGGCAGGCCGCAGCCCAGCATCAACAAACTGCGGTCCTGCAGCGCGCGCAGGAAGTTGACGGGCACATTGCCGCCACGCGCCATGACGTTGTGCGCGTACTCCAGCACGTCCTCGTCGTGGATGGCGTAGACGGGCGCCGGCCGCGCGCGGCCGAACATGTAGAGCACCCAGGCCTGGTCACCGCCCTGCCCGCCGCCTTGCCCGCTCCACAGCTCAGGCAGGTCGCGCCATTCGTTGGTCGGCAGCTTGGGCGCGTGCACCACCTCGCCCACCTGGTGCGGCCCGCGCAGTGTGCGCAGGGCGCTGGCCATCAGGCCGTCGCAGGTCATGCAGACGAACAGACGGAAGTCGCTGATCTCGGCCAGCTGGCGCAGCGGCTTGGGCAGCCCTTGCGGGTCCTTGGCCAGCTCGTCCATCAGGTCGGCGACATCGACATACAACGCCTGCGCCTTGGCCGTGCGGCTGCCCAGCAGGTGCGAGACGGCGGCGTTCAACTCGCGGAACGGGCGCAGCACCGGGCGCTCAGCCGCAGGCACGGCGTGCAGGTCGAGCAGCCGCTCGGCCAGAACGCGCTGCGCGGTGGAGCTTCCGTCCGGATCGGCCAGCAGTTGCGGGCCGATGACGGGCACCACGTAGCCATCGCGGATCTGGCGCAGCAAACGCCTCCAGTCGCTTTCGGTCATTCAGTCCGTCCTTGTGGCCTGGGCCATCGCGCGGGCCTGCATGCGGGCTTCGTACTGCTCGGCAGCCCGCTTCTCGGCTTTGGACACCCAGCGCTTTTCGACCCAGCGGTGCAGCACGAACCGGGCCTGGTCGAGCAGCGTCTCCCAGTTGTTGCGGGCCGGCACGCGGCGCTGCAGGTCGGCGATCAACGGTTCGATCTCGTCCAGGGCCTGCGCCAGCCGGCCCAGTGCCAGCGCCTGGTACAGATCCAGCTCGATGCGGCAGGCCACCAGCCAGAAGTTGGCGCCGCCGGCAATCTGCGCTTCCACCTCGGTGCGCACGGCCGCCATGGACGCCACGAAGCCGGCGCATTCTTCGCGCCGCTGCAGGCCGACCAGCCGGGCCGCCAGGCCGTTGATGGCCGGGTAGTACAGCTGCGGGTGCTGCTGTGCGCTGGCCAACTGCTCACTCAGGCCATAGGCCTGCGCCATGTCGCGCAGTGCCTTGCGCTCGGCCGCGGCAGCCTGGATGTGCTGCCGGCGTGCCCGGTCCCTCTGTGCACCATCGGCCGCCGTCTCCGCCCAGGACTTCTCCAACGCGCAGGCCCTCCGCTCGAGCATGGCCAGTCGCTTGCACGCCGAGCCGGCGAGCGAATGGCGCTCGATGCTGGGCTGCATGCGCACCAGCGCGCCCAGGTCGGCCAGCGCTGCGGCAATATCGGTGCGCGCGGTGGCCAGAGTGGCGCGCGCAGCGGCCGGCTCCGGCCAGGTGCCGGCGGCATCGGCCTTCAGTGCCTCGACCCGCTTCCACGCGCGGCGTGCGTGCTGGTTGGCCAGCTGCTCGGCCGTGCGCAGCGATGCGCCGCCATCGTTGGCCGCCACGGCACGCTCGTACCAGTCGATGCCCGCATCGTTCAGCCCGTTGGCGATGAAGGCGGTGCCGATGGCCTCGGCCACGGCCCCCTGGCGGCCCCACACCGGGCCGAAGCGCTCTGCCAGATGGCCGACATGCGCCTGCTGCTCGGCGCGGTCCACATGCTCGAAGCGGGCGTCGACCGTCAGCTTCTCCAGCGCGATCAGCAGGCCCTGCGCCGACGAGATGCCGCTGTACAGCGCCTGCAGCTCTTGATGGGTCGAGGTCTTGCGCGCAG
Organism: Rhodoferax sp. RT4P68; assembly: GCF_056521305.1. Taxonomy (NCBI): domain Bacteria; kingdom Pseudomonadati; phylum Pseudomonadota; class Betaproteobacteria; order Burkholderiales; family Comamonadaceae; genus Rhodoferax; species Rhodoferax sp. RT4P68. The sequence goes on from NZ_JBWMBB010000009.1 coordinate 252,435, forward strand.
CGGGCTGGGCGCGGCCATGCAGGCGCCAGTCCGGGTCGCCATAGCACTGGTAGGCGGCCCAGGTGTTGCTGTCCTTGTGCGCGCGCCAGGTCTCTTCACGCGCATGCCCCACCGCATCGCTGAAGGTGCTGCCCGCAAGCAGATGCGTGTAGAAGACCTGCGCGAACTGCTCGGCCGGGTCGTCGTCCACAGCCCAGCCGGCGGCCACGACGCAGCGCACGCCGATGCGGATCAGCGCCTCGGCAGTGCTGGCGGCAAACGCGCTGCGGTTGAACGGGTCGGGCCGCGCGCCCAGCTGCTCGTCCGGGAACTTCGCCAGGTGGCAGCAGTTGACGAACACCAGCTCGGGCACGGCGCGCATCTGCCCGATCTCGCTCGGCCCCAGGGTGGTGTCGCCGGACAACACGACGCCGCCGCTGCCTCCCTCCTCGCCATGCGCGGCCACGTGCAGGATGCGGTAGGGCCTGTCCATCACCGCGTTGACGACGGCCGTGGCGTCGGCGCCCAACAGTTCGAAGGTGTGGTCCGCGCCCACGCGGTCGTGGTCGCGCATCAGGCTGGCCACCTGCCGCGCCTCGCGCAGCGCGCCGGGCAGCCGGCCATAGCGCGGGCTGCAGGCGGGCTCGCCGATGACCAGCACATCGGCGTGCCGGCCGGCGTCGCGCACAGCGTCGCGGTAGCTGCTGGTCGCCAGCTTGCGGATCAACCGGCTGCGCACGCCCCAGGGCACGGACTCGCCGGCCGCATCCGGCTCGGGCGCCGTGTCCAGCAGTTCCCAGGGCACGACGGCGGTGCCCTGGTCCACCTCCAGCAGCATCTGCGTGCGCCCGGCCAGGAAGGGCTCGATCTCCAGCGGCACCAGCAGCTGGAACAGCGTGCGCCCGATCTGCGTGCCGCCGTCGTGCGCGTTCGAGGCGCGCTTGAGCATCTCCATCAGCAGTTGCGACTGCGCGCGCACGGCCCGCACTTCGGTGCGGGCGCGCTTGGTGTCCAGCCGGAACTGGATCGCGGTGGCCGCTGGTGCGCCGGGCGTGCCGTCGGCACCGGGCTTGCTCGCCGCCTGCCCATCCTGGCCCAGCGAGGTGATGGAGATGAAGTCGTGCTTGGTGCCACGGTAGGCGGAATCGACCTGCCGACGCAGCGACGCCTCGCCCGCCTCGATCGTCGACGTGATCAGCAGCTCGCCCGGCCGCGCCGTGGCGTGCACCTGCAGGCCACGCCAGGCCTCGGCCGCACGCTCCAGGTACAGCTCGACCAGCCGCAGGTGCGCCACATGGGGCCAGGCGCCGCGCTGCAGGCGGCCGTTGAGTCGCGCGATGCGGGCATTGGCGGCCCGCACGCCGTTGGCGATGGCGCGCGCCGCGTTGCCGGGCTGAAAGCCGATGCCGCCGCTGCCCATCAGCACCGCCGCCAGCGCGATGCCGCCCGGCTGGCCCGTTGCATCCACGGGCGGGGGCCGGTCGCCGGCCACTGAGGCCTCCGCCAGGCGCTCGGTCCAGGCCAGCACGCCCTGGCAGACGGACTCGGCCAGCAGCGCCTCGGTCAGGCCGCCCTCTGGCCCCAGGCCGATCACGACCACGCCCTCGGGCTGCGGCAGCAATGCGTCATGCCGGGGCAGTGCCGTGTTGCGAAAGATCTGCGCCATGCCCGCCTCTTGCGGATAGCGGCCGACCTCCAGCGCGTTGGCCATCACGCCGCCCACCATGTCGTCCACCGCCAGCGCGGCGCCAGACAGGCGCGAGGCCGTGTAGTGCCCCACCAGCAGCGGCTGACGCACGAAGGCCAGGTTGCCATTGACGACGGTGATGCGCAGCGCAGCCGGCATGCCCTGGGGGGTGGCCGGCAGGCCCGCGCCGCGCGTGGAGACGGACACCACCTGCGCCGCATCGGCCGGACGCGCGAGCGTGAGCTGCCCGCGCGAGGGGCGGCTGTGCGCGCGCTCGACGGCCCCGGCCCCGATGCCGACGCCAGTCGCTTGGCTGCCACGTGGCGCGGTGGCCGACAGCCGGTCCAGCCGCGTGGTCTCACCGTGGACCAGCAGGTCCAGATAGGCGCCAAAGGCCTCCTGGCGCTGCGGCAACGCGCCGTGCTCGGCGTCCACCGCCCAGGTGGGCACGCCCGGCAGGCAGGCCTGCGCCAGCGTGACGCGGCCGTCGCCACCTTCCGGCGCGTCCACGTAGACGAAACCCTCGGGCGCCCACGTGAACCCATCGGGCGTGAACGGCGCGCGGCCCACCACCAGGGCCAGCCGGTCGGCCCAGCGCGGCAGGTCGGTAGTGCACTGCGCGTCGAGCCGCTGTCGCAACGCCACGGCCTGCGCCAGCACGGCCTGGCTAGGCAAGCCCCATTCGTACGCGCTGACCTGGGTGTCGCCGGCCTCCGTCGTGTGCACGTTGCGGTGCCACCAGCTGGCGCTGCGCACGCGGGCCACGTCGTCTTCGCCGAGCTTGGCCCAGACCTTGGGGTCGGCCAGGTTCAGCGACGGGTCCAGCAGCCCGGCCTGCAGTTGCAGGAAGCCGGGGAACTGCGCCATCAGGTTGCGCGCCGCGTGGTCGCGAAACGGTGCGCCCAGCGCCGCCAGCGTGTTGCCCAGTGGGTCGTCACCGCTGAGCACCTGCATCGGCGCCCACGAGCCGGCGTTCGGCGTGCCCAGCATCAGCAGCCGGCCGCCCGCGCGGGCGATGACCTGGTCCCAGACCGGCTTGCATTCCAGCGCCATGGTGCGTACCAGCAGCCCGCCCATGGAGTGGGCGAGGAAGCACACCGGCTGGCCGCTGGCAGCCCGCGCGTTCAGCGCCGCCTGGACGTGCCCGCCCAGGCGGCGCGCCTCTTCCTCCAACGGCCGGCGCCAGTCGAAGCCGAAGGGGATGACCTCGTGCGTCTCGCGCAGAAACTCCACCAGCGCGTCGTAGTAGTCGCCGATCGGCCCATCGTCCACCACGTCGGTCTGGCCTGGGGCATAGGCCAGCCGATCGAGCCCGCCCAGCACGCGCCAGCCCAGCCAGACACGCTGGCCGCCCACCTTCAGATGGCTGCCCAGGATGCCCGGCAGCACGAAGACGGCCGGCTTGTCCGGCTGCGGCGCCGCAGCCCGCGCGGCGGCACGGCTGCCGGTAGGGCTCTGGCCAGCCCAGGAGAGCGGGCCGATCGGCGCGAAGCCGGCTGGCGCGTCCTGCACCAGCGCATCGACCACCGCATCGGCCGTGCGCCGGTTCAGGAAATACGCGAAGTGCGTGGTGCCACCACTCTGGTCCAGCAGATAGCTGGCACCGTCGCGCCGCGGCGTGCCGCCGTACATCGAACTGGTCTGCACGACGATGTCGTTGTCTGTCCAGTAGAAGGCGTCGGCCACCAGGGTCTTGAGCCAGGTGCCCAGGGAGTCGCCCTCACGGTCGCCGGCCACCACGCGCAGATCGCCGGGAATGGCTTCGCGCGCGTCGTTCAGCCACTGCACCAGCGGGTTGTGCGGCGTCATCGCGGCCAGGCCTGGCAGCGTCTCGGGGTCGAAGCGTTCGCGCGCCACGGCGCTGAGGAACTCCACCAGCGACGGCACCACCGCCACACCGGCCAACTGCAGCGACCACTGCAGCACCGACAGATAGGCATCGAGCCGGCGCGAGGCCAGCAGCGTGCCGCGCGCCGGGCAGGCCACGCGCACCACGCGCTCGACCGTCACCTGCCGCTCGGCCACAGCATCGGCCAGCGCCTGCAACTGCGTGCGCTGGTGGTGGTAGTCGTCGCCGGCAAAGGCAGCCAAATCCTGCAGCGTGAGCTTGGTGGCCGCCACGCGCGCCAGCACCTCGGCCACCAGGCCGCCGCGCGAGTGCGTGGCCAGGTGCAGCGCCACCGGCACGCCCTTGGGCAGCGCCTGCACGAGCATCAATGCGTTGTCGATGGGGCTGGCGCCCAGGGTGGCGTGGTCCAGCGCGTAGACCTGCCCCGCGTAGTGCGAGAAGAGATCGGCCACACGCTGCGGGTGCTGGGCCCACAGCTTGCCGAAGGTGCCGTCGGTGCTCGAGAACGTGCCGTGCAGCAGCACCAGCACCGGCCGGCCGCCGACCGGCGGCGCGACGGCCACGGGCGCCGCGCCGGGCCGGGTCGCGGCGGCCAGCGCCGGTGTCAGCCGGTAGACGCCGGGCGCGACGTTGCCATCGATGCGCGCTGCAATCTGCGTGGCCGTCCACTCGGCGGCGTCGCGCCCGGTGAACAGGTCGGTCACGACTTCGATGGCCTTCAGCGCAATCTTGCCGACCAGGCCCGCACTGCGCGCGGTGGCGGCGGTCGGCTCCAGCCCGCGCCACTGCAGCGTGGCCGGCACCTGCACTTCATCGGGTTCCGGTGCGCTGCGCGTTGCGCTGCGCGACAAGGGTTGGTCGCCGGACTGGGCCAGCAGCAGATCGCGCGCGTTGTGCGGGTGCAGCACCAGCGTGGGGCCACCTTCCACGTGCAGCACGACGACGTCCTGGCCCGGCCGAGCCCCGATGCGCACCGTCTGGCCCGCATCGCGGCGCGCGGCCACCTCGACCAGGGCCGTGCGGCGCCCGGGCAGGTTCGACGCCCACGCATCTGCACGCGCAGCGCCACGTGCTGTTGCGGCCTGCGCGGGGACGACGAAGGTGATCTCGCGAGTGCTTGCATCCGCCATGGCTGAAGTCCTTGTAGGTGTCGCCGCGCGGCCCGCTGCAGGCCGCCTGACGGTGCAAGCCACGGGCCTGGCCCCTCCCTCGCGCGGCAACGCATGGTATGCAGGCGGCTGCACGGTTACAAGCGTGGCAACCGCAGGGCCGCAGCCCAGCGTTCGCACTTGTGCGGATGCGGCCCAGCCACCGGCCGGCCACGTAACGAATTGCCGCAGCACAAGGTGCGCGCCTTGACCGCGACACACAATGCCGCGCAGGAGCCCGCCCCGCCATGCCCAGCGCATTCAACTTCTCCGCCTCGCCCTTCGATTGCCTGACCCCGGCCGAGCAGGCCCTGGTGCAAGGCCAGATCGACATCGCCTACTTTCGCGCGGGCGACACCATCTTGGACAGCGCGCAGACGCCCACGCACCTGTTCGTCGTCATCAAGGGCTTCGTGCAGCAGTTCGCCCAGGGCGAGGCCGACCAGGCGATTGCCACCTACGGGCCGGACGACAGCTTCGACGGCCGCAGCCTGGTGGCCGGCCGCGTGAGTGGCCGCTTCGTCGCCGCCGAGGAGGTGCTGGCCTACCAGCTCGCCCACGCCGCCGTGAACGAGCTGATCGCGCGCAACGCCACCTTCGGCGCGCTGCTGTTCTCCGACCTGTCGAACAAGCTGGGTGCGATTGCCGAGCGCCAGAGCCGGCACGAGCTGCAGTCGCTCACGCTGGCGCGCGTGGACGAGGCCTACCTGCGCACGCCGGTGTTCATGAACGCGGACGAAGACGTGCTCTCGGCCGTGCGCATGTTCCGCGAGAAGCGCACCAACACCGTCCTGGTGACCGACGCGACCACCACACCGCCGCGCACCGGCGTGTTCACCGCCAACGCGCTGCAGCGCGCCGTGCTGGACGGCCGGCCGCTGGACCAGTTGCCGCTGCGCGAGGTGGCCAGCTTCGAGCTGGTCAGCGTGCGCGCGAGCGACCCGGTGGGCGACGCGCTGACGGTGATGGTGCGCCACAAGGTGCACCGCGCCGTGGTGCTGAAAGCGCACGATGGGGGCCACGATGGCAGCACCATCGTCGGCGTGCTGGAGGCGCTGGACCTGTTCAGCTTCCTGTCGAACCACTCCTACCTGATCAGCCGCGACATCGCCGAGGCCGGCGACCTGGCGACGCTGGCCCGCGCGGCCGAGCACATCACGCGGCTGATCGCGCTGCTGCAGCGCGGCGGCACACGCGTGGGCCAGATCGCCAGCCTGGTGCAGGCGCTGAACGCCAAGCTGTTCGAGCGCGCCTGGCAACTGATCGCACCGCCCGAACTGGTGGAGAGCAGCTGCCTGATCGTGATGGGCAGCGAGGGCCGTGGCGAGCAACTGCTGCGCACCGACCAGGACAACGGCCTGCTGCTGCGCGACGGCTATCAAGCGCCCGACGATCTGCAGGCGCTGTGCGGCCGCTTCTCTGACGCACTGGCCAGCTTTGGCTACCCGCCCTGTGCCGGCGGCGTGATGCTGTCCAACCCCGCGTGGCGCGGCACGACATCCGAATTCGCCGAACGCGCACGCGGCTGGCTGCTGCAGCCCACCGGCGAGCACCTGATGGCGCTGGCGATCTTTCTGGACGCGCACGCGGTGGGCGGCGATGCGCGCCTGCTGGATGAGGTGCGCACGCGCCTGTTCGCGCTGGCCACCGACCACGACGCCATGCTGGCCCGCTTCGCTGCAGCCATCGACCAGTTCGCCGCCGAAGACGCGCACTGGTGGAGCCGCCTGCTGTCGCGCGACACGGCGACGCACGAGGGCCTAGACCTGAAGAAGCAGGGCATCTTCCCGCTGGTGCATGGCGTGCGCAGCCTGGCGCTGCGCGCGCATTTGGCCGAGACCGGCACCGCCGAGCGGCTGGACGCACTGGTCGCGGCCGGCCAGCTGGACAGCGCCCTGGCCGCCGAGGTGCAGGACAGCCTGCAGTTCTTCATGGGCCTGAAGCTCAGGGCCGGCCTGCACGAGATGGACACCGGACACGCGGTGAGCGGCCGGGTCGACCCGCGCCGTTTGTCGAGCCTGGAGCGCGACCTGCTGAAGGACACACTGGAAGTCGTCAAGCGCTTCCGGCGCAGCCTGCGGACGCGGTTCCATCTGGACCAGCTGTGAGACGCCACGCGATGCTGCACAGCGCCCGCATGCAGGGCACGGCATGAAGCCGCTCGCATGGACCGAGCAGGCCCGCCGCTGGTGGGGCCTGCGCCGCTTGAAAGACCCGCAGTTTGCGTTCCTGTGGGACACACCCCCACCCGACGAATGGGTGTCGGTGGACTGCGAGACCACGGGCCTGGACCGCCAGCGCGACGAGATCGTCGCCATCGGCGCCGTGCGCATCCGCGGCAACCGCGTGATGACCAGCGAGCGGCTGCAACTGCTGGTGCGCCCCACGCAGGGCCAGCCCTCGGCCGACAGCGTGCGCATCCACCAGCTGCGCGCGCAGGACGTGGCCGGTGGCCTGGCGCCCGAAGACGCCGTGCGTGAGTTGCTGCACTTCATCGGCAGCCGGCCGCTGGTGGGTTACTTCCTCGAGTTCGACGTCGCCATGCTCAACCGCGTCGTGCAGCCGCTGCTGGGCACGCCGCTGCCGCAGCCGCAGATCGAGGTGTCGGCCCTGTACTACGACCATGTGAACCGGCATCGGCCGCTGGAGCAGCGGCATGGGCACACGGACCTGCGGTTTGCGACGCTGATGGGGGACTTGGAACTGCCGATGCGGCCAGCGCACGATGCGTTGAGCGATGCGGTGATGGCGGGGTTGGCGTTTGTGAAGTTGAAGGCGTTGGCTGGCCGGCAGTGAACCCTGCACCGCCGCGCCAGACGGCAAGGCGTGGTGAGGCAACACCTCGCGATACCTGGACGGAGCTCGACATGCCTGCAGCATCTGACGGCGGACGAAGTCGACACCTGGCTGGCCCAACTTGAACAGGGCAACAACTCCGCGAACGCGACTGGTATGTGCCGATTCAAGACGCTTTGTTGTATAAATCAAAAGAGCCTAGTCGCTTTACCGTATCGCTCACATGACAACGCAGCCGCCGTCACGCGCCCGCAACCCCGAAACGCTCGTTCACTTGGGAGCGCAGCTGCGGCGCGCCCGCGAAGCGGCGGGACTTGCCCAGAGCCGCGTCGTGAACATGCGCCAGGGCACCGTGTCGAAGATCGAAAACGGCCTGGACGTCACCTTGGACACCCTGCTCACATACGCCGCTTCTCTGGGGTTGGAGATCGCACTGGTGCCAATCGGTCAAGCCGACCTGCTGCAGGCCAAGTCGCGGGCAGACGATCAAGCCGCCGCTGCAACGCGGTCGGTGCCTATGGATTTGCTGACCGAGATCGCCCACCTGCGCGACCCAGAGTGAGTACCGCGCTGCCCCTGCACCAGGACCTTGAAGCTGCTGCGCGATGCGCCGCACAGCCGGCCACGGCCTGGCTCGGACCGTCAGCCGCGCCAGCCACCCTCGACTTGTCGCGCGCGGCCTAGGGCCTCCAGCGTCTCCAGAATGCGCGGCAGGCCCCGCTTCCATGGCCCCCGGCCCTTGAAGGCGTTCTCGATGGTGGGCAAGGCCAACGGCGTTGGACTGTCCGCCAGCAGCTGCGCGACAACGCGCACTTGGTCCGGCAACGTAGAAGGCCACGCCTGGCTGGCCGCGGCCAGGGCTGGCGCCGGCACGGCGCCGTCGTCCAGCGACGTTCGGCACAATCCACCACCATCAACTCCTATCAAAATGATAGGAACCAATCTTTGGCGTCCCCGTCTACCCATCAGTTGGAACGCTTCATCCGGCAACAGGCGATGGACAGTTTCAACGTGGCGTTCACCCGACACGCCGAAGCCCGCATGCGGGAGCGCCGGATCTCACGGTCGTCACAGTCATCGATCTTGGAGAGTAGCCATGCACCACTACACGGACGGCGGCCTGCGCAACGTATGGCTGGCCAACGGGTACGAAATCAGGAAGACGCCGCATGGCAAGGCCATCGCCATCCGTGATCTCGACGGGCTGACGCAGGCGCTGTGCGAGACCTTCGTGCGGCAGGGCAAGCCGCTGTCGGGCACCGAGTTCCGCTATGTGCGGACGTCGGGACTGCAGCTGTCGCAGCCCGCTCTGGGTGGCTCGCTCGGGACGGACGCGCAAACGGTCGCGCGGTGGGAGAAGCAGGGCCGCATCCCCAAGATGGCCGACAAGATGATCCGCCTGATCTACCTGGAGCATGTCAATGGCAATGAGCGTCTGCGCAGTGCGTTCGAAACGCTGCGCGCGATGGAGCGCGCAAAGAATGGGCCGCACCCCACCCGCGTGATCGCGGAGGCCAAGGGTGAGCATTGGGAATCTCGTCTGGAGGGCGACGACGAGGTGGATGCGGTGGAACAGCCCAGTTGAACGGCGCCTCTCGCACGAGAAGCGACGCAGCAAGTCAGGGCCCCTTGCACACCGCCAACAACTCCAGATTGTTCGGATCCTTCCGATCCGCCACCGTACGCACATACTTGCGTGCGTTCCTCGGCGCGATCACCCGCACGGCCACGCGCTGGCCCTGCTCCTGAACGTAGAACTGAAACCGCCCGCTCTCGATCAGCCGCACCACCTCGGCGACCGGCAGCAGGAAGCGTGAGCGCTCATCGCTGCCCAGGTTGCGCCCGCCCACGGCGACGATGCGGCTGCCGGCGCGCTGCACGCAGTCGATGCGCAGGCTGATCTGGCCGCCTTCGGGGTAGAGCGTGTCTTGCGCCAGCTCGACCTGCAGCCAGCCGTCGCTGGCCTGCGCCGGGCTCTCGGGCAGCGCGGCGGCCGATGCGCCCACCACTTCGTCGCGCGCCCACTCGGCCGGCGCCGGGCGGCGGTGCCACAGCCAGGTGCCCCGGATGTCGGCCGGCACCGGCAGGCGCGTGGCGGCCGCCTCGCGCAGCACGGGGCCGAAGCGCAACGAGGGCGACAGGCGCGACAGCGCGGCCGAGGTCCATTCGCGCATGAGGCCGATGCGCTTGGGCGGCAGCAGGCCGGTGCGCACGTGCACGTCCGAGCCGGGCGTCATCAACAGCACCAGCGGCAGCACCACGCCGGGGTACAGGTCGAACACGCCGGTTGCGTCCAGCATCGGTGCCAGCGCCGCGCCGCGCGCCTGCGCCGCCAGGTCGGCCACGGCCGGGTCGAGCAGGTGCAGCCTGCGGAAGTCGTCGGCCACGTAGTAGCCCAGCAGGCCGTCCTGCAGGTGCGCCAGCTCGCCCAGGCGCACCGGCACGGCGGCGCTGCGGTTCTCGGACGGGTTGCGCGGGTCCATCACCTCCAGCGCGATGCTGGCGCGCACGATGGCGACCGGCTGGCCCAGCAGCAGCGACAGGTGTTCGTCGCCAGCGCTGGCCGTCAGGTCCACGCTCCAGCGCGTGATGTCCAGCACCGTCAGCAGCGTCTCCAGCGCGTTGGGGCCGGTGTCGTTGCGGGCCATGGCGTCGGCGCCGGCGTCCAGCACGGCGTCGGCCATGCGGCCCAGCAGCTTGTTGCGCAGCACCTGGCTGGGGCGCACGCCCAGCGTGGGCGGCAGGCCAGGGTCTTCTTCCCAGGCCGTGCCCTGCTGGGCGTCGCCGCGCAGCCGGCCGCAGGCGATGCCGTCGTCGTCGAAGAATTCCAGCGTGCCGTCCAGCGGCGCGGCCACCACGTAGCCGCAGACCGGGTTGACCAAGGGCCCGTTGTCGGCCAGGTCGCCATGGGCATCGGCAAAGCGCAGCAGCACGCGGGCCGGTGCGGTGAAGCGCGGGCGCAGCGCCCACAGCTCGGGCCGGGCCGGCACACGCAGGCTGCCGGCCGGGCGCGGCAGCAGCGGCGTGGTGGCGCTGCCGCCCAGCAAGTCCAGGCATTGGCCGAAGGCATCGACCAGGCGCAGGCGGTCCAGGCGGAAGAAGCCGGCGCGCAACGCGAGGAAATCGGCGCTGCGGGGCCGGGCGGCCAGCGGTGTGTGGTCGTTCAGCGCCGCAGGCGAGACGGTGGCCTCCATGGTCTCGCCGCGCAACAGGGCTGTGAGCCCTTCGAAGCTGCCGCCCAGCGCATCGGCCAGCGGCACGCCGGGTGCGCTGCCTGCGGCCCAGGCCAGCATGGCGGCGGGCGTGGCGGCCAGCAGCGCACGGTCTTGCAGCACGCGCGGGGGTGCGGCCGGGTCGGGCAAGGCGGCGGCAGCGGTTGGCGCCTCGAAATCGGTCTCGCCCATGGGCCAATCGTGGGCGCCGCGCGGGCTGGCCAGGTAGTGCACGCGCCATTCCAGCGCCAAAGGCGTCCACGGCCGGTTCGGCGCGGTCACGCCGATGGGGCTGGGCAGGGTGCCTTTGACATGCGCACCGGCCAGCAGCGCCGGCAACGGGGCGGCGGGGTCGAAGCTGGCCCACCAGGCGGCGCGCATGGCCGCCACCGGTGACGGCGCGGTGGGCGTGGCGGCGGCCAGGTCGGGGGCGGAACCCGGGTCCAGGCAGGCCAGCTCGACCAGCAGGCCCTGCACAGCGGCCGGCACGCCGTAGTCGGCGGGCATGCCGGCGAGCGGTGTGGGCGGCAGCATGTCCGCGCCCTGCCCCAGCTCTGCGCCCTGCACGCCGAACGCCGTCAGCGCCTGCCCCTCGAGGCGGCATCGCAGGGTGCCGGCCTCGGTGTGGTCACCGTCGCCGCCGTGCTTGGCGCTGCGGCCGGCGCCCAACAGCACGAAGGCCGGCTCCACCGCCTGCCAGGCGCGCGCGGCCGTGCGCTTGACGGTCTCGAAGCGGCCGGTGGGCCGGCCGGCGGCGTCGTCTTCTCCCGGCTGCCAGATGGTGTCGGTGCCAGGCGGCAGCGGCACGGCGCCAAAGCGCGTGATGTGCAGCGCGTTGTCCAGCGTGGCCAGGCCGTCGGCCGAAGCCACGTCGCCCAGCACGCCGGCCATGCGCGCCTCCAGCAGGTGCAGCAGATCGGCGTTGGCATTGGCGGGCGCGGCGAACAGCGCGGTGGCCTCGGCCATGGTCTCGCCCAGGGCCAACTGCATCGTGGCGGGGTTGGGCCGCAGGTCGACCTCGGTGCCGAGCAGGCCCCCATCGCCCGGCCAGTTCGCCTGCGGCCAGCCGATGGAGACGGCGGCTGCGTGGTAGAGCGTGCGGTCGGGGAACGGCCTGCCGCTCGGCAGCGCGTCGGCCAGTTCCCACTGCAGCCGGGCCAATGCCTCGTACCCGGCGCTCTCGGTCGTGCCGGGCAACGGGTCGTCGCCCGCGCGCTGGTGCCAGCCGCAGACGAGGTAGGCGACCGCGCCCTGCACGCCGGCCAGGTCGTCGTGCAGCGCGAAGCGGCCCACCGTGTTGTCGAACCAGGCGTCCCAACCCAGCTCGCCCGGGCCGATGGCGGTGAGCTTGCCCTGGGCCGGCGCGCCGGCTGGCAGCGGCGGCCCGGTCAAGGCCTGGGCCAGCACCACGGGCTGGGCGGCGGCGCTGTCGGGCAGCAGCCAGGCGTCCACCCGGCGCTGCGGGGCGCCAGGCGCGCCGGACAGTCGCAGCACCAGCCAGCGGTCGGGCAGCGCGGCCATCTGCAGCTGGCCTTGCGCGTCCTGGTGGCCACGCGTCAGGGCATCGGGCATGGCCCAGTGCAGGTAGGCGCCGGGTGCGCGTGGGCGGGCCAGCGCCTCGAACGGCGGCGGCCGCAGCAACTGGCGCTTCTTGCGCGTGCCGCTGGCCTTGGGGATGGCGATGCCGGTGCGGGCCCAGTCCTGCGCCGGATCGCCGTGGCGCACGACCAGCACATCGAGGGCGACGGGGACGAGGAGTGCGGGCATCTCAAGCACCAAACCGCTGGCGCGAGGGCGCGCGCAACAGTTGACGGGCCAGTCCGGCGGCCGTGGTGGGTACGGCGGCGGGCGTGGCGTTGGTGATGGCCAGGGCCAGCGCGGCGACGTCGATGACGCCGGGGCCGGCCTGGCTGACGATGCGCATCGGCACTTCGACGCGGTCGACGGTGGCGCCGGGCAGGTCGCGCAGCACCAGCGTGCGCGGGCCGCCGTCGTCCTCCACGCCGAACTGCACGGCGTGGTGCGGCTCCTCCAGCCACAGCATCTGCGGCTGGCCGTCGAACAGGGCCAGCAGCAGCGAGGGGTTCAGCCGCTCCAGCCGCAGAATGCGCACGACCAGATCGGGCCGCGCGGCTTCGACCGCAGCCGGGTCGGCGCCGGGCGGCACGTCCTGCGGATCGGCGCTGGCCCAGGCCCGCAGTTCCATGCCGGGCCAGCGCGAGACCAGCTCGGAGCGCAGCAGGAAGCCCGTGACCAGGCCGCCCGCCACCGGCGCGGCCGGCGCGGGCTTGCCGAAGCCGCCGATCACCAGCCGGCCCTGGCGCACGGCGCGCACTTCGGACAGCAGCGCACGGCCCTCGTGGGCGGCTTGGGGCCGGGCGTCGCGGGCGTGCGCCAGTTCGCGGCTGCCTCGGCCGCCGGCCATCAGCGCGCCCTCGGTCAGGGCCTCCATCCACGCCTCGTCGATGGCAAAGAAGCGCATGGATTCGGGTGGCAGCAGCGCCGCCGTGTCGGGTACCAGGTAGGCGATGGGGATGTCGTGCAGCAGGCGCCAGCGGGCCAGCGAATGCGCGATGAAGGCTGGTAGCGCGGTGCTGGACGCGCCGCCGAAGGCGTCGTCGGATGATGCACCGGCTGCGCCTGTCGCGGCGTTGCGTGCAAGGCTGCGCGCCACGGGCGCAGCGGCAGCCAGCAGGCCGGAGGTGGCCAGGCGCTGGCGCAACAGGTCGGCGCCGCGTGTCATGACGGGCTCCTGTTGTCTTCGTCCGGCCGCTGCCACAGCCGGGCACGCGGCAGGTCGCCCGCCAGCCGCGCGGCGATGTGTTGCGACAGCGTGCTGGCCACCGCGCGCGTGGTCGCGGCCGTGGCCGTGGCCGTGGCCGTGGCCGTGGCCGTGGCCGTGGCCGTGGTCGTGGTCGTGGTCGTGTCCGTGGCCGCGGTCGCGGTCGCGGTCGCGGACATGCTCATGGACGTGGGCTGGATCGCCTCGGACACGGCGCCGGCCAGCGCGCGCGGGCGCACCGGACGGATCGGCCCCTCCCCATGCAGCGGCGCCAGCGCCTCGTGCAAGCGCTTGAGGTTGACCAGCCCGCGTTCGCGCGCCTCGGCGGCGCGGTGCCAGACCACGACTTCGCGCAGGAAGCGCGCGTCGGCGTTGCCCAGCAGGCGGCCCAGCTCGACGGCGGCGGCGCGCGAGATGTCGGCTTCCTGCGCCGAGAACGGCTGCTCGCCCAGCCCGCGCAACGGGCCTCGGTAGCGCACGTCGTGCGGCTCGCCGCGCCGGTCGCGGCGCTGCAGCGGCACACGGCCCGCTGCGTCGACAGGGGCCGGCGCAACCGGGTCGGCGGCCGCCTGCGGCAGCGCGAAGCCCTGCACGCTCAGCGCGCGCATCATGTCCTCGAACGTGCCGCCGGTGGCCGTGCTCGTGAACGGCCAGGCATGCAGCACCAGCAGCGCCGGCGCCGGCGCGCTGCGGTCCAGCAGCCACAGGTCGTCGCGCGCCTGCAGCGACACCAGGCAGGCGGTGTAGGCCGTGCCCTCGCCTGTATAGAGCGGCAGCCGGTTGGCCGTGACCACGGCGAACCAGCCGTCGTCATCGGCACCGGCCAGCGTGCTGTCGCGCAGGTTGACCTGGCGCACATGGGTCAGGAGCGGCACTTCGGCCCGCTCGGGCAGCAGGTCGTACAGCACCTGGCCGCTGTTGCAGCGCAGCAGCGTGGCGGGCGCGGTGTCGGGCGCGCCCAGCGCAGCCCGCACAGGCTGCGGCAGGCCGGCCACCGTGCCGGCCTCGACCAGGCCCTCGCCCTGCGCCACGACCAGCAGCGCCAGCCACGGCATGCCGCCGGGGCCGCTGCGTTCCCACGGCAGGCTGCGCCGACCCAGCACCACGTGCGGCAGCTGGTCGGCAAAACTGCCGCGTGCCTGCGGCGCCGGGTGGCAGTCGGCCACATCGCCCGGCTCCAGCCGCAGCAGCGGTGCCTCGACCGAAAAGAACATGCGGTGCGCGGGCGGCGCGTCCAGCGGGCCGCCGCCTTGCTCGATGGCCAGCGCGCTCTCCAGCACGTAGTTGCCCGCCGGCAGGCTGGGCCGGGCCTCGTCGTACAGGCGGATGCTGCCCACGGCCGGCATATCGCTCATACGAAACCTCCGCGCGCGCAGCCAACGCTGCGGCCTGACACCCGGTGGTGCGCTCTGGCTTGGGGCTGCAGGTCGAGGCTCATGTCTTCTTCCTTGGTCGGGTGGCCCGCACGGCCACGCTGGCCGCGGGCTGCGGCGCCGCGCTGGCGGGCGCGGGTGCGGGTGTCAGCCGGCAATGCCTTTCGTCGAACAGCTGGCGTGCCCAGCGCGCCTGCACGCGGCGCCCGGCCAGCACACCGGCCAGGCGCCAGCCGTCGCCGCGCTGGACCTTGACCGAGACCACCTCGCCCGCATGCGGCCGCATGGCGAACAGCAGCTCGACCCGTGCGCCATGGCGGATGACCTGGCGCTCGCCCACCGTGGCGCCGTGCACGTCGACGCGCACCTGGTCAATCCGCGCGCCGGCCTGGTGGCGGTCCAGCCGAACCAGCAGGCTCGTCGGTGCACTGTCGAATCGCGTGGTGATGCCGTCGATCTCGGCCGCCAGGGCGCTGGCCGCCACGCGGCGCGGCAACGCCGTGTCGCCTGGCCGCCCCCGCGCCTGCCAGGGCCGCGGCAGCAGCAGGCAAGCGCCCGGTGCGATCAGCGTGGCCTGGCCGGCCTGCAGCAGCGGCGTGGCCAGCTCCCAGCCAGCCGGGCCTTCTGCGGGCGCGTCAGACACCAGCACCGCCGCCGTACCGGCCGGCAGGGCCTGGCTGCCGACGGCCCCCTGCACGTCGGCCAGCACCGCGCCGCTGCCGGCGAAGGCGGTCAACCGCCGTGGCGCGCCGCGCAGCTGCAGCGCGTGCGTGCCATCGCCTGCCAGTCGCCACAGCTGCGCGTCGCCGGCGGGCAGGGGCGCAACGACCTCGGCCGACGCGGCAGCGCTGCGCGCACGTGCTGGCTGCCGTGGTGGCGCGCGCACCGGCAGCGGGCTGGCCGGTGCGCGCAGGTGCGCGACCAGCTGCGGTGCCGCGGGTGGCGCGGCGGCAGTTGTGCTCATGCTCGGGCTCACGTTGGCGTTCAGGTTCAACGGCAGGCCGGCAGTGCGGGCTGTCGCGGCTGGCATGGCCCCCGCAGCCACGTTGGAAGCTGCCTCGGCATCTCCCGCGCCCGCCGCCCGCGCCCCGGCCCGTGGCGCCGACACCGGCAGTACCGGCAGTACCGGCGCTGGCGGGAACGGCAGGCCCAGCGGCGCCTCTTCATCCACCAGCGCCGACAGCACCAGGTCCGCCGGCGCCAGCGTCGGCAGCAGGGCCACGGTGCTGCGCAGTTCCAGCCCCCCCAGCGCGCGCAGCATGTCTTGCGCGGCATCGGCCGGCGCATTGAAATCGTGGCCCGGCCCGCCCCACACGGCGGTGGGAAAGCTGCCAGGCCGCGTCTGCACCGTCACCGCGTCCAGCTGCGCACTCGCAAGCGGCGTGCGGTCAACGCCGTTGGCGGCCGGGCGGCCCAGGGCCAGTTGCAGCACAGCGCGCATGCCGCCCAACTGCGGGCCGCAGGGAACGGCCAGCACGTGGCTGGGGCCGAAGCCGGCGCCCTGTTCGGCGCGCTGCTCCAGCCGCCAGGCGGACAGCGGCATCTTCGATTCCACGCGCAGCGAAAACTCGGGCGCCACAAGCCAGGGCCGGGCAAAGCTGCCGTCGGTCGGCCCCGAGCTTTGCTGCGGCGCCGGCAACCCGCCACTCAGCACCGACGCCGCCGTGGCTGTTGCCCCGGTCGCAC
This sequence comes from Rhodoferax sp. RT4P68, assembly GCF_056521305.1. NCBI lineage: Bacteria > Pseudomonadati > Pseudomonadota > Betaproteobacteria > Burkholderiales > Comamonadaceae > Rhodoferax > Rhodoferax sp. RT4P68. Next base: position 268,947 of record NZ_JBWMBB010000009.1, read on the forward strand.
CCTGCGCTGGCGGCGGCGCCAGGTAGGTCGTGACCACCTCCAGCCAGGTGCGGAAGGCCTGCGGCACGGTGGTGCCGAACGGGATGGTGAAGCGCGCCACGCCCACGTCGATCAAGACGCTGCCGCTGAGCGGCGGCCCCTCCAGGTGCAGCCAGGCGCCCTGGCTGATGCGCAGCGGCGGCAGGCTGATGCAGATGCCGAAGGCGCAGGCCTCCAGCCGCAGCTCGATGCCGACCTCGATGTGCGCGTCGACCACGTAGGCGAACGGGTCCCACCAGATGATCACGTCCAGCGCGGCCGAGAACCAGGCCCGCACCGGCCCCAGGCGGAAGCTCACCTCCAGCGCACCGCCCACCATCGCGGCGGCATGCGTCAGCGCGAAGAAGGTCTCGCCCTTGACCACGATCTCGCCCGGAAAACCCTCAACTTTCACGTTCCAGTGGAAGCCCACGCGCGGCACCACGGGGTAGTGGTCCGGCGGGTCGAAGTTGTTCGAATAGCCGCCGATGGACAGCAGGACACCGGGCCGCGCCGGGTCGAACCAGACGACGAAGGCAAAGCCGCCGGTCAACTGGCAATCGCGGCTGATCAGCCATGAATTGCGCGTCAACCCCGCACGGAGCGACAGCACCTGGTCGGTGGTGCTGTACTTGGCGGCCAACGCCAGTTCCACCGACAGGATGGCGGCCTCCTCCACCGGCGGCAGCTGCAGCTGCATCAGGCCCATCAGGCTGATCTCGAAGCCGCGGTCCACCGCCACCGTCACCAGCGCGGTGGTCTTGAGCAGCTCGAAGGTCGAGAACTTGATGCCCGCCGCGAACCAGAAGGCGCCGCGCTGCGGCGGGATGTCGGTGCCGATGCGCTGCAGTTGCGCCATCGGGTCGGGGTCGGCGCCCGGCGTCATGGCCGCCACCAGCGGGAAGCCGGGGATGGCCGCCGGGTCGCGTGGTGTCAGCAGCCGGCGGTTCACACCCGCGCCCGCCGCCACACCGGTGATGAACAGATACGGCGGCCCGCCCAGCGGCGCCGACACGGCCAGGAAGAGGAACAGCGAGGTGTATTCGCCGGCCGCATCGGTGGGCCGCGCATAGGCGCCGATGGCCGACAGGCCGTAGCCCGCCACCTCGACCGACAGCGAGCCGCGGTATTCGACCGTCGTGGGCAGCTGGGCCTTGAGCAGAGCGCCCATGATCTTCAGCCCCGAGCCCTGGTAGCTGACGGACAGGCCTGACAAGTCCAGCTCCCAGCGCTCCAGCTCGCCGGGGCGGTCGAGGGGCACGAACAGGCTCAGGTTGTCGGCCTGCACCTTCAGGCCGGCCAGTGCGATCGACGCATCCAGCCCGATGCCGACCAGGCCCGAGCCCGGCAGGCGCGGCTTGTACAGCAGCGCGATCTCTTCCAGGTACAGCGGGCCAAACTGCTTGCGGATGGCGATGCGCAGCGCCGGCTCGCCACCGAAGCGCACCGTGATGCCGCCACCGGCCTGCGCCGACGAGCCCACCATCAGGTCGAACGGCGGGTTCGCTGGTGCGCTGTCGCCGCCTGCGCCGTCGGATTTGACCAGCGAGCCGGCCACCGGGTTTTCATTGCCGCCCGGTGCGATGACCAGCCCCAGGCCGGTCAACTCCACGGCCCCCAGCACGCGCTGGTCCTGCGGCGTCTGCCCGGCCAGGCGCGGCGCGTTGGTGCCCATCAGCTCCAGGTCGGCCGCCATGTAGGCACCGATGGCGCCGAGGCGAAAACCGCCCACGTCGATCAGCGGCTTGGTGGCGTCGGCCTTGCCGAAGCGCGCACCCAGGCCGCCCAGGCGCAGCACGGGGTTGAAGGCCGGCTGCGCGGGGTTGGACATGTCCAGCAGCAGCAGGCCCAGGCCGTCGGCACCGTCCCATTCCATGGCGTCGGCCATGTTGGTCGGCAGGCCCATCTGCAGCGTCAGCGCGTAGTCGCCGATGCCCAGCTGCGGCGCGCCGCGCAACGAGAGGCCGTAGCGCTGGCGCGCATCGGTCACCAGGGCCAGCGCAAGATTGCCCGGCAACGGCACCTGGGCGCCGGCCAGTCCGTCGAGCAGGCCGCGCAGCAACTGCAGCGGCGTGGGCAGCGGCGTCAGCATGCGCAGCCGGCCATCGGTCTCGCGCGCGGCCAGGCCGGCGGCCACCACCAGGTCGGCAATGGTCTTGGAGCTGCCGGTCCACAGCGGCTGGCTGAGCACTGCGTGGGCCTCGCGCAGCAGCAGCGTGCCGGCCAATGGCAGCAGCCAGGCCTCGGCCAGCTTGAGCAGATCGGCCGGCGTCGGCGGCACGGGCTGCGGCGCCAGCACGATGCGGGCCGTGCCGTCGGGCAGCGGCAGAAAGTCGAGCTTCATGCGCACGTCGGCACCGATCTGCAGGCCAGCCGCGAAGCCCGGCTGCAGCACCAGGCCGGCGCCCGTGTCGATGGCAGCCGACAGCACCACACTGGCCTGCAGCGTGGTCTGCGTGCCGGCCAGCACCAGGCCCAGGTCGGCTGAGAAACGCACGGCGCCGAGTGTCACGTCCTGCAGGCGCAGGCGCACGCCGATGGGCTGCTGGCTGAAGTCTGCCGCCACGGCCACGCTGCCACCGCTGACACCGGCCAGCAACAGGCCGACCTGGCCCGGGCCGGTGGCCGGCGTGACGTTGGCGCCGAACAGCCGGCCCAGCAAGGTGGCCAGCGCCGTGCCGATGGCGGGCGCGAGCGTCTGCAGCTGCCCGGTCGCGACCTGCTGCGCAAACGCGCCGATGGCCTGCGCGCGCGCGGCAAAGCCGGCGCCAATGGCTGCACTTGCATCGTGCAGGCCCAGCGCGGTGGCCACGGCCAGCGCATCGTCGAGCGCGGCCGGGCGCGGCTGGCGCGTGTGGAGCGCGGCGGCCAGGCGGTCGAGCACCAGCGGCAGCAGTTGCGTGGTGCCGACGGTGACGGCACCGCTCAGCAAGGTGTCCAGCCCCGCCACCTGGGGCAGCAGCTGCACGGCGATGCCGGTGTCGGTGGCCACACTGAGGCGCAGGCCCTGGGCATCGCCGCCAAGCGCCAGATCGAGCACGCCCCAGGGCGATGGCGCGGGCAGCGGCAGGCGCAGCCGCAGCGCGCCGCCGGGCGTGGGCTGGCGGCTACCGTCGATGTCCAGTTGCAGTGCCAGGTCCAGCGTGGCGGGGGTGGTGCCGGTGGTCCACAACGGAATGGGCGCGGCACTGGCGAGCGCCAGGCGCAGGCGACCGCCTGCATCGACAGCCGAGAGGCGCAGGCCGCCGGGCAGCAGCACGGCGCCGCCCGCCTCGGTCTGCAGGCCGACCAGCGCGGCCAGGGACTGCAGCAGCGACTGCACACGGCTGGGTTGCAGCGCAGCGGCGGCGTCGGACAAGGTGTCGGCCAGCCAGCCACCCGGGTCGCGCAGCAAGCGGCCCAGCGGTGCGATGCGGGCCGTGCCCTGCAGGCTTTGCTCCAGCAGCAGCGACATGGCCGCCTGCACCAGGGCCATGGGCACGGCTTCGGCCAGCAGTCGGGCCAGGGCCGGGTCGGCCGGTGCCAGCGCGACCGGCGCGGCCATGCCGGCCAGTTGCGCCTGCAGCGGCTGGCCGGGGCCGCCGCACGACAGCGTGGCCCCCGGCAGCACCAGGCTGGCACTGCAGCGCGCGGCGCCACCGGCCAGCGGCAAGCTGGCGTCGACCTGCAGCCGCGCGACCGGGCCGAGCGCCAGGCCGGCGCCCGTGGTGCGCACGCGGATGCGCCAGGGCGCGGTCTCGATCAAGCACTCGACGGGCAGCGGTGCCAGCGTGCGCAGCCAGGGGCCGCCGGTGGCGAGGGCGCCGGGCGCGCGCTGCCAGCCGAGCAGGCCGCCAGCGGTGTCGAGCAAGGCTGGCAGTTCGGCACGCAGGCGGGCCATCGCGTCGTCGCGCAGCGACTGCAGGCCATCTGCCAGCACGGCGGCCGGCACGGTGCTCGTCCGACGACGCAGCATGCCGAGCGTGGCCAGCAGGCCCAGCAGCTTGTCCAACGGGCCGTTGGTGGCGAGGCCGCTGTCCAGCGTGCGGACCAGCAGGTCGAGCAAGCCGGGTGTGGCCGCGTCGTCCAGCGTGGCCAGGGCGATGGTGAGGCGCTGCAGGCTGGCGTCGTGCAGAGCAATGCCCAGCTGCGGCTGCGTGGCGCCTGCAGGCAGTGCGCCGGTGAAAGCAGCCCAACGCACGCTGGCGGGCTGTGCGGCGCCGGCGCCTGGCCCGCCGAGCAACCAGCCGCCAGGGCGCTGCAGCCGCGCTTCGAAATCCAGCGCCCCCACCCCCGCCTGCACCTGCCCGCTGGCGAACGCGACGGAGCCCAGCGCCAAGCCAATCCGCGCGTCGACCTGCACCTCGCCCGCCACAGCGGCCGGCAACGCCAAGCCGAGCCGCAAGCCCCAGCACAGGTGCGTGGGCGCGGCCGGCAGCGGCAGCGCATTGACGTCGCGCACCAGCGTGCGGGCCAGGGCCGTGCACAGAGGCGCATCGCCGGCCAGCGCCACGATGTTCAAGGCCGGCAGCGTGGCCGGCAGCGGCCCCATGCCGGGCGGGCGGCGCCATGCCGATAGGGGAGGCCGAGCGGCGCCCACGCCCGGCGCGGCGCCACCCTGCAACTGGTCGGCCAGCAGCGCACAGGCATCGGCCAGGGCCGGTGCCACGGTCGCGGCCAGCCCGTTCGGCGCCAGCGCCTGCAGCAGCCGCAGCGCGGGGCCGAGCGCGGTGGTGGCGGTGGCGGTGGCGGCCGCATCGTCCAGCGCCAGCGGGTCACCGGCGCCGACCGGCGCGGCCAGCGTGATGAGCCCGGCCACCGCCTGCGCGCGGCGCGCGGCGACGGCGCGCGCGACCAGGCCGCAATACGAGTGGCCGACCAGCACGATGCGCACGCCGGGCCGCACGCGCAGCACGGCATCGACCACGCGCTCCAGCGCCTGCCGGGCCTTGGCGCGCGTGCCGGTGCCGTCGTCGGCGGTGTCGACCACGAGCCAGGGGGCCGACGGGATGGCCTGCAGGTCGACCAGCTCGGGCGCGACGCCGGGCACGCGCAGGCTGACGCGGGCCTGTTCGGTGGCGGGCACGCCCTGCAGCAAGGCGTCCCAGGCGTCGGTGCCGGCCAGCGGGGGTGCGAGCAGCAGCACCGTCCAGCCGCCGGCGGGCAGGCCGGTGGTCAGCGTGGTGATGCGCGCTCGCACCTGCGTGACCGCCTCGGGGTGGCGCGGCAGGCGGTGGTGGGCCGCCATGACGGGCGTGCCCAGCGTCCAGGCATCGCCGATGGGCGTGGCCAGGCCCAGCGGCAGCAGGCCGTCGCTGCCGGCCAGGGCGGCATCCAATGCCTGCAGTTGCACGGCGGCGGTGGCTGGCGCATGGCCGTGCAGCGCAGGGCCGAGCCAGGGCGCGTGGCCGCGCAGTGCGTCGGCTGCGGCCAGCACGTCGTCGGCCGTCAATTCGTCCCCGCCCAGCCGGGCCAGTGTGGGCGTGGCCCAGGCGCGCGGCGGGCCGGCGGGCGCCAGCCACAGCGTGGCGGCGAGTGCGGCGCTGTCGTCGCCCACGGCGAGCGCCCAGGGGTCTTGCGGGCTGCCACCGCCGGGGATGGCGGGCAGCGCGTCGGCGTCGAGGTCGAAGGTGTCGACCAGCAGCATGGCGATCTGCTGCAGCCAGGCCGCGGCGGCGTCGCGCGTGGTGTCCGCCGTCAGCAGCGCTGCCAGCCAGGCGCGTGCTGCTGCCAGCGGGTCGGCCAGCAGGGCCGGCAGGCCACCGGGCGGCAGCGGCAGGGGTGGCAAGCGCACCGCCCCGCCCTGCCCTTGCAGATCGGCCAGGCCCACCAGCGCCAGCAGCGCACCGGCCTGCGGACCGCCCAGCGCCACGGCGCGCTGCGCCAGCAGGCTTTGCAGTGACCGCCAGAGTGCGGCGGCGTCGACGCCCAGGCCCAGGTCGTCTGCCGCAGGGTCGAAGCCGCCAGCGGGCAGCGGCAGGCGCAGCGCGCCCAGGTCCACCGTCTCGTCGTGCAACACCAGGCGCAGGCCGTCCAGGCTGGCGGCCACGGCGACGGGCCGGGCCGGCTGCCAGCGCAGATCGAACCGGGCGCCGTCGGCCCGCAGCGAGATGCCGTCCAGCGTGGGCTGCGCCGTCGGCGGCAGCAGCCGCACGCCAGTCGTGATGCCGCCGAGCCAGCGCACCGCGCCCTGCCCATCGGCCTGCAGCGCGGCCTCGATCAATTGCACGTCCAGCCGCGCGCGGCCCACCACGTCCAACTGGCCCGCCGCGCGCAGCGCCAGCGTGAACACGGGGGTGGCGGCATCGCCGCTGTCCCATAGCGCCAACTGCAGCGCCATGGCACCGGCCGGTGCGGTGCTGGGGGCGGCGAACTTCAAAAGCGGCACGGTCCACGGGCTGTCGACCTGCCCGGTGCCGGCGACGGTGGGCAGCGTGTCGTCGCCCAGCAGCGCGGCCAGCGCCAGGAGCACGGGCTTCCAACCATCTGGTGTGGCGAGCAGCGCGCGGTAGTAGGCGCCGATGGCCTGCGTGGGCGCGCTGGCCAGCAGGGCCGTGTCCAGCCCCGGCGTGCGGCCCAGGCCGAGCAAGGTGCGCACGGCCTGCGCCACGGCCGTGGCACCGGGCAGGGCCTGGTCGAGCAGGTCACCCAGCACGGCTTCGGCCGCGTTGCCCAGCGCGCCGGCGTCGGTCAAGTCGAGCCGCGCGAACTGGCGCGTGCTGCCGGCCACCAGGACGGACACATCCAGCAATTCGAGCAGCGGCACCACCTGCGGCGCGGCGCCGCCGGGCTGGGGGCGCAGGCTCAGGCCCGCCCGCAGTGCGCGCACGCCAAAGCCGGCGTGGGCAGCAGCGTCCACCAACGGCGCGCCGCTGGCCGTGGCGTCCAGCCGCAGGTCCAGCCGCTCCAGCACGGTGGCCGGCAGCTGGCCCTGCAGCGGCAGCGCCAGCACCGTGGCGTCAGCCCGCAATGCCGCATCGGCCACGCCGCTGGCCACCAGTTGCGCGCGCAGGCCGATGACCAGCCAGGCGCTGCCATCGCCGGCCTCACGCCGCACAGCGGCCGACAGGCTGATCCCCGGCACGTTGTTGGCCGGCGCCAGCAACTGCAGCAGCACCGGATCTTCCGGCGTGCCCTGGGGCAGCGGCTGCACCAGGTCCGGCGCGCCGAGCAGTTTGCCGATGGCGCCGAACCAGACGACCAGCGTCGAGTCGCCCGTGGCCGTGCGGCCGGTGAACAGCGCCGCCAGCCAACGCCGCATGGCGCCCGCGTCGCGCGCCAGCTCGCCCACCGGCAACGGCGGCAGGCCGGGCGCCAGGCCGAGCAGCGTGGGCACGGCGGCGGCGGCGCGGCGCACGGCGATGGGGGCCTGCGCGTCGATCTGCGCCAGCAGCAGGTGCAGCAGCAGCGAGACGAGTTGCGCCATCGGCGGCGTGGCGGCCAGCACGTCGACCTCCAGCTGCGCCGTCGGTTCGGCCAGCCCGGTCAGGCGCACGCGCAGCCGGCTGGCGTCCAGCGGGTCGGCCACCAGCAGCAGGCTGGCGACCAGGCGCGCGCCGTCGGCCGACACCGGCGTGCTGGCCTCCACGCGCAGCGGGTGCGCGCGGCTGGCGGCCACGGGGCGGATGCCGTTGGCGTCGGCCGCCACCAGCGCGATCTCCAGCTCGGCCGCCGGGCCACCGCCGGCCACAGCCACCTCGGCCAGCACCGACAGGCGCATGGCCGCCGCCGTGGACGGCCCCTCGCGCGTGACGACCAGGTAGATCTGCCCCGGCGCGTCCGGCTGCAGCAGCGGGTAGGCGTTGCGCGGGCCGGCGCCGGCCTCTGGGCGCAGCAGCGGCTCACCGGTGGCCAGCAGCCGGCCCAGCGCCGACACCAGCGCCGCACGCTGCGGCCCATTGGCGAAGATGCCGCGCACCTGGCGCCAGGGGTCGCTGAAGAAGGCCGTGTTCAGCGTCGCGCCGCTGCCCTGCGGCGTGCAGATGCCCAGGGCCAGCGCGACGTCCTGGACGACCGGGTCGAGTTCGAAGGAGATGGCCACTGGGGGGCGATCGTCAGGACACGAGGACCGGAGGTGCGTCGGTGCTGATCTCGACCGTCAGATGGGCCATGTTCCCGCTCACGCTGAAACTCGCCCGCATGCGCACACGGGGCACCTCCACCGGCGTGCCGAAGACGGGGTAGTTCCACAGCGAACACAGCAGCGCCTGCAGCACCGGCGTGGGGCTGGACAGCACGGCCGTGCCCTTGTCCAGCGGCCCACGCATGGTCGTGAAGAACGGCATGCTGCGTGGGAACTGGTCGAACACCGATAGCGCCAGCGCCGCATGGCACAGCGCCGGCCCCTCGGCCAGGCCCATGCCCGTGAACAGCGTCTGCAGCCTGGCCAGCCGCGCCTGCACGGCCGGCGCGATGGGCGCGCGGATGCTGAAGCTCTCGCGCTCCTCCGGATCGGCAAAACCGCCGAGCGCGCGCCGCTTGACGGACAGCAGCACGTCGGCACCGAAGGCCCGCAGCTTGTCCATTTGCGTGCCGAGCGCAGCGGCGCCTTCGTCCAGCAACTCACCGGCCTTGCGCAGCTTGGCGCTGACCTCCTCCAGCACCCACTGCCGGCTGGCCTGCGCCTGGTCCGGCAGCCGGCCGGCCTTGGACACCAGCGCCAGCGCCATCGATTGCAGCGGCAGCACGGCGGCATGGTTCAGCACCTGGGCGATGGCCTCGGCCGACATGTTCAGCGCCTCCAGCCGCTGGCGCAACGCGGCCAGGATGGCGTCGGCCGTCTGGTCCGCCGTGTTGATCGCCACCTGCAGCGCCGCCGCGACGGACTGGGCCAGCTGCTGCTTCAGCGCCGGCGGCAGCGCCTGCAGCTCCCAGTCCATGGTTTCGGGCTGGATCGAATTGCGTGTCCAGAACACCAGCCGCGCCTGGCCCGAGGTGCCGATCTCGATGGCCCAGACCACGCCCTCCATCCAGCCCGAAGTGCCGGAGTTGAAGTAGCCGCTCTTGATGCGCGGCTCCATCGGCAGCAGCAGCTTGATCGCGTCGATCACCGGCGTGAGCGGCTTGACGACCTTGGAGACGCTGTCCAGCGTCCAGTACGGCTGGCTGTGCGGCGCGTGCGTGTGGCCGATGCAGATCTGGTGGAAGTGGTGCCGGTCCAGGTAGGTCATCAGCTCCACCGGGTCCAGCAGATCGAGCGAGGCGCGGCTCTGCGCCGGCGTGACCAGCGTGCCCTGGGCGTTGCGGTGGTTCAGCGCCAGGCCGAAGGCGCCCCACAGCGCCGGCACCGATTCGCTGAACATCAGGTTGTCGCTGAACGTGCGCCCGGCGTTCGGCATGTGCTGGATGCGGTGCGCAAACTGCACGGCCGATTGCTCGCCCGGCCAGGAGTCGAACACCGGCATCGCGGCCAGCATGTCGCCGAAGTCGACCAGCGGGTTGCCCTGCAGCGCAAAGCCGCGCGCGTCCAGCAGCGGGTCCATCCACCGGTCGGCCATGGTGCCCACGGTGTTGGAGATCAACAGGCCCAGGATCTCGTTGTCCGGGCAGTTCCAGGGGTCGAACTGGTGGCCGTGGCAGACCAGCATGCGGCGCCTGGCCGTGTAGTCGTTCGCGTCCATGCCCAGGCGCCCGCTCATGAGCGTGGTGGCCAGGCCCTGCGCGTTGAGCTGCCCGGCGGCGAAGTCGCCCAGCTCGCCCAGCACGTCCAGCCCGGTGTGCTCCTGCATGGTCTTGATGCCCTCGATCACGGCACAGTCCCAGATCTTGAACGGCGCCACGCCGGCCGGTGCGCCCGCGTCCATGCGCGCCTTGAGCACCTGGCCCACGCTGTCGTCCGCGCCCACCTGCTTCAGGAACGAGTCATGGTTGCCCTGGATGCGCACATAGCGCCCGTCGTGGTGCAGCTGGCGCAGCCGGTCATAGACGCCCGGGTGGCTGGCCACGATGGCGCGCATCTTGGCCTCGATGTCCAGCACCTGCTGGGTGCCGACCGTCCTGCTCGGGTAGGCGGCAGCATCGCGCACGAACCACAGCTCTTCGCAATCGCCGGCCTCCAACACGGTGTAGCCGTTGGTGATGGCGTGGTCCAGGATGCGCTGGTAGAGCGCGGCATTGCCCTTGAAGTGGTCGATGGAGCCGGTCCGCAGATCGCCCACATCGTCGCTGGCGTCGTCGCGGTGGATGTCGCTGAAAATCAGGTACTTGGTGTCGCGCCCGCCTGCACCGTTGCCCACGCCGGGCGCTGTCAGCCGCGCCATGTCCCAGCCCGCCGGCATGCCGTGCTCGCCCTCCTCCACGAACATCTGCGACCAGCTGCTCTGCACCTGCCGCACCGCGATGTGCGGAATGGCCGCGGCCACCAGCGTCAGGCCCAGCAACGGGTGCAGGCTGGCCTCCTTGAGCAACTGCAGCTCGCCGGTGCGATCGGGCATGGCCACCATGGTGGCCAGCCGCGCACGCCAGGCCGCGATCTCCTGCGCCGTGGGCTCGGCCACGCTGCCCTTGAAGAACTTCTTCCACTCATCGAGCAGCGCCGTCAGCGGGTGATCGCCTGCGGCCTGGGGCGTGAGCAGCAGGTCCAGGGCATCGAGCAGGCCGGTCAACACATTCGGTGATGGCATCGATACCCCAGAGAGTGATGAGTCTCTTTATAGCGACGCGTTGCGACACGCGTCAACGCGTGGGGGCAACGGACATCCACCGTTTGGGGGACGCTGTGCCGCCCTCACGACCCCCAGCGCAACACCAGCGGATCGAGCCGACGCGCCGTCTCCAGCAATCCCTTGCGCACCTCCGGGTGCATGGCGGGCCAGGGGCTGCGCGGCAGGTCGCAATCGATCACGCCGCCTTGCAGCATCAGCGCCTTGGCGGCGAGGAACCCGGCCTGCCGGTTCTCGTAGTTGATCAGCGGCAGCCAGCGCGTGTACTGCGCGACCGCCTCTTCGCGGTTGCCGGCCATGTACGGGTCCATGATCTGGCGGATGCCGTCGGGGTAGCCGCCGCCCGTCATGGCACCGGTGGCACCGGCGTCCAGGTCGGGGATCAGCGTGATGGCCTCCTCGCCGTCCCACGGGCCTTCGATGGCGTCACCCCCCAGGCGGATCAGCTCGCGCAGCTTGCTCGCGGCGCCCGCCGTCTCGATCTTGAAGTAGCTCAGGTGCTCGATCTCCTGCGCCATGCGTGCCAGGAACGCGGCCGACATCGGCGTGCCGGCGGCCGGCGCGTCCTGCACCATGATCGGAATGTCGATCGCGTCCGACACGCCGGCGTAGAACGCATGGATCTGCGGCTCGCCCACGCGGAAGGTGGCGCCGTGGTAGGGCGGCATGACCATCACCATGGCTGCGCCCATGTCCTGCGCGCGGCGGCTGCGCTCGGCGCAGACCTTGGTGCTGAAGTGCGTGGTCGACACGATCACCGGCACGCGGCCGGCCACATGCTCGAGCACGGTGCGCGTGAGCAGTTCGCGCTCATCGTCGGCGATCAGGAACTGCTCGGAGAAGTTGGCCAGGATGCACAGGCCGTGCGAGCCGGCGTCGATCATGAAGTCGACGCAGCGCTTCTGGCTGGCAAGGTCCAGGCTGCCGTCTTCTTTGAAGGTCGTGGGCACGACGGGGAAGACGCCTTGGTAGCGGGGGGAAGTCATCACAAAGTCTCCATCGGTGTTTCAGATGCGGGGGTGTCCGGGCGGGGGAGCGACCGCTGAACGCGGCGGTCTTATTTCAATGCGAATGGCGTGGCACGTCGGCACCGCGGCAGCCGACCAGGAAGTCGAAGTCGCAGCCCTCGTCGGCCTGCAGCACGTGTTGCACATACAAGCCCTGGTAACCGCCGCGCGAGGGTTTGGCCTCGGCGGCAGCCTGCTCGGCGCGCGCGGCCAGGCGGCGAGCGAGTTCGTCATCGGTGATGTCCAGGTGCAGCCGGCCGCCCGCGCAGTCCAGCTCGATCCAGTCGCCGTCCTGCACGGCCAGCAGCGGCCCATGGGCTGCAGCCTCGGGCGCCACATGCAGCACCACCGTGCCATAGGCCGTGCCGCTCATGCGTGCGTCCGAGATGCGCACCATGTCCTTGATGCCTTGGCGCAGCAACTTGGGCGGCAAGCCCATGTTGCCGACCTCGGCCATGCCGGGATAGCCGCGGGGGCCGCAGTTTTTGAGCACGAGGACCGAGTCGGCGTCCACGTCCAGCGACTCGTCAACGATGCGCTCCTTGTAGTGCTCCAGGCTCTCGAACACCACGGCGCGGCCACGGTGCTGCAAAAGAGCGGGCGTGGCGGCCGAGGGCTTCAGCACCGCACCACGCGGCGCCAGGTTGCCGCGCAGGATGCGGATGCCGCCGTCGGCGATCAGCGGGTTGGCCAGCGGGCGGATGACCTCGTCGTCGTAGCTGGGCGCGTCCTGCACGTTGTCCCAGATCGTCTGGCCGTTGACTGTGAGCGCGTCGGGATGCGGCAGCAGGCCGTGTTCGCCCAGGCGCCGCAACACGGCGGGCAGGCCACCGGCGTAATAGAACTCCTCCATCAGGAAGCGGCCCGAGGGCATCAGGTCGACCAGGGTGGGCGTTCCAGCGCCGATGCGCGTCCAGTCTTCCAGTTCGAGCGGCACGCCGATGCGCCCGGCAATCGCCTTCAGGTGAATCACCGCGTTGGTCGATCCGCCGATGGCGGCGTTGACGCGGATCGCATTCTCGAAGGCTTCGCGCGTGAGGATCTTCGACAGCGTGAGCCCCTCGCGCGCCATGGCCACGGCGCGCGCGCCCGACATCTGCGCCAGCACATAGCGCCGTGCATCGACCGCCGGGATCGCCGCGTTGTGCGGCAGCGAGGTGCCGAGCGCCTCGGCCATGCACGCCATGGTGGAGGCCGTGCCCATGGTGTTGCAGGTGCCGGCAGACCTGCTCATGCCACCCTCGGCCGCGAGGAACTGGTGCAGGTTGATCTCGCCAGCCTTCAACGACTCATGCAGCTGCCACACCGCCGTGCCCGAGCCGATGTTGCGCCCCTCCAGCTTGCCGTTCAGCATCGGCCCGCCCGTCACCACGATGGCCGGGATGTCGCAGCTGGCCGCGCCCATCAGCAGCGCAGGCGTGGTCTTGTCGCAGCCGGTCAGCAGCACCACCGCGTCGATGGGGTTGCCGCGGATGGCCTCTTCCACGTCCATGCTGGCCAGGTTGCGCGTCAGCATGGCGGTGGGCCGCAGGTTCGATTCGCCGTTGCTGAACACCGGGAACTCGACCGGGAAGCCACCGGCCTCGGAGATGCCACGCTTGACGTGCTCGGCGATCTTGCGGAAGTGCGCGTTGCAGGGCGTCAGCTCCGACCAGGTGTTGCAGATGCCGACGATGGGCCGGCCGTCGAACTCGTGGTCGGGGATGCCTTGGTTCTTCATCCAGCTGCGGTACATGAAGCCGTTCTTGTCGGCCGTGCCGAACCATTCGGTGGAGCGCAGTTTCTTCGTCATGGAGTTGTCACCGGTTGGGGCCGCGCGCGGTGATGAAGCGCTGCAGCAGGCAGAACACGAACAGCAGCGCGCCCACGACGATGCGCGTCCACCACGAACTGAGCGTGCCGTCGAAGGCAATGAGGGTCTGGATGATCCCCAGCATCAGCACGCCGAACAGCGTGCCTGCGAGGTAGCCGACACCGCCCGACAGCAGCGTGCCGCCGATGACGACCGCGGCAATCGCGTCCAGCTCCAGCCCCAGCGCATGCAGGCCATAGCCCGACAGCATGTAGAAGGTGAACAGCACGCCGGCCAGCGCCGAGCAAAAGCCCGACAGCGCGTACACGCCGACCAGCGTGCGCCGCACCGGCAGGCCCATGAGCCGGGCCGACTGTTCGTTGCCGCCGATGGCGTAGACCGTGCGGCCGAACGGCGTGCAGTGCGCGACGAAGATGGCGAGCAGCAACACCACGAGCGCGATCACCGCAGAGAGCGACAGCGAGGTCTCGCCCCCTAACGGAATGCGGATCTGCGCAAGATCGCTGTACGCCTCGTTGCCGATGCTGATCGAGTCGATGCTGATGAGGTAGCACAGCCCGCGCGCCAGGAACATGCCGGCCAGCGTGACGATGAAGGGCTGCAAGCGGAAGCGCTCGATCAACAGCCCCATGAAGCCGCCGAAGAGCGTGCCCATCACCAGCACCAACGGGATGGTGGCCGCAGGGCTCCAGCCGTGCCGCTCGACCAGCGCGGCCGACACCATGGTGGTCAGCGCGATGACCGAGCCCACCGACAGGTCGATGCCGCCAGTGAGGATTACGAACGTCATGCCGATGGCGACCACCAGCACGAAGGCGTTGTCAATCAGCAGGTTCAGGAACACCTGGGCCGAGAAGAAGCCGTCGTAGCGCAGGCCGCCGAGCGTGGCCACGGCCATGAACAGCGAGACGGTGGCGGCCAGCGGCAGGTACTTGGGGTCGAAGCGCGGCGCGCCCGTTGCCGGCGCCATGTGCGGTGCGGGCACGCTGCTCATCGCGCTCCTTCCGCCGGCCGCACAGCCAGGGTGCGCAGCATGGTGCGGAACTCCGCCGACTGCAGCAGCATCACGGCGAACACCACCACGGCCTTGACCACCAGGTTGATCTCGGGCGGCACACCCAGCGAATAGATGGCGTAGGTCAGTGTCTGGATGATCAGCGCGCCGATCACGCTGCCCACCAGGCTGAAGCGCCCGCCCGTCAGCAGCGTGCCGCCCAGGGTCACGGCCAGGATCGCGTCCAGCTCCAGCAACTGGCCGGCGTTGTTGGCGTCGGCGCTCTTGATGTTGGAGCTGATGAGCAAGCCCGCCAGCCCCGCGCACAGCCCGCAGACCACATAGGCGCCCAGCACCAGTCGCCTGCTCTGCACGCCGGCCACGCGCGCGGCCGTGGGGTTGATGCCCACCGACTGGATGAACAGCCCCAACGCGCTGCGCGTGGCGGCCAGGTACAGCAGGCCGAACACGGCCGCCACGACGAACACCGAAAACGGCAGGCCCAGTAGATAACCCCCGCCGAGAAAGAAGAAGGGCTTGTGGTAGACCGTGAGGATCTGCCCGTCGGTGATGAGTTGCGCGATGCCGCGCCCCGCCACCATCAGAATCAGCGTGGCAATGATGGGCTGCATGCCCACACCAGCGACCAGCACGCCGTTCCACAGTCCGCAGATGAGCGCCGCACCCACGGCAGCCGCAACCGCCAGCGGCAGACCGAAGCGCGCCGTGCCATCCACGTTGCCGCCAATCGCCCAGGCCGCAACGGCGGCGCTGATGGCGACCACCGCGCCCACCGAGATGTCGATGCCGCGCGTGGCGATCACCAGCGTCATGCCCAGCGATACCAAGATCAGCGGCGCGGCGCGGTTCAGGATGTCGATCAGGCTGCCGTAGAGGTGGCCCTCGCGCCATTCGATGCGCAGGAAGCCGGGGTTGAGGGCGGCGTTGACGGCGAGCAGGATGGCCAGCGTGACCAGGGGCCAGGCGAGGCGGTGTTGCATCCAGCGGGTGGGGATTGAGGACTGCTTGCTCATGTCAGTTGTCCACGGCGCACGTCGCCTGGGTATGCGCTGTGACAGTGGTCGGGTCACGGTGTGGGGCGCGGGCCGAGGCCACCGGGTGGCCCCTTCCGCGAATGTCCCCCGCCAGGGCCGCAGGCGGCCCAGGCTCCTCCTTTATTTCGCTGCAGGGGCCACCCGATACCCTCGACCCTGACCACGGCGCGTTGTGCTGAACGGCAACGAGCGGCGCTGACGGACCACGACGATGGTGTGCTCTACGCAGCGAATACGAAGGGACTTCCCCAGTCCTGAGACGGTGTCGAGGCACCAAGATTGACGTTGCGGAAGTCAACCTAAATGGAAAGGGGAAGTCATGACGGAGATTACACAAACCTC